>JBNLGG010000040.1:0-39478 GCA_050305935.1 Cyclobacteriaceae bacterium | reverse complement strand
GGGCTGTGCTTACCGCTCTGGAAAAAGTGTATTGGGTAATCGCTATCCCATCTACAGCCTTGCTCATTGTTCAGCTTGTTCTCACCATCGTTGGGGCAGACGTCGATGCAGATATTGACGCTGAGCCCGATATTGATGCAGATCTTGATGGAGATACTGGTTTTACGGTATTTTCATTTAAATCCATTTTGGGGTTTTTAACCATTTTTGCCTGGGCCGGATTGGCATGTGTCGATTCCGGATTGGGTATGTTTCTCACTCTGATCATAAGCGGAGTTGCCGGTACGGCCATGATGTTTATCGTTTCCTATCTGATGTATTATCTCACAAGGATGCACGAAAGTGGCACCATGATCATGGACAATGCGATCGACAAAACCGGAGAGGTGTACCTTAGGATTCCAGCAGAGAGACAGGGTGTGGGTAAGGTACAGGTGAACATCCAGGGAAACCTGCGTGAACTTGATGCGCTTACAGATGATGAAAGTGAAATCCCTACAGGGTCATTGATCCAAGTTTTAGAAATTATTAACAATCAATATTTATTAGTCACTAAAGTAAACTATTAACCAGATGCCTCAACTAGTAATTTTAATCGTAGTTGCTATAATATTTTTTATAGTCATTGTTTCATGGTGGGTCAGCAGGTACAAGCGTTGCCCTTCAGATCGGATTTTAGTCGTGTACGGGAAGGTAGGATCCAGTCCCGATGGTACAAGAACTGCCAAGTGTATTCACGGAGGTGCAGCTTTTGTTTGGCCTGTTATTCAGGATTATGAGTTTTTGGAATTGATTCCTATCTCCATTGAAGTTAATCTGACCAACGCCCTTTCCAGGCAAAATATCAGGGTGGATGTGCCCTCCAGGTTTACGGTAGGTATTTCTACAGAACCCGGAGTAATGAACAACGCCGCTGAAAGGCTATTGGGACTGTCACGAGAGCAAATCCATGATTTGGCTAAAGATATCATATTCGGTCAATTGCGTTTGGTAGTTGCTACCATGGATATTGAGGAAATCAACAGTAACCGTGATAAGTTTTTGGCCAACGTTGCGTCCAACGTGGAGGCGGAATTGAAGAAAATTGGATTGAAGCTTATCAACGTAAACGTTACGGACATTAAAGATGAGTCCGGGTATATCGAAGCTTTAGGTAAGGAAGCAGCCGCGAAAGCCATTAATGATGCCCGACAAAGTGTAGCTGAGAAAACCAGGGATGGTTCCATTGGTGAAGCTGCCGCGGTACAGGAACAGCGAATCAAGGTTTCTGCTTTAAATGCTGAAGCTAAAATCGGGGAAGCCGAAGCCCAAAAAAGGGAAAGAATTGAAATGGCCGCCGCTGATTCAAAAGCAAAAATCGGGGAGGCTGAATCTGAAGCTCAGGCGAGGGTAGGAGCTGCCGAAGCTCATAAACTGGAAAGGATATCCGTATCTGATGCCAATGCCCGGGCGGTAGAAGGTGAAAACAAAGCGAAAATTGATATTGCCAATTCAGAAGCCGAAAGAAGGGAAAAAGAGGCCGAGGCCCAAAGAAAAGCTATAGCTGCTGAAAAAGTAAGTACAGCGAAAGCTTTGGAAGAAGCCTATGTTCAGGAGCAAAAAGCTGAAACAGCCAGGGCTGAAAGGGATAAAGCATCTCAAACGGCTGACATCATTGTGCCATCTCAGATTGCCAAAGAAAAAATGGAAATCGATGCCGAAGCTGAAGCGGAAGCTACCCGAAGAAGGGCAAAAGGAGATGCAGACGCCATCTACTTTAAAATGCAGGCGGAGGCAAAAGGTATGCTGGAAATCCTGAGCAAACAAGCAGAAGGGTTTGACAAGATCGTCAGCGCCGCTGGTGATAACTCCAGGGATGCTGTGCTGCTGATGATTGCGGATAAGCTACCTGAATTAGTGAGAACGCAGGTGGATGCGATCAAAAACATCAAGATCGATAAAGTCACCGTTTGGGATGGCAATAGCAAAGATGGCAGTGCCACTTCCGGGTTTTTATCAGGATTGGCTAAATCTTTGCCCCCAATGCAGGATTTATTCAAAATGGCTGGAATGGATCTTCCCGGATTTCTTCAAGGGAAAACAGAGGATGCAAAGGTTGAGGAAGTGAAGGAAAAGGTTGTCGCAGATAGGAAGGTTCCTGTAAAAAGAGAGATTGAAGAGGCACCAAAAAAGAAACCTAATCAACCACCGAAAGGTGATAGCTCTAAATCCTAGTAAATCAAGGCAGCCAGAGGGCTGCCTTTTTTTTGAAAATCCGGTCTTCCGACCACTTGGAATAGTTAGACGACTTTCATGCCTCTGGGTGAATTCCCTTAATTCATTGATGTTTTTATTCCATTTCAAAATTCACAATGAAACCGCTCTTGTCTGTTTCAAACTTAGGAGGTTCCATTTGCTCTGAAAAACGGAAATGTTGCAAGTATAGAGGGTCTGTCAGGCTTAGATGCTGCTGGATGGCTTCCTTTCGTTTGACCTGAAGGGCCGTGTATTCAGCCAGCAGGTTTTCCGCTCCCACCCATTCGATCGCAAGGCTGTCGTCAGGGGCGGTGGAGATTTCCAGTTCTTTTCTCATGAATGTGAGAAAGTGAATATCGTTGTCAGACGTAGTTTCCACCTTTTTAACAAGCTGTTCCTGGGATTTGGGTTTAAATTTTTCCTTGATATAAAAGGTCTTGGCTTTTATCAAAGCGATATTTCTGATGTCCATATCATCTGGCGAATAATAATCCAGATCAATGATAAGTCCCGGCTTGTTGTCTAATATTTCCTGGAGTTTGATCAGTGTATTGGCCGATTCTTCGGTGAGTGTTGTGTCAAGTTGTTCAAATGACAGGTAACGGATATCTTCTTCGTTCATGCCAAATTGTGAGGCCAGGAGCTTGCCAGGGGCGGCTACGATTTTCAGCAGGTTTTGACGGATCATTTGCCAGATCAACGGGCTAAATTTGAAATTGGGGTCATTCATATTCCCATCCATGGCCAGGTCAAGGTTGACGACGCCATCCTTGTCTTTTAGCAGAAATACAGCAAACTTCAGAGGCATTTCGTACAATACCTTTTTGGATGCTTTATCACCCACCTGTAGGTTATAAATGGTCATCTTGTTTTGGCTGTCCACTATCCCTTGTTTTACTGTGGTTTTACCCGAATAAATCAATTCGCCTTTAAAGATGGGATGCCCGGCATATGTCAACGAAAAAGGGCTCAGATCTTGCATTTGAAATCCTTTAACGGCAAAATTCAGGTCGAAATTGAGTGGATCGTTCGGTTCGAAAATCAAGTTGGCATCATATCTTCCCCGCTGGTTTAGTACTCCGATGCTGCTCAATTTGGCCCCCCGGGATGTACTACTGATGTTGTCTGCAAGTGCAGAGATATTGATGATATCGTATTCAAAATAATTATCCAGCGAATAATCCCGGTATTTAATGGAGCCTCCAGAGATAATAAATGAGTCAATGCCATAATACAAATCTGTTTCTGGTTGGAGGGAATCCTGCAAGGTAGTCGTCGCGGTATCGGTGATCAGGACGGGGGCAAACGCCTGCAACAAGCTATTCGTGCTGTCCATCATATCAAACCGAAGAAAAAAATTCCTCACCATTACTTTATTGATGGCGTATCGATTTCCAAAAAGATCTATGTTCTTCATTTTAACGCCTACTGAGTCAGCGGTGAACAGTGGTAAGCTGGAAGTATCTTTTACTTCAAGGTTGGTTAGCCAGGCCAGCCCATTTATCTTCAATTGGCTTTTTTCCTTGAATTCACCGATAAGGTTTATGTCACAATTCGCCTTGCCATTGATGTCATTGGTCGCCAAATAATCTTTTGCATAAGGTTCGGCCAGGTTTATATTCAGGTTAGATAATTTAATGTGACTGATAAACCGGCTTTCATCAGGAAAAAAACTGTTGCTGATAGCTAATACCCCCGATTCATCAATGATAAACTGAATGTCCATATTAGCCGAACGGCTGTTGTAGGCAAACCTGGGCAGGCGGAACGAAAGATCGTCCATGATGATGGTGTGATCAATGTCTTTTTCGTAGTACACCACCTTTCCCTTTGACATCCTAAGATTAAGTATTTCAAATTCAAAATCATTAGATTCAGACGCCTCTTCGATAAGGGTCGAATCTTTCTTAGGTATGAGGTCATTAAGGTTAAAAATCCCGGCTTGGTTGATCACATTCACATAAGGACTGTCCAGGGTAACTTCTTCTATTTGAAACTTCCCAATGATGAGTTTTGAAAAATTCACGTTAATGTAGAACGATCGAAACCCGGCAAAAAGAGCGGAATCATCTTCCTCAAGCACCTGAAGGTTTTTAGCAGTTACCGCACAGGTGAAGGGATTAAAGGCAAACGATTCAAGCGTGGCCTGCCTCCCAATCAATTCCCTTGATTTCTTGTTAAACTGATTTTTAATAAGAAAGGGGGAGGTGAATGAAATGGCCAGAATGAGAATAAAAAGAACTAAAAGGAATATAAAGATCTTTTTCATCGAGGCTAGCTTGGCGATTCATTTTGTGCCCTCAAATAAAGGAATCATCCACCTAATCAAAAAACGAAGCTCATTATTTTTTTAAAAATTCCCATTGTTTAGCTCATCATTGTTTTGACATATTTCAAAAGATCGATCGAAGCCTCTATTTCTTCCTTTCGAATAGCCACACTTTCAATGTTAAACCCATAGGGAATCTTTTTTTCGTCACAATAATCTTTGAGGTCGCTGGAAATGTGCTTACAGCTTTCCACAGATTTGGAAAGGATATCTTCAGAGTGGTACAGGTCATTCTTTAGCCATTTGGGAATATCGATGCCCAGCCATTCTAAAAAATTGAGGGTCTTTTTTGAACCGCATGGAGTCAGCGTGAAAATTATCGGGGCAGGTTCCAGGTTTTTTTCTTTCATGTAAAAGTAGTAATCCGAAAGGAAGTTTTTCACATTGTGGATACTGTAGACGCATTGTGAAATGAAGAAGCTACACCCTTTCTCCATTTTATGAACCAGCCTGAGATGTTCGTCCTCCTTTTTAAAGTGTCGTTCGGGGATCGTTACCCCACCTAAAAAAGAAGTGGGATGGGAGTTTCTTCTGATTTCATAAGCTTCTTGCAGGCTCATGGCAGGTTGCTGGTTTTTAGATGGAGATCCTACAAGCACCACATAAGGAAGTTCATTTGAATTTTCCTGAAACCACCCCGAAAGCATCTCCTTGTTGTATTTCCCCACACTTTGATAGATGATCTTGGGGATTTTTAATTCGCCGAGATAGTCCTTGCTATAAACTTCCGGCGGAATGGTCTCCATAAAGGGAAAGGGCCGCTGTATCTCCGTTCTGGATGATTCATCCTGAATGTCGTACAAAATCAGTCCATCAAGGTCGAGGTCCTTTATCCTGTCGATTTGCCGTTGCGCAATGGCGGTAATTTTTTCTTTTTCAGTATTTAATTTGGGTGGAGTGATCCCGTAAAAAATAAAATGGTTATTCTTCTGGTTAATCGTCATTGTGTAGTAGGATAATTCTTAATCGGTCGTTTCCTGATTTCGAAAATCGTCCGTAAAATGCCTCTTACTTTTCTCTTTTGAAAATTTTTCCTGATTAAACTCTTTTGATTTGCCCGGGGGAATGGAAAGGTATTGCCAGTCGTTTCCTGTGATTATTTTTGACAGGAATACAATTTGCCCAATGTGATAAGAATAATGTGACAATTGCCGGTTGATTGCTTCGACTACAGTATGTCCCTGGTTCCGGATGTAAACGATGCTCTCCAGGTCAGAATCCTCCAGCTCGTCGAGGGCGTTAAAAAGGCATTTCCAGCCTTCCTGCCAGTATTTTATCATTTGTTCTTTGTCCGGTATATCATCCACAAATTCGTCGTCGCGGTTGCGCCAGGGTTTTTCGCCGTCACTGTCCAGAAAATCAGTCCATCGGGAAAGCATATTTCCGCGAAGATGTTTTACGATTTGCGCAATGCTGTTGCTCGTCTCTCCGGGCGACCAGTGAAGCATGTCATCGGGCACCTGGGAGATTGATTTGTCGCCGAGCATTTTATAGTAGCGAAATTGCCGGTTAACGCTTTCGAGGTAGTCGCTCATAGGTTTCTTACCAAAGTTGATGGACTAAAGACTTGATCATTTCATTATAAATTTCCTGGATACCCTTGATTTGCTCTTTTGTGAAATCAGGTACCTGCGAAGCCGAAAGGTTTGATTGCAGTTGTTTTGAAGACGATGCTCCCGGAATAATGCAACTCACGGCATCAAATTGAAGGATCCATTTCAGCGCAATGGGCGCCAGGTTTTCCTGGTCTGGAAACAATGTTCTTAATTTTTCTACTGCCTGTAGCCCTGTATCATAATCCACACCGGAAAAGGTTTCGCCTTTGTCAAACAGCTCTCCATTCCGGTTAAAATTGCGGTGATCGTTTGTGTCAAACTGGGTGGAAGACGAATATTTGCCAGTCAATAATCCACTCGCTAAGGGTACCCTCACTATCACACCTACATTTTTCTTTTTTGCCAGGTCAAAGAATAACTCCGACGGTCGCTGCCTGAACATATTAAAAATGATCTGGACAGTGGTCACATTGTCAAACTCCATACCCTTGATCGCTTCTTCGATCTTTTCCACGCTTATGCCGAGGTTCAATATCTTTCCTTCATCTTTCAGGCGATCAAACAATTCGAAGATTTCCGGCTGGTAGTAGACCTCGGTAGGTGGACAATGCAATTGGATGAGGTCCAGGCACTCCATTCCCATGTTTTTCAAACTCGCCTCAACATATTTTCTTAACACTTCCGGAGTATAGTTTTCACTGATATGGGGATTGATTTGTCTTCCGCATTTTGTAGCGACGTGGACCCTTTCAGACCGGCTCTTCACGACTTCACCCACCGCTTTTTCACTCAGCCCCATGCCATATACATCTGCTGTATCGATGAAATTAATGCCATTTTCTATGGCCTCTTCGACGAGTTTTTTGCCATCCTCCACGGTCATTTTGTGCGTCCAGTCACCACCAATCTGCCAGGTGCCAAGTGAAATCTCTGAAATGTTAAATCCAGTTTTGCCGAGTGTTCTGTAATTCATCTGGAGGTATTGTTTAAGGTTTTTGATGTATCAAAATTAATCAATGATCATCCTGAAAAAAATAAACTTTTGACCGGCGGTCGGATAAAATAAAAGATTATTGTCAGTTTCATGTGTATGTGAGGAATGGGTTCAGGGGTACCTCGAAGATTGACTGAAAATCGTTTGAAGAAGAATTATCAGTGGTATTTTAGTGCTAAAAATTCCTGGGATTTGCTTAGGGTGAGTAGAAGTAGAACAAAAGGGAATAGTCAATATAAATTGACTGCTTAAATTGTAATACCCAGGGCTGGCGCATTTAAGCTTAGACTGTTTCGCCCCGGATTTTCAAAACACCTTTTCAAGTGACGGAGCGATCAAAACTTCCTTAGCATCTTTCCGAGAGTTTGGAACTTTCGGAAAGATACCAATTCAATCGCCCGGCTCCTGCCGGGTGAGAAATATGTTTGAAGCCTTTGGCTGGCTGGAAAATAAATCATCATTTCCACATTTCTGTTTTTAGCTGGAAGCTTGTAAAATATAGATTACCCGGCAGGAGCCGGGCAATTGGGTGATGATTTTCTAGTAAAATCTTATTTGATTTGACCCAGTGTTTATATCTTAAAGCCTTTAAAAGTTGTCAAATGTTTATTTGTTTGACGCATTAACAAAAGCATGAAGGAACCGGGGACTACAATCAATTTTTGTTATTAGAAATATGGGAGTTCGTTTAAGAACAAAAAATTCCACTTTTGAAATAGGCGCTAGTGATTTTTTAATTTCATTCTTTGACACAATTGATTATCATCTAAACAAAGGGATTTTTGGTAAAAGATATAAAACTATTTTGGCAGAGTTTTACAATGAAGAATTGTCATTTAGAAACCTGGAAAAAGCTGAAAGGGAACTAAGGGAGATTCAAAAAAGATTGAAAAAATTCAGTCCGAACAAAGTGATTTGGGATAAAATGGATTTGACAAAACAGCCTCCTTGGGGTGGTGATATTAGCTCGGAAATTACCGACTTATCCAACTATTTTGTGACTTCGGATGGTGAAGATTTATTTGAGGTAATGTTTCGTGCTATTCGGAAGGCCAAAGAGGAAAAAAGTGCAATCACAATCGAGTAACCATTACTCGCCCGGTTCCTGCCGGGTGAGAAATATGTTTGAAGCCTCCGGCTGACTGGAGTAGAAGCCAACATTGCAACATTCCTATTTTAGCTGGAAGCTTGTAAAATATAGATTACCCGGCAGGAGCCGGGAAATTGAGTGTGGAAGTATGCGTCAGACGGTTTGAAGATCAAAGCATCAAATCCACAAAATCTGCCCGAACCGTCAGACGCGGGATGCTCGTCACCAATTCCTTTCCTTCATATACTCATCCAGCTCTTTTCGGGTCATCGGAAGCTGGTCTTCTTTATTGTCCAGCCACTTTAAGAATGCCGCTTTAATTTCCTCCGTCCATGCGGTGTCGATTTGCCCGGGCGTATATTTCCCTTCCCGTAACATTTGATGCCCAAACTGATCTCTCAGGGCGACAAACTCTGCATTTATGATGGTCTCCTTAGCCAGATGAGAAGGAATGAAAATGACCCCTTCTTTTTTTGCCAGCACGAGGTCTCCCGGAAGCACGATGGCCTTCCCAATGCGTGTCGGTCCGTTCAGACCTATCAGCATCACCTCTCTTAAATAGCTGGGATCCCAGCCCTTTACAAGGGCATTAAAACCATCTATCTCTTCCAAACCTTCTAAATCCCGTGAGCCTCCGTAAAAGATGACGCCTGTCTTTGACTTGGAATAAATGGCGTTCCCTAAATTATCGCCAATGAGCGTACCATCAACGATTTTTCCGAATACGTCCCCTACATAGACATCTCCTTCTTTGAGCATGTCAATAGGCCAGGAATTCATCGGGCCGATCCTGCCATTTTTGTGACCCTCGTCTACCATTCGCTTCATGAGATCAGGGCGCATGGGAACATAGGTGGCGGTTAATGCCCGGCCCACAAACGGCTGATCATCGTGGATCATTTTCCAGTCGCCTTCAAATTGATTATTAAAGCCTTTATTTCTCAAATAGCCCCAGGCCTCTTCAATGGAAATATGGATGGCACGTTTTAACAGATCATCCGGTATTTTTGGTCTTCCATCTTCAAAACGTTCGCCTTCCCATTCCTGGGTTAAAAATATCAACCCTTCTTTGGTAAGCGATTGAGCAATTGAAGCTTGCAGAAAGAGCAGGGAAATTGAGAGTAATAAGAAGCGTTTCATTGTTATAGGATTTTATTCGGAGAGATCATTTTTTATCTTTTTTCTTCGCCACCAAATGGCCAACGTAGAACCGGTAATATTCATCATCGGTCCGAAAACGGCCGGTGCCAGCCCCACAGTAGCGGCCTTGCCCATCACCTGTGCCAAAGCGCTCGCCATCCCGCCATTTTGAAGACCAACCTCAAGGGAAATGGTCCGGCAGGACTTTTCATCGAGTCCGATTAGTCGGCAAGCCCAATACCCCAGAAAATATCCCGACATATTGTGCAACAAACAGGCAAAGATAAGCGCCATCCCTATAGTCAGGAGATTATCTCTTCCCAATGCAGTGATAATCGTAATAATGATAGCAATTCCCACCATTGAAACTAAGGGCATCATTTTATACACCAGATCGGCCTTTTTAAAGTGATGAACTATTAGTCCCAATTGCAGCGGAATATAGAAAGTAATAATTCCTGCATAGACCATCGTTTCAAAGACCCGAAGGACGATATTTTTCTGAAATAAACCGGCAAAGCTTAATTCTTCATTGAGGACTGGTTGGAACAACATTCCCAAAATGAAGAATACGAGAATGGTCATTACTGTGCCAGCAAGGAGTTTGAAAAACACCTTGGTTTGCCGATCCTGAAAAAACTTCAATCGTCCATGAGAAGTATAATTAAACAGTAATCCGGCCACAATCGGAATAATCACCATCTCGATGATGCTGATCATCATGTTCCAGAAATTAACAGGGACAAATTCACCGCCTAAAAATTTCATCAATGCCGGTGTCAATATTGGAGCCAGTAAAGTGGCACAGGCTGTTAAGGTAATTGACAGTGCGAGATTGGCCTTGCCGATATAGGCCATCACATTGGATGCCAGGCCGCTTGGCGAAGAACCAACCAAAATAATACCCGCGGCAATTTCCGGAGGGAAACTGAAAACATGGGCGATGGTCAGTCCTATGACCGGCATGATGGTAAACTGGCAAATAAGGCCGACAATCACTCCTTTTGGCATTTTAGCTACTCCCTTAAAATCATCCAGAGTCATGGTGGTACCCATACCAAACATGATGATTTGCAAAAGGGGAACGATGAATGTCTTAAACTCCAGATCACCAGCACTTCTGAAGGCTTCCGGGTAATACATCGCTGCTGTAACCCCCGAAAATATCCAGAATGTATAGGAAAAACCTTTTAAATTTTCATTCCCCCTGATGCCAATCGCCAGTGAAATAAAGAAAGCTGTAAGGAAGGGAGCGGTAGCATTTTTATGGTCTGTAAGCAGCAGGATAATTACCGCCAATAAACAAATAACAGAAATACTTTGAAGGATTTTATACCAGTTTATTGAGCGATTCATAATATATTATAGATAGAAGGCAATCCGATGAAACTAGGAAGGTTTTAGGATTTTTCAAAAAATCAGTCATCGCAATCCCTTTATTGAAGAATTAAACACACAGGATCATGACCAATTCAAGTAAAAGAGTAAAGCTTCAATCAAATCCCTGGAACAGGCGACGCTCATTCTTTAAAAAGGCGGTTGCGGGAGGTCTGGTTTTGGGATTTATGTTTAAAACTACAGAGGATGATGTTGCCTATGCCACGCAAAAAGTGAATCGGAACTCATCTCCCTCTGATCTTAAAATTACGGATATGCGTATTGCCGAGGTGGACAAGGCCCCCATGCGCTGCCCTATTATTAAGATAGAAACCAACCAGGGAATCTACGGATTGGGCGAAGTGCGTGACGGCGCCAGTGAGCGGTATGCGCTTTTTCTGAAATCAAGGTTATTGGGTAAGAACCCGTGCAGTGTGGAGCAGTTATTTAAGCTTATCAAGCAGTTTGGCTATCATGGTCGCCAGGGTGGAGGTGTATCCGGAGTAGAGATGGCGCTTTGGGATTTGGCCGGTAAGGCATACGACGTACCGGTTTATCAATTGTTAGGGGGTAAATACAGGGATAAAATTAAAATCTATTGCGATACGGCTTCTTCACAAGATCCAGTTGTTTATGCGGAGAGAATGAAGGACAGGGTAAACCAGGGATTCACTTTTTTGAAAATGGATTTTGGGATACACATGGTGTCAGATGGAAAAGATACCATTGTCAATAAAAACGAATGGGAGTTAAAGCGCCAATGGGATAACGAACCAAACACCTATGGCGCTACCCGCCACCCCTTTACCAGTGTACAGATCACAGACAAGGGATTAGAAAAAATGGTGGAATATGTGGCAAAGGTGAGAGAGGGCATTGGATATGAGATCCCATTGGCTGCTGATCATTTTGGACACTTCGGCGTCAATGAATGTATACGTTTAGGCAATGCCATGGAGCCATATCGTCTGGCGTGGTTGGAAGATCTTGTTCCCTGGGATTATACGGATATGTGGAGGGAGATTACGCTGTCAATAAATACACCCACACTTACTGGCGAGGATATTTACTTGAAGGAGGAATTTATCAAATTGATCGATAAACGAGCCGTAGATATGATCCATCCCGACCTGGCTTCTGCTGGAGGAATATTGGAAACCAAAAAAATTGGGGATTATGCGGAGGAAAAGGGAATTCCTATGGCCATGCACTTTGCCGGCACGCCGGTTTCATTTATGGCAAATGTACACTGTGCAGCCGCAACACAGAATTTTGTGGCGCTGGAACATCATTCCGTAGATATTCCCTGGTGGGAAGATCTTGTAAAAGGGATCGAAAAGCCTATTGTTGATAAGGGGTATGTAAAAGTGCCTGAAAAACCCGGGTTGGGAGTGGAATTAAATGAAGATGTGGTGAAAGAGCACTTGTATCCTGGAGCGAAATATTTTGCCCCTACGCCCGAGTGGAATGAAATAAGGTCTTGGGATAGAATTTGGAGTTAAGCGAGTGAGTTGTAGCAATGAGTCACAACTCATCATATTTTTACTTCAATATATTTTCTGAATCATAGACCAGCACTTTTTCCCAAAGTGCTTCGCTTTCTTGGATGAATTTTAGGTGCCCGGGCTCCGTTTGGTATTTGTCCTGCATTTCTTTGTTTTTAAAGGAAAGCACCAGGCTGTAGGTGTTGTCAATCACTTCGCGATTGGTTTTGGCTGGTTTGCCTACGTGCTTCTGCATGATAAATTCCGAGTTATTAATAAAATTCGTTAGTGAACGTTCAAATTTCGCACAATCCTCTTTACTGCCAGGATTTTTCAACCAGAAGTAGACCGAATGAATAAATTCGCCTTCCATCTTTTGACTTTGGGCCTTGCTTTCTGTCATAATGAGCGGGAATCATAAATAAAATAACCGCAAAAACATTCAGTGTTTTTTTCGTCGTGATATGATTTAAATAAGGTAGTGGGATTTTTTTATCTGCGAGGCTTTTTTACATACCGTTCGAATGGCATCCAATTAGCATTATTTGGTAAAATTAAAATAGCGGCAGCAGCAATCTACCAAAGATTGAATACCTCTATATTTTTTAGTGTGGGTGGAATAAAAAGGGGATAAAATAGCCACCAAATGCGGCTTTTAAGATGCTTAATTCAGGAAAAAAACTACTAAGCTGAGTCATTGGGTCTTACGCTGGATTTTGTTTCGGCAATTAGTTGGGCACAATTTAGAACTCCCGTCCCTGCATGGTAAAGGCATCCCCGATATGTTTGACCAACTGAAAGTCCGATAGTGCGTAGTCGGTTTCTTTCTTCATCAAAAATTTTAAAGGGACATCCCCGTAAAACGATGCCCAAAGCGTGTAGCTGGACGGTGGCCCGAGGAGGTAGTCACACTCAGCGAACGCATACAGGTCGGTAATCAGGTGTCCCGGTCCCGCAACGGTCGGCAGCCCTTTAAAAGCATTTTGATTGATCGGTTCGTCAGAGCAAAGGATGAAAAGTGAAGTCTTGCCCCTTTCTCCGAGCATATTTGCGATGTACTTCATCTGATGATAGTAGACCTCATCCTCATAAAAATTTTTCCCATCTTCAAACCTCCTGTAATCCCCTTTTCTCAAATGGATTCCCACAAGGCAATCCGAGGTTTTCCGGCATTTGGAAATAAATTGTTCAACAATTTCTTGGTACTCTTTTTTTGGACGCAAGAACTTTTTAATAATCTCTTTGTGTTTGATGGTGTTCTCATTGTCCATAAACCAAAAACCGCCATGGCCTACATAGAGATTTTGCTTTTCATCACAGGCCAACTTCAGGTATTTCGGATTGTAGAGATGAAATGCCTTACCGGAGGGTGTGGTTTCAATAAACGAGAATCCTGGTCCACTTTTAAATTTTTTGACGACCAGATTGTACCAAAGAAAAAACTTCCAGAACCGCAGCCGGTCCAGGAGTTTGTTTTTTGATAACCGGAATTTAATCGGGTAACCGTCGAAGTCATTTGTGGAAGGCGCTTCGAAATATTCGATGTATTCGTCAAAATTCCGGTAGCTCAATGCGTAGCCATGCTCAATGGCATTGGCAGCGAAATTGGTAAACACCCAAAGGCGATTCGCCAATCTTCCAAACTTCCTTCCCAGAATGACCATTCTTTCGTTTTTTTAAAAATTTGGGTAAAAATAGAAAAATAAAGTATTTCCCATCTCCATTTCAGGGCAAACGCATTTAGAGGATATCGATTTGATAAGTCGAAGGGAATGGTAAGGAGACAATGAGCCGAGCGGCCCGGGTGTTGCCTCATATTGTTTTAGTGTTTTTGTAAAAAAAGCAGCACGCTTTTGAGCGTCGAGAAGCCCCCAGTCGCTCAGCTGCAGCCGAGTGACGACTATGTTATAGGCCTCTGGCCGGGTTATGAGGAGGGATTCATTTGCAGCTCCAAGGATTCAAGCTCAAAGGTTCAAACATATTGATCACCCGGCTGGAGCCGAGCGATTGGTTCGCCCACAGGCCAACGCATTTAGAGGATATCGATTTGATGAGTCGAAGGGAATGGTAAGGAGACAATATGCCAAGCGGCCCGGGTGTTGCCTCACATAGTTTTAGTGTTTTTGTAAAAAAAGCAGCACCTTTTGAGCGGCGGTAAAAATAGAAAAATAAAGTATTCCCCATCTCCCATTGCAATTCCGCTTTGATCTTATTTTTTATCCCTATTATTGCGGGTAGTAAAAACCGAAGGTGAATTGAGTCTATACATTCAAAGGACAAAAGCGCTAGGGGATGTGGTCATGGTAGCGCCCATCCTGGATTTCCTGGTGAAGAGGGGTGAGAAGGTGGTGTTCATTACATCGGAGCCGTGTGTTGAATTGTTCGACGGGCTTCATTCTGATAAGCTTACGATTACAACTAAAAAGCCTTACATAAAACAACTTATTCGAAAGACCTTTCACAAAATCCACCGCCTGAATTATGAGAAATTTCCCCAGCTACCTGTGCAGGAAGCCTATGCAAAAATCCTGAATTTAAAAGGTTTTGAACCAAAGAGGCCCCAATTACATTCAGTACCAACGGCTCTTTCAGAAAAATTGCAAAAACCTTATGTTTTGATTCATACGGAAACCAATTCTGATCTCAATTACCGACAGATTTATGGGGTGGATTGGCAGGAAGTAATTGGCCATTTAATCCAAGAGAATCTCAATGTTTATAAAATTGAAAATAATTGTCTGTATGACAAAAAAGGGGAAAAGGTAGGAGGTCTGAGTATTCGCGATCTTAAAGCGGTGATGGCAGCAAGTGATTTGTTTATTGGAAATGATTCCTTTCCTTCCCATCTGGCCATTGCGTTTCACCGGCCTTCCGTCGTTTTCTTTGGGGCGGTAAGTCCACTCCTCCGTCACCCTGATTTAAAGGATGTCGTTGTCATACAGAATGATTGCGAGTTCAGCGGATGCTATCACAATCCTGATTTTTATGCGATCAAAAACAAACCAGGCACTACGGCATGTCAGATCGTAGGACAGAAGGGAACTCCTCCGTGCTGTATACATTCCTCTGAAAAGGTGATCTCGGCAATTGACTCGTTATTGAATAATGCAAAAAATTGGTAAGATATCCCCGCCCTCCAAGGTCTGTCCCCTGACAGACCTCTAAACGACCAACTCCCAACTCCCTGGACTGTCCCTTGACAGTCCAAAACGACCGATTTACGATTCCGTCCCCGACCGTACCCAAAAACAATCACCTACTCCTCTGTTCTGTCCCCTGACAAAACACGACAGAACATAAAGCAATCACCTTACGTCATCACTTCTTTTTTACGATGCATTGGATCTGGGCCAGCGTTTCATTATTTCGTGTTTGGTCTTTCACGTACAGCTTCCATGCTTTCCTTTCGATCCATTTTGCAAACGAAGGAATGATTGGTTTAAACATGTAGTAGAAAATTTTGAATGGAATCAACCCAAAAAACGAATGTTTCATAATAGGACCGTGGATCAATTTCCGTCGGTCATATTTGTAGTCATGTTGCTTGATTTCAACAATCTCTGATCCGGGCAGTTCATTGGCGAGATCAAGCACATTATGCGATACCGGCGACCAGCTTTTT
This sequence comes from Cyclobacteriaceae bacterium, assembly GCA_050305935.1. Lineage (GTDB taxonomy): Bacteria > Bacteroidota > Bacteroidia > Cytophagales > Cyclobacteriaceae > CAJXNP01. The sequence continues at coordinate 23,651 of JBNLGG010000040.1, read as the reverse complement.
TCTTTACTGATGGTAAATGTTGCCTTGTGATCCGGATTAAATCTGCTAGGAAAAATTCCCTGCTCGTACAGGTCTTCATCGGGAACCAGGAAAAATAAATGCCCACCCGGTTTCACTAATTGCCACCATTCTGCCAGGGCTTTGCGGGGCTCGAACATATGCTCCAGGCAATGGGATGAATACACAAAATCAAAAGTGTCTTTCACATATTGTGTGATAACATTGGCATCGCCATCCTCCATGTCAAAGGGCTTCACATCTTTCTTTACCGGATCTGGCCCGCAGCCAATATCGATTCCTTTTCCGCTTAAAATGTTATAATGAAAATCTGTCCAGATTTTCTTGGTCTTTGTAGTTTCATCCATATCTCAGAGTTCCATGCTCGCCCAAATATACAAGGCAGCCAGGTCAATTAAAGGGGCAAATATAGGGAATAAGATTGGAATGAAACCTTGCGGGAATGAATAATCAGGGCATGTCTCTGATGATTACTTCAATGTTGTCTTCGTCTTTTAGCAGATCTACCAGCAATTGCGGATCGGTGCTCCCGTAATGGTAGGGGTATAATACTTTTGGTTGGAAAGCCCTGATCGCATCGGCGACCATTTCGGGTGTCATGGTATAGGGGAGGTTCATGGGAAGAAAAGCAATATCAATGTCTTTTAAAGCTTTCATTTCAGGTGTGTTTTCGGTATCTCCGCCGATGTATAACCTTTTACTGCCGAATGTTACCACGTACGAATTTCCCTCACCCTTCGGATACTTGCAAGTGGGGGGGACTAATGCTTGCGCAAGTCGGGGTTGGATAGTGTATAGATAAATTCGTCTCGTTTTATAGGTAAATTAACAGGAAGGATTACTTTATAACCATCGTCTAAACATTTTTTTAAATGATTTTCTAATAAGTCCTTAGTTTCATTATTATAATTGCCTTTTAAATCTATAATATCATTTTTATCCATAGTGATTATGGTTTTATAGGCATTTGGAAGTAAAAACACACTATCTAAAATTTCAATGTTGAATTTTCTTTTAAAATATAAAGTTTTAACTGAGAGTAATTCATCTTTAAGGCAACTTATAACTTCCTTTTCTTGTGTTATTTCATCTTCAAATAAAAGTATAAAACTCTTCAATTCATCGATAAACTTATCTCTGCTACATTCTTTTTGATAGATTAAAAAATCCCCCTTCATATTGAACAAGTAATTACGAAAGTTATAATGATCCTTAGAATAATTATAAGTTTCACTTTCATTTATCTGGTTATTAAAACCATCCTCATATATATAAATGCTTCCATCTTGTTTTGACGTTAAGTAAAATGTAAAGTCATCAAGGCTTGATGATTGAATATCAGTTATGTAAGGTTCTATGTCATCAAAAGATTCGGGGAATTTATTATTTAGATAAAAATAAATTTCAATTGGTTTTGAAAAGATGTTTGACACGATCGCTTTATCTAATGCCTTCGTGTCATTATTAAACTTTACATATTTATAAATTCCGATTAGGGCAACAACGACAACAATACAGTATAGTGCTATTTTTTTCATTTTATAAATTTACATGATTATCCGCCTCCCTGGTCTGTCCCCTGACAGACCACCGCCCGATAATAATCCCCTTGGTCTAGACCATACCTAAGTTCATTGTTTCACCATAAACTCCGTTTGTAGTCCTTCCTGGGCATTTGGCGCTATGAACAAGTGGAATAGTCCTGGTTCTACCACGTATTTCATTTCCTGGTTGTGGAATTTCAGGTCATCGGTGCTCAAGGTGAAGCCGACAGTTTTGGTTTCGCCGGGCTGTAGGTCAACCTTTTCGAAAGCTTTCAGCTCGCGAATGGGCCGCACCAGGCTGGCGGTTACATCTCGCACATACAATTGTACCGTTTCCACACCAGGTCGTTTACCAGTATTTGTGATTTCAACGGAAGCTTCGAGCGTTCCATCGACCGGTATTTCTGATGCTGACAGTTTTAGGTTTTTGTATTCGAAAGTGGTATAGGTCAGACCAAATCCAAAAGGAAAATGTGGAGTAAATCCAAGATCCAGGTAATGGGAATTATTACCCAAAGAGCTCTGCCAGGCGCCGATGGGGATATCATCTATCTGCACAAAGGATTCTTCGCTGGCGGGCCTTCCCGTATTGGTATGATTGTAATAAATGGGGGATTGCTCGCCAGATTTTGGCCAGGTAGATGGCAATCTGCCAGAGGGCGATGCCTCGCCAAATAACACATCAATTATTGCCGGGCCACCCATGGTTCCGGGATGCCAGGCCATCATCACTGCGTCGACTTCGTCAGTAATATTGGTGATCGCAATCGGCCTTCCCGCCATGATCACAAGCACTATTTTTTTTCCGATTTTGCTAATTTCCCTGATTAATTCTTCCTGCGCACCCGGAAGACTGATGTCTGCCCTGGAATGTGCTTCTCCGGAAAGGATCGCTTCTTCACCAGCAAAAAACAATACGATATCGCTCGATCTCGCAGCACTAATAGCACTGTTAAATGCCAACTTGCTCTTATCCCGGCTGTAGCTCAACCCGGGAGAGTAAATTACTTTATCACTACCAAGAAAATCCCGAAGGTAGTTAAGCGGTGTTATGGTAGTTTCCTGCTCACCATCAAATGTCCAGGTGCCCAATTGATCATGTGGCGCATCAGACAGCGGGCCAATGACAGCTACTTTTTTGATGTCTTTGGATAATGGTAAGACACCTTCATTTTTAAGCAGTACTAAGCTTTCCACAGCAGCTTGTTTTGCCAGATCTTTATGCTCCTTGCTGAGCACCTGTTCATCCCGGTCACGATCAAATCCGGGATTTTCAAACAGTCCCAGGCGAAACTTTAATCGCAGAATATTTTTCACCATTTCATCCAATTGTGCCTCGGTAAACTTGCCTTCGTCAATGAGCTCTTTTAGATGACTTTCGTATGAGGTACTCATCATTTCCATATCAAGGCCTGCATTGGCTGCTTTCATCGCGGCTTCTTTCGGATCCTGGCAATAGCCATGTGCGATCATTTCCGTGATGCTGTTCCAGTCGCTCACCACAAATCCATCAAAGTCCCATTCGTCGCGAAGCACCTGTTTCAGCAGGAATGGATTGCCTGATGCCGGTACTCCATTCACATCATTAAATGAGGTCATAAATGTGGCGACTCCTTCTTCAACGGCAGCGTGAAATGGTTTTAAATACACATCGCGTAGCATTTGCTCATGCATTGAAGCCGTGTTGTAGTCCCGGCCGCCTTCCGCCGCACCATAGGCAGCAAAATGTTTCGCACAGGCCGCAATACTCATTGGGTCAGAGAGATCGTCTCCCTGGAATCCTCTTACATATGCTTTTGCCATGATGGAGGTAAGGTATGGATCTTCCCCTGCAGACTCGGCAATTCTTCCCCATCGGGCATCGCTGGAAATATCCATCATCGGGGCAAAAGTCCAGCGAATGCCATTGGTAGATGCTTCAATGGCAGAAACCCGGGCTCCATTTTCTGCGGCCTGGGGATTCCATGTGGCGGCGATACCAAGCGGGATTGGAAAGATCGTTTTGAATCCATGAATGACATCCCTTCCAAAAATGAGGGGAATCCCATTAGGGCTCTCTTCCACAGCAATTCGCTGCAGCTCTTCCACATAGTCCTTGTTCATCACATTCAGCATGGAGCCGATTTTTCCCGATCTCACCGCCGCTTTAAGTTCTTCCGAAAGAGCTCCTTTTACCCGGCTGGACGTACCTCGTTGGTTGGTTTGGCCAATTTTTTCCTCCAGGGTCATTTTTACCAAAACACTGTCTATCTTTCTTTCAATTGGATCGGTTACAGTAGTCGATGTGTTTTTGGAACAACCGGCAAAAATCAAAAAAGTAAGAAGAGAATAAATACCTAAACTGTTAGCGAAAGTTGACTTCATCGGTAGTGATTTTAATTGGAAATAAAGGCATACTATGACTGAGAAAACTGGTTGGAAATCAAAGCTCGGATTAATTTAAAAAACTATTCGAGCAATTTTTTAAGAAGAACGCGAACTTCTTTTACACCGGGTAAATTGTATTTCGCCACGCTGGTGGTTCCTCCAACTTTAATGGTAAATGAATTATCCGGCATAACCCTGAAGGTGTCTTCGTCTGTCCAGTCATCACCAATGGCAAGTGTAAAATCGTGCGGGAATTCGTGTAACCACTTGATAGCTGCCCTTCCTTTATTGACAGCGGAACTTTTGATTTCCACCACCATATCGCCTTCCAGTACCTGGAGATTTTTATTAGTCGAAAGATACTTCAGGTGGCTGCTTAATTCCCGGGTCCTTAATTCTCCCAATCCTTGTTCTACTCTTCGATAGTGCCAAACAAGAGAATAGTCTTTTTCCTCGATGAATGAACCAGGCGTTCTGTCAACATACACCTCAAGCAAGGAACGAAGCTCTTCCTTCCAGTTGCTGTCCAAAGCTTCAATGGTGTGCCAATGGTTCCCGCGTTCCCTGAGCCACACGCCATGTTCGGCGATGATATCAAGAGGCAAATCACCCACCCAGGAGTTCAACGTATTTTTGTCCCTTCCGCTTATGATCACTACCCGGTTGCTTTTTATTTTAGTCAACTTCACGAGAATTTGCATCAATTCTTTGTCAGGTTTGACGGATTGGGGATTAGGACTAAAACCCATGAGTGTCCCATCATAATCAAGGAAGATCAACCTGTTTTTTGACTTTTTGAAAGCTGAAATCAATTCTTTTGTGCTATCCTTGTCGAGACTACGGGTAGCAAGCGAATTTTTTTCTTCGATGATCAGTTGCAGGCGCTCCATGAATATATTTACCCAATGATGGATATTATATCTTTTTAAAGTATCCTGCATGACGCTTATCCTCTTGATCTGCTCGTCTTCGGGCATGATGAGCGCATCGTGGATGGCAGTAACGATTCTGTTTACATTATTGGGGTTGATAAGGATCGCATCAGATAGTTCTTTGGATGCACCGGCCATTTCGCTCAATATCAACACCCCTTTTTGATCCAATCGGCTTGCAATATATTCCTTACAGACAAGGTTCATCCCATCTCGCATCGGGGTTACGAGCGCCACGTGAGCCATACGATAGAAAGCAGATAGCGCTTCCAAAGGAAATGACCTGTAGAAATAGTGAATGGGTGTCCAGTTCAGTTTGCCATATTGCCCATTGATCCTGCCCACCAGCAAATCGACCTCTTCTTTTAATTCCTGGTATTGATCCACGTTGTCGCGGGATGGCACCACTATCAAAATCAATGATACCTTATTCTGGTATTCGGGGTATTTCTGAAGGAAGATCTCGAAGGCCATGAGACGCTGGGGAATACCTTTGGAATAGTCTAACCGGTCTATACTGAGCACCAGCTTTTGATCACCAAGGGATGTGCGATAGCGTATTTCCTTTTCAATGGTTTCCGGTGAAGCAGCAGAGCTTGCATATTTTTCGTAGTCAATTCCCATAGGGAACGCATCGACCTCAATTACCCTTTTATCCCTTTCTATTCGTCCCCGGCTATTCGTAATCCCCACGAGCCTGCTGACCGAGGAGAGGAAGTGCCGCATGTCATCATAGGTATGAAACCCTATCAGGTCTGCACCCAGCATCCCGTAGAGTATTTCCTTCCTCCACGGGAGCATCCTGAATACTTCATAGGATGGGAAAGGGATGTGCTGGAAGAAACCAATGCTCACATCCTCTAATTTTTCCCGGACCATTTTTGGGAGTAAAAGCAACTGATAGTCGTGTATCCAGATCGTGTCTTCCGGTTTGGCAATTTTGATAAGCTCATTGCAAAACTCTTGATTAGCCTTCACATAGGCCTCAAAATTCTTATGATCATAAATTGCGTACTGGGAAAAATAGTGATAAGTGGGCCAGATAGTCTCGTTGCTAAACCCTTCGTAAAAATCTTTTATCAGCTTTTTCGAGAGAAAAATGGGCACCATGTTTTCCTTTCGGAGATTTTTGGTGATTTCCTCTTTTTCATCCTTTTTATTCACATACATTCCCGGCCATCCTATCCACAGGTTGTCTCCTTTTTTATAGATGGAGCCGAGCCCGGTAGCGAGACCACCCTCACTGGGTTGATATACCAGCTTGTTACCATTTTTGGAAATTCTAATAGGAAGTCTGTTTGAAACGATGATTGTCCTGGCCATAAAGTAGAAAAGTGTATTAATAGCAAAAAAATGACAATTAGATGCCAATTCCAAAATTAATTGGCCTTACTCTGTCGAAATAAAGAGAAATGGCACTACCGGAAATTCACTAAGCCGACAGGTTAGGGGAAGGTAGTTTTACGTCAGGATGAACGTAGGTCTGTTTGCCAGACAAGATGAAGGTCTTGAAAGTAAACAACTGGAATAGGCCAGGCAATTACCCCAGCTTAAAATCCCGGAGCTTTATTTCAGTCAGCTTTCTCTTTGTGTCCAGCGGAAAGTCATTTTTAAGCATCCAGTCATAATAGTTTGGTTCCTGTTTGAATACATCGACCACTTTTTTGCCTTTGTGCTTTCCGAAATTAAATATTTCATCGCCTTCACTATTCATGACAATTCTTCCCGCCAGGTCTACCAGGTTATTGAGGGTGATCTTATGAAGGACTTCCATGTCATTCTTAATGATTCCCAGCTTATTTCCCAAGGTGTCTTCCACCTCCTGATTTTCATACATTTCAACCTGTTTTTTGAGGACTTCATAAGTTGCAAGTGTATCAGCTTCAGCACTGTGGGCATTGTCCATTTCTTTGCCACAATAGAACTTCAAGGCTGCCGAAAGTGTTCTCTTTTCCATCAGGAAAAAAAGCTTTTGCGCATCAATCATTTTTCTTTTCGACACGTCAAAATCCACATCGTTTCTTAGAAACTCTTCCACCAGCATTGGGACGTCAAATTTGATAATGTTATACCCCGCCAGGTCACAACCTTCAAGGAATTTGTAAAGTTCTTTCGCAATGTTTTTAAACGTCGGGGCGTCAACTACATCCTTATCATAGATCCCATGGATCAGGCTAACTTCCGGAGGGATGGGAATGCCCGGATTGACCAGGTAGTTTTTTGTTTCCTGCCGGTCATTGGGATGGATCTTCAGAAATGAAAGCTCAATGACGCGGTCAGTAGCCACATTCATTCCGGTGGTTTCCAGGTCAAAAAATACGAGAGGGTTTTTTAATAGCAATTTCATAAATAGAGGTTGGGTTTGATGAGACTAAAATAAACGTTCAATGAGCTGGCTGGTATCCATGTTGGCGAAATTGCCGGAACTCATGAGCAGTAGGTTTTTATTGTTCCAATCGGTGTCCTGCAGTTTTTTAATGACCTGATCGATATCAGTCGAAGCAAATAGATTGGGGTGCTGGAATGCCTGGTGGATGTCGTCGACATTGTATTGCAGCCCACTGGCGTTTTTAATATTAGCCGGATTGACATAAACAATAGCTTCTTCGGCGTCGTTGAGGCTTTCCTGGTATTGATCGATAAATTCTTTATTCAGGCTGCTATAAGTGTGCAACTCGACGGCAGCTATCAATCCCCTTTCGGGGTATTGCTCCTTCACCGCTTTGGAAGTAGCGGCCACTTTAGAAGGTGCATGGGCATAGTCAAGGTAAACGGAATTGTGTGGCCCTTCAAATATTATCTGCAACCTCTTCCGCGGATTCTCGAAACTCTGAATTGCACTATAAAATTGCTCATCCGTTATCCCAATTCTTTTCAGGAGGGCCTTGCATCCAGCAATATTTTGCATGTTATGTTTGCCAAATATTTTTACCGGTACATCGCCGATTTCCGTAATTAAGAAAGTCTGTCCGTTTATCACCTTGTGCGGATGGGTATTATATTCCAGCCGGTTGACATCATCCCTCTCCTTTGTGCCAATAACGGTCGCTAGACTATCATCCCCACAAAAGATAATACTCCCCGCTTTCGGTGTGGCGTCGCCAAAGATGTCAAATTGGTGGACATACTCTTCGAAAGTGGGAAATGCATTGATGTGATCCCAGGCGATGCCGCTTATCAGTCCAATATGGTGTTCATATTTTAGGAACTTAGGTGTCTTATCCAATACTGAAGTCAGGTACTCGTCACCTTCTATGATAATAATAGGAGCGTCAGATAGCCTGACCTGATTGTCAAAGCCCTTTAGCTCTGCACCGATCATGTAATCGAATTCTTTTCCCACATGGTTAAGCACATGGATGGTCATTCCCGTAATCGTTGTCTTTCCGTGACTTCCCGCAATTACGATCCGTTGCTTGGACTCCGATACTTTTTTCATATACTCAGGAAATGAGTAAATCGGGATGTTCAGCTCTTTTGCTTTTAGCAATTCAGGATTGTTTTCCCGGGCATGCATTCCCAGGATCACTGCGTCCAGATCACTTGCTAAATTTTCAGGGTGCCATCCCGGTTGGGCGGGAAGTAGACCGTACTTTTCAAGTTTTTCTTTTGAAGGACTGTATATCTCATCATCAGACCCAGTTACCTTGATCCCCTTTTGATGTAGGGCAATAGCAAGACTGTGCATGATGCTACCTCCGATTGATATAAAATGAACTTTTTCCAATACTACCTAGCCGGTTTAATTAAGTTGTCAAAAATATAACAAAAGTATTCGACGACAAACTAAATTTAAGAAATGTGGATTATATGTTCATAACCTCTTATTAAGTTAATAACTTGTTAGTAAATGTGTGGATAAAGGAAAATTGATTGTGGAAAAACGATCGAAAACTATACTTAGAAAAATTTTCCAGGGGCATTTAGAAGGTGTATGTTTGTACCTCGTTATTTTTTTATACTGACCCCTATGGACCAAAGCAATACCTCAAAATTCCGAACAGGATATAAGGCGCATGCTACATTTAAATCATCAGGCCTTACTGAAGGTTTAGGTAAGCTACCGCCACAGGCGGTAGACCTTGAACAAGCCGTATTAGGCGCTTTGCTTTTAGAAAAGGATGCCTTAAATGCTGTCATAGAAATCCTGAAACCACAGAGCTTTTATGTGGAGGCAAACCAGGAGATTTACGCGGCAATTGTAGAGCTTTTTAACAGGTCAGAACCAATTGACATCCTGACAGTCACTAACCAGCTGAGGAAAAACGCGAAGCTGGAATTTGTAGGGGGCGCTTACTATATTTCAGAGCTAACCTCCAAGGTAAGTTCAGCGGCCAATGTGGAATATCATGCCAGGATCATCACTGAAAAGGCCATAAAGCGCGAATTGATTACGATTGCGTCAAAAATCCATAAGGAAGCCTACGAAGATACTACCGACGTTTTTGACTTGCTCGATAAAACCGAACAGTCATTGTTTGAAGTGTCAGAAGTAAACATTCGGAAGAACTACGAAGACATGAGCTCCCTGATGCACCAGGCAATTACCGAGCTCGAAACCAAGAAACATAACGGTGATGGCTTGACTGGTATTCCTACCGGGTTTACAGCACTGGACCGGGTGACATCCGGTTGGCAAAGGTCTGACCTGGTGATTATTGCAGCCAGGCCCGGTATGGGTAAGACGGCTTTCGTTGTCTCGGCCATGAGAAATGCAGCAGTAGACTTTAAAAAGCCGGTGGCGATTTTCTCATTGGAGATGTCGAGCATTCAGTTAGTCAACAGGCTTATATCTTCGGAGGCAGAATTGGACAGTGAAAAAATAAAGAAGGGAAAACTGGAAGAGTACGAATGGGAGCAACTTATCCACAAAACTGCCAAATTATCCGAAGCGCCTATATTTATTGACGATACGCCTGCCCTTTCCATTTTAGAGCTACGGGCAAAAGCCAGAAAACTGGTCGCCCAGCATGATGTATCCCTGATCATCATCGACTATTTGCAGTTGATGTCGGGCGACAGCACAAAAAGTGGGGGCGGCTCAGGCAACCGTGAACAGGAAATCGCATCGATTTCGAGGGCACTAAAAAACATTGCCAAGGAATTAAATGTGCCTATCATTGCGCTGAGTCAGTTGAGTAGGGCAGTGGAAGTGAGAGGTGGTGACAAGCGACCACAGCTTTCCGACCTTAGGGAATCCGGATCTATTGAGCAGGATGCCGACATGGTAATGTTCCTATACCGGCCTGAATATTATAATATTACCACTGATGAGGAAGGAAACAGCCTGCAAGGGGTAGGGGAAGTGATCATTGCGAAACACAGAAACGGATCACTTGATACTGTGAGACTTAAATTCATCGGCAAGTTCACCAAGTTTTCAGACCTCGATTTCCAGGGGCCATTTGGTGGTGGATTTCCAGGAGGTGGAGGTATTCCGGGAGAATTTGAAGGTGGTCCAAAAACCATCACCTTCCAGAGTCGGGCTAACAGCGACAGCGGGAATGGTCCGACAGGAAACGATCACGATGACGAACCTCCTTTTTAAGATATTAATTACTTAGAGAGGATAATTTCTCCAGCTCAATTTCAGCTTTTTTATCGATGCTGGATTGGTACGGATGACCTTCGTAGGTCAGGACTTTTTCAAGTAGATGCTTAGCTTTTGATTTTTGTCCCTGCTCCAGGTAAATATAGGCCGATTGGAGGCAGGCATTGGGCGCGAAATAAAAGGTTCGTTTCCCTTGTTTTTGTACCACCCAATCATATTCTTTCAGGGCGTCCACTAAGTTATTCGTAAGGTGATAGTACCGTGCAAGGCGGTAATGATATTCAAGAAGCTCATCGCTATTAAAATTTTTGATATTGATTTCTGCCAATATTTTTTCCACCATCTCAAAATAGCCGCCATCTGTTGCATACCTTATTTTCAGGAGGTCCTTGTTTGGCAATTGTTCCTGGCTTGCGATATACTCTGCATTTTTATCGGCGTCGATATCGGTGCGGCCTTCTGCCAGTGCTTTTTCCATGTAGAGCTTAAAATTCCCGTCATCGTTTAGCCAATGACTTAAAGCTATTTTCAGGTAGGCATCTTTGGTGTAATTGATGCCCTTGTTGTTATGAATAAAATTATGATAAAACTGAATCGCATTGATATAATTGCCTTTTTGTAGATTGATTTCCCCCATGAGATAGGTGAGGAAGGGAATGGTGTTCAATACACCTTTTTTCTCGATTTCCATCAGTAGTGACTCAGCCTTTTGGCTTTGTGAAGATTTAAAATACACCAGGACTGCTACTGCTTTGACAACATCCTTTGGGTTCGATAATTGGAGCAATTCGTCCATCTTCGCCAGGGCCTGTTTTTTTTCATTCAACAAATAGGTTTGAAAAAGCGATTGATAGGCAATGGATTCCTCATAAAAAATGGAATTGCTTCTGGTCAGCTTTTGTAATTCCGACATTCCCTGTCCGATATCTCCCGAGGAATTGAGTATGGAAAGCAGCCAATGGTAGTTTTCGGGAAAGGATCCGAGTACTGTGTGAATTACTCCCAGGCTCTTGTTCAGTGGTACATACTCGGGAAACAATTCATGGCCTTTCTCCGCAATCGAGTATGCCTGTTTAAACCCCCAGAAAGATTTCAGGTAGTGGCCGTACCTGAATTTCGCAAATGCCCACTGTATTTTGATTTCAGCTTCCAGGAAAAAGCGCTCGGGTTTATCGTTCGGGAGGCGGTTAATCTGGTTTAAACGAATGGACTCAAAGTTTTTTAACTCATCAAAAAGCTCTTCGCTTCCTGAAGAATATGCCTGGAGCACATCGGCCAGATTGGCAACATAGATGCTATAGGGATTATTTTCAGGATCTGAATGGAGGAATTTCAATTTGTCGCGGGCGGCATCAAAATCCAGGTTTAACACATCTTTGTAGGCTGCCTGGACGATGGGGTTGACATTTTGCCCGATGGAGCAAAGAGGGAAGAAAAAAAGTAGAATAAAATAAAAAAGCGAGGGATTCGCTGCCCTCGCTTTTACACAATCTTTTATAATATGTGTGCTCAAATTATTTCTTTTTTACGGCAGTTCGTTTCGTCTTTTTCTTTGGTTCTTCTTCGACGACGTCCTCAACGTCTGCAAATATTCTACCACAATGTTCACAAACTATCAATTTTTTTCGCTCTTTTACCTCTGCCTGTCGCTGTGGAGGGACGATATTAAAACAGCCGCCGCAGGCGCTCCGTTTTACACTTACTACAGCAAGGCCGTTTCGGGCATTTTGTCTGATCTTATTGTAAGATTTTAAAAGGCGCTCTTCAATGTTTTTTGAAGCTTTTTCCCTGTCGGAATGAAGTTTCTTCTCCTCATCCTCACTTTCCGATACAATGTTGTCAAGCTCCTTCTTTTTGCTGATGAGGTCTTTTTGACGTTCCTCCATCAGTTCTTTTGTGCCGTTTATTTCTTCGTTTTTTTGTTCGATGATCGCCTGAGCTTCCCTGATCTTCTTTTCGCAGATCTGGATTTCCAACTGCTGCAATTCTACCTCTTTGGTCAGCGCATCGTATTCCCGGTTATTGCGAACATTGCTTTGTTGCTCTTCATATTTTTGGATCAGCTTATTGGCATTTTGGATTCCAATTTTATTGTTGCTGATATCTTCATTTTGTCGTTCGATCTCCCCGTTGAATTTATCAATACGGGTCTCGTACCCTGCAATCTCGTCTTCCAGATCGCCTACCTCTTCAGGCAGCGCTCCCCTGATCTTTATTAGCTCATCTAGTTCAGAATCTATTGATTGTAATTTTGCGAGTGCGTCTAAAACTTGTGAAACTGATCTTTCCATCTATTATGTATAAAGAATTGGATTTGTATCTACCTTGGTCAAATGGAGTGCAATATTAGGAAAATTTTTCTTTAAAATCTCATATAATAAATCTTTTGTAAATATTTCACTCTCATAATGACCGATATCCGCAATGAGGATGTCACCGTCCGCATCAAAATACTCATGGTACTTAAAATCTGCTGATACAAAAGCTTGTGCACCAATGGCTTTGGCCCGATGTAAAAGAGAGCTTCCCGCACCCCCGCAAACAGCGACTTTCCTGATCTGCTTACCTGTGAAATGGGTATGTTTAATGACCGAAAGGTTCATCCTTTTTTTGAGGTGATCAAGGAATTCTTTTTCTGACAAAGGAATTTCTAGTTCACCTGTCATGCCTGATCCCACCTCAGGATTTTCATTGATCAATTCGTACAGGTAGAATGCTACTTCTTCATAGGGATGGGCCTTTTTTAATGCGTTGACAATTTTTGAGCTTAAATGTGCGGGGAAAATTACTTCCACGCGATCTTCCGTTACTTCTTCCTGGTTGCCTGACGTGCCAATGTGGGGATTTGCTTTTTCACTAGGTAGAAAAGTTCCTGTGCCTGTCACCTTAAAACTGCAATTGGAATAGTCACCGATTTTTCCTGCACCTGCGTTGAACACTGCGTCCATCACTTCCCGTGTGTTGCTTGTGGGAATGAAGGTGGTGAGTTTATTGAGGGTATCTGTTTTTGGCTGAAGTATTTTTGTGTTGACCAGGCCAATTGTATCGCAGATCTTTTTGTTCACGCCAGTGTGGACATTGTCAAGGTTGGTATGAATCGCATACAAGGCAATGTCGTTTTTAATTGCTTTCAGAATGGCTCTTTCTGCATCGTTGCTTCCGGTCAGCTTTTTTATTCCTCTGAAAATGACGGGATGGTGAGACACAATTACATTGCAATTATTGGCAATGGCGTCATCGATTACTCCTTCGGTCACGTCCAGGGAAATCATCACTCCCTGAAGCTCATTTGCTGTATCACCCACCAGTAATCCGGAATTGTCATACGATTCCTGGTAGCTGCGCGGGGCGTATTGATCTAAATAGGACGTGATCTCTTTAATTTTTGACATAATTATTGAACTTTGCGGAGCTAAAATTAAGAAATTGCCTCAAGCCCCGTGAAGTTTTTTAAGATACTTTTACTTCCATTTGCTCTACTCTATCGGATGATTACCGATTTGAGAAATTACCTCTTTGATATCGGTTATAAGAAATCGGTTGAGTTTGAGGTGCCGGTAATTAGTGTAGGGAACCTTATCGCGGGAGGTTCAGGCAAAACGCCGATGATCGAGTACCTGATTGAAAAGCTGCATTTTACTTACTCCATTGCTACCCTCAGCCGTGGTTATGGCAGGAAGACTCGTGGCTTTCGCCTGGCCAATGATGAAGACACGGCTGCAACCATTGGTGACGAGCCTTTCCAATTTTACCGGAAATATAAAGATAAGGTATCAGTAGCGGTAGGTGAGGAGCGCGCCGTCGCCATTCCCGAGATTTTGTTCAATAAAGAAGATGTTAACCTGATCCTGCTGGATGACGCTTTCCAACATCGATATGTAAAGCCCGCCCTAAATATATTGATCACAGAATTTTCGAGACCTTTTTACAAAGACCAGGTGTTGCCAATGGGGTTACTGCGTGAATCCAGAAAAGGGGCAAATCGTGCAGATGTAATCGTTGTGACCAAATGCCCGGCAAAATTGGCAAGGGACGAAACCGAAAAGATTGCCCAGGAAATCGAGCGGTATGCACCGGGGAAGCCAGTGTTTTTTACCCAAATCAAATACGGTGCACCCGTTTTGGCAGGTGAAATTGAGTCGAAAGCAAATATTTTGACCCTGTCGGGAATCGGGAACCCGGAGCCATTCGAAGAATACATTAAGGAAAAATATAATGCAAAAGAAGGTATTCGCTTTGCTGACCATCATCGCTACTCTGGCAGCGACGTTCAGAAAATTATCGATAAAGCTTTGAAATATGGGCCTGGAACGGTCGTATTGACTACGGAGAAAGATTACGGGCGTTTGCAGTCATATTTACCCATGTTTCAGGAAAACAATGTGAAGCCAGGCTATCTGCCAATAAAATATGAATTCCTTTTTGACGAAAATAAATTTGACAAGATCATTTCAGGTGCTATTATCGCAGTCGAAAGCAGATCAGAATGATGAAGCGAACGTTTAACATAGGTGTTTTATTTTTTTTGCTGATCGCATTGGCATCCCCCTTTTCTGCAAAGGCACAGATTATTGACGATTCCACACAGACGGTGTATGGCGCTTACACCACCTATTATACCAATTTTGAACGAATCAAAAACAATAACTACCTGGTCATCAAAGTCGACACCCTAATTGACGGATTACACAATTTTGATTTCGTTAGCGCCAGCGGATTTAAGTACCAGAATCTGGGTGTGGTAGGCACTTCGACAAAGCCGATTTATTATGAGCCTACCAGGCAAATTGGTGTGAGGTCGGGCTTTGACTCCTACACACCCTATTATTTTACCAAAGAAGACATTACCTTTTTCGATACTAAATCCCCCTACACATTTATTGATGCAACCTTCGGCGGAGGTCGCCGCTCCATCACTACGGTGAAACATGCCCGTAACATCACACCCTACTGGAATGCCGGTATTCATTTTCGGCGGATGAGCATTGAGAAGCAGGTGAGCTCCAGTGGGAGAAATGACCGGCAGGTAGTTTCCACGGCTTATTACCTGCACTCCCACTACATGGCTCCGAGTGGAAAATACGTGGTCATGGGGGCGCTTTCCAGGCTGAATCACGAGGTCAAAGAGAATGGGGGTATTGATACTACAGGTTTTCTAACCAACGGCGAGTTTTTTGACGAGGATGCGCCTGTCAACCTCGAAAATGCAAAATCAGCGGATTTAAACCTTAACTTTTTCCTTTACAATGAATTCAAATGGAAACGGCAGTTGAATTTTTACTATCAATGGGAGCAAATAGGGAATAAATACCGGTTTGAAGATTTGGATTTGAGTGATGAAAGTGGATTCACCCAGGATGGTAAATTTTTACAACCCGTCTTCATAAACCCTGACTCCACTACTGACCGGGCGCTATTCACACAGTCCATCCATGAGCCGGGGATAAAGGGTAGCCAGGGAAATTTTTATTATAATTTCCACCTCAAATTGAGAAAGGCAAAATATGTTCACACCTATCTTCCTAACAATACTGACCGGTGGGAGACCTATGGTGGGTTTAACTTCCGCTTCGATTTTGACAGCTTAAAAGATCATTCCTTAAATGCCCAGGGAGAATACCTGGTAGGCGGTGGTTATTATTTGCGGGGAGACTATGTCAATAAGTATTTTAAGGCGACTTATCAAAAGACAAGGTATCAACCAACCATCATACAGGACACCTATTTTGGCAATCACAATGAGTGGTACAATAATTTTGACCCCATCAATTCGGATTACCTGAGTGGGGAGATCGATATTCATCTTCGCATATTGGATCTGGTTCCCAAACTTACCCTGATCAATTTAAATCATAATGTGTATTACAATGAGGAGAGTATTCCGGAACAGGCAGGTGGCAATGTGCAATTAATCCACCCATCGCTTGAATTTGGTTTACACCTGTTCAACCGGTCCATTCACTTTGAAAATGAAGTCATTTACACCTTGAAAAGTGGCGATGATAAGGCGGTAAATGCGATCAGGATTCCCAACCTGTTTTTGAATTCGCGATTGTATTTTGGGAAGGAAGTATTTAACCAGACGATCAATATCCAGGCGGGACTACAGGCCAACTACAAGAGCAGTTATTTTGCCGAGCGGTACAACCCGGCCTTGCGGCAGTTCTATTTGCAGAGTGATTTCGAAGTGCCCGCTGCGCTTGTGATCGATGCATTTCTTGATTTCAGGATTGATACCTTCGCTGCATTTATCCGGTATGAGCATTTAAACCAACAGACAAACCAAGGCTATTTTACCTTTCCCAATTATGTGGGGCAGAAGAAAGTGTTGAGCCTCGGGATTACCTGGATGTTTTTTGATTAAACCCGCAGATTGCAACAGCAAATGCGGGCGCCTGTCTGCCGAAAGGCAGGTTATTAGTGAATTTGTTATTGGGTTAATAGGCTGGAATTTTTTGTGAGTTCTGATATTCAATACAATAACCCAGTTGGTTTTTAAGAGATTTGTCAATCAGTGTTTGAATTTAAATTGAATAATTAATTAATCAATAACTTTGAACTCCTGAATTGAATAATTCAGGTTAAATTCAATTGCTATGTTAGGATTAAAATTACCTACCGACCCGCGTTGGGCAGACCTTGCGGGAAAGACGATAGAAGATGTGCTGGTAGATCATGCTTTTTGTGAGCAGAAAGCTGCCTCCTCGTGCATTTCCATGATTGTCAAATATTCGGATTATGATAAGGTAGTGGCAATGCTGACTCCCGTTGTGGCTGAGGAGTGGGGACATTTTGAAAGGGTGATCAGAGAATTGAGTAAAAGGGGCTATCAATTGGGCAAGCCGAGGAAGGATGAGTATGTGGTCCAACTCAATCAGTGCAAAAAGAAGGGTGGCAGCAAAGAGCAACAATTGCTGGAAGACTGCATGGTGAATGCGCTGATCGAAGCCCGTAGCTGTGAGCGCTTCAAGATGCTCTGGCAAAAGCTGGACGATGAAAACCTAAAGAAATTCTACTATGACCTGATGGTCTCAGAAGCCAATCACTATGTCAATTTTGTCGACCTCGCCAGGGACTACAATCCTGCGGACGTAGTAAATAGTCGACTGGAGGAATATTTGGAAATGGAGGCGGAGATTATCAGGAATTTGGATGTGCGAGGAGATAGGGTGCATTGATTTTTGCTGGTATTTTTTGTTTTACTATTGTTATTAGAATAATTAAATTACCACATCGTTTCACATAATTTTTAAGTTATGAGAAGTTTTTTGATTATTAGCTCCTTAATTTTTTATGTTGTTTTTTCGGCCTCCGCTCAAATTTTTTCAAAGGATAAATTCAAATGGTATCAGGGAGAGGTGCAATTGACAGATGGTACAATTAAAAAAGGTGAAATAGCCACAAATTTGGCTGCCAATGTTGTTCAGGTTAAGGTTGATTCTGAAGGAGGAAAACAATATGCCTATACATCAGCAAATGTTAACTATTTTAAGGCTTTTGACGACAAAGCTGAAAGAGAAAGGATTTTTTACTCCTTACCTTACACAGATGAATACAACGGGCATGATGGACTCCTTTTCTTCGAATTGATAAAGGATGCTGATGATTTTGCTTTGCTATCCAGATATCAATTTAAGAAAGTGGAGAATTCCGGATATCAACTGACCGGACCGACAATCGCCAATATCGGGGGAGGAGCGGGTAGGAATTTGGAGACCTCTTCCAATGATCCTTCATTTAGGCAGTCAAGAGTTGAATACACTACCTTTTTCTTTATAAATAAGGACGGAGAAATCTTGCCGTACGGCGAAGTAAAAGGATATGAAAACGAAGGTTCCCTCGTAAAAATCAATTTTCGAAATACTTTAGATAAAAATGCGCTTAGAGAAGTACTAGGAGAAGATTATGACGCTTGCATGCAGTTTGCGAAAAATGAAAATTTGAATGTCAAGAAAATCAAGGATCTCGTCGTGGTGATGGATTATTACGACAGTTTAAATTAATCTTATTTGGAAATGGAGGCGGAGATCATTCGGAATATGGATGTGAGAGGGGATAGGGTGCATTGAGAACTTAAACTACTTTTTTATTTGAAAACACTAATTCATCTATTTGCATTTTTACTTCCTATTATTAATTGCAATTTAACTTTTGGACAACTGGCAAACTATGCTGTTGAAAACAAGATATGGCATGAGGGCACCATAAAATTAGAAAATGGGCAAACTATTGAGGGTGAGCTAAATTATAATTTTATCACGGAAATTTTAAGCTATCGATCCAATGGTGAGTCTCACCCTTATACTGCGAGAAATGTTGTCTCTTTCATCCTTAAAGATCATAATAGTAACTCCAGAAGAAAATACTACTCGATTCCAATTTCAGATCCTGGAGAAAAGTTCGAAAAATTAGTTTTCTTCGAAGTTATCTACGAAAGAGGTAGCCTGGCTATTCTTTCCAGGCATTTTTATAAATATCAGGAAAGAGAAAAAACCGCAATTGACCCTGTTTCAGGAATGCCAATCAGTTATGGAAGAACATCCAAGGAAAAAATTAAGGAATACCTATACCTTGCTGACGACAGGGGTCACATTATTGCCTATGCAAAAAAGATCAAAGATAAAAATTCGTTCGACACATATGCTTCACAAGCGGCCATCGTAGGAGAGGATGTTTCTCAAGAAGCCGTTTTTGAAAGCAAAACTACCAGATCGTCAGATATTCGTTACCAGATAGTTAATAGTAGTGCGATTGAACAAATAACTGGAGCTTATTTTACTGAGATTGAAAAGTTCTCAAAATCAAATAGATATAAGCTAAATACAATTGACGAGCTTATAATGTTTGTTGATTATTATGATTCCATTTCTAAATGAAAAACATTCGAAGCACGACTTGAAGTCATACTTCCTCCCTACTATTATTTTTTGAAATCAGTGTATTAACTTGTAAGTGAATCAAACCATCTTACCATGAAAAAAATTGTAGGAGTACTTCTTTTAGTTTTAGCGGCAGTAATGATAGGGATTGGCATCGCGATGAAAATTTTGGCACCACCGATTACGGGATTGGGGTTTATTTTGATAGGTATGGTATTTATAAAAGAGGGGTGAAAATGGGGCTGTGATATTTGTTCATGCCATGACTTCAAGTCATGGCATGAACAGGTTAAACTATTGTCTACTTAGAGAAATATGTGATTCTCTTTGAACCAGTACATCTTCCATTAACTCCGGGTCATATTCTTCCCTGATTTCGCCCTCTACTACTTCTAACTTACCTGTGCCTGAATTAAAAGATTGTACATTTAACAATACTTGGTTATACTCATCCCCGCTGTCGAATTCAAAGTAGAAATTACTGTCGTCAACAAGTTTCACATCAACCAGTGTGAAGTTATCCGTGCCAGCCACGAGTGAGCCTGTACCATTGGTGTTGAAAGTTATTATTGCTCCAATCGGGGCCCCTTCACTTCCGGGATCCTCCACTCCATTTTTGTATTCAATAAAATCTGTAATCTCCCAGGAGGTGAAAAAATCTTCGTTTGTGATCATTGGTTCGCTGCCATCATTTTTTACCACGGTAACTGCACCCTCTGTCTTCACATTATAATAGCTGTCTGCTATCTGCTCAAAGCTATAGGAAAAAAAACGAAACAGAAAGGTGTTCCCTGTTCGAGACTCAAGATGCACAAGCTGCTCATCACTACCGTCATCGATGATAAGATTGCTTCCATCTACCATCACCCAATCTTGTTCTTCCCAATCGCTCTCCATATAAGAGTCAATATTCAGTGCTTTTCCATTTGACATGAACTCGATTGTATTTCTGTTATGTGGAATATCCGCAAAACTAAGACTTTGATATAGCTCTGTCGCTGGATTATAATCATCATCATCGTTTACATCTACATAAGTATTTATCTGGAGATCTTCAATGCTCCATTTTGCCTGGATTTCTTCGAGGGTAAACGTAGGAACAGTAGGGCCATTTATAGATCCTGAGAATGTATTTTCCTCTGTAAATGTTCCGTTATCGTCTGTATAAGTATCAGTTATAAAAACGGTGATCGTAGAACTGGTAAGATCCTGTACATTTCCGCTTAATGAGCTTCCCAGAACATTGATGGTTATTTCTCCGGTTTCGGAATTGTAATTATATGTTCCTGTAAACCAATCACCATCTACTATGTTGATGTAAATAAATGTTCCATCTGACTTAAACTCAAAGGTAAATTCATTTGCTGGGTAGGTGAACGTTTCATCTTCTAAAATGGAACCACCGGCATCTTTTATCAAATAGTCCTTTAATACAATACTCCATTTTCCTACGATGGATTGAGGACTGTTTCCGTCGTTTTCACCATCATTTTTACAATTTTGTAAAAACACCATCGACAACGCTGCTGCGAATAAAATAAGTCTGAATGCTTTCATGACTAGGTTTATTTAGTAAGACTTTGTTGAACAATTATTTTTTGAGGGAAAACAAATGTGGGTAGTATATAATTTAGTGAAATTTAATTTGAAATGATAGCCTTGAAGTCCTTCCTTTTTAACTCTAAGAAATCTGATTTTGATATTCAGCCTTTCCAATTACAAAATAATTACTTTTGACCTGTCACATTTTGAAAACACAATAAATGCTTCAATATCAGATTTTCAAACACCGTTTACATTTTAAGTTTGCAGCAGGTACGTCGCGGGGTGTGTTAAACCATAAGGATACCTGGTACCTGAAAATCTGGGAAGCGCATCAACGACAAGTATTTGGGGTAGGAGAGTGCAGTCCGCTGGCGGGGCTGAGCATTGATTACCGGGAAGATTATGAGTCTGTTCTTGATGATGTCTGTCAGTCGCTTTTTAAAGGGACTGAATCAGCAAGTGATTTGGCAGGGAGATTTTTTGCGAGCAGTGAATTAGCCAATACCTATCCATCCATGGTCTTTGGACTAGAGTCAGCCTTGTTGGACCTGCAAAATGGAGGAACAAGGAAATTCCTGAAGAATGGCTTTTATGATCTTCGACAGCCGATTTCCATCAATGGCCTGGTCTGGATGGGCGACAAGGATTTTATGCTACAACAGGTAGACGAAAAAATAAAACTGGGTTTTGATTGTATCAAAATTAAAGTAGGCGCATTGGATATCGACCAGGAAGTCTCGGTCATTCAACACATCCGAAGTAAATATTCGAAGGATAAAATTACCATTCGCCTGGATGCCAATGGGGCGTTCACAGAAGAGAATGTATTTGCCATGCTCGATAAATATGCTGTTTTTGATATTCATAGCATTGAGCAGCCAATTAAACAGGGTCAATGGAAGCTGATGGAAAAAGTATGCAAAGACTCGCCTATTCCCATAGCGCTGGACGAGGAATTAATTGGTATCGAAGATAAAGTGTCTATTCTCAAAGAAATTCAACCGCAATACATCATCCTAAAGCCGAGTTTACTTGGAGGAATTGCGGCCAGCAAAGAGTGGATAAAAGAAGCTGAAAGTTTGAATATCGGCTGGTGGATGACCTCCCTCCTGGAATCGAATATTGGCTTGAACGCCATAGCACAACTCACATCACATTTAAAAACTAATATTCCCCAGGGACTTGGTACCGGGCAGTTGTACCACAATAATATTCCATCGCCCTTGTATATTGACAATGGAAAACTCTACTATGGGAAGCAAAATGAATGGCAATTACCATTTGCAGACCAGTGAAATGAATGAAAGAAAAGCCGACTAAATTATTCATGCCATCACTTCGGCTTTCCGTGCTCCAATGAAAAATCCAACTATCAGTGATGGCATGAATTGCTAGGTTTATCTAAAAATCATCACATTCGATAATTTATTTAATAAAGAAACCATCAATCGTTAACACGAAACCAAGGCAATAATCAGACAGAAAACGTAGTTTTGCCATCGAATTAACATCACTGATAAGAGAAATGAATTTTAAAATACGCATTGTTACTTTGATTATTCTGGTCTTGTTCGCCGGTAAAGCAAATGCTCAGGAACAAGCTCAGGAAAATAAAAAACCACTTAACGTCATCCTGCTTATCGGGGATGGGATGGGTTTATCGCAGGTTTCCGCAGGCTTGTATTTTCAGGATCGGTCTTCAAGCTTTGAGCGGTTTCCGGTGATAGGCCTGTCAAAAACCTCGTCAAAGTCTCATAAAATTACTGATTCTGCCGCCGGGGCCACCGCGTTGGCCTGTGGTGAGAAAACATACAACGGAGCCATCGGTGTGGATATGGGCCAGCGATCCATACCAAACCTGGTGGAGATATTAAGTAAAGAAAACTATGCAACCGGCCTGATTGCTACCTCATCCATCACACATGCTACACCAGCTTCCTTTTTTGCTCATGCAGAAAACAGAAGTATGGATGAAAAAATAGCCTCACAAATGGCAGATTCTGAAGTGGACTTCTTTTCAGGTGGAGGGTTAGACTTTTTTGTGAAAAGAAAGGATGGACAAGATCTTACGAAAGAACTCGAAAGCAAAGGATTTGTCATCTCCACAAAAGAGGTATTCAAGCCAAAGTCCGTTAAGCCCGAGGAAAAATATGGGATGCTCCTGGCGAATGATGGAATGCCAAAGATGATCGAAGGGAGAGAGGATTTTTTAGGAAAGTCAGTTGAAACGGCTCTGAGTTATTTCGAACAGAAAGAGCAGCCTTTTTTTCTAATGATCGAGGGCTCGCAGATCGATTGGGGTGGACATGCCAACAATGCAGAATACCTGATCGGTGAGCAGATCGATTTTGACAAAGTCATTGGCCAGGTACTGGATTTTGCGGAGAAAAACAGCAACACGCTGGTGCTTGTAACAGCAGATCACGAAACGGGCGGTTTTACTTTGTCGAGCAAGAACGTGATGCGGAGGGACAGTACCACCGTGAGTGATTATAACCAGATTGAACCCACCTTTTCGAATGGGGGGCATTCGGCTACCATGGTGCCGGTATTCGCATTCGGCCCGTATTCAGAAGTTTTTGGGGGAGTGTATGAAAACACGGAGATTTTTCATAAGATATTGAAATCCAGTAAGTAAATATCTTTCTTACCCGTCGTTAAACGGCTACAACCGGCTAGTTACGTTTAGATACGTATCTAGCCGTTTGTTTTTCGACTTGTTCTTTTTCGTTCCCACACCTTTGTTCCATTCAATTTTATTTATCATTTAAAAATTAACAGTCATGAAAAATCTTAGGAACAGAGTAACGCTAAT
>JBNLGG010000039.1:0-39529 GCA_050305935.1 Cyclobacteriaceae bacterium | reverse complement strand
GTTCTGAGTTTGGAGCATTGAACTATAAAGTTGATGGGAATAAGGGATACTTTTTCTTGGAGGACGAGACATTGCCCTCCTATTCAATTCTTATTGAGTTCGATCGCGCAATCTCTACGGAGCCTATTACCCAAATCGAATTTCAATTTAATCAATAAGTCCTTGTCGAACGGTAGGTAGTCAGATTGTAAAGATTTTAAAAGAAATTTTGTACTTCGCAGTCCTGTGAAGAGATCTCCTGAAAAGTAAGATAAGGTCACTTGGATTTGCTGTTATTAAATATTTGATCCATGAAAAGAACACTATTAATTTTCTTAATCACCTGCACACAATCATACGGGTTGTTTGCCCAAATAATGGGCAAGCTTTACAGTGAAGTGCCGGAAATATCTATAATCCAGGCCACTTATTACCTGAGTCCCCTGGAATTTGAATATTCAAAAAACACGGATGAGTATAATCCTGTTTGGATCAAGGCATTCTATGCAGCGAAAAATCCAAAAATGTTTGATGACTATCCGAAGGAAGCCTTACTTTATTTTCATAAGGAAATGGGGGCAACTGAAGAATCCCTACAGGATTTTCAAAACAGATATAAACCACCGAGGGAAGGTCATGGAGTTACCCATAGGTACTTCTTCGGTGAATTTGAATTCGTATGGTCACCGAAAAACAGGCCTCCTGACACGTTAAGAATCAGTATGGCGCAGGTACATGAACCGCAAAAACAGGCAGACATGAACTTTCTGGGTGACTGGAAGGATAAACATGGAGATTACGGTAATTTGCTGGAGATTTTTATAAAAGATCATGGGGTTTATAAAAACTATCCAAATGACGTTTTACTTTCGGATCTAAATCATTCCGGTACAGATCATGATTCTTTTGTCAGAATGCTGGGCCAGCTTCCCAACTACCAGATCAGCTATGTGCAAGATGGTAAGCGGATAATCAAGACAATTTGCAATAAGTAGAAGAAAAGGGGCCTGTTTTGGGCCCTATCTTCTTTAATTTATTTCTAAAACTTTTTATATCTATGAACATAGTAACCATAATTTTTGGAAGGCTCTTTCCTCTACCCTTTGTAATAGGAGGTGCATTTATGGCAAAATGGGGCGTTGAAGAACTCCAAACGGCCGATTCAAGCAAAAATTGGCCCCTGGCTACGGGCTTGATCAAACACTCCGAAGTTGTATTCCAAAAAAGCGATGACTCCGGATCCGGCACATACAAGGCTGTTGTTTTATATGAATACACAGTTTCTGGCAATAAGTACAGCAACGATTTGGTTGCGTACGGAGAAACAGGTTCCAGCGACATCAGTCACCAAAACAGTATAGTTAACAGATACAGAGAAGGAGATGAAGTCAAAGTTTATTATTCACCCCAAGACCCCCAGGAATCGGTATTGGAGCCCGGAATAATTGGGCAGACCTGGATTCTGCCAGGCGCTGGCTTCTTTTTCGTTTGCTTTGGAGCCCTGATGCTTTATTATGTGCCCAGGATAATAAAAAAACCGGAAATCGAATGAGCAGGCTTTATTAACAAACCCGATCAGGAAGTTTGATTAACAACCATGAAAAAAACATTGCTAATCTTATTAATTGCCTACGCACAATCATATACCTTATTTGCCCAAATAATGGGAAAGCTTTACAGCGAAGTGGAGGAAATTTCAATAATCCAGGCCACTTATTATTTAAGTCCTTTGGAATTTGAATATTCGAAAAACATTGATGAATATAACCCAGTCTGGATAAAAGCATTTTATGCAACAGAAAATCCTGAAATGTTTGAAGATTATCCCCAGGAAGCGCTGCTCTATTTTCATAAAGATATGGGGGCAACTGAAGAATCCTTGCAGGATTTTCAAAACAGGTATGAACCACCAAAAGAAGGCCATGGGGTTACCCACAGATATATATTCGGTGAATTTGAATTCATATGGTCGCCCAAAAACAGGCAACCTGATACACTATTGATCAGCATGGCCCAGGTATATGAACAGCAAAAGCAGGTGGACATGGACTATCTTGGTGATTGGAAAGAAAAACATGGGATTTGTGGAAACTTGATTGAATTTTTTATAAAAGATCATGGAATTTATAAGAACTATCCGAATGACGTTTTACTCTCTGATCTTAAATATTCCGGAACAACTCATAATTCTTTTGTCAGAATGCTGGATCAGCTTCCCAGCTACCAGATCAGCTATGTGCAGGAGGGCAAGCGGATATTCAAGACCATTTGTAATCAATAGAGTAAAAAGGGGCCTGTTTTGGGCTCCTTTTTTCTTATTTTTTGTTAAAATTTTTTATATAGTAGATGAACCTAAGAAACATAATTTTTGGAAGACTCTTCCCATTAACATTCGTGGTGTTGGGAGCATTGTTTTTGGTATCAGGCATCAGGAAGCTCCGCACGGTTGATGTCAGCAAAAGCTGGCCTACAACTACCGGGTTGATCAAACATTCCGAAGTCGTGTACCAGGAAAGCCACGACTCCGGATCAGGTACCTATAAAGCTGTTGTCTTGTACGAATACGCAGTTTCAGGCAATAGGTACAACAACGACCTGGTAGCTTACGGAGAAAACGGTTCCAGCGATATCAGCCATCAAAATGACATAGCCAATAAATACCGGGAAGGAGAAGAAGTTACCGTATACTATTCCCCCCAAGAACCCGGGGAATCCGTTTTGGAACCGGGAATAAACGGAGGAACCTGGATGATACCAGGCATTGGCTTCCTTTTCTTTTGTAGTGGAGTCTTCATGCTTTACTACACACCCAGGCAGCTAAAAAAATCTCAAACGCAAGGAGCAGTTATCAGCGAATAGGAGAATTTACCGATCTATTAATGCGAAACACATTATTTATATCGATTGCCTTGTTGCTGGTGCGGTGAGTACCCAAAAACAGGTAAGAAATTTTGATATGAAAAAAATATTTTTGATGGTGGTATGTCATTTTTTGTTAGTGGCTTGTACCACAAATAAGAACATTACGATCAGTGATGATCATTCAAAAATGGGCCTTCCAATAGCGCTCCCTAAAGGAGTAATTGTTAGCACCAGAGATTCCATTCAAATGTATGTTGACAAAACATTTCCAGGCTACAGTAAATACCAGTTATATTATAATCCTAATTTGCCCTCGGATGAATATGTCACAACATATTTGGTTTTAAAAAGCAATGAGGCGTTGATAATTGAAGGGCCTCTGGATCATTCCAATGACTATTGGGACATGGATGAAAATGGGAATAAAATATACGTGTCAACGGAAAATAGAATGGAATTATTTTCCAGCAAACAGATGAATGGTGAGAATAAAGTTGTAATCGCAGAAGTTCGTAATATAGATGGAGTTGCATTTCATTGGGTAGAGACAAAAAGCGCAACAGATAATGAAAATCACTTTATTGTTTTTGAGACGCCCATATCGGAGGAATTCATGAAGAATGGTATAAGAGGTTATTATTATTTCAAAAATACAGACCGGGAGGCCTCGTTACAGCGGTTGGAGGACATACTGGGGAGTATCTATAAGGAAGGGAAATAAGGCTATAAAAGAGGCTGCATGAAAGTGCAGCCTCTTTTGCTATATGGCTGCTTGCATGATGATGGTTATACAGATGGCGCCATCCTCTACATGATGTACGGAGTGAACGACATAGATTTGATGCAGGCAAATAAACATAAAACCGGGGCATCAGTGGGAATTCCGTTAGCGATCTCGAAAAAAGATGGCAAATGGATACGTTGGATTTAAAGCCCGATGTGCTAAGCCTGTTGGTGGGTATAAATGATGTGAATGCTATTGTGGATGGGAGAGAAGGTGCTCAGGACGCAAATGCATTTGAAGCAACGTACCGCAGGCTGCTTTCCACATGTCGCGAGCAGAACCCTGATATGTTGATGGTGTTGAACTCAACCTTCGGTAGGCCTTTAGCTACCGGAGGTTGAGTTCAACATATTATTTATTCAAATAACATAAAATACCAATACCTTTTTTAGGTAAAATACTTATAGATTCTGCTATTGGAACCCTTATAATTGAAATGATTTTAAGTCAATTTTTTTCACATAGTCAATAATGGCACCAAAATCAGAACTCGTGAATCATCCGACATTGCCTTCAAATATGTTAAAAGGTGTCGCGGAGTTTTTTTTTGAAGTAAATCAGGAAACGGTAGAGATCAAAATAGACGAAGAGTTTTCCATTAAGCTTAAAGAAGACAGCACAAAAACTGTCAAAAAAAAGGCGAAGTGGTCTACGGAAGAAAAGGACTATATTAGAATGCTTCTCGAAGACCTACTACAGAAAAAGGAAGGATCGATACATGTAACAGATACTCCATTCCCAGGGGTGAAGCCATCAAAAAAACTTGCCTATCATAAACGGCATGTGGTATTAGCCAAAATCTACAAGGCCATCACCAACTCCAGCAAACCCGAGCGGATAGCCGAGATTATTCTTAATGACATAAGCAAAATAGTAAAAAACGACCTGGCGGCTGTTGGCTTGTTTTTTAACAACAAAAAAAACATCAGGTTGTTTTCCTGTAGGGATAATAGTCATTTTTTGGAGAAAGGTGAGGTGTTCAATAATGCATTTACGGAAAATGTAATGAAACTTACCCAAGGGAAAGTTCTGGTGGTGAATGATTTGCTTAAGGAGGATGAAGCTACGGGAGTCGCTAAAAAGATGCGTGATCATGGGTTGAGGTCCCACATCTCTATTCCATTAATATCAGGAAATGAGGTGTATGGCATCATGACAATAGGAAGTAAAATCCCGAAATATTTTGACCGGGAAAAACAGGGGATCATTATCGAACTTGCCAGCCAGCTTGCTATTTCACTTCGGCAGGCACAGCTTCAGAAGCAAATATCAGAACAAAATATAGCACTGGAAAAAAGGGTGATGGAGAGGACAAGGCAATTAGGGCGGGCAAATAAAGAGCTTGAATCATTTTCATATTCCGTATCACACGATTTGCAGACCCCAGTGAGGGCAATCAATGGCTTTTCCAATATCTTAAAGGAAGAGTATAGGGAGAAACTGGACGTGGAAGGTATACGGATATTGGATAATATCATTCAGAATACAGCCCAAATGAATAACCTGATTAACGATCTGCTGACACTGACACAGATAAGCCAGGTCAAAATGACGAGTGATCTGGTAAACCTTAACAGTGTGGTGGCTGAGTGCCTGATGAACTCAGGCGTGGCAACCAGTGACAGGGATATCGTTTGGAAAATAGGTGAATTACCACAAATATCAGCTGACCGGATTTTAATAAAGAAATTATTTATTAATTTGATATCCAACGCTATTAAATTCACTAAACTTAAAAAGAAGGCTATTATAGAGATTGGGCTTGAAAATACAGTGGATGGCCATGTATTTTTTGTGCGGGACAATGGGGTAGGATTTGATATGAAATATAGCAATAAGCTATTTGAAGTGTTTCAGCGGTTGCATGATCAGAAGGAATATCAGGGAACGGGTGTGGGCTTGGCGATTGTCAGACAAATAATAGAGAAGTTTGATGGAAAGGTTTGGGCTGACAGCAAGCCCGGACTTGGAACGACCATCTATTTCAATTTTTTTCATAGTAAGTAACTTAGGCCAAGAATGAATGTCATTTCAAAAGAAGAAGTTGTCCGTAGGGCAGTAGACGTGCTAGTCGTGGACGATAACCCAAATGATACGGAACTTACCCTGCGCGGAATAAAGAAAACATGTTTGAATGTTACTATTTTTTGTGTGAAGGATGGAGTGGAGGCCTTGGATTTTATTCTTAAAGAAGGAGAGTATTCCAACAGGTCGGGAATTCTCCGCCTGGTCTTGCTGGATCTCAAGCTTCCGAAGTTAAATGGGTTAGAAGTACTGGAGGAGGTAAGAAAGTCAGATCAATTTGATTGTCTTCCTATCATTATCCTTTCATCCTCCAAAGAGGAAAGTGATGTAAGCAGGAGTTGCCAGCTTGGGGCAAATAGTTACCTGGTAAAACCGGTTGACTACGATGAGTATATGGATACGATAGTGAGTTTTGGGAAATATTGGTTGACATACAATCAAATTAAGCCAAAGGGGTAAAAAAAGACCTTATGAGTTAAAGTTGCACCTCTTTCGGTGCCGGGGGGATGGAAAAAAAGAAGGTGGAGCCCTTGTTTAGCTCACTTTCTGCCCAGACTTTTCCACCATGACGTTCTATGATTTTTTTTACCAGGGCGAGCCCGATCCCAGTTCCCTCATACTCTTCATCTTTGTGTAGCCGTTCAAATACATTAAAGATTTTGTCGGCATATTTCATATCAAATCCTGTGCCGTTATCCCTGATATAGATCACCTCGTCGGAATTTATTCTGGTCAAACCAATTTCGATTTCCGGTTTATCCCTAAATCTGGAGTATTTTATGGCATTTGAAAGTAAGTTCATTATGACCTGCCGGAGTAGCATTGTATCACCTAATACAGTAGGCAATGCCTGGGTGGAAAACCGCACATTATCAAGTGGAGTTTTCTTATCCTTGATTAAATTTTTCAAGACATTTTCAACCAATGAATTTAGATCGACAGGAAGTTTGTTCACTTCTTTTGTTCCCAATCGTGAAAATGACAGCAAGTCACGGATAAGGGCATTCATGAGGGAAACATTTTTGATGATCACATTGAGATACTTTTTACCTTGTTTGCCAAGTTCTTTCTTGTGTTCTTCCTCCAAAATTTTTGAGTAACTATGGATTGATCGCAAGGGTGCCTGTAAGTCATGGGAAACGCTGTAGGTGAATGCTTCGAGTTCTTTATTGAGGTTGATAATTTCCTGTTCTTTGTTTTTGCGAACAGTCACATCACGGATCACCGCGCAAATTACTTTTTCGTCTTTAAAAAATATGGGGCTTAGGCTGATCTCTACATTAAACTCGTGGCCATCCTTGTGTTTTCCAAAGAGCCCTACGCCCATTTCAAGTCTTTCGGGTTGCGTGATGTATTTGTTCCTGTAATTTAAATGAAGGTCTTTATACCTGTCTGGCATTAGTAACTCTACAGGCTGATCAAGCAGAAATTCCTCAGAATGCCCAAAAAGCGTTTCTGTCTGATGGTTTGCCATGATAATTTCGCCCTGGTCATTTACGATGATCATAGCGTCTGGGGTGGACTCAAAGACAGTCCTCAATTTTTTCTCTGTATTATTGATCTCAGTGATAAGGTTTTGCCTCGTGATGTCAATTTTATGGACGATGTTTCCTCCCAGTAGAACCAGCGTGCCCATAAAAACACTTGCCAGCCCCCAACTCAATTCAATCGTTTTAAAATTACTGATAATAAAAGATTCTGATATGTACGCAAATAGCCAGCTCATGATAAGTGGTGTTAAAATGGCCAACGGAAAGAGCACGCGCACCAATAATCCGCCAAGGGAAGGTGTTCTGAATAGTTTTAATATTCCACGATCCGGGTCAGTGAATGCAAGAACAAAGCACAGGGTAGCTGTGCAGATGGCTGTTAGCGGCGACATTCCTGTTTCGGGCACATCTGTCGGTGAGTAAAAAGGACTGAAAAAGCTTATATAGCCAAATAGTGCGATCCAGGGTATGATCAATCCCATATATGCAAAGGTATTGATCGCTCGGTAGTTACGAGGGTCTGCAAAAGCGATCATGATCCCTATACAAAGGCACAGGTTGGCAATGATAGTATGTGGTGAAGGCCTGCCCGGATAGGTGTCTGATTGCTCTAAAACCGCTTTTTTAAATAAGATGAGTTCAATACCGGTGGGGAGATTATAAATGTATTGGAAAATGGTCCATATGATAATGTAAAACGCAAGTGTCAAAACGAGAAAGCCGAAGATACGGTGTAATCTGTTCCCTTTTGTTTCGAAAATACGCAGCAGGAATATCGAAAATGAAATTGTCAGTAATATTACAACTGTCAAAGGCGTGGTCTGTGGAGCTTTTGGCAATAAACTCCTTAAGATCACAATGTCGGCGTACCAGCCAAAAAGCATTACCAGGCAAAGGAAAACAACCAGTGCAAGACTAAGTGAAATGGTCCATGAGATACTATCCCTTGTCTCATTCGGAATACGTTGATCGTTTGCCATCAAATCAGACAATTGATTTAGTTTAAATTACTATAAACATTTTATTTTTATCAGTCATATAGTTTTTTTTCTTTTTAATATGTATCAATAATTAACATTATATGTCATGTTTTTTACACCAGGTGATGATTTCGTTATTTTCATAAACCAATCATTTACAGTTTGTTTCTGATATCATGTTAGTTTATTTCTTAAGGTAGTCAGATGGAAGCCCGTCTTTTGACAAGATATATTTCAGTAGATCACAACATTATTTTTGAATAAAGCAATTTGCGTCATTTAACATCTATTATTTTTGGAAAAATTGTGTAATTTCCCTTGTAGTTCATCTATGAAAACAATCCACTCGTCTAATAGTCACATTTTTGGTATCAGAAAGGTGTGTTTTCGAGGAGTTAGGTGAAGTTGGAAATAAATCAAACAATCAGATGAAAAATAAGTTGGAGTTACGGCCTAAACTAAGCACCAAGACGTCTCTGAAGACCATATTGATCTATACTGCTGCCGGCTTGGGCATTGCGGCGATAGTAGGGGTTATCATTTTTCTCACTTTGAATTTTGGCAATAATGAAAAAGCATACGCGGCTATTTATTTTAATTCGAGTGGAGATGGGCTATGGACCGACCCTGCAAGTTGGGGTGGAACTGCTCCGCCTGTTTCTACCGCAAGTGATACGCATTTTACCATAAACCATTATATCACCCGAAATGGTTCCCTGACTTTTGCGAAAGACAACAGCCTCACCATTAACTCCGGGGCAACACTGGAAGTGACTGATTCTTTTTCGATTGCAAAAAACATGACCTTGAACATTGACGGCACACTGATCATTAGGGGGGCTTTGCTGGTTGATAAAGACGCGATCCTGACGGTAAATGGAAACGGTAATATTATTGTATATGGTCCAGCTACCCTGGGAAAGGAAACGAACTTTATGATCAATGGAGTGGTGGATTTTCAGAATGATTTGTCCTTTGACAAGAATGCGGTCGTTACACTTAATTCAGGAGGAGAGCTTAATGTAGGTGGTAATCTTAATTTCGATCAAAATGCCAGCATTACTAATAATGGCCTCATCAATGTGGGTGGTGATATAAACTTTTTGGGGGTGCCTTCCCAATTTAATGGCGGTGGGGTTGTTGTAGCGGGAGGCGCTGGTTGTGGATATTGGACTGGTTCAGGCGCCTGTTCAGAAAACACTATTTTACCTGTCGAATTATTGGAGTTTAAGGTCTATCAAATTGAGAGCGCTGTAGTGGTAACCTGGAAAACTGCCACTGAATTAAATAATGATTATTTCTCCATCGAGCGTTCATCAGACGGAATGAGTTATGGTTCTATTGGTGAAGTTAAAGGGGCGGGTAATTCCAATGTTGTAACGGAGTATGAATTTGTAGATGAAAAGCCCTTGAATGGAATTACATACTATCGTCTGAAGCAAACGGATTTTGATGGTCTGAATGAAACTTTTCGTCCGGTTTCGGTAGAAATGAAAATGGGTAAAGAACCTCAAATATCGGTATACCCCAATCCTTTTACCGGTAATCAAGTTCATATTAAGTCAAATGTGCCCATTGATGGTATGATCCGGGTCATCGACCAAAATGGCTCGGAGGTATACCGGGAAACAACCAATGGGGGAGGGCAGGAATTAACCGTCACCTTGCGCGACCAACTGCCAAAGGGTATTTATTTCCTATTAATTAGGTCAGCGCTCGTAAACGAACAAGTAAAGATCATTAAACGGTGACATTGGAAGCAGGGGCGAAGGAAACGATAAAATCTTCCGCACCGATAATATTTGAATCGCTGAGAATGGCGGCCCTTTCTATGACGGACTTGAGTTCCCTGATGTTTCCCGGCCAGTTATAGTCCAGGAGGTTTTTGACAAAAGCATTGGAAAGTGTTTTTTCACCTGATTTATTGACCCTGGTGAATTCTTCCAAAAAGTAATTAGCCAGTAAGATCACATCATTTCCCCGGTCCCTCAAGGGAGGCAGGTGAATGAGAAATCCCTGTAGTCTGTACATGAGGTCTTCCCTGAATTTTCCTGCTTGCACCAGTTGGTGCAGGTTTTTGTTTGTTGCCGCGATGATGCGTAAATCGAGTTTCTTCTCTTTGTTGCTTCCCAGCCGACTAACTTTAAAATCCTGGAGCACGCGCAATAATTTTGACTGAAGTTCGACAGGCATTTCACCGATCTCATCTAAAAACAAAGTGCCTCCATCCGCTTCTTCAAACCTGCCTATCCTTCGTGATGAGGCCCCGGTAAAAGCGCCCTTTTCATGACCAAAGAATTCACTTTCGATCAGGTCGGAAGGGATACCCGCGACATTCACAGCTACAAAAGGATGTTTCTTTCTAGTGGAATTATAATGAATACTTTCAGCGACCACTTCTTTCCCTGTACCACTTTCACCAGTGAGTAAGGTAGTTAGGTTAGTTGCCTCGATCTTTTGGATCAGTTTTAACACGCTAATGATTTCGGCGCTTTCCCCTACAATCCGGGAGTACTTTTTTCGGTCAAGGATCTGGCTTCTCAGGTATACCACTTCTTTTTGCAGGTTGATGTGGGCGCCCAGGGTTTTTAAAGTATGCTTGAGCTGAAAAAGTACATTTTCATTTTTGATAATGTACTGGTCAGCTCCTTTGTCATAGGCATCTACTACCACCTCCAGTTTGTCCTGGCCACTCAATATGATTGTTTTTATTTCCGGATCCCGTTTTTTCACTTCTTGCAGTACCTCAAGCCCGCTTTTACCCGGAAGTGAATAGTCGATGATGACAATATCCGGTTTTTCAAAATGGCTGTTCAGAAAATCTTCCCCGCTTGTGTGGCAGGTGATGTCGTATTGATCATTTTCTTCCAGGGCACTTTGAATGATCTGGCTGTATATTTCGTCGTCATCGATGAAGCTGATTTTTATAATCTCGTTCATTTCAAGGGTCTTTTTTAAATGTTTACCAATTCCTGTTCTGCGGTTTGTTGCACCGTTTGATATACCTTTTGATGCATGTCGTTCACTCGGGCAACCATATTTGAGAACCTCCTTGCATCGATATTGTTATCAGCGCACTGATGTTCGATTGTCTCCAATATCTGTTTCAGGGATTTTGCCCCTACAATGGCGTAAGAAGATTTTAACTTATGGCTCAGCGTTTTAAGCAAATTCCAGTCTTTCGCTTTGATTGCATACATAAGGTCTTTTTCCGGGGTCTTCATATCTTTGAGAAATACTTGGAGAATTTTTATATAGGTGTCCTTTGTTATGCCAGGCATGTCCTTCAGTTGGCTAAGGTTTATCAGAGGAAGGGTTGCCAACTCATCAATAGGCGTTGAATTTTTCTCTGGTTCTTTGCCGGAGGAAAATGAACTTGAATTAATGGCTGATAGCACCTTTTCTTTTATTTCATGTTGTTTGAAGGGTTTCGGGATATATTCGTTCATTCCTACCGCGAAGCACTTGTCAATTTCATTTTTTATGGCATGCGCTGTGATCGCGATAATTGGTATATCCCGAAGCGGCTGATCAAACTCTTTTCTGATTTTCAAAGTAGTTTCGTAGCCGTCAAGTTCAGGCATCTGAATATCCATCAAGATGGCATCGTATTTCTTTTCCTGAACCTTTTCTAAAGCTTTGACGCCGTTATCGACTATATCGAGGTTCCATCCGATTTCCCCAATGACAATTTTTGCCAGCTCCTGATTGAGGGGATTGTCTTCCGCCATTAACAGACTGTATACCCGGTCATTTTTATGATTGTCAATCATGTTGTGATTTCCTTTGTGTAGAACATCGTCCACTTCAGAGCCAATCATGCTGAAAGGCAATTCAACTTCAAATGTTGTTCCCTTGCCCACCGTAGAGTGGACTTGGATTTTTCCATCCATGAGTTCTACAATGCTCTTGACAATGGCGAGGCCCAGCCCGGTACCGCCAAACTTTCTGGCCGTAGCTGAATTGGCCTGTGTAAAGCTTTTAAAGACATGTTCAAGTTTTTTCTCATCGATGCCAATACCAGTGTCCTGCACTTCAAAAGTTATGGTGGCAATGTTGTCTTTCCAGGAGCGAAGGGAGACATTCAGGCGAATATAGCCTTTTTGTGTGAATTTAACGGCATTACCAAGTAAATTGATAAACACCTGATTTAGGCGTACAGAATCGCCGAATACAAAATCCGGAATGGCTTCATCAATTTTACAGCTTAAGTCAATTTCCTTTTTGCTCGCCGTAACTTCAAAGGACTTTAAAGTGGCATGTATAAGCTTCCTGAGATTGAAGCGGTAGGATTCAATGGACAAATTGCCCGACTCCATTTTAGAAAAGTCCAGAATGTCATTGATAATGACGAGTAAATTTTTTCCGGAAGAATGGATGGCATCTATGTATTTGATTTGTTCTTTAGTAAGGTTGTCCTTTCGTTGAAGCAACAATTCCGTAAAGCCTATGATGGAGTTCATGGGCGTACGTATCTCGTGGCTCATATTGGCCAGGAACTGCTCTTTTACTTTTCCGGACTCTTCAGCTAGTTGTTTGGCCTGCGTGAGCTCTTGTTCGGCCTGTTTTCGATCGTCGATGTCCTGAATGGTGCCTATAAATTTTTCAAAATTGTCATTTTCATCCACCTGAAAATAGGCGTTGAAATGTACATTTTTTATGCGGCTTTTGGGGAGGTTGGCCCGGATATCCATGTTGATCACTTCGCCTGACATGGCCTTATCGATTCCTTCCCTGATCAGTTGCTGATCGTCAGGGTGAAAGAGGGTAATAAAATGATCGCTGTTGGGGATGAATTTTTCCGGGTCCTTTTCAAAAATCCGGAACATCTGCTCTGACCAGGTTACATTATTATCATAGAAGGTGTATTCCCAGCTTCCTATCTTGGAAATTTTTTGTGCCTCATCAAGTTTGCTCTTGCTAATACTCAGGTCGTGTTCTACTTTTTTACGCCTATTTTCCGCCTTTATAAGATTGACAAGGTTGTGCTTGTTTTGACCCAGGCACCGGTGGTCGATGATAAAACTTGCTCCGAAATTTATCAATGCCGGTCCAAAACCTTCCTCTTTTTCGTCGTATATCGCAATGACCGGGATATTTGTGTCCCGCTGCCTGATTTGCTCCAGTAATTCGAAGAGTTTCAGGTCTTTGCTAATACAGTCGATGAGGATGCAATTGAATCTTATATCGGGCAAATAAGACAATACGGATGTCAGGTTGTGACAGATTTCCACGGTCACCTTCAAGTTGATGTTAACCGGAAAAAGATGATCGGCGAGTATTCTTTTTTTTCGGTGGATATCCACCACCATCATTTTGATTTGTTCAATCATGGCATACAATTAATCATTCAAGTGATTATTCAAAATTTGTAAAATTGAGGGAGGGAGTTGTAGGTGATTAACCTAATATGGATTTTCAGTATTTTTGAAAAAGGAGGGTTAGACGCTATTTTAGGCGCTTATGGGAAAATCGATGAGGATTACTGTTCCTCTCCCGGGGCTGGTCTCAACGTCTATTTTTCCATTGGAGTAAATTACCCTGTTTTCTATGTTTTTTAACCCGATGCTTCTACCCGGATTGATTTCAGACATGTCAAATCCCTTGCCGTCATCTTCGATACATATACAGAGCAATGTGTCTGATTTTAGCATTTGGATGAAGGCTTCACTTGCTCCTGAATGTTTTACAATGTTATTGACCGACTCCTGCACGATGCGGTACACGTTGATTTCAAATTGGGGGTCGAAACGTGCATCGTCAAAATTGAAATAGGTGGTGATTGCGATTTTGGTTCCTTTTTTGACATTTTCCACCATGTTTTCAATCGCATGTACAATTCCAAAATCTTCCAGGGTCCTTGGCATCAGTGAATGTGACATTTTGCGGGTATCTTCCAGGATTTTGGCCAAGAGGTCTTTCGTTTCGAGTATTATATGCTTTTCGCCGTCCAATTTGTTTTCGTAGATGAATTCCTGTACATGGAGGTTCGCGAGCATAAGGTTTTGGGCCAGATCGTCGTGCAGCTCGGAAGCAATGATCTTACGCTCATTGTCTGCTCCCTCTACGAGTGATTGGATTCGCAGTTCTTCCATTTTTTTGCGATGCGTCATGTCTACCATGGCCCCAGTGATTTTATGTGGCATATTGGCATCCTCATAAAAACTAATGGCCTTGGTGTTGACGTGTTTAAAGGTGCCATCCTTGCACAAAAACTGAAAGTCAACATTCCAGTTTTTCCTGTTGCCTTCTATAAGGCTCATAATTCCTTCTTTGACTTTGTCTTTGTCATTGGGATGTACTTTGCTTAAAATCCAATGAATATTGTGACCAATGTCGCTTTCATCGTATCCAAAGAGTGACTTGATGCCCTCATTCCACCAGAATTGGTTTTTCTTGATATTCCATTCCCAAATGCAGTCACTCACCAGGGCTGCTACACGGCGTGAGCGCAATTCACTTTCCTGCAATCCCATCTCATATTTTTTTCTTTCAGTAATGTCATGGGTGGAAATAATGATCCTCCACGCCTTGCCCTTGGCGTCAAACAATGGGGAAGCATGGATCTCCCAGATCAATTTTTTGTGCTGGAAATGGAGTTTTTCTTCCCACCTGACAGTCATTTTTTGTGCGATTGCCTTATTGATATTTTCTATCCAGGTCGCTGTATTAGGAAAGAGGTTGTCGATATTCTGTGCGAGTACCTCGCTTTCCTTCAGTTTTGTTTGCCTGAGAAAAGCGTTATTCACTGACAAAACATCAAAGGAATCCCCACAAGGTTTGAGTTCGATGATCGAGTCTTCGACGGTGTTTATTATTTGGCTTAGTCTTTTCTGGTTTTTCGCCAGTTCGAGGTTTGACAGGTGTTGCCTGGTAATATCTTCCGTCAGCACCATGATATTTTCATCGTCGATCCTGGTCGCGATCAGCCGGATTACTTTCTTCTCATTATCCCTGGTGACAATGTGCTGGATGGGAAGGTGAAGATCTTCTTGCGGATTGCTGATAAAATTTGTCCACTTCTCCATGGCAAAGTTCACCCCCTCTTCAGTGGGGGACAGCTTTTTCGTCAGAGTATAAACGAAATCGAAATCCTGGACTCCGTATCCAAAAATTTCCGTTGCCTTTGGGTTGACATAGGTGATCAGCCCTAGCTTGGTAGTGATAAGGATCCCGATAGGTGAGTAGTTAACCAATAACTCAAAACGTTTTCTGCTTTCGTCGTATGCCTGCTCCGCCTGGATCTTTTTTTGCCTTAACTGTGCTTCTTTGAGCTCCCGGTCGATGGCAGGGGCCAGTCGTTCCATCCGGTCTTTCATCAGGTAGTCATGGGCACCCATTTTCATGGCTTTTACGGCTGTCTCTTCACCGATCATTCCCGAAACCATAATGAAGGGAATATCCTTGCCGGAGGTTTTGTATATTTCAAGGGCATCAAATCCGGTAAAATCCCTTAGTGAGTAATCAGAAATGATGGCATCCCAATCCCTTGCCTCTAGGGCCATCCGGTAGTCTTTTTCATTGTCTACGATTATATGGTCGGTCTCGAAGTTGTTTTTTTTCAAGAGTCTTAAGAGGAGCAGGCTATCATCTTCTGAGTCTTCAAGAATAAGTAGTTTTATGTATTTTTTTTCTTCTTTAATCATTAAATGGGTCTTGGGTTTCATCGGTGTTTTGTGGTAGTTGTATATAAAAAATAGCGCCATGTTCCTTTCCTGCCTTTGCCCAGATCAAGCCATTGTGCCTGTTGACAATTTTACTCACGGTAGCCAGGCCAATTCCTGTTCCTGGAAACTTGCTTTCGTTTTGTAGGCGGTGGAAAGGCTGAAACAGTTTTTCGACATCTTTCATGTCAAAGCCTATACCGTTATCTTTCACAAAAAGGATCTCTTTATCTTTTTGTTTGGAACTTCCCACCTCAATGTTGGCCGATGGCTGGTATTTTGTGAATTTCCAGGCGTTTTCAATGAGGTTGTACATCATTATTTGCATCAGGTTTTTGTCGCCTTGCACAGTAATGCCTTCCTGAATTTTCATATTGAATTGCCTGTCAGGATCTGATTGCCGCAGCTCCGTTTCTATTTTTTTTGTGATGTCTGTGATATTCACTTGTTCCAAAAGCATCGGGTTACTTGATATCCTGGAAAGCTTTAGGATCTCATTTATAAGCTCTTCCATTTTAGCGGAATTACTGATGATTCGCTGAAAATAATCGAGGCATGTGCCGTCCATGTCTTTTTGAAAATCTTCTATGATCACTTTACTAAAACCGTTTATGCTTCTAAGCGGAGCTCTAAGGTCATGTGATACCGTGTAGGAGAAGGCCTCCAGTTCCTTATTGGATTCTTCCAATTGTCTATTTGCCTCCCTGAGTCGGGATGTTGTGAGGTTTAATTCTTCAATCGTTTCCTGGAGGGATTTTTGGGAGATTTTTAGTTTTAAGGTTTTCTTCTCAAGTTCCCTTGTCCTTGTCCTTACGATCTCTTCTAGTTGTTCCTTGTATTCAGTTAGCTTGTTTTGCGCGGAAGTTGCCTTCGACAGGTAGTGCCTTGAAATGAAAAACAAAAGGATTGAAAAAGCAAAAACATAGAGCGAGCCTTTTATCGTTTGGATAGATGTCGCCTGAGGCAGGTTTATCACCCTGTTACTCCAAATAATCAACTGGTCGCTTAAGAAAATATAGACCAGTGATGCCAACAAAAACACAAGAGCGATCTTCAGGGCTGGTTTTATGTCATTGGCAAATACCATATCAGGATGCAGTATTATGATCGATGTAAATCTTGTCATTTTGTGTTACAATTGATTAGGTAAATTGCCTATTCAGCATTTTAGAATGAGGTAAGGGATTTGCTCAAACATCTTCAAATAGCCTTTTTTCCACGGCATAGACCACAAGCCCCGCGATGTTTTTCGAGCCGGTCTTTTCCAGAAGGTTTCTTTTATGGGCATCTACCGTGCGCGTACTAATGAAAAGTTTATCTGCTATTTCCTGATTGGAATATTCCTTTATGATCAGGTGTAATACTTCTAATTCCCGCGTGGATAAGGGGATGTCCACCACCATATTCGAGCCTTTTTTTCCCATAAGGTTATCCATGACAATTTGCGTGACTTCATGGGAATAGTATATTTTTCCGATCATCACCTCCTCAATAGCGCTTTTTATTTCCCTGATGCTACTGTTTTTTAACAAGTAGCCAGACGCCCCTGCTTTCAGCATTTGTTTTATGTGCTGGTTTTCACCTAGCATGGTAAGAGCAATTACTTTTTGATCGGGGTATTCCGCCTTAATGTTTCTCATCAATTCCACACCGTCCATTTTAGGCATATTGATGTCAGTCAGTACAATATCCACTCTTGATACCTTTAGAATGTTGAGGGCCTCGATTCCGTTATTGGCCTGAGCTACGATTTTAAAGCCTTCTTTTTCAAGGACCGATTTCAGACCTTCTCTTACCATTTTATGATCATCGACCAATAGTAGTTTTGTAGGTTCCATGTGTGTTGTTTTCTTTCGTAAAACAGAAAAATATACGTTATAAACCCAAGAATTTAGAAACTAAAAAATCAGGGAAAACAGATTATTTAGTTTTTAAAATATCGATTCATAACAATCGGTTTTAAGGCTGGTGAAATTGTGGTATTATTTGATTATCAATTAATTTACATTTAATGAAGTGCAAATTCAATTATTTGACTCAAATATTAAATAGAATATAAATACAAAAACAAACAAAAAAGGCTAGTGATGAATATTGGTGATCCATCACTGTTTTTGATGGGATTATTTTTCCTCGGTCGAAAGGTCAATGGTGATATTCGTTTTATCGGGTGGTAATTGCTCCACTGTTTCCCACTCCCCGTTTTCATTCTTTTTTTGGAGCAGGTAGAAGCCCACCCCTTCTTCCCAGCCTTCATACCTGTTCCATCGAAGTTGATTGATGTACTGGTCGGTGGATTTTTCGAGCAGAATAGAGTTTCCGGTATTGCTGATCTTTCCGGCTACATCGCAGGTGTTTATAACAGATATTTTATAGGTATAACTCAGGTTTTGAACATCGACATTTGTATCATAATAGCTGTTTTCGCCAGGAAATGCCTGGCCTTCCTCTTCAAAGTTTTCTCTGTCGGTAGATCTCCATATTTGATAATAAAGCACCTTGTCAAAACCAATCTCAGGGTCTTTCCATTCAGTTAATATTGCCTGGTCGTTAACGACCGTTGTTCTCACAATATCTACTTTTTGATCAGCAAATACATTTTTGACTGGCGTGGCTGTGGCATTATTACTTATTGAGTGAAAATTTAGTCCGTCAAGGTTGCGTGCGATCACAGTGTATTCATAGTCGGTGGGGCAGAGGTCTTCCGTGTCGGTAAATGTTCGCTGATTTGAGGGGACGGTGGTGACCTCCTCCCATTCCGCACCGCTCATCTTTCTAAGTAATGCATATTCTTTAAATGTATGGCCTAAATAAGGAGTCCAGTTCAATACGATCCCAGATTCGGTGGCCCTGGTTTTCAGGTTGATCGATTTATAAGTTTTCAGATGCTCGATAGGCACAGGACTTTGACAATAGACATGGGATTGAAATTTATAGCTATAGTCTACCTCTCTTGTGTCGACATCGCTGTCATAGTAGCTGGTAGTCATACCATTTTTTATTGTGTCAACCAGATGAAAACCATTTTCTATCGCCGACTTCTTGTAAACCAGGTGGTATTTCAGATTGTTTTTCTGATAAGCGCTAAGCTGGATGTCGATTTCATCCCGAGGCAATACGGTGAGCTGAAACACATTGGGTTCTTTCAAGTGAAAAGTATCGCGTACCCAAATAATTTCTTCCAGGGTGAATGTATTAGAGCAAGCCGACATATTCGTGGCTGTGAGTGACAATTGATAGGATCCGGGTTCTACTCCTTCCATTACAGGATTTTCCTCCGTGTACATATAGTTTTGCCCCAGGTTCCAGGAAAATGTAGCTGCCTGTCGGTTTTCTGTTTCATTCGTAATCTTTATGGCGGCAGGGTTACAAAATTCCAGCCGGTCGACGGAAAACTTAGCTTCCGGAGTTTTATAAACACGAACAGAATCGAATGTTTTAAGTTCCTCGCATCCATGCTGGTCGGTAGCTATCAGTGCGATGCTGTATGCCCCGGGTTCTTTGTACTGGTGAATGGGGTTTTGATCCGATGAAATATTTCCATCGCCAAAGTACCATTCCCACTTAACAGCTGTCGCAGATTTGTCCTGGATTTGGAAGGCCTGAGGATGACACAAGATAGAATCGGACAAAATATAGTCCGCCTCGGGTCCCAGGGTTGTTACCAGGTCATTATGCCGGATGGTATCAATACACCCCAGGCTATCACTGGCAATGAGTTGGACATTAAACGTACCTACCTGCGAGTAAACATGCACTGGTTCTTTCAGGCTTGACGAAGCTCCGTCTCCAAAATCCCACTCGTAGGTGGTAGCGCCGGATGTTTCGTTCTTAAATTCTGCGATAAGCGGGGAGCACAGTGATGGCGGCAACTTTACGGAAAATCCTTCTTCAATCAATCCTGCAGAAATATAATTTTCCATGATGATGGTGTCCGCACACCCCGTTAGTGATGTTGTTACTAATGATACCGTGTAGACCCCGGTTTTCTGATATGTATGGAGGGGATGCTGTATGGTAGATGTTGACCCATCGCCAAAATCCCAGTGCCAGCTTGTCGCGCCTTCGGAAAGGTCGCTGAAAGCAACGTCAAGTGGAATACATCCGTTAACGACATCCGCTTCAAAATTCGATTCGTAAAAAATTGGCCCATCGTTGCTTATAGTGGATTTGCATCCGTTATTGTTTTTAACGGTGAGCGATATTTTTTTAGCCGGTACTTCGAAATAAGTGTGTACCGGGTCTTTTTCCGTTGATATTGTTCCGTCTCCTAAATTCCACTGCCATTCGACCGCCTCAGGTGACTCATCTGAAAATTGAACCGTAACGGGGAAGCAGATCTGATCTTGCGTAAAACTAAAAACCGCCTGCATTTCTTCCACGGTCACAATGCTTTCCCTGGTAATTGATGAGGAGCAGTTTCCAAAAAAAGCCGTCAGGCTTACGGAAAATGTTCCTGAGCTAAAAGTTACTGTCGGGTCT
Organism: Cyclobacteriaceae bacterium; assembly: GCA_050305935.1. Lineage (GTDB taxonomy): Bacteria > Bacteroidota > Bacteroidia > Cytophagales > Cyclobacteriaceae > CAJXNP01. The sequence goes on along the minus strand of JBNLGG010000039.1, from coordinate 19,263 downwards.
TTTTCAGTAGATGTCACCCCATTCCCAAAGTCCCAAAACCATCTGGATGCTTTTTTTGACAGATTGGTAAACGCTACTTCCAGGGTACCACAGCCTGTGGTATTCCCATTTATCTCAAAATCGGCTACCGGACTATTGACCACAATGTTTCTTGCGGGATTAAAGATGCGCTCACAATCGTCCTGACCTATCGCCCGCAGTTGGAGTTGAAAGGTTCCGCTGGTATCATAGACATGTTTTGGGAATTTACCGGTATAATTTGTTCCGTCTCCAAAACTCCAGATGTATGATTTATATCCGTCGATATTATGTGTTACAGAAAGCGTATCTCCTCCGCAGAGCTCTGAATCGTAGCTGAAAAAATAGTTAGGGTCACCGATGGAGACATTGTGGATGGTTCGTTTGCTACAGCCCTTATCATTGGTGCTTACCAGGTTTACCTGGTATATACCATCTTCTACGTAGGTTTCTTCAGGATGCTGAAGTGAGGAGATGTTGTCGTTGCCAAAGGCCCAACTCCATTCAACAGCATTTTCTGAAATGTCTTGAAATGCTACAAGGAACTCGTGACAAGAGTTAGTGGTTTTGAAAGTGAAATCTACTTTTTGGTCATTTATAATTACCTGGATGAGAGAGCTGGCCGTGTCTACTGTCCCGTCTTTCAAATGCGATATCAGGGTGACAAAATACTCTCCCGGATCTTCGTAAATGTGTGTAGGATGTACTTCTTCGGATGTATTTCCATCACCAAATTGCCACAACCAGGCTGAGGCTTTTTCCCTTGGATTTTGAAACGTAATCTCAAAGGGAGCGGAACATGCTTCAATCTGGGGAACCGGATCGTATTTATATATGATCGAATCCAGGATCAGGGCAGAACTATCCAAAACACCTTTTGCAATCATATCTTTGATGCAGGTTGCTTCAAAGTCGACCAGGATCGTTTTTGCTTTGATCATTTTACAACCATATGCATCAGTTGTGGTCAGTGTCACCTGGTAGTATCCGTCGTCCGTGTAGTCGTGGTCTGGCGTCTGACCCTTTTCGATGGAACCATCGCCGAAATTCCAATGATAGGAAACGTCACCATCTGTGACACCTTCGAAGCTCACGAACTTATCCGGGCAAATGCTCACCGAATAATTAAAATCTGAATTTTCAACCCCATTAACTTTAATGATATTGTAGTCGTTGATGGTCACGGGGCATCCGTGGGCATTTAACGTTTGAAGCTGAACATGATAGATGCCAGGCCTGGTAAATTGATGTATCGGGTTTTTATCGGGGGAGGAGTTTCCATCGCCGAAGTTCCAAGTCCAGGTGTCTTTTCCCATTTTACCTGTAAAAGCAACTTCTTCAAATGCACAAATTCGAATGGTATCCGGTGTGTCAAAGGTGATGGTATTGGCAAAAACATGGATGGCTCCATCCGTACGGATGGTATCAAAACATCCATATTCATTGGTAAAAGTGGCATAAACATTAAATCGCCCTGGTGTGTCAAAGACTTTCACCGGGCTTGCTTCATTTGACGTATGACCGTCTCCAAAATGCCAGGTCAAGTCGGCAAAGTCATCGCGGGACAACGAGAAGGAGGTGGTTAAAGGAGCACATCCGGATGTGACGCTCGCCTGGGCGGTGACGTTTGATAGATGGACGACGACCGCGCTGTCAAGTCTTTTGGTAGAGATACAGCCTCCGGCATGTGTGGTGATCGAGGTTAATGAGATTACCCCCGCTTCTTCAAAAGTCAATGAAAATGATTTGTCACTGTAAGTCTTATTGCCAATCTCCCAACTATAGGCGATAGCATCGGAAGTTGTGTTATTGAAGGTCACGGTCAGTGGTGCGCAGCCTTCAGTCGACGAGATGTCAATCCGCGCTTTTTCCGTATTGACCACCTGTATTAAGTTAGGGAAAGTGGATGACTGTGTACAGCCATTTCTATCAAGATGGGTTACCCCCAGGCTATAATATCCGGCGGTGTCGAAAGAAAAAGTAAAATTTGGTTCGCTCGATGTAAACCCATTACTTAAGTGCCAATCAATTGATTTTGTTGATCTTGTTTGGTTAAGAAAATCAATCGACTGACCTCGACAAACAACAGTATCTGATACATCGATTTTCAGTTCCTGCAGTTGATGGATTGTTATGAATTCTTCTTTGGTAAGGGTGGCCCGGCAACCACGGCTATCGGTCACGGTCAGGGAGACGGGGCGCGTTCCCGGGTTAGAGTAATGATGGATTGGCGCGGCTACAGTAGAAGAGGTGCTGTCGCCAAAATTCCACCGATATGCACTAAATGGTTTGTTTACCGCAAAGGAAATAGTAGCATCATTTTCGCAAGCTGTCGGGTTATCAGCGGTAAAGTCAAACTCCTCTACCTGGTATACTTTTATCATGCTGGCGCTTACTTTTATATCTGAACAGTCGTGGCCATTGTAGGCAATGAGTGATACAATGAAATCCCCTGACCGGGTATATGTGTGTGTGGGGTGTGCATCATTAGAGAAAGTACCATCACCAAAATCCCAGAGATAGCTGGTGGCATTGAGGGACTTGTTGGTAAATGATATGACGTCATTGCTGCAAAAGGCATTGGTAGCCATTGAAAAATCTGCCTTTGGCTTTTCTGCTACCTGTATCATGCCGGTTATGGAAAATTCCTGTACGCCATTTACGTCATCCTCCACTATCAACGCTACATCATAGGTGCCGGCTTTTTCAAATAAAATGGTAGGAGTTTCCTCTTTGGAAGTTACCCCGTTACTAAATTTCCATGTATAGGAGTCTGCTCCCTTGTGGGAGGTGGAAAATGAAACACTCAAAGGAAGGCATCCGGAGGTTTCAGATGCCGAAATGTGCTCGTTCTGTTGGGAATAAAGGGGGAGGCAAGCGGCTCCGGTTAATATAACTAAAAGAATAGTTTTTTTTAAAAGTGGGTTCATAGAGGATTTCAGGTGTTCAGTTGATAACCATTACACTTCCGGTAGTAAAAACTTCACCAAATTCTTTTCCGTAGGCGATGAGTTCATAATTGTATTCGCCAAGAGGAACAGGTTTTCCCTGGTAGGAGCCGTCCCATTTTTTGTTGCGGTTTTTTGACGTAAAGATGATTTCTCCCCAACGATTGTAAACTGTAAGTTGATAAGCTTCAATGCCTTCACCTATAACCCCAAAAGTGTCATTTAGTCCATCGCCATTAGGGGTAAAAGCGGAGGGGAAATATATTCTCATGGGAAGGTACAGATCGATTTCGTTTGATACACTCTCCAGTGAAGGATCTGAATATGCAGTGGCCACAATCCGGTACTCAGATGGAGGGTTTTCGTTTTCTTGCGAAAAGGAATTATTCATAGTAGCAAATGCTAAAATTAAGGTGATCGTTATTCGCATCAACATTGTTCTGTAGTTATTAATTTAATGTGAATTTCACACCAATCCCATTTATTTCCCTCAGAGTTATTGTCAAATGAAATTTTAGGTTTTTTACCTAGGTCAGGGGAAGAATAAAAAATGGCCAATTAGTTGAATTGGCCAGACGGGGAATTGTCCTGAAAAAGTTGTGCATGTTACTATGTTGCCTGTGGTGAGATTTTTTAGTGTAAGTACTTGTAAAATTTGGGACACTTTCCTTTGTACCTTCCTTTTCGATTATACTTCTCAGGAAATTCGAACAGGTAAGCCAGCGAGATTTCGTGGGAATTGTTTCTCCCGTTTGCAATTTTAGAGACGGTTACATCATAGCTATAACCGATTTTAAATTCATTCACATTAACACCGATGGAGCCAATAATGGCGTCGTTGACGCGGTACCATCCACCCAGAGAGAACGTCTCATTGCCATAGTACATTCCCAGGTTGATGTATTGGAATTCCCCCTGTTTTTCAATGACAATGTTTGGTGACAGAAACTGAGTTTGTCCCGGATGTATGATCTCAAAAATGTAACCGGCATGCGCTGTATATTTTATGGGCAAGTTGTAGTTTGAAGAAATAGTGAAGTCTTCGGAGGGGCGGTTTAAGTGGCTACCAGTGATACCCGCAAAGAAGTTGTCGGAATGATAAAGGAAGCCTACGGAAACATCACCGTTCAATATTTTGTCTTTACCGAAACGCTCATTGGTGGCATTTACTATCCCATCTCGTCCATCAAATTGATCTTCAAATGTCAGCCCTGACCAGTCCAGGTATTTTTGGTAGGCACCTAATTTGAATCCCATGCCCAGGTACTTTGTTTTCGATAATTTCACCCGGTGGGCAAGGACTGCATTTACTGAAAGCTGCTTAAATGTGCCACCGGAGTGGTTGTCTTGCATCACCTGGACACCCCATCCCGACTGGGCCGAGCTTAGCTTGCCGTCCATGGTAAGCATACTGGTGGTGTATTGGGTGGGCCTTGACCATTGACGACGGTGATGGGCCACAATCCGGTTGCCGTCAGCGGTTCCGGCAAATGCGGCGTTTAAGTTTATTGGATTCGCATAAAACTGTGAGAAATGCGGGTCCTGGGCTTTCAGCAGGCCAGGCAGACCTATTACAATTGCAAGGATTAGTGAAGTAGTATTTTTCTTGATGATCATCAGTGCGGTTGATTAATAAGCGTTGACAATAGATTTTGAGATTTCCGAAAATACTGCATTCATATTGTCAGCTTCACTGTAGATCATTTCTATGGCGGTTTCAAAGGGGAAATCAAGGTCTTGTCCGAGAAGGTCGATCACGCCGCTCATTTTCACCGTGGAATCTTCCAGAGTTATGTAGGAGTGATAAAATTGTATCAAGACTTTGTTTTTCTTATGGAGCGCTGATATCATTTCTTTTTTCTCAGGATTTGCTGGCTGATATTTCGATGTAATCATTTAGATTTTCGTTTTTTTGATTTTACAAATCTAGGTGGGTACGTAGTTATATTTTTCAGGAAAATTGTCATTATGACGATTACGTGAAATACCTATTAGATGCGAAAATTACTCGCCGACGTTAAATAATGTATGGGAAAACATGCCCTTCGTTTCGCGGATTGAGGTGTTCAAAAGAGCTATTTCTTTTTCTACTTTGGCTAATATTTTTTTTGTTTCAATGTCGCCTTCAGTATGTTTTAGGAGGGAAAGAAGACCGGTAATCCTGGCAACGTGGGCCCTGAGGATATGTGAAGTAATGAACAGGCATGATTCCAGGTTTTCCGTGGCTATCAATAATTCGTCCTCCAGAAGCGGCAGTGAAAATTGTGCGTTTTTGTGAAGCATAATCGTTTAGTTTTATAAGCTGTTACAAAAATATCCAGACCTTTCATGGACTTTATCACATTTTCCACCAATATCTCAAAATACGTTTTTTACCTAGGGTATTGATTTATTAGTGAGCAAACTAATTCGTGCCGCCACTATTAGCTATGAAAGCTTTTTTTAAAGAATCGACATGAGTGGTGGTACGAATAACCAGAAGACTTTTTTAGTAATCATCGTACTTGTCAATTGGTGAACTGGAAATAGAATAGGATAGTGGGGCCTAATTTTACTGGCTTAGATTCAACAGGCGGATTTTTATAAGGTCAAATTTCGTCCATGGAATAAAGTGGTCTTCATTTTCCAGTACCACCTTTTCAAAATCGGCATTATTAAGGTGTTCTTCGGTAAATTCAAGGTTGACAAATGGTACCAGCGAATCCTTTGTTCCGTGGACATGGATCACCTTTTTATCAATAGTCGGATAATAAGGTATCATCTTTCCCAGCTCCTTGGCGTGACTAAATTTTTCGTCGGCCGCTACCCTCATGGCGGTGGGAGTGAGCCAGCGGGTAGGAGGCCATTTCCCCAGGTAGGCTATTTTAAAGATCAACTCGTTGTCAGGATCATTGGCTGGTGCCAATAAAACCAGTGTGGAATAACGGTCCGGATAATCGAAGGCAAACTGTAAAATAATTGGTCCGCCGTAGGAATGCCCTATCAAAATACTTTTTCCACTAAGGTGTCCTGTGATTTGATCTATAATTGCTGCTTGTTCTTTAATGGAAATCATGGAATGACCAAAGCCGGAATATCCGTAACCCGGCCTGTCGTAGGTGATCAAATTAAAATGGGATTGTAAATCGGGATCAGCCAGGTAACGGATAAAATCATTGGAGGAACCGGGAGCGCCATGCACGAAAATAAGGTTGGGCAAAGAATCATGGTTAAAAACCTCGACCACCCGCACCAGGCGGTCTTCGCATTCCGCAAAGTAAATATTGGGCTGCACCGGAGAGCTCGTGAAATAGGTGCGGATTTTCTTATCACTTTGCCGGAACTGCATGTTCATTAATCCCTGCGAGATTCCCGATAAGGTGATGATGATGGAAGCACATATCAGGAGTGCTTTGATCAGTATTTTTTTTAGCTTATTACCTTTCATTTCTGATATCATAAAACATCCATTAAGGGGACTCACCCACAGAATTGAAAGTCATCTAACCATTTGAAGGTGTCAGACGACTATGTTTTCAAAAAAAAGGCCCTTCGCATTACCAAAGGGCCTCTATTGATAGATAGATTAGGTTGTTACTTCATTGTTTCCAGGCTGAATTCCTTTAAAAAGTCGCGGGCCTGTTCCCTGCTCGAAAATTCATAAATTTTTGAACGACCATTCCCAATGTGGATTTCCAGGGTGATCCCCACAATCGTTTCGTCTTCTTTAAACATCACATGATCAGGGAGTCTGTATTGTCCTCCCGGATCCAGCTTGGCAATTTTTAATACCTTGGTCCTTTTTGATTTACAATAGGTGCATTGATAGTGTTTTTCCGTTTCGCCTTCTTCGTATTCTGTTGGCGGTTGCAGGATTTCTTCTTTGATCTGTTTCATGGTCATGAAGCCACAACTGTTGCACTGCTCTGCTTCCAGGTGTCCCTGATATTTTTCGATGTGTACATCATTCGTTTCGGGATCTACCCAAACATCATAATCCACGGAGAATACGTTTTCCTCCGCCTGCATCCCTTCGTCCAGATGGACATCTTCCTCCTCTTCGCTGAGCAGTTTCATTTTATTACCCGTCGCCGGATTGATCCTGGGCATATAGCGCCATTTCCTTAGCTTTTTTGTGAGACTGGTAGGGTAGGCGTACTTGAGCAAAAGGTATGAAAGGTAGACAATCAAGGTGCCAATGCAAACCGAAACAAAAATCCGGACGAAAAACCAGATGACATGGATTTCCACCGTTTTGGCAATTTGCGTGTTGGCATAAAGCGTCAGGCCAAGTGTGAAATAAAATATGCTATAGAATATTTTATTTGAATCATTGTCCCTCAGGTAATCATATTTTTTCTTGTAGTTTTTTATCGAAGCTACTTTGATGATATGGGTAAGTATGATAAAAATACTGACGGCAATGGATACAGCAGATGCAACAAGCAGGATCTTATTCCAGATGTTGAGAAATGCTATGTAATTTCCTCCCATTTTGTGTGCGTTTTGGTTAGTCGTATCTAATTACTCTTTTTTTTATCTAATAATCAACAATTTGGTATTCTTTCAATCTTTCCAAAATTCATGTGTGGATGGTCATTATTGATGATTTAGTGAAAAATGTTTTGCTAATATTCTTTCCTTTTCTAGATTTGCCCCGCGATGAAGAAATTTAACAATTATATCAATATCTATTGGTGGTGGCGACAGGTAGAACCTTGCCACTGAACAGCATTGATATAGTTTTTTGATAAAGATATTAAAGGCTCACTGTTCGGTGGGCCTTTTTTTGTGTTAAACCAATTAACAATACTTAGACAAATTGAAAACCTTTACATTAAAAACAGAATCACTCAAGCTTATCGCAGATGCCGTTACTCCGGTGAGCATTTATCTCAAATTGCGGGATAAGCTGTCTGGGGTGATTTTGCTGGAAAGCTCGGATTACCATGGAGAGCAGAACAGCTTTAGTTATATCTGCTGTAATCCCATTGCTTCTTTTTCCTTAAAAGGACAACATTTGAAAATTGAATATCCTGACGGCGGGATTGTGCTTAAGGATATTGATTACCAGAAAGCAGCCATTGAGGAACTATCGCAATTCAGGAGTTCATTTACCGTCACCCATCAGCCATTCAAGTTTATTTCCAATGGTTTATTTGGCTACATGTCCTATGATGCTGTTCAGCATTTCGAAGACATTTCATTTGATGATCAAAAAGAGGATGAATACAGGATTCCGGACATTCTTTATAAGGTTTACCGGAACGTCATTGCCATCAACCATTTTAAAAATGAGATGTACCTGTTTGATCACCAACTCGAAGGGGCGGAAAAGGAAAGCAATATCACCGATATCGAGCGATTAATTAAAGGTAAGAACTTTCCCTACTTCAGTTTCGAGGCACTTAACAACGAGTCTTCGAACCAATCCGATCAGGAATATATCGATATGGTCAATAAAGGAATCCAGCATTGCTTTCGTGGCGACGTTTTCCAGATTGTTCTTTCCAGAAGGTTTAATATGGGATTTAAGGGGGATGAGTTTATGGTTTACCGGGCACTGAGAGCGATCAACCCCTCACCTTATTTATTCTATTTCGATTACGGAAGTTTTAAAATATTCGGCTCCTCGCCCGAGGCGCAAATTGTGATCAGCAAGGGGAGTGCAACTATTTACCCCATTGCCGGCACATTTAAAAGGACGGGTGACGACGAGGCAGATGGCGAACTAGCCAGGAAACTTTTTGCCGATCCTAAAGAAAACTCCGAGCATGTCATGCTCGTGGACCTGGCGAGGAATGACCTTAGTCGACATGGTGATGAAGTGACCGTGGAGAAGTTTAAAGAGATACAATACTACTCGCACGTGATCCACCTGGTTTCCCAGGTGACTGGTAAAATGGCGGAGGACACCCTGACCGTTCAGATGGTGGCCGACACCTTTCCCGCCGGGACGCTTTCCGGTGCGCCCAAACACAAAGCCATGGAATTGATAGATGCATATGAGCCAACCAGAAGAGGATACTACGGTGGGGCTATAGGCTACCTGGGTTTTGACGGTGAGTTTAACCATGCCATCATGATACGATCATTTCTCAGCAAGAACAACGTTTTGTATTACCAGGCAGGTGCCGGGGTAGTGGCCAAGTCTAATGCGGAAAGTGAACTTCAGGAAGTAACCAATAAGCTCGCTGCGCTCAGGACTGCGATTGAAAAAGCTCAAAACATTCGAATTTAAAAGCGTTATGAAAATACTTGTTTTAGATAATTACGATTCCTTCACTTATAACCTTGTGCATATCGTGCGGGAATTAGGCTTCGGAAAACAAATGGATATTTACAGGAATGATAAAATAGCGCTTTCGGCTGTTGATAAATATGACAAAATCCTTTTATCCCCGGGACCCGGGATACCGGAAGAAGCGGGAATTATGCTTGACCTGATCGATCAGTATGGCTCAAAGAAAAGCATTCTGGGGATTTGCCTGGGGCACCAGGGAATAGGCGAGGTTTATGGGGCCAAGCTGTACAATATGCCCGTGGTGCTACATGGCATCGGGACAGCAGTGAAGGTGATCAAACAGGACGAACCGCTTTTTAATAGTGTTCCTGCTTCATTTCAGGTGTGCAGGTACCATTCGTGGGCCGTAGTGCCGGAATCTGTGCCTGACTCAATGGATATCACTTCGGTAGATGAAGATGGTATTGTAATGGGAATCAGCCATAAAAAATATGACGTGCGAGGCTTGCAATTTCACCCGGAATCCATTATTACTGAACATGGCAAAACCATGATGAAAAACTGGCTTACAAACAACCAATAACCCAATAACTGAATAACTAATAACTCAATAACCTAATAACCTAATAACTCAATAACCTAATAACTCAATAACCTAATAACTCAATAACCTAATAACTCAATAACTACTATTGATGAAAGACATACTTAACTACTTATTTGAATATAAATACCTTGACAAGGCCACAGCTAAGGAAGTGCTGACTAACCTTGCACAGGGCAAATACAATCAGTCGGAAATGGCCTCTTTTCTTACTGTATTCATTATGCGGAGCATCACCATACAGGAGCTAGCCGGTTTCAGGGAAGCCATGTTGGATCTTTGCGTGCATATTGACCTTGACGGTTACGATGTTATGGACTTGTGTGGAACCGGTGGCGACGGGAAAGATACCTTCAACATTTCTACCCTTGCGTCTTTCATCGTTGCGGGTGCAGGTCAGATGGTCGCCAAACATGGGAACAATGCGGTATCATCCGCTTGCGGGTCTTCTAATCTGCTGGCTCACCTGGGGTATCAGTTTACCAATGACCGGGGTAAGCTGGTGGAAATCCTGGAAAAGTCAAACATCTGTTATTTACATGCCCCCTTGTTTCATCCGGCGATGAAAAATATAGCGCCTGTGCGAAAAGAGATGGGTGTGAAAACCTTTTTCAATATGCTGGGCCCCATGGTAAACCCCACTTTTCTGAAAAAGCAGATTGTAGGGGTTTTTAATCTCGAATTAGCTCGTCTTTATGCCTACTTATATCAGCAAACAGACTCAAATTATTTGATCTTGCATGCCCTGGACGGTTATGATGAGATTTCGCTGACGGGTTCTTTTAAAATGATAGGCAGGAATGATGAAAGCATTATTTCACCTGAAGAAATAGGTTTCACCTACCATTCCCCTGAGTCGCTTAGTGGTGGAAATACGGTAGAGGACGCCGCCACCATATTTATGAATGTATTGGAAGGAAAGGCTACACCGGCTCAAAGGGATGTGGCTATTGCCAATGCTGGGATTGCATTATATTGTTCCACTCCGGGGCAGGGACTTGAAAATTCCATTGGCCGGGCCAGAGAAAGCCTTGAATCCGGTAAAGCATTGGAAGCGTTAAGAAATTGTATCGAAGCATCACAAAATTGATAAGGAGACTATTGAAAAAATGAACATACTAGAAAAGATCATTGCCCATAAAGAAAAGGAAGTAGCAAGGCGAAAGGAATTATTTCCCGTGAAGCTGTTGGAAGAGAGCATCTACTTTCCCACTAAAACGGTGTCCATGAAGAAATACCTTCTTCGGGACGACAAATCAGGGATCATTGCAGAACTCAAAAGAAAGTCACCTTCCAAGGGTGTCATCAACAAGCATGTTTCCATCGAGAAAACGTCGATTGGCTATATGCAGGCTGGTGCTTCGGCCTTATCGGTGTTGACAGATACCGAGTTTTTCGGAGGTAAAAACGAAGACCTGACTACCGCCCGAAAATTTAATTTTTGCCCCATTCTGAGAAAGGATTTTATAATTGATGAGTACCAGATCATTGAGGCAAAATCAATTGGTGCGGATGTGATATTGCTGATTGCGGCTGCATTGAAACCGGACAAATTAAAATCACTGGCCAGTTTTGCCAAAGGATTGGGGCTGGAAGTACTGATGGAAGTTCACAATGAAGAGGAGCTTCAACGAAGTATGTGCGATGACCTGGATATGATCGGAGTCAATAACCGCGACTTGACAACATTCGAAGTGGACATTAATACCTCCATTAAACTGGCCGAACAGATCCCAGATAAGTTTATCAAAGTGTCTGAAAGCGGGATTTCTCAGCCCGAGACGATAGTTGAGCTAAAGCGATCAGGGTTTAAGGGCTTTTTAATTGGTGAAAACTTTATGGCTCATAGCCGACCACATAAGGCCTGCCTGGATTTCATTTATCAGTTGGAGCAATTGGAAAAGAACCTACAGGAAAAATAAGCGAGGTGAAGGGAACCGACCAAATAAAGCTGAAAGTGTGCGGGATGAAGCACCGCGATAACCTGGATGGGCTGGTGACCTTGCAGCCGGACTTTATTGGCTTTATTTTCTACCCCAAATCTCCACGCTATGTAGTTGATGTCCTGTCGCCGGGTGATCTGGCACTGGTGCCTAAGACCATCAAAAAAGTAGGTGTTTTTGTGAATGAGGAAGCCGCTAAGGTGATCAAAATAATTGATGAATATCAACTGAACATGGTTCAGTTGCACGGTAAAGAAACACCTGAGTTTTGTTCGGAAGTCAGAGGGAAAGCACAGGTTGTTAAGGCTTTTTCTGTCTCAGAAGATTTTGATTTTGGAATGCTGGATCAATACGAAGGAAAAGTGGATTTCTTTCTCTTTGATACTAAAACACCCTTGTACGGAGGTTCAGGTGTGCATTTTAATTGGAATCTTTTGAAAAAATGCAACAGCAAGACTCCCTATTTTTTAAGTGGAGGGATTGGTGTGGACGACATTGAAAGGATTCGTCAATTGGACCTGAAAAATCTATTTGCCCTTGATGTGAATAGTAGGGTAGAGGTGGAGCCGGGACTGAAGGACTTGGGGATGGTGAATGAACTTAAGGGAAAATTGAAATCTTAAAAAGGGGCGGGAAGTCCGGAGTCAGAAGACCGAAGTCAGGTGAGCCTTGTTAACGGTCTCAGACTTTACCAACGGCAAGCGGGGATGAAAAGCTGGATGATAGTTTATGATATAGTTATAAAACAAAAAGACATTAAATACAAAGAGGAAAGGAAAACCTAAGAATCAAGATACAAGTTTGATCTTCGGACTTCGGACTTCGGACTTCGGACTCCGGTCTTCAGACTTCGGTCTCCGGACTTCGGTCTTCCGACTTCCGACTTAACAAAAAAACCATGAATGTAAAAATAAACGAAAGAGGATATTACGGTAAATTTGGAGGGGCTTATATTCCCGAAATGCTTTACCCAAACGTGGAGGAATTAAGGGAAAACTATATTCAGATCATCAATGATCCGCAATTCCAAAAAGAATTCCGTGGACTACTGAAAGATTACGCAGGCAGGCCAACACCGCTTTATTTTGCAAACCGCCTTTCGGAAAAATATCAAACCAATATCTATCTGAAGAGGGAAGACCTAAATCATACAGGTGCCCATAAGGTGAACAATACCATCGGGCAGATTCTATTGGCCAGGCGACTAGGCAAGCAAAAGATCATTGCCGAGACGGGTGCCGGACAGCACGGTGTGGCTACCGCCACTGTATGCGCATTGATGGGAATGGAGTGTATTGTGTACATGGGGGAGGTGGATATGGCCAGGCAAAAACCCAACGTCGAGCGGATGAAAATCCTGGGGGCAGAAGTTCGCCCGGCGAGTTCCGGTTCCAAGACATTGAAAGACGCTACCAATGAAGCGCTAAGGCACTGGATAAACAATCCGGTTGATACTCATTATATCATTGGGTCGGTTGTGGGGCCACATCCTTACCCTGAAATGGTCGCCATGTTCCAAAGTGTGATCAGCGAGGAGATCATGTGGCAACTCAAGGAGAAAATTGGCAGGGAGGACCCTGATTATGTTGTAGCCTGTGTAGGTGGTGGAAGTAATGCGGCGGGAGCCTTTTTCCACTATTATGAAAAAGACAAAGTAAAGCTCGTGGCGGTGGAAGCAGCAGGCCATGGGGTAAACTCCGGGGAATCGGCGGCTACAACCGTGCTGGGAAAACCGGGTGTCTTGCATGGAAGTATGACGCTTTTAATGCAAACCGAAGATGGCCAGGTAATTGAGCCCTATTCGATTTCCGCCGGCCTGGATTATCCGGGCATTGGGCCGGTGCACGCCCATTTGTTTGACTCAAAAAGGGGGATGTTTCTGAATGCAACAGACGATGAGGCGATGGAAGCAGGTATTCGGTTGAGTAAGCTAGAGGGCATCATTCCAGCGATAGAGTCAGCGCATGCTTTGGCTGCATTGGAGCAACTAACTTTTAAAAAAGATGATATTGTGGTGGTCAACCTCTCTGGCCGGGGGGACAAAGACCTTGAAACCTATATCAAATGGGGTAAATACTAATTCACAAAAGCTAGAGAAATGAACGTAACAACGACTGAAAATAGAATCAATAAGCTCTTTGCGGGCAAAAAACAGCGGATACTTTCAGTGTACTATTCCGCAGGTTTTCCCTCGCTGAATGATACCGTCCAGATTTCCGGGTTGCTGCAACAATCCGGTGCGGACATCATTGAGATCGGCGTGCCCTATTCCGACCCGATAGCAGATGGACCCACCATTCAGGAAAGCAATACCAAAGCGCTCAAGAATGGTATGTCCGTTAACCTCCTGTTTGAACAATTATCCGGAATAAGAGAGACAGTGGATATTCCCATAATCTTGATGGGGTATATTAATCCGGTGCTCCAGTATGGCATTGAGCGGTTTTGTGCGAAATGTGAGGAAGTAGGAGTGGATGGATTGATCCTTCCGGACCTGCCGATGGCTGAGTATATGGATTTTTACAAAGATGTATTTGACAAGCATAATCTGAGGAATATTTTCCTGATTACTCCGCAAACATCGGAAGGGCGGATAAGGGAAATTGACAGCAACACCAACGGATTTATTTACATGGTTTCCTCGGCCAGTATTACCGGGGCGAAAAGTGGTATTTCTGACGAGCAAGTAGCCTATTTTAAAAGGGTACGGGAAATGAACCTGAAGAATCCGACGTTGATCGGCTTTGGTATTTCCAACAAAGAAACATTCGATCAGGCCTGCCAATATGCCAACGGGGCAATCATTGGCTCGGCATTTATCAACGTGCTCAACCACGCGCAAGATATTAACAAGGATATTGAAAAATATATTAAATCGGTAAAAGGGGATAACTAGTTGCCTGTTCCTGGATGCTAGTTAAAGAACAATGAAACCAGGAACCGGTAATAAGAAACATTACAAACATGATTATACAATTAGAAAAAGGCATCAACAAAAAGCAAAAAGACGAGATTGTTCAAAAGGTTGAGAGCTTTAAATACAGCATCACTGAAGTTAAGACACAGGTAGGTGATTACCTGATTGGGATAGGTAAGTCGGATTTTGATATTAGGGAGGTGGGCTTTATGCCGGGTATTTCTGATATCCACATCGTGTCTGACAGTTATAAATTGGTGTCGAGAAAATGGAAGGTGAAGCTAACCTCCATCGACCTTGGCGACGGGGTGCGTATTGGAGATGACCACTTCGCTATTATGACCGGTCCCTGCTCAATAGAAGGAGAGGAGCAAATCAAACAAACCATTGAGCACTGCAAGAAAAACGGAATCAGGATGATGCGGGGAGGGGTTTATAAACCACGTAGTTCCCCTTACTCGTTCCGCGGAATGGGAATAGAAGGTTTAAAGCTGTGGCACAAATATGCCAGTGAAGCGGGCATCAAAATAGTGACTGAGGTAATGCAGGTTTCCCAAATCGAAGAGATGCACGATTACGTGGATATCTACCAGGTAGGTGCACGCAACACTCAAAATTTTAACCTGCTCGATGAGCTGGGTAAGGTAGATAAAGCTGTTATGATCAAACGCGGTATTTCCGGGACCATCGATGAATTGCTGTATTCGGCAGAATATGTATTCAGTGGCGGAAATGAAAAGATTTTGCTTTGCGAAAGGGGCATCCGGACATTTGAGAATGCCACCCGAAATACACTGGATCTCAATGCGATACCTGTCTTGAAAGATAAGACGCACCTGCCAATAATTGCCGATCCGTCTCATGGGATTGGTATCAGGAAGCATGTGGAACCGATGGCTTTGGCCAGTATCATGGCGGGAGCTGATGGTGTGATTTATGAGTCACATTGTGTGCCGGAAGAAGCATATTCCGATGGCCAGCAGACCCTCAACTTCCAGGAATCGGAAGACCTGATCCGCAAAATGCGAATGACCTACGAGCTGAAAAAGAGTTTTTAGGTTGATAATTCTGGAAGGATATTATTGTAAAAAGCCTCTGTCATGTCAACCCGAAATAGTCGACATGACTTACACCAGTGAATCAAATCGATGTTACCATCACCCTCCGGGTCTCCGGCCTGGAGGTTTTAAGTCCCGTCCACAGGTTGATGACTTCCTTTGTCCAGTGGGCTTTTTCTTTTTTTATTTAAGGCTCCATCCGTCTTTTGGTCAACGGTCTTCCGACTCGGACTTGACGCACCTGGCCCAATGATAACTCCATTTCAACCGGTGTTAAGTTAAGGTCTGCGACCGCTAACTGGGTTTCCTTTTTTCTGCGCTACCTCCTCTGCCTTCGGCTTACACTACGACATTCACGATCTTTTTCGGAACGACAATCACCTTTTTAGGATCCTTCCCTTCCAGCCATTTTTGAACGACTTCATTGGCTTTTACCTCATCAATGATTTCATTTTGTGGTTTGTCCAATGAGAAATTGATCTTGGTGCGCATCTTGCCATTGATCATGATCGGGTATTCATGGGCTTCTTCCACCAAGTATTTTTCTTCAAATTTCGGATAACTGGCCTGGATTACACTTTCCTGGTGACCAAGATGCTGCCATAGCTCTTCGGATAAATGCGGTGCAAATGGAGACAAGGCAACAACCAGTGGTTCAAGAATTGCCTTTTTGTTGCATTTCAATTGTGTCAACTGGTTCACGCAAATCATGAACTCACTTACCGAGGTATTGAAAGACAGGTTGGTGATATCTTCTTCTACTTTCTTAAGTGTTTTGTGCAACACTTTTAATTCTTCCGCAGTGGGGGCCTCATCGGTGATGGACAGTTGGTCGTTCTTAAAGAACATGTTCCAGAACCTGCGAAGGAACTTAGCCACCCCATCAATACCATGCGTATTCCATGGTTTCGACAATTCAATGGGTCCCAGGAACATTTCATACATCCTTAATGTATCGGCGCCGTATTTCTCAACCATCGCATCCGGGTTGACCGTATTCCATTTCGACTTGGACATCTTTTCTACCAGTGCTCCACACACATACTTCCCATCTTCCAGCTCAAAGGAGGCATCCTTGTACTCCGGCATCCAGTTTTTAAATGCCTCGATGTCCAGCACGTCATTATTTACTATATTGACATCCACATGCAGTTCAATCACATCGTACTGATCGATCAGGCCAAGTGAAACGAATTTGTTTTCTGTTTTGAGCTTATAGACCAAGTTAGATCTTCCCTGGATCATCCCCTGGTTGACAAGTTTCTGGAATGGCTCTTCGTGAAATATATATCCACGATCGTATAGAAACAGGTTCCAGAACCGTGAGTACAACAGGTGACCGGTGGCATGCTCCGTACCGCCGATGTATAAATCGACAGAGTTCCAATACTTCACAGCTTCCTGACCTACAAATTCTTTTTCATTATGCGCATCCATGTAGCGCAGGAAATACCAGCTTGATCCTGCCCAACCGGGCATGGTGGTCAATTCGTAAGAATATTCATTTTTATATTTCCAATCTGTCGCCCTGCCAAGTGGTGGTTCTCCTGTCTCAGTCGGCTTATATTCATCAACTTTTGGCAATTCAAGGGGCAGTTCTTCGAAGTCCAGCAATTGCGGCAATCCATCTTTGAAATAGACCGGCACAGGCTCTCCCCAGTAGCGCTGTCGGCTGAACACCGCATCCCGCATTTTGTAATTAATCTTGGCCTTTCCAAAGCCATTTTTATCGGCGTGCTGCGTAGCAAATTTGATGGCCTCGTATGAATCCATTCCATTCAGAATTCCTGAATTGATCATCTTGCCATGCTTCTTTTCGGTCGGATCATCCATAGTCTCAGTCCCCTCAATCACCCGCACAATGGGCAGGTTATAATGATTGGCAAAGCGAAAATCACGGTCATCACTGGAAGGAACAGCCATCACCACACCTGTTCCATAACCAGCCAACACATAATCCGCAATCCACAGCGGTACTCTCTCATTGGTAAAAGGATTGATCACATACGAACCGGTAAACACACCGGATACTGTTTTTACATCCGCCATCCGCTCTCTTTCCGAGCGGTTTTTTGCAGTGGTCACGTATTCTTCTACAGCGCTCTTTTGATCCGATGTAGTAAGCTCTGCAACCAATTCATGTTCCGGCGCCAATACCACGTATGTGACCCCATAGATGGTGTCCGCGCGGGTGGTGAAAGCAGTCAGCGTAATGTCCTTTCCATCCACTTTGAAATCCAGTTCGCAGCCATGGGATTTACCAATCCAGTTGGTCTGCATTTCCTTCATGGCTTCCGACCAGTTCAGTTTTTCCAGATTCCCCTGAAGGCGGTCAGCATAGGCCGTGATGCGCATCATCCACTGTCGCATTTTTTTGCGTTCCACCGGGTGCCCGCCTCGCTCGGAAAATCCGTCTTTCACCTCGTCATTTGCCAGTACGGTCCCCAGGGCCGGGCACCAGTTCACGATGGCATCTGCCGGATAAGTCAACCTGTATTTTAAAAGGATTTCCTGCTTTTCATAGTCAGAGAATGATTTCCAATCGGTCGCTGCAAAGGAGGGTGTATCTTCATCGCAAACGGCTTGTACTTCTTTATTGCCGTTTCTCTCAAACTCACCAATGAGTGTTTCAATGGGCTCGGCTTTATTGCTCTGCAGGTTATACCAACTCATAAACAATTGCCCGAAAATCCACTGTGTCCATTTGTAATAGTTAGGATTGCAGGTTTGTACCTCTTTGTCCCAATCAAATGAAAAACCCAAATTATGCAACTGCTCCTTATATCGCTTAATATTTTGTTCTGTGGTGATAGCTGGATGCTGCCCGGTTTGGATCGCATACTGTTCTGCTGGCAAACCGAAAGCATCGAAGCCCATTGGATGCAACACATTAAATCCTTTCAGTCGCTTGAAACGGGAGACAATATCCGAAGCGATATACCCGAGCGGATGTCCTACGTGAAGCCCCGCACCTGATGGATAGGGAAACATATCCAGCACGTAGTACTTGGGCTTTTGCGGATCAACTTCAGCTTTAAAAATTTTATTGTCTGACCAATATTGTTGCCATTTCTTTTCGATCGACTGCGGATTGTATTCTGCCATTGCAATGTTTTGATTTTCGGGCTGCAAAAATAGGGAGGAATTGCCGTAGTGAAAAGCTAATAAAGTCGAAAGTTTGATGAAGTCCGATGACCGATGACCGGAGACCGAAGACGGAAGACGGAAGACCGAAGACAGAAGACCGAAGACGGAAGACCGAAGACGGAAGTCCGAAGATGGAAGTCCGAAGAAGGAAGTCTGAAGATGGAAGACCGAAGATGGAAGTCCAAAGACGGAAGATTGAAGATGGAAGACCGAAGATCGAAGACAAAACCCTTGTCAACGGTTTTCAAGGAACTCACTTGCAGTCATATCGGAAAATTCTTTCTTCTCTTTTAAAAAGAAAAAAATATGAATGTTATCGGCCAGTTGAAAAATAAGTAGTTCTGGTTGAGCGATTGCCTTTCCGCAACTAATATTTTTTCCACAATGTTCGCGGCTGATTTTTTT
>JBNLGG010000038.1:0-39957 GCA_050305935.1 Cyclobacteriaceae bacterium | reverse complement strand
AAAAAGAGGCGGACACAGCACAATTTCAAGAGTCAATTGCAATGCTGACCTGGAAAACGCAAATCATCTGCTTTTGGGAGCCGATCAGGAAAAAAACAGGTACAACAGGCAAAAAGGACAATTCAAAAACAGAACCTTCAAACCAGAAGACCTATTCGATCTGAATAACAACGGCTTGTGGAATTTGTATCGGGACAGGAAGAACATTTTTTGGATTGGAATCGCAGTTGGAGTAAATATTTACAACCTTAAAATTCCCAAAAAGAGTCTGTATAGCTACAAAATACTAAGCATTGACAAACATTGGAACCTGACAAATGCAATCGATCGTTTTGTCAACCGTGACCCCGGCTCCTATCGGTTAAGCGTTAACGTCTCAAATAATGATGGAGAATGGGATGAGCGTGACACTTCTGATAATATGTATATTACACCGCCCTGGTGGCGAACGTGGCAGGTAAAGATGATCGCAATATTGGGGCTCGTCGGTAGCTTGCTACTCGCCTGCAAACAAAGGATAAGGACGATAAAAAGCCGTAATAAGAAGCTAGAGCAAGAAGTGGCTGAGCGGACAAGTAGCCTTCGAAGAATTAACAAAAAACTGACGAAATTTAAGCACAAACTAAACCTTGCTTACGAAGAGATAAAACTTACAACTGATGCACTAAATGATATCGCCATAATCATTAAGGGCGATGCCAATGGCAGCATTGTAGAGGTAAATCAAATGTTTCTTACGACCTTGGGTTACGAAGAAAGTGAAATAATCGGAAAGTCAAGGGAAGAGCTATTTGAGTTCTTAATTGATTCAAACGCGCATCCACCAGATTTTTTCAAAGAAATGTATGAAACCCTTGTGATGGGGGAAGCCTGGAGAGGTGAGGTTTGTTACCGTGCCAAATCCGGTAATCCGGTGTGGCTCTCTAAAAATGTGATCCCTTTACGAAAGCAGGGAACGCTTTTAGGATATTTTTCTTTCAGCTTCGACATCACCCTCAAAAAAAACTACGAAAATGAAATTTTAGAAGTAAAAAAAGTAGCTGAAAGTGCATTGACTGCAAATGATACATTTCTTTCTATAATGAGCCATGAAATACGCACGCCGTTAAACTCCGTTATAGGCCTTTCCAATCTGCTTCTTAAAAAAAATCCCCGCAAGGACCAAAAGGATATAGTCATGACCTTAAAAAATTCAGGCGAGAACTTGTTGTACATGATCAACAACATGCTCGATTATAACAAGATCAGAGCCGGAAAGATCGAACTGGAGAACCTACCTTTTGATCTCAAAAGCCAGTTAAAGCAGTTACAGTTTTCATTCCAACCGCTTGCAGTGGACAAAAAGCTTGACCTAAAAATCACCCTGTCTTCAAATACGCCGGTTCGCCTGATAGGTGATAGTCTGAGACTAAACCAGATTTTATACAATCTGTTGAATAATGCCATAAAATTTACCAGGAAAGGGCAGGTTAAATTATCCGTCTCATTGAAATCTTCTGACGAAGATAACTGTGAGTTATTTTTTGTGGTTGAAGATAGCGGTGTTGGGATCTCAGAGGAAAAACTCAAGACGGTTTTTACGCCGTTCCAACTGTCGGAAAATTATATTTCCCGCGAGTTCGGCGGTTCCGGACTCGGTCTTTCCATTGTAAAAGATCTTGTTGACCTTTTCCGTGGAAGCATTTCGGTTGAAAGTAATACCAACACTGGCACGACATTTACAGTAACACTTCCTTTCAAAATGGGGACTGAAGTCTTGACTCTTTCTGAAACGGAGGAATTGCAGGCAAATGAAAGCGTAATACTGGAAGGATATCGCATTTTATATGTAGAAGACGTTGAGTCAAATCAAACACTGGTAAGAAATCTGCTAAATGATTACAAGGTGGAATGCGTGACTGCTCCCAATTGTGAAATAGCATTGCTACACTCTTCAACAAAACATTTTGATGTTATCCTGATGAACCTCCAAATCCCTGGGATAAGTGGTTACGAAACAGCAGACGCTATCCGGAATCAGAAAAAGGGGAAGAACCATCAGACGCCGATCATTGCCTTCACGGCCGAGTCTTATTCGGAACCCCTAAAAAACAAGGTTATGGATCAGGGTATGCAGGAGCTTCTCACAAAACCTTTTCGCTTTGAGCAGCTAATAGAAAAGATTAGGAAAGTATGCCCACATCGAACCACCAAAGATGAATTTCTTTCTTTTCAGTTTTATGAATGGGCATTTAATTATGACAGAAAACAGCTGAATGACTTTAGGGAGCTAATGATTAAGGACTTCAAAAAATTTGAGATGGCTGTTCACGATCACTGGTATAAAAAAGATTTGCCAGCGATTCGATCAGAGATCCATAAGATGAGCCCTATTGTTCAGAATTTACAATGTCATTCACTTATTGAACTTTTTGAACTATACCGGCAACATGAAAAATACAATTCCCACATTGATGGGCTTAACAACAAATTAGATGGTGAGCTTGAAAAACTATTTTCCTTTCTTGAGAACCTAAATTACTAAATTCAGATATTGATACCGAGGGATTCCTGTGTAGTTGCCTTATCGTAACTCCTCATGAATACTTAATATTTGATTTATTGTGTTATTCTGATTTTACATCTTTAGGATAGTGAATAACCAATGGAGAGGTTCTAAAAACACTTGCGTTAGAACATATAATTCAATAATGCCTCCAACGTCCTCAGGGTCCGTTTTATTTGCCTTTTGTGCTTTCTGTTTATACGACCGTCATGCTTTTCATATCTATTGCTCTGGCATCCGAGTTCTTTTTTCGGAAGAAGATACACTAAAATACTGAAATCGTGCTCCGTATAAATACGGGGTTAATTTTAGGTGTAAAACCAACTGCAATTTCAGTAAGATCACCATTATTTGCTGTGATTCATTATAGCACATTTGTAAAACATCAACACCATCGTAGAATTAGGCTACTGACTGAATAATAAACAATTCGGTCAGTACCTTTTCTTGTTCTTCAAATAGCAATTCTTTTTTTGAGCATGTAAAGCAAAAAGCTAGGTCTATAATTTGTCACTCCAACACCCAAGGTACGAAACCAGTTTTTTTGCATGTTTAACCCGCACTATTCATCTGGCGGATTTTATGAGCTTGATCCTCGATTGCGGATGGTACAGGACATCATTATTGGCTAACCCAGAGGCGAACTTCAAATCCATTTCATAGGCTAATTGTAAAAAAGCACGCAATTGAAACCACTGTCGCCACGAATAACAATTTCCATCTTTGGTACACGGTCCTGATCCTTTCTACTATATACTTCAAAATAGCCACATACCATTTGTTGGAATGGTTTAAGAGCTTGTGCTGCCGCTCTGGTTTTCCTGGAGAACTACCGCTCCACCTGAACTAATTTCTTCTGCTGAAAATTCTACCGGAGCCTCTTTTCTTTTACGTTAAATATCGTATTTTTATCCCCAATATTTGGGTGTACTTAAAAGTGTTGTTTTTTGACTTAACTATCTTAAAGGCAACTCCTTGCGCCCATTTTTTTTATTCAATCAAGTGAATTTTTCGGATTAAGTAGCTACTGCACAAGATGGAAATCGATCCTCAAAAAAGCAGATTCGTGGAAACACTTACGCTTTTATAAGTGATTAATTGATCAATCACTGTGTAGTAATCCTGAATAATTCAATGAAGTTCAAGACTAATTTTAAGTATGAAAAAACTTATCTTATTACTGTTTTTGTCCAAATGTTTATATGTACAGGGGCAGGCACTTGATTCCCTCCTTCAGCTGGAGGCATACACACCTGAGACCAGCCTACAAAAACAACTGAACATGGCTACCACTGTCGCATCAGGCGCAGCTTTAACAACACGCGAAACTCCCGGTATTTTGAGCGTGATAACATCAGAAGACATTCAAAATTCCGGCGCGCGCGATTTAACAGATATATTGCGTCTTGTACCTGGATTTGACTTTGCCCAGGACCTCGATTTTGTCATAGGTGTGGCCATGAGGGGTAATTGGGCCCATGAAGGAAAAGTGTTGATCCTTTTAGATGGTTTTCAAATGAATGAGATCCTATATCAGAATACCGTTCTGATCAATCATTTTCCAGTCGACTTCATAGACCGAATTGAGGTGATCAGAGGTCCGGGCTCTGCTATATACGGGGGATCTGCGGAATACGGAGTGATAAATATTATTACCAAATCAGCAGGGTCTCTTAATGGCGTGGCCTTGGCAGGAACCGCTGGATTTCATAAAAACGCCGTTGGTCGCACCAACGGAGGCGTCATGGCTGCCAGTCACGGCGAAAATCTTTCCTGGGACTTGTCGGCATACTATGGCAAGGGGATCCTAAGTGACGGGCCATATCAGGATTTGTACGGAGAAAATGATATTCAGAACCTTGCCAATGGTTCTCAGGCTGATCCTCTTAACCTGAACCTGGGATTAAAATACAAAGGCTTATATTTCAGAAGCATGTATGACCAATACAACGTCAGCGATTCCTATTACGATGTTATTTTCACCCAATTTTACACCTCGGTAAAATACGATTGGCAGATCTCTGACAGATGGCTTGTCACCCCACAGCTTACCTTTACTGACCAGGTTCCCTGGAAATATAGAGACAAAGCCACAGGTGCATATGATTTTCAATTGAGTGCAAAAAGAGCTTCCTCGAAAGTAAATGTGAGCTATGATATCAGCCGTAAAGCTAACTTGAATTTTGGCGCCCTGTATTTCAGTGACAATGCAGTTGATATGTTGAATCAGCAAAATTTTAATGGCAATAACACTATTAACATTGGCAATTACGCTGTATTTATGCAAGGTTTGCTGAAATATCGATTGGCTAATATTACCGCTGGACTCAGATACGAGAAGAATAGTCGAACCAAGGGAACGTTCGTCCCTCGTCTGGCACTGACAAAAAAAATTGAAAACTTTCACTTCAAAGCTTTGTATAGTAAGGCATTTCGAACACCCTCGATTGAAAACATTAGCTTAGCCAAAGATGGTCTGATACAACCGGAAAAAGCACAAGCGATAGAATTTGAATTTGGATATCAGCTTACTCCAGAAATGCTGTTGACCGTTAATGGCTTTCATCTTTCTACAAAAGACCCTATTGTTTATTCATATGAAGAGTTGGCTGGCGGAGATTATCTGGATTATTACCAAAACTATAAAATGACCGGAACAAAGGGTATTGAGGCTATGTACACCATAAGAAAAAAGGGTTGGCATGCTGCGTTGACTTATTCGTTTTCACGAGCGTTGCAGGGAAATACGGTAGATGCATACGTTGTACCACAGACCGACCGGCAATACGTTGGGATGTTGCCTCAAAAGCTTACGGCTCAAGGCAGTTTTACTATTATTGAAGGTCTTACTATTAATCCTTCTTTCATTTTTGGAGATAATAGATATGCCTACCAATCCATTGACAGCGAAGGATCTCCGGAAATCACTGAGCTTCCTTCATACGCGCTAGTCAACCTGTTTGTAAATTATCAGAGCCCGTTTCCTCATTTTAATATTGGTATTGGGGTTTACGATCTTCTGAATGAACATCCATCTATACCACAAGCCTACAACGGAGACTATGCTCCGATACCCGGGCGCGGTCGTGAATATGTGGTGAAATTTAACTATCAAATAAACTTTGCCAGCCATGAAAAATAAAACGTACATACTCATTTTCATTCTTTTCAGCATAACTTCGGTAGCCTTACCGGCCAAAGCCCAAACAACCAATTATAAATCCTACGCCGTATTCGTTCATAGCATAGCCAAATACAGTCGCTGGCCGGACGTAAAGGATGAGTTCAAGATTGTCGTGCTGGGCAATTCAAAGGTTTATGATGAACTGAGAAGCAGCATTACTGGCAAAACAATTAGTAGTGCAATGATCAAAGTAGAAAGAGCCGATATTCTTTCTGATATAAATGGAGCCCATTTGATTTATATTTCCAATAGTAAAAGCAACGAGTTGGATGATCTCTCCACGATCACAAACGGGAAGCCAATAATGATTATTGCCGAAAGAGAAGGCCTGCATAAAAAGGGAGCTTCGGTCAGCTTTGTGATTATAGATAATAAATTGAGGTTTGATATTAATCAAACGGAATTGCTGAAAAGAAATGTAAAAATTTCTTCACAGGTTACCGCACTGGCGCACGAAGTACTTTAATGTTAGATCGCCAGGGTGGCTATTGGTCTGGACAATACCCGGAACCTGTAGAAAAAAAAGGCTGTAACGATCTTATGTCCAATAGTTAATTATTTGTCAGGTTGTCCAGGGCAAATTCAATAAACCTTCTCTGATCAAAAGGCTGCATGACTTCCGGGGCCTAAGTAAAATCTGCTCTAAACCCCGTGTTTTAAAAATTTTCATTTCGCCTTCATCCATGTTATTTGCTAAACACTGTTAGTGGACAGACCCTCAAGCCTGGTGGCGTTTTCTGAGAAACCTGCGGAGAAAGCTTATGTCAATCTATGTATAAATACTTATGCCTCTTTTAGTATTTAATTGGTCAAAAAATCAGTGATAAGCCTGATCAATCACCTGATCTTACCTTGATAAATTGCATTGGTTACATTAGATAGTTTGAGTTCTTATGAGCTAAAACATGAAGTTCCGATGCTGCGGGCTTCGTAGTGGGACATTTTTGGAAATCATGATTTGTGTGCCCGCAGCATTTTTTTAAAACTAAAGGTACTGAAATGAGAAGGGAATTCGGCCAAAAAAAGTTGCTGGTTTTTGTAGGGACGTTAAGTCTTATTTGTACTTTTCTTTCAGCTTTCTCTCAGAAGGAAACTAAAAATAATTTCACAGGAGGCTGGTCGGATAACAACTCCTGGGTGGACAATGCAGCTATCGGCACTATTAATCTCCCTACTCCTGTAGATTTTGATATTACAATTTATGGATACATAAACGTTGGGTCTTATGGTTCAAACCAGGACCTGACTTTCGCAGCCAATCGCGATTTATACAACTTCATCGTAAATGACACTCTGGTCGTTTATGGAAACGTTGATTTCGCCAATAAGGCAATGAACCTGGTCATTGGTTCCGGGGGATTGTTGATTGTATTGGGCAACCTCAATATGGATAATAAAATTGATATCGCATCTGATGGGATCCTGGTCGTTCAAGGTACTTTTAACAAAACGGGGTCCCAGGGAACGTACACGGGCTCAGGCAATGTTTACGCGGGAGCTTATGCTGGCGACGCTTCAACACTGGTTCCTGATACGCAGGAGAAAAACACTGGAAGTGATCTCTCAAGTGATCTACCGGCTGTTTGGGAATTTTTGGGTGGTGGGGGAAATCTCCTTCTTCCGGTGGTGTTAACAAACTTTAGTGGGGTTCAGGTTGGAAATTCTGTTTTTCTATCATGGACTACAGCAACAGAACGGAATAACGATTACTTCACCGTCGAGCGGTCTAAAGACGGTATCTTCTTTGAATCCATTGGAAAAGTGGACGGCATTGGTACCTCCAACCAATCGCAGTCTTACGAGTTTTTAGATACACATCCTTTTTCAGGGATTTCTTATTACCGACTAAAGCAGACAGACTTTGACGGTATAACAGAAACGTTTAGACCAATTTACATTTCACATGAAAGTAGTGAGTTGATGGCAATGGTATATCCCAATCCATCAATGTATGACGAGTTAAACATCTCTTTGACCGGCACGAACATGAACTCACCGGTAAAAGTCCGTATCCTCAATGCAAACGGGTATGTTGTATTAGAGAAAGATCTAAACACGGGACATTCTATAAACCACCTTGAGAAGCTAGATGTGAAATCCTTACCTAGCGGATATTACATTATCAAACTTATAAATGACAAATTCAATATGGATATCAAATGGTTACATGAATAGTTTTTCATCAGCAGGCGATCTGATAACTGGAAACCGAGATCATCAAAAGGTTGATTTTTTTTTGAAGGTATTTAAGGGTGGTAAATGGTTTTGATGTTGATAACTAATAGAATTATGAAAGCGGAAAAACTTTTAAAGATTAAAATCCTTGAAGGGACAAAGGACCTGAAACTAGAAAATAAAGATCTGTAAGAAATGAGTACTGGGATTGGAAAACGGGTAAAAAATCTCAAAGGCCCAAACTTAGCAAAAAATCAACTTTTTGCCGTTATCTCACACGATCTGAGAAGGCCAGTGGGCCATATCTGTTTTCAACATGATCATCAGAACCTGATTTTCTGTTCCACAATGTTTTTAATTAATTCAGTTGTGTTCTTCATGCCAAATTTGCCCAGAATGTTTGAGCGATGTGTCTCTATTGTTCTAGGACTTACATTCAGCTTTGTGGCTATTTCTTTGCTCGATGAGCCATCAATCAGGTGTTGGATGATCTCTTTTTCTTTGCTGGTTAAAAAAGGAAGTCCTCTATATGGCTTGGTGTAAATGCTGTTAATGAGCAATGACGATATTTCCGATGAAAAAAATTTTTGTCCTTTCGCAACCTTTTTTATTCCCAAAATCAGTTCGTCCGGTTTTGAATTTTTGTGCATATAACCGTCTACTCCGGCATCCATAGCATTGACAACATGAAATTCCTCCTTGTGCGAACTCAGAATGATTATTTTTACAGAGGGCCTTTCTTTCTTAATGTGTTTAGCTACTTCAAAGCCACTTTCGTCCTCCAGTGAAATGTCTAGTAAAATTATTTCAGCATTTAAAGTCGAAATTAAGGGCCTGATAGAGGTAAAGCTATCAAATTCACCTACGATCGTAAACGTGGGCTCGCTTTTGAGTATGGCGATCAGGCCAATTCTGAACAGTGTGTGATCATCAACAATTGCAAGTTTTACCATGACAAAAAAGTTTCCAAAACTCCAAAAATGGAATTAATTCACTATCAACATTTATTAGAAATTTAATTTAAACAATACCACAAAAGAACAAATTAAATAATTTACAATATAATTATTTCATAATTAAATTAGTCACTGTAACCACTGTTTATGAAATTCTAAACCATGTTTTCGGCAAAAAGAGGGAACATGCTCCTTTTTTAGCATTAAAAAAAGGGGGATATAGCGAAAAAAGTGAGCTTTGCGGAATTTTTGGGTAAACATGTCTTATAAAAGCCGGGACATGACCACAAATTAACGCAATTGGCATATTGTAGAAAACCTATCAGTCGAACTGACGATTCTTGTGAACGACTGAAACAATCCAAAACTTATAATACCTGATGACAATTGCTGATCAAACCTTTACTTTCACATCGCCCCAATGAATTCCTTCCTCGCTTAACAAATATTCACCAAACGATACTGTGATTTCATGACTCTAATGCTTTTGCAAATTGGTCACTCACATTAACTGAATATCCACATAACTTACATCTGCTTAATATCCATTTCCTTGATCAGTATATTCTTTCCAAGCAGACCTTTCTTTTACTTTGGTAAATCTTGTATCTTGCAGCTAGCTGCTACCTGCTGGCAACACATTTTTGAGGGCGATATTTAAGAATTAGATTATTTATCTAAATGAAAAGAAACGGAAATATCGCTGACGGAAAATCGTCCTACGCAACTGACCTAGATTTCAAAAAGATCTTTCTGAACACACCAGACCCATTGGCAGTTGTAGATAATAAAAGAAAGATCCTACAAGCGAACCATGCTTTTTGCAAACTACTGGGCTATACTGCAGATGAATTAGCTGACGCTGACCTCGATTCCCTCACAATAGAAAAGGACGGGGTCAATTCGATGTCAAAAGAATCACCTATCGCCTTTCAATTAATTCACAAAAACGGCAAAGTGATCAGAGCTTTTGCCCAGTTAAATCAAATCGATCAGGATCAGTATATAATCCACCTGGAAGGAGTGACATACGATGCGGGATCGTATGAGAAGATGTTTCTGAAAGCGTTGATGGAGGAATTGTCTGTTAATTATTATTTCAAAAACAGGGAAAGTGAATTTTTATTGATAAGTCAGAATATGCTCAACCAACTTGGGCTTACTCGTTTGGAAGATGTAATTGGTAAAACCGATTTTGATATTTTTTTGAATGCACATGCTGATGAGACATTCAAAGATGAGCAGGAAATTATAAAAACCGGCAAACCAAAAGTTGACTATGAAGAAATGGAAACATGGCCCGATGGATCGATCACCTGGGTTTCGACAAGCAAATATCCTTTGAAAAATAATAAGGGCGAGACGATCGGTACTTTTGGGGTCTCCCGTGATATCACCAAAGAGAAACTTCAGGAGAAAGAGATTGAGGAAAAAACGAGCATCTTAAATGCGATTACCAGTAAAATGCCTGTTGCAATTTACAAATACAGTAAGGAAGCAGGTGTCACTTCGCTGTTTGGTGACGTGGAGATCATCGAAGCGTTTTATAACAGTAAAATTGCCCGGCTCTATGTTGCCGATAGTTTGGCCAGCTTCACTTCAAAAATAAGGAACAATAAAGAAAAACAAAGCTACTACAATTTCCCCAGCACATATCAAGGTAAGGATCAGGAATTGTATTTTAATAACTATTTGTTTGAATCGCAAAATGACAAAGAAGAGTTTATCGGTCTGACCCTGGATGATACGGAAAAGAAGATAGCCGAACACCAGTTGAAAAGGAATGCAAGGAAGCTTGAAAAGATCAACAACGAACTCAATCATTTTGCCTATATAGTTTCCCACGATTTGAAAGCGCCATTAAGAGCCATCACAAATTTATCGGAATGGATTGAAGAAGACCTGGGTGAAATTAAAGACGAGGATGTAAAGGAAAATTTTTGCCTGCTTCGTGGCCGTGTTCAAAGATTGGAAAACCTGATAAATGGTATCCTAAGTTATTCGAGGGTCACCAGGGCAGCCGATGAATATGAAAAGATAGATACCAAACAACTGATTAAGGAAATCATCGGATACCTGGAGATCCCAAAAGATTTTACCGTAAACCTCCCTGTAAAAATGCCTGTCATTACCTACTCCAAGGTAAACATGGAGCAAATTTTTACGAACCTTTTATCTAACGCGATCAAACATCACGATAAACCAAAAGGACAGATCGACATAGCTTACCGGTCGAAACAAGGGTTTCATGAATTTAGCGTGGCAGATGACGGGCCGGGTATTGAAAAAAATTATCATGAAAAGGTATTTCAAATGTTTCAAACCCTGAAAGCCAGGGACGATGTGGAAAGCACAGGTGTAGGACTGGCCATTGTGAAGAAGATTCTTGAAGACCGGGGAGGTGCGATCCGGATAGACCCAAATAGGGTTCAGGGAACAAATTTTATCTTTGATATACCTAAAATGTAATCAAAAACAGACTGAACAAATTAACCATGAAATACAAATGAATGACAATGCTGTAAATGTATTACTGGTGGAGGATGACGAAGTAGACATCAAAAATGTAAAGAGAGCATTTGAAAAGAACAATATTTCAAACCCTTTGTTCGTCGCCAGGAATGGTTTGGAGGCGCTGGATGTGCTTAGAGGTAACGAAGGTACAGGTGTGAAGAAAGCTCACCCGATCCCAAAAATTGTATTACTGGACCTGAATATGCCTAAAATGGGTGGACTGGAATTTCTGGAAGAGATCCGGTACGATCCTGATCTGAGAAAGCTCAGCGTATTTGTTATGACCACTTCGGATGAGGAAAGCGACAAGGTAGCAGCCTACAATTTGAATGTTGCCGGCTATATTTTGAAGCCCCTTTCATTTGAGAGGTTTGTGAAGGCTATATCTGTTTTGAATCACTACTGGCAGCTTTGTGAACGACCGTAGGCGCCAATATTCGGCACGATTGGACATACATTGGGTGAATGTTAGTTGCCAGTTGCGGGGTTGAACGGTAACAACCGGTAACAATTAACCTACACTAAATTGCAAGGAAACGATATTTTGAACTTATGGAGGAGATGTTATTTGATGAAGAAGTAAAGATCCTTGTCATCGATGACGACAAAGTAGACCGAAAGATACTGGATCGTGCTTTGAAAAAAGCCGACATAGAATATTCATTAGAGGAATGTTCAGATGCTAATTCAGCATTAGAACGTTTGCAGTCTGAGGAATACGACTGTATCTTCCTGGACTACCTGTTGCCGGGTGTAGATGGCCTGGAGCTGCTGAGCAGGATCCGTATGCACGACCAAATCACTCCGATCATTGTGGTGACCAGTCAGGGTGACGAAGAAGTTGCTGTGAAAATGATGAAGGCGGGGGCAACAGATTATATTGTAAAAACACAGATCATACCTCCGAACATTAAGAAGATCCTACAGCGTGTTATACATCTGCTGAACATAGAAAAGCAGAAATTAGCTACGGAGCAGGCCCTGAAAGACAGCGAGGCACGCCTTAAGGAAGCTCAAAAAATCGCTAAAATAGGTAGCTGGGAATATCATTTCGCAACAGACAAAGTATACTGGTCAGAAGAAATGTATCAGATTTTTGAAGTAAACCCAAAAACCTTCAATCCTGCAAGTGAACATGTTACCACGCTTTACCATCCTGACGACCGGCATCTGATACGGGAAGGTGTTGATCGCGCTATGGCAGGAGAAGTTTTCAACCTCGACTTAAGGATTCTGTTGCCGGGCAATCGCATCAAGTATGTTAACTTAAATGCCTACTTTCACTCTGATAAAAATGGAAATCACGAGAAATTTGGAGGTACGGTACAAGACATTAATGATAGAAAACAGGTGGAGCAGGAACTGATAGCTGCTAAAAAGCTGGCCGAGGAGTCGGGGAAGGTGAAGGAACGGTTTTTGGCCAATATGAGCCATGAGATACGTACCCCCATGAACGCAATCATTGGATTCGCTAACCTGTTACAAAAAGAGAAAGATTCCTTTACGAGCGAACAGGGTAAGTATATTGACATCATTCATAATGCTGGGGAAAACCTATTGGTCATCATCAATGATATACTTGACTACTCAAAAATCGAATCCGGGAAATTTAAGCTGGAAAACACTGTTTTTGCCCTTATGGATGTGGTTGACAATGTTATCAGCATGTTTAAGCCAAAAGCATGGGAAAAAGGTATACACTTACTTTATAAATTGGAAGGTGATGTACCCTCTCACTTGATCGGTGATTCGGTAAGGTTAAACCAGGTGCTGGTGAACCTTATAAGCAATTCTCTGAAATTTACTAACAAGGGATTTATCAAACTCACCATCAGGGCTATAGAGCAATCCAGGAATAATACCACCCTGAGTTTTATAGTTGAAGATACCGGTATTGGAATACCTAAGAATAAGTTGAAAACCATTTTTCAAAGTTTCACGCAGGCCACCACAGATACTACCAGGAAATATGGTGGAACCGGGCTTGGCTTAACGATTGTGAAAAAAATTATCGATATTCAAAAAGGTGATATCAGTGTTGAAAGCGAGCCAGGAATAGGCACGACCATCACTGTCAATTTACCCTTCGGAAAAAGCAGCTCCCACAAAAAGCCTAATGCCTCTCCCCCAGATGCCAATGTTGTAAAAAACTACCCCAAAGAGGTGAGTGTATTAATGGCGGAAGATAATGAAATGAATAAGGAATTAGCCAGATTTGTTTTTCGGGATATTGGCTGGAAACTGGACATAGCCGACAATGGAAAGATAGCTTTGGAAAAATTAAGATCCGGGACCTACGATGTAGTACTGATGGATATTCAAATGCCCATCATGGACGGTTTAACGGCCACCAGGATTATAAGAGAGGAGCTTGACCCACCCCTGTCCCAAATCCCGATTATTGCTATTACTGCCCACGCATTGGCATCCGAAATAAAAAAATGTATGGATGCTGGAATTAACGACTATATTTCCAAACCATTTAAAGTTCCCGACTTGGTTAGCAAGGTAAACAGGCACCTGCAAGCCAAAAAGTCGGCTGACGGCTCCCATCAGCAAAGTAAAGAAGATAGGCAAATTTCTGAATCGACCGGCGGGACAGATACAGGTGCAGTTACAAATCTATCAACTCTGCTTATGACGTCTAAAACACAGCCTGAAATGGTCAGCAAGATCGTCAACATTTTTCTTAATGATACACCAAAGAACATTGAAGAACTGAAAAAAAATGCAGCGGAAAAAGACTGGCAAAACCTCATGAAAATTGCTCACAAATTAAAGTCTTCATTTGCTATTGTGGGTGCGTCGAAAGCAAAGGAATTGCTTGAATCCATTGAAATAAGCTGCGCGAATGACAACATTGATGAATCGGAATTACTTTCCAAAGTAGAAAGTGTTATCAAACTAAACGACAAAGCCGTGCAGGAATTGAAAGTGGAAATCGCCGTTAAAGAAAACTGAATGATGATTTTTTCAGTATCAGACAATTTCCTTTTAAACCTGTTTGGCAAGGAATCAGGCCACCAAATTTAATTTTATAATTCTTATATTATTTTGTTTGTTTTTTAAAACAAAAACAGTGAAAAAGGTGAATAATAACTTCTTTTTAGCATTTTATTGAACTATATGTATTTTTTTTAAATAGTTATTTATTTTAGTTAAATAAGTAATTATATTTATTCCATCATTATTAGAATAACCCGTCAAACCTCCAAAATCTACAAAAAATGCGTATTGCTATGTTCACATGGGAATCGCTTCACTCCATTAGTGTTGGGGGAGTAGGAGTTCATGTCACGGAGCTCGCAGCCGCGCTGGAACGAAAAGGGCATGAGGTGCATATATTTACCAGGGCGTCTGGTGTTTGCGCCAGTCACAACAAAATAGATGGGGTTTATTACCACTATTGTCCATTTGACCTGCATCCAAGTTTTGTCGACGAAACCAATAATATGTGCCGGTCGATGGTGCATCACTTTTTTCATGTTGAAGACTATTCTGGCCCGTTCGATGTGATCCATGCACACGACTGGCTAACCTCAAATGCAGCCGTTTGGCTTAAAGAAGGCAGGCAAAAAAAAATGGTGCTTACTGTCCACTCGTCAGAATATGGACGTTGTGGTAACAATTTTTTTGGAGGCACCTCGGAACGAATACGAAATCACGAATGTCACGGAACCTACTGTGCAGATAAAGTTATCACAGTGTCCAATGCCCTGCGTCACGAAATAGAATGGATCTACAACGTTCCGGATTGGAAGATAACCACCATCTATAATGGAGTCAACCCATCTCAATTTGACGGTTGGATAAATCCAGCACATGTCAGGAGTATGATAGATGTAGATCACATGGATCCCATGATTCTGTTTGTAGGTCGAATGTCCGTCCAAAAAGGGGCTGACATATTGATGGGCGCCATACCCATGATCCTCAACAACTACCCTCAGGCCAAGTTTGTTTTCGTGGGCGATGGTGACCAAAAAGGCCTTTGTGAGAGGTTGGCCGGTGATTTTGGCATTCAACACGCCGTGCGATTCCTGGGCTACAGGAATGGCGGATTCCTGAAGGACCTGTACAAGGCCTGCGACGCGGTCGTGGTCCCCAGTCGAAACGAACCTTTCGGTATAGTTGTGCTCGAAGCGTGGAGCGCCGGAAAGCCGGTTATCGCCACGCAAAATGGTGGCCCGTCCGAATTTGTCTGGCATGGGGTTAACGGGTATAAAATCTATGACCATCCTGAATCGGTAGCCTGGGGGATCGGCACAATGTTCATGGATTTTGAAAAGGCAAGGTGGATGGGGAGAAATGGCAGAAATGCCGCTGAAACGGCTTTTAGCTGGGATATCGTCGCCGACCACACGCTGGGCGTTTATCAATCAATTCTGTAAGCACAGAATGTAAGAAGTATTTCTAATGTAGGACCCGAATGCGGGGCCTGGTCATTTAACAATTAAAAACCTCAAGTCACTATGCAAACCATTCCTGAATTTATCGCCACTTTACCCAATATTTGCGGTTCGGAAGATAAGATCAAAGAAGCCATGAAAATCAAGGGGCCCTACTACCTGCAGGGTAGCGGCATAGACTTTTCCGGTATCAAAAGCTGCTTTGCCAATGCCTTGCACATGCACCAGCCGCTGATCCCCGAAGGTGGTGAATCGATTTCCACATCTCCGGTGATAAGTCATTTGAAGTACATGATCGATAACCAGCATGTTCATGGCAACCATGATGGCCCCGTTTTCCGCTGGTGCTACCAGCGCATGGGGGAGTATATTCCCGAGTTGGCCCGTGAAGGCAAAAACCCAAGGATAATGCTCGACTATTCCGGTTGTCTGCTTCATGGATTACTTAACATGGGACTTCACGATGTGATAGAAAGCCTGAGAACCATTACCAACAACCCCGAATACTCCAGGCATGTGGAATGGCTGGGCACTGGCTGGGGACATCCTGTGGCCCCCTCCACCCCGGCACAAGACTTCAGACTGCATGTTGTAGCCTGGCAGCATCACTTTGCTGCTATTTTTGGTTTTGAGGCATTAAGCAGGGTCAGAGGATTTTCACCGCCAGAAATGGCCTTGCCGAATCACCCGGACGTGGCTTATGAATTTATCAGGACTTTAAGTGACTGTGGTTATCGATATGTGATCGTGCAAGAACATACGGTAGAAGAAGCAGGTAGTGGTAACGGCCTAAGAAACCCACATTTTCCACACAGACTGGTGGCGAGAAATTCCGAAGGACACACCGCTGAAATCATAGCCATCATCAAGACACAGGGAAGTGACACCAAGCTGGTTGCTCACATGCAACCCTATCACGAAGCAAAAGGCCTCCAGCCAATGAAAATAGGGAATAAAAACCTTCCTCCCCTGGTTACGCAAATCGCTGATGGGGAAAATGGAGGAGTGATGATGAACGAATTCCCTGAGCAATTTAAACAGACAATGCGCGAATCTTCATGGTCAGAAACTGTTCCGGCAAACATAGGAGAATACCTGGAATACCTTGATTCCATTGATGTAAAAGCTAAAGATCTTACTGAAATACAACCCGTTCATCAAAATGAGATTTGGGATAAGGTCAAGCCAGGTGCAGGTAAAGAAACGATCGAAAAAACCATAGCAGAATTGAAAGCAAAAGATCACCGGTTTCATATGGAGGGAGGTTCGTGGACAAATAACCTGTCCTGGGTAAAGGGTTATGACCATGTGTTAGCCCCCATGGAAGAAGCCAGTGCCCTCTTTGCAGAGAAAGTCCTGCAAAAAGGTATACCCACGTCTGACCCAAGGTACAGAAATGCACTGTTCCACTTATTATCGAGCCAAACCTCATGCTACAGATATTGGGGTGAAGGCCGCTGGACAGACTATGGCCGGGAGTTGTGCAACAGGACAATGAATATAATCAAATATGATATGTAGCTGTTTTGAAGATGGGAAAGAACCATTGAGAGGCAAACTAAAAAGCTTCGTGGTCAAAATAGATGCCCGCAAAAAAGTACTTGTGAAAAATCCGGATTAAGAAACTTTTTAGGAGACCATTTGCCTCACCACATCCTGTCGTCATTGGATTAGTGAGGTTGTTGCGATTGGAAGAAGAATCGAAGCTGACACATATCGTGAACCACATATCAAGCAGCTTAATTGCTTAAGAATCCACTTAAATGCCAGCTTTCAATTCTTATCTGAGGACGAATGATACAAATGTAGCAGGCTGAAGCCGTAGTTTATTCGGTATTACGCTTACCGTCTTTTTTCGGTAAAATACCTATCATGGCCTGGCACCACAAAAAGTAAATGAATTGAAAACATAATAAAGTAGAACCTCGTCAAAAAATCGTAGATATTCAACAGGTTTGACGATGTATGAAAGTGGAGTATTGATACTCCACTTTTTTTTATTTTTTTCTAAACTTCCGATTATAAAGAACCTCTTAACCCTAATTCTATCCACAGAGGAACCTTATCGGATATTTGCAGATCGTTAAAATCTCGTTGATACTTCAATTGATTTCTGGTTCTAACTCACAATAGAAAAGAGGCGTGACCATATTTTATTGCGCATGTTCTACTTCGAAACCTGTTTTTCCTTAGGAGACATATGCCAGGATTCTTTTTCATCTTGCCTTTTTTGACCAGGTTTTCATCTTTGTCTACCATCCCATTCATAATAATGTCAATTCAAGGTTTGAGGCAAAGTTCATTTTCCATATATGAGTAATGATTAGCGGAAGACTGACTCCTACAACCTCTTCTCCAAATGGGCTTTAAAATTGGTTTTGATAAGTCCATTAAGGATCCTGAGGTAGCCTTCGGCATCTCCTACCATTGTAGATGGCTTGGGCTCAAAGGTCAGCACAAGTGAGGCTCGCAGGAAGAACTCCAGCAACTCTATACTTCCACTTTTCTTGACAAAACCAAGTTTGATGGAATAATTTAACATGACCTTAGCATAAAGCTCCAGCCACAACCCTGCTTTCAGCAGCTTAAAGCTTGGATCATATTGTATGCCGGCAACAATCCCCAAAGCCGCATAGGCATCAACCAGTATCCCCAGAGATCCGATTCCAAATTTGAGTTCTTTATTAAAATAAAGACTGTAGGAAACTCCAAGTGCCAGCTCCAGGGTCTTATTGTCAAGTTTCATATAGCCCATTCCTCCCCAGGCTACACAGCCCGGAGTGACCTTAATCTTATTGTATTCATCACCGATATATACATGCCAGTATCCTGGCTTTGACTCAATCTCCATGCTGGCAGAGAGACAAACCCCCCGCGTTATTTCGAGAAATGCATACCCAAGAAAATGATCCTCTAAACCATTGTAATGAATGGATATGCCAGCATGAGTAAGGGCTCCGTCATCGGGTTCTTCTATTTTTGGACTTTTGTTAACAATCTGCAGATCACCTAGAAAATCCAGAATAAAGGCATCATCTGCATAGCCCTGAAGCACGTTACCTTCCAGCTCCAGGCGGAATATCTTACCATCCTTTTTGCCATCCAAAAGAACAAAGTGGAAATAACCACCATATTTGATATTAGGATCGGGAATAATTCCGGCTCCTGTGGTATCTATCATGTGTTTATAGACCCGCAGAGAGGCGGCGGCAATCTTTGCTACACCAAGATTGATGGGTCTTTCCATCGGTTTGATGTCCTCTGCAATATCTCCACCTATATCCTTGCCTCCCGCTTCAGTTCCATTTGCGGATTTACTTGCCGTAGATAGCTCCGCGAACCAAAAGTCAGTTCCCTCTTTTGTTCGGCCATTCATATACCGACCTTTAAAACTCATATCTTTTGGTTTATGGATTACTATAGTGACATCAGCATCCCATACATCACCATAAACAGGGTCATCCCCCCGGAAATTAGTGACTCCGGTAAATGACAACCAAGATGTTTCAATATTGATATTTGATGGGTCAAGCTTAAGCTTCCCATCTTTAAAGCTGAGGGAGCGGGACATACTCATGCCTGCTGAAATCAACTCATTGCCCGCAGCGCTATTCCCTAAAGTTTTACTTAATAATTCTTCACCATATCCACTGAT
The DNA here is from genome assembly GCA_050305935.1 of Cyclobacteriaceae bacterium. Taxonomy (GTDB): domain Bacteria; phylum Bacteroidota; class Bacteroidia; order Cytophagales; family Cyclobacteriaceae; genus CAJXNP01. The sequence goes on along the minus strand of JBNLGG010000038.1, from coordinate 20,519 downwards.
AACTGTATTCGCTAAAAGGTCAGGACTTGTCAATTCGGATTTTATATTGTTGAGCACATTGTTCCAATCGTAGCTGGCTACAAACTCATTACCTAAACCTTCAATTCTTTTAACAAGCGCCTCCGGCTTGATGTATTGGTCAAAAACATATTCTCCGATTCCTTTGGTTGTTGCCCAAAGATTGCCCCCTACTTCTTTTTTGATGTAATCTCCATCTAGCTTTCCTTCCAGCATTTTGACGACCATTTTTGTCAAAGTAGTTCTGATGGTATCATTGATTCGGTCCGGGATCACAACGGAAAAGTCTGAGACAATGGGCTCTCGGATTACTTTTGCAACTGATAGCTCCAGTGATCTGAATGCTTCTTCCTTGATGCTTTTGCTTGTGGCCGTGACTGCCGTAATTAATAAATCCTGTATTACTTCATTATTGACCATACCCGCCAGATTGGCGTTTATGCCCAGCATCATCTTATCCACCTGTGTGGCCACCAATTGCTCTGCCTGTTTTGTTTTTTCTGCTATGGTGCTGTCTGCCTTGTAAGCAAACTTCGTCAGCATACCATCGATGGATTGGGTGATCGGCCGGGTTATCTCATCTACAAAGGTCTCTACTATGGCCTCCACCAAAGCAGCCTCTTTATCCGACATTCCTGCAAAAACTCCACTACGGGACAATTCTTCCTCCACCGTAATCCCATTAGTATCTCCTAAATCAGGTACTGAAGTATCAACAGAGTCAGCAGCAGCCCCTTCTGACCCCACTGCAGAAAGCAAATCGTCAATTAATTCACGATCTTCATCAGGATTACTGTTTAAAGCGCTTTCCAATTCAAAAGCAATGACCTGGGCTATTTCATCGTCACTCAGGTCTTCAAGTGTGCTCTCATCATAGCTGCCTAAAACAGGATTCCACATGCCTCCGCCGGATTCTACTTCTACCGGCTCGTATTCTTCATCCAACAAGGTGTTTTTGGCAACACTGTAAAAATTAGAAATAGGTGCCCCTTCCAAGCCACTGATATCCTCGGACATATTTACCTGTAGCTGAATGGCAATAGAATAATAATTCTTATTCCTACCCGCACCAATGGCCTCAACGACAATAGGGTAAGTCGATACCTTTCCATTGATCTGTTTGTCGAAGGCCAGGCTACCATTTGGCACCCTGAACCCTATCTCTCCATTACCCCAGATTTTAAAGTCTGAAACCACAGGCACATTGGCATTGAGGGTAGGAAAATCAAAATCCATTGAAAAAGTGATCCTGTCATTTCCTTCAAACTCGGCCCTGACGATCTCCACAGGCACTTTTTGCTCCAGGCTGCTATTGTTAAACACATATTTGTAGCCTTCCAATCCGGATAGATAGCCGGCAGTAAAACCATTATAGGTCAAGGGCAGCTTAAAATCAAAACGCTTGCTTTCGCTGACAAAGGGGATAAAAATCCCTCCGGTCAACTCGCTGTTTTCTACCGAACGGTCAGTTATGCGAATTTTTAAGTGGCTTAGTTTGCCGTCGAAAGTATAGACATCTGCAGTATCAGACTGGGTAAAGTCATAATCAAAGGAAAAGTTTAAACCACCCCCGGCAACCCATGCAAAGCTCTCTGTATTTGGCTGGCTTATACCGACTACATGATCCATATCAGGATTCCAGAATTCTTTCTCATCCACCTCCTGAAATATATTTACAGCATATTGATCAAAATACAGGCCTTTCCACAATGTGTTCTCAGCATGAATCCCTGGTGATTTCTCGTCCGAGAGATCAAAGGTGAGTTGCTCAGCGTCGATAGAAAAATTCGTTCTTCTCAACAACGGCAGGCGTAATTCCTGAGCCAGTGCTTCCTTATCAAAATACATCAGGTGAGGTGATGCTTTAAAATTCAGGTTAAGGTCATCCACCTTTCCTATCTTCTCATCTTCCGGCAGGGTGATCAAACCATTGTACTCGGATTTATATTTTCCTCTGTCGATAATCAATACCGAAGACTCATCCAGGGCCATGTTGAATCCCATTGGGTCCAGAAGATCATAATTTTGGCCTGGTTCCAGCTTTGCCATCCCGGTTATTTGCATCATGGCAAAATCAAACCACTCTGATCTGGTGGTAATCACAGGAGGCTCTGTATCAAATGTCGGATGTGGAAAAGCCAATTGGATGAATCCATGGACCTTTAAACCCTTTTTCGAAAGTTTTACCTGATCGCCCTGAAAATAAGCTGTATCGATTTCGGCTATTTGTGGGGCCAATGGCACATCTTGTACATCCACATCATCAAAAACAATTTCTCCCTTTTCCAGGAAATACTTCATGTTGACATAATTGAGCTGCAAATGATCAAAGTTTGCGATCAAAGTGTCCTTTCCAAGCGCCAATCTACATTTGCCTTTCAGGTCGTTCAAATCCTGGTTGTCAGTTTTTAGTACCTCCACGATGTATCCACCTGCATTAAACTTGTCAAGGAATGGTGGCCCAACAAAAGTCTGCACCTCACTTTCCGCTACCATTTGTTCTCCGGAATAGGTGAAGATCTTCCATGCATAGGTATATAATGGATCCAGAACTTGCCTGAGTGTATGCTTCTTAAAAGTGACTGAAGTTGTCGGAGACATGGTATAGCTGTACCATGGATCATTCTCTTCCATCGCAGCGATACTATCCTGTCCTTCTTGTACTTTGACGATTTTCAATTCATAGGCAAAAGGTTGATTGGGTATTCTTCTGTTAGTGCTATTCCACTCAAATTCCGGTGTCTCATCATAACCATATGCATATCCCGCTTCTGGAAGGCGAAGCGTGATCACACCGCCCTCCGGATAGCCATAATAAAAATCACATACTTCGCTATTCCCATTGTTTTTTATGAAATCCTTTCCTTCGTAGTCAAAGGCCCTTACGGTATAGATATATCGCTTTCCAACTTCCAATAGCGGATCGGCAATATCATATACATAGGAAGTGCCCATGATCGGATCTGATTCAAATACCCGCAAAGCCTGACCATTTTGCAGTGCCAATTGAGGATTGGCTTCATAGTCGGTTAATTCATAGATATTAATGGAATACTGAATGTTGGCATTGACATTAGGGCCGATGGTAACGGGCTGCCATTGAAACAATATATTTTGAGGATCAATCGGAGCAATGTACTGCTTGCACATTGGTGAGATGATCATCGGTGGTTCTTTGAGCTGGATCCACATGGTAGCACAGGCGGGAAGAGAAATGGGTGTACCGGAGTTGTAATCCAATACCTCTACACAAAGATTATAAATTCCCTCTTTCAGCCTTCCCGTTTGATTAAAAAGACCTGCAGCAGCGCCGGAAGCAATCACCCGATCCGGAGATAGATATTCCATTAATTGTTCGTCGCGAAGTGTGACCATCGTACCGGAAGTCAATTCAACCGGCTGAGAAGGCCTTAAACCCGTCTTGGTGACAATTTTAAGGTCTGTACCGGTAATGGTGAATTTCAATCTCGCATTCCAGAATGGCTCATTGAGGTCATTGAGTACCAGGTTGACCAGCAGATTATTTGAAGCAGGCTGGTAATAATCACTTAAATATACCGGCTGGGGAGCACCTACATTTACATTGGTAGTAACCGGATATTTAACCTGAGCATTTGTCGATTGAATGGACAATAGAAAAAGTACAATCCAGGCAAAAGACAATATACTTATCCCCGATTTTTTAAGTAAGCTTATTTTGCCTAAACAAGCTACCTTGTTGTGCGCCCGCCTGTCGGCGAGGCAGGTTTTCACCAATAGGAACTTTTTGAATTGCTGGCGACAACAAACAGCAATGTTATCTATTAGCAATTGACAAAGCAGGACTATTCCAAACCCTAAATTAAATCCCTTTGCAAGAGAGCGGTATGTATCTCTAAAAATCTTCATATCAAAATCTGTAATTGTAGTTGAGGGTGAGCCGGACTTCGGAAACCGATTTTCCCTCATCACCAAAAGTTTCACGATTCATATAGGATGCAGAAAAAGTTGTGCTCTGTTTTTTAGCAAATGACCAGGATGAGTTAAGCCGTATGCTGGAACTTATCGCTGTTTTCTCTCCTTCATTAAAAGTCTGCTGATGGCTGAGATTTAATGCATTTCTTAGCTTCAGTCTCTTAATAGCTTTTGATATCGTCACTGTCGGCCCGATGCTTTTGTTATCAGCATTGACCATCACATTGTTGTTGGCATTGACCCCTGCACTGGCCGACAATCCCTGGGTAGCATTATTCCATTGGTAGGAAGCATTCAGGTTATAAAACTTATTGCCTCCGCCCTGATTATTTGAGGCCACCTGATAGGTGTTGATAATGGAAATATTCTGTATGTGTGTCTGTCCGAATGAATAATTGAGACCAAAACTAGCATTGGAATTTACCTGCCGAAAAATGAGAGTGTCCGGTTCGAAACCATCGCTGCTCTGCACAAAAGCAGTCATTTGAGTTGAAACATTAAAGTTTGCATAGGAGGCATTCAGCGAAAGTTTGTCAGAAGCACTCCAATTGACATTTGCAGAACCAATGAAGCGACGTGTGTCTGCAGCACGGTCACTCTCCAGGTTGTTTGACTGCACCCCTGCATTAACGCCGACATTCAGCTTTCCCTGGAAAAACCCGGTATTAATCCCTCCGGTAATATCCCTGAAATCATTTGTCATGTAGGGAGAGCCCATCGTGGCATAATCAGGTGAAACCACCCGGTATTTTACATTTACACGGACAACATCTCCCTGATAATTCAAGCTGGTAGACAGGGCATCTGAAACATAGGATGAAGCTCGTGGAGTAAAAAGGTTTCCGAAATTATTGACATAGGTATATTCATTAATCACCATTTCCGGCATGCGGATATCCGTCGAAAAAGCACTCAAAGCGTATTCGACATCAATCGTATATTTCTCTAAAAGCTTTTGATGTATCGTCGTCCCAATCACCAGATTTTCACCGGGGCTTACCTCATTGGCTGCAGCCAAACTATCCGATAAGGTTTCTATTCGATCCATCGCTTTAAAAAAAGATAGTGCATAATCTCCCTTCTCATATTTGTACCCGACCTTGAGTCCTCCACCCCATCGTTCATATTGAGGAACACCGGTAAATGACCTGTCCGTACCAGCTTTTTGAAGCCTTCCGTACATCGCCTCTACATAAAATGGCGTGCTTTCAGGATTCACCTCTATTCCCCCACCTAAAAACTCTATACCCGACATGGTAAACTCAGAAAACTGCATGCTTCTGTACCCCAGGTGAGCGGTAACACTTTTGTAAGAAGGGCTCATCCCAAAGTGATTAAATGGCTGAGGGTATCGAAAATCTTTCTTCTGGGTACTGATGCTGGCGCTAAACGGTAGCGACAATGGCCCCAGGGTAATATTCAGATCTGCCTGCACCATCCAGAAAAACGGTGGACGCCGGCCATCCATTCCCCAGGCATGATAGTAAGTAGCGTTTGTGCAAATGCCTCCGCTTACGGAAGCTTTTTTCCATTCGGTAATATCCGACTGGGCAAATGTCGAGTGCTGTATTGTGGCAAGAATACTGAATACCAACAGGGTCGCTATGTAATGCTTGCAGATCACCTGTCTGCTTCATTTTCTTCAAATCCGTGAATCTCAAACATGAGGATACGACGCTTATATTCCTTGATCTCACCAGCATGTTCATTGAGAGTATCCGTTCGGGCTGAATAAACCACATAGTATTCCTTATGATTTTGTACCTGACTCATGATAGCGCTGTTAAGACCATAATCCCTTTTTACACCCCGCTGGAACATTTTAGCATATTTGAAAGAATGGAAAGCTCCGATGACCTCATAATAATCCTCGTTGAAATTTGCCGGGGAAATGCTGTCAGTTAATGAAAGCTGAACATCCCTGATGACCGCATCGAGATCTTTCATGACTTCATTGTAAAGCCTCATATCTCGTTGTAAAGAGTCGTTAACCGCAATCAGATTTTTGATCATGGCAAATTGTTCCTGGTTCTGCTTCTTCAGCTCATTGATATCTTCCAATAGCTCATAAGATTGTGGTAAGGAATCGGCGCGTAAAGCCATCTGCTCAAGCTGTATCACTTTTTCTTTACTTGCCGCATTTTGCTTTTCCAGGTTCTCGCTCAGTTTTCGGTCGACCTCAGCGCTGTCTTTTATCGCCAGACGAAGCTCTGACATTAAGCCATCCATATATTCTTTTTGCTCCTCTTTTATCTTCTCAATTTCAGATTTGACAATTTCATCGTAATCTGGTGATTCCTCTTCAGGAGCTTTTTTGAGCAATTCGTATTGTTCTTCATTTTCTTTGCTTAGCCTTTCGATTTCTTTTTTAATCTCCTGATTTTGTTCTTCAAGTCGCTTGTTACCAAACTTAAACCCGAGTACGATTTCGTGGCTGTTGTTGCTGATCTGGCTGAATTCGTTCAGCGGGTATTCGTAGTTATAGCTGAAGACAAACTGCTCATCTATTTCCAGTCCCAGAATTCCTCCTACCGCTGCCTGATTCCGATAGTTTGCCCCTACCCATATCAGGTCATTGTATTTAGCCTTGATGCTTCCCTCTATCACACTAGACATCCCCTGCACTGAGTAGATACTTGCCGAAGGAATGACAGCCCATTTTGGTGAAAAAGAATTGATCTCATAGGAAGCGTTGACATTGTAATGCCGGACATGGCTCAGCGTGATAAAATTATTTTGCTCCTCCGTCTGGAAAACCATATTGCTCTGCAGCATCCTAAGACTGGCCAGTGAAAGACGAAGGTCTTTGATGCTGTAAGTAATACCAAAATCAACGTCAAATGCGGAAGCGCCTTCAGTGCGGTTAAGTATTGTGCTTTCGAAGGGGTCTTCTGCTCTCAGGCGATCGAAATAGATCCTATGGAAAGTCACTCCCGGAGCTATTCCAAAGCTGAGTTTATGCTGCTCTGCCAGATTGAGGTGATAGGCAAAAGCAATCTGTGCTCCTGTGTTACCCAGGAAATTATTCACTTCATTATGCAGTTTGACACCTACACCCAGATTGTATTTGAAGATCTTTGTAGAAGCAGTGATGATCTGATCTTCCGGTGAGCCCGGAATGTTACTCCAGAGCTTTTTATATAAACAATGGATCTCCGAATAGCCCGTAAACCCTGCATAGGAAGGATTGACAAAATAAGGATTCAGATTTACCTGACTGATGGCTGGTACCTGCTGGGCTGTAGCTGTGCTTCCAACAAGTGCAAGAAGCATCAAGCCGAGAATGGCTTTGTGAAAATGAAGGCCGATATGTAGCTCAAAAAATTTCATTGTTTGTTTCTCAGTATGGTTAATGCTCCTGAATATTTTAGTTCCGACTCCTTGAATACAATTAGGTAGTAATAAGTACCGTCAGGCAAAAGATCTGCCCCACTCAACCCACCCCAGTCATTTTGATATCCGGTAGTGGAAAAAACCTCCTGCCCCCAGCGGTTGTAAACAAAAACTTCATTGTCAGGATAGTTTTCTATGTTATTGACTTTCCAGGTATCGTTTTGACCGTTACCATCCGGAGTTAGCACGTTACTTGGTCTGATGATGTAGTCATCGTTAATATGGACGGTAACCTGGCGGCTTACCCGGCAACCATTTCCATCTATTACATAAGCAGTATAGGTGGTTGTTTCTGAGGGTGATGCTACGGGATCAGGAATGTCAGAATTATCCAATCCTGTGATGGGTTCCCAAAAATACTTAGTGCCACCAGAAGCATTAAGTTTTACACTAAAGCCTTTGCTTATGGTGGTGTCATTGGAAATGGTAGTAAATGGAATGGCGTAAGTATTGACTACTTTTGTAATGGAATCCTGACATTGATTGACCTCGATCTTTAGCTCAACTGCAAAGTTACCGGGCTGCTCAAAGGTGTATTCCGGTGACCTTATCGTACTGCTTTCTCCGTTTCCAAAATCCCACACATACTCAGCCGAGCCACCTGAAAACTGCGAAGTGTTTTCCAGCAATACCGGCTCTCCTTCACAGACATTCATAAAAGTGAAATTGGCGATAGGCGTTTCCTTGACCAATACGATGTCTTCAAAAACATTCTCACAACCCTTTTTTGAAATGGCCCTGAGCTGGACAGGATACGAGCCTGCATTGAGATATTGCTTGACAGGAGCTGTTTGAACTGAATTAGTCCCATCGCCAAAATCCCAGCTATAGCTTTTGATCTCTCCTTCTACGATGGCAGAATTATTGACAAAAGTCGTCGGAAAGCCATCGCAAACCGGCTCGGCAATAAAATCCGATTGTGGTAAAGCCCATACTGTAGCCAGGTTATTAATTGTATCGCTGCACCCTGCATCGGAAGTAGTCACCAGGCGCACATCATATTCTCCATGCATATCATATTCATGAATGGGGTTGCTGCCTTCCGAAATATTTCCATCACCAAAATCCCACAAGTAGGTCGCATCGTATTTGCCCGTTTCTGACAGGTTTTGAAAAACACTATTCTCTCCATTACAAACAGGCTGAACTACAAATTTAGAAGACGGTCTGTCAAACACTTCCAATGAAACATCAGTGCTGTGACTACACCCCTTATCAGATCTGGCGGTCAATGTGGACTGATAAATGCCTGGTACATTATACACATATTTAGGAGCCGTTGTATTAGAAAAACCGCCATCGCCAAATGTCCAGCTATAGCTGAGCTGGCCGCTACTGATGGTAGAATTGTTCACAAAAATGGCTGTATCATTCAGGCAAATGTCGTTTACTGAAAAATCCGCTATTGGCTGTGGATGAACATTTACTATCTTTTCAAAAGAATCCATACAGCTAGAGGTAGAGTTGGCTGTCAGCCTGACCAGGTAAGATCCCGGGGTGTCAAATAAATGATTTGGATTAAGAGAAGTTGAGGTGGAGCCATCACCAAAATTCCAGGTGAAAGACAGGTTACCGGATGAAGAAGTACTATTGTTAATGAACTGCACGGGAAGTCCGTCACAAACACTATCGGCAGTGAATTCTACATTACTTCTGCCAAAAACACTAATCACCTTCGACAGAGAGTCCTGACATCCTTCGCTGCTTTCAAGCACAAGTTTTACTGCATATTCACCAGCGTCTACATAAGTGTGAGTAGGCTCAAATGCTGCTGAATTATTTCCATCTGCAAAGTCCCATTGGTAATTCGTGATGGAGCCTGAGTTGATAAAGCTATTGTTTTCAAAAGGAACAGCGATATCTTCACAGGAATTTTCAAAATAAAAATCCGGTACTGGTAGTGGATTTATCCTGATACTTTTCTTTACCGAATCGATACAGTTCTTTCCACTGATGGCCAGCAGCTTCACCTGGTAAACGCCATCATTTTTATAGGTATGCACCGGATCCTCATTTACGGACGATGCTCCATCGCCAAAATTCCATGAATAAGAGGAAATGATCCCTTCGCCAATGGAAGAGAGGTTTGTGAAATTGGTCCCCCAGCCATTGCAAACGGTATCAGCCACAAAATTTGGGGATGGAAGCGGATTTACTTTGATGGTAGAAGGTAAAGAATAAGCCTGAGGACATGCCCCGTTTTTTACGATGGAGCGAACCTGTACACTTTCACCAAGATCTTCGATAATGATTTCCTCATTGGTAGAATTTACCGTGGTAATTGTAGCAAAATTATCTTGGGAATATTCCCAGGCCAGAATATTTCCATTATGACCAAAGGCGGTTACCGTGCTGGTATTTTCTTCTGCACAAACTTCTCCTGCCCCGATAATATACCCTCCGTTTGACGGTTCGAAAATAGTGATCTTTGCTATATCGGAAGCTTCAGCAGCACAGACGCCATTTTGTATGATCGCCCGGTAATGTGTTGTTGTATTTAAGTTTTCATAGTCCAGCGAAGTCTCTTCGGAAGAAATGGTATTCCATGGTGTCTCACCACTTAGAGAAGATTCCCATCGCAAGACATCCCCTGTTATTCCCGAAAGGGAGATTGTGCCTGTATTTGCTAAGACACATTGCTGGGTCGTACCGGATATGGTTCCGGTATTCGTTACAGCAAAGACATTCACCTCTTTCAACGTGGTGATGATACCGCAACCACCGGAACCTGTGATCGTGACTTCGTAAAGACCGCTATCACTTGTAGAAGCATTATTGATCTCAATGTATTGACCTGAAGCGGTAAAACCTCCCGGACCTGTCCAGGAATAGCTGGCTCCATCAAAATTAGTGGCTGAAAGGCTGATATCACTTCCTTCACAAACAGGAGCATTCGTAGTTATCGATGCATTGATACTAATTACATCCTCTGTTCCCAATAAAGTTGTAATATTTGAATCAGTGTATTTCCTGACCCGGACCCAGTCAAAGTTTGCAGAAGATTCTGCACCCTCTAGCCCAACTATAGCATGATAAGAAGCAGGCAGGGAATAGGTCACATCATTCCTTGTAAGAGGGTGAGAAGGTGCTCCAGGCCAGTCCAGGTATTGTTCATTGCTGGCAGGCCACCGGAGAGACCACTGACCAAAGATGGCATTGGCATTCTCTCTGCTAGCTGTGGGTATCTGATCGATCAGGTCTACGCAAGAAACATCCGGCTGAATCACCTGAAGTTTCATGGTCTTCAGGGAGGCGCTATCATAGTATAGTGCATAGCCTTCATCTGAAGTCGACACCAGTCCGGCAAAAACTCCTGTTCCGGACACTTTAGTTATTCCCGTCTCTATGATTACATCACTGGAAAATGCATCAACGGAACGTAGAGCACTCATCTCCGGAGTGGCAAGAGCATTATTAAAGACCAGCTGTCCATTATCTATGGAAGCATTTGAAGCTCCGCAAACATCCCATGTAGAAGTGTTGACTGAAGCATTATCAAAATCATCAAATAGCCCGAATACTGCCTCCCCATTATTGGCAGTTTGTGCTGCGCTGTTGCCATAATAAAGGTAAATAATGGAACTGCCTGGAGCCAATGTTGGTATTTTCACCCACAGCTCTGTACTGGAAGTATTCATTTCCTCCGGATCAAACCAAAAGGACAGGGAGTTGCCTGCATCATCTAATACCCTTAGATCAGCTCCGTCAAAGCGTAATTTCCCTGAAACTACCAGATCCCGGGAATTAAAAGTGATGCTGACCGGAAGATTAGTTTCTGTGGTACCAGGGTTAGTGACTGTTACCGGTACTCTGTAAGTCCAACCCGAAAGACACGGTTGGGCTAAAAGAGAACCGTTAAAGACCGGGAACAAAAACCCTGTCAAAAGCACTCCATAAATCCACTTAAGAAAGTGCCTTTTTAGAATACTATTATGATGATATTTAAGAAGTCCGTTAGCGGCCATTGGTTTTTATCAGTTTAAAAAATCCAGCATGTTTTGCTGATCGAATATTAAAAAAATAGACTCCAGAAGGCCATTGGCTTGTATTTATCATATTGCTCTTTTTATTTAGGGTGCATTCTTCATAGCGTTTTCCATTAAGGTCTGTGACAGTAATGGTTCCTCCTTCCGAGGTATTTATGTCGATGGTATTGCGAAAAGGATTAGGGCCAACCTGAATACTATAAATCTCATCCGAAATACTGGTAATTACAGGAAGTATAATTTCACCGTCGAGTTCCGGGTAGTATTCTGAAACTATGGTTTCCATATATGCCACTTGACCTTTGGTAAAAAACAGGAGGCAGGAATCACTATTCAGATTCATGAAATTCTGTACCATATCAGCACTTCCACAGGAAGTAGATAGCCCGGGGCAGCCTGTTATTTTTGACTCCTGAAGCGGCGTATCTGAAATCCCATCATCATTGTCACATCCGCCAATACCTTCGAGGTGGTTTAAGCCCAAAAAATGTCCCAATTCATGGGTGAGAGTTCGATGCGTGATTCCGTCTTCTTCATCTAACAGCACTTTATAATCCAGGACGATAGCCCGCTGACTCTCATCATCTCCAGGTTTTGAAGCCCAGCCCAGCACTCCCTCTGCCAGGTCTGCAATCCAGATATTCAAATAATCACCAGGCATATAAGGATCATGGCCACCCTTTTCTGTAGAAAGAATATCATCATTACCAAAGGGAGCATGGGAAGAAGGAACAAAATAGGCTAATTGAGTTTCATTTACGGGGAAGCCAAAGGTGATACCGGATGCTCCAATGAATTTGGTAAACTGCCCATCCACTTTTTCCAGATCATCATTTCGTGAGGCAAAATCCTTATTGACCTGGCTTAACAGCGTATTTAAGCTGGCCTCATTGATCTCCTGGTATTCACTAAAATTTCCTACTATATGGAAAACCACTGGAATCGTGATTTGACTTTGAAGTCTGTTTACTGAAGCATTCGATGAAACATCCGTGGAAAATTCGTGAGCAACAATACACCATCTTTCCTGCGCCAGGGAATGGTACACTATCAGAAGAAAAAATGTTGTTGCTATGGATTGTTTTGGTCTCATGATGTTGATTTAAAAAAATTGATCCCTCCGGATCCGGCATTAAAATACTCTGTGAAAAATCATTTTACTATTTTGAAAAAGCACTTTTAATACCTCACAAAGGTGACTTTATATTAACTATTATAACTCTCATGTTCATTAATAAGTACTTAAAAGCATACCTGTTAAATATGTTCGCCAATTTCAGCATGTAAAAGAGATTATTTAAAACAATTATGTTTATTCAATTCACTCATAATAAAATAGTTAATGCATACAAACCAGCTAAAAACAATCTTCTCATTGAATTAATTTTATAAATAAACAGATATTATTCAGGATTTAATTGTTAATTAATTGTATTAAACCAATAACTATCTACCTACAAAAAAACACTTCATACTCTAATTTTATCCAACAAAGTAACTTTCCCGTGACATGACACGAACTACATTTTAATCAACTTCTTATAAATCGGAATTTCACCATCAATCATTCCCTTAAGGATATAAACACCATTGGTCAGATGTTCCAGATTCAGCTCCAGCTTAAGCTCCTCTCCTTTTGTCCTGATCTCATCTACTTTAATCCCACTGAGACTATACATCACCAGGTATACATTACTTGGCTTGTTGATTTTCAGCTCTACATAGGTTTTATCTAAGGTCGGATTAGGATAAACATTAAACTCCAGCAGTTCTGTAAAATATTCTTCTGCATTAAACTCAGCCTCCTGATTGTTTTCATTCGTTCTCAAAGGCTTAATGGTGATCGTTTTGGTAGCAGTATCCAGACAAACATTATTACTCACCACCAATGACACGTCATACTCTCCCTCCACATAATAGACATAGTTCGGATGGTAATCATAAGTCTTATAACCATTGCCCATATGCCATTGATACCAGGAAGGATCCGGACTGGTAAGCTGAATGAATTTTAACGAATCCCCCACATTGGCAATGCTATTGACCAAAAATTCCGCATTGATCTCATTGGTTGTTTCAAACACACGTACCGAATCCACACTGGAACATCCCAGGTCATTTGAGGCAGATACCATATACCAGCCGGCATTGGAAACCTGCAGTTCCGAAGCATTGGCATTTTCGATCATCTCACCCTGGTAGTACCATTGATAAGTATTTTGACTGTTGTCAATATCCGGATCTCCGGCCTGTAGCATACCATCCTGACCACGGCAGATCTTCTGTTCCCGAGGTAGATTGACCGTTAGTGATGGCCTGATATTAACCCCTACCTCATCACTACCGGAACATCCCGCCGGGGTGGTAATGGTAAGAGAATAGGTGCCTGATTCATTGACAAAAATCTCTTCGGTCCTCTCTTCAGTAGACCACAAGTAGTCTCCTTTGCCATCGTAATCACTGATCAGATAAGCGGTGTTGCCATAACATAGGTCAATATCATCTCCCAGATCGATAACAGGACTCTCATTTACAGTCACCTGTATGGTTTCAGTTACAGTGCATCCTGTATTATTCGCTACTGTAAGCTCCACTTTTTCAGAAGAAGTAAAGGTTATAAACCGGGTATTTTTACCATTTGACCATTGATAGCTTTGATACCCCTCTCCTGCATCAATGGTGACTTGATCACAGGCCTCGATAGCAGATGGCACCTCCAGTGCAGGATTGCCATTATAATCTACATATACCATATCCTCCGCTTCACAGCCTTCTTCAGAGATAACTTTTACACTGTACAAGCCTGAGCTGCTTACCGTCAAATACCTATCGGTAGTATGATCATTCCAAAGGTAAGAGCCTGCTTCACCGGCATCCAAAACCAACTCTTCATCGCTACAGATATTGATATCTTCTCCAAGGTCGAGGCCAGGCATGTCATTAACTATAACATTCAATCCCGCACTTGCCTCACAACCATTTTGATCGGTAATGGCTACTGAATAATACCCGCTTTCCGAAACATCAAGGTAACGTCCGGTAGAACCATCGGACCACTGATAGGTGCTTCCGGGATATCCTGCATCTAACCGCGCTACTTCACAGAAAATGCTGTCTTCTCCCAAAGAGGGTGAAATGGGTTGGTTAAGCTCTATTTCAAAATCTGCTCTTCGGCTACACCCGAGGGCATTGGATACCTGCACCCAATAAGCTCCTGAAGCAGTAAAGGTATTCACATTAGAAGTAGAATGATCCGACCAGAGGTAATTATAATCTATCGGACCGGCATTAAGTTCGTAAGCCGTTCCGCAGGTTTGCATTTGATCAGGTATGTCCAGGTACGGAGCCTCAATGATCTCCATTTTATCCGTATGTGTTGATTCACAACCATATTCAGAAGTTACTTTTAAATAAACATCGTATTCACCGGCAGATTCAAACGCCACTTTTGGATTCCTTTCTGTAGAATAGATGTCGTCTCCGAATTTCCATAACCTGTTCATTGACCCATAGTCGATTGTACTCTGATCAACAAAAACTGCCACCCCACCAAAACATTGGTTTTCGGCAAGAAATCCGGCCTGAGGTTTGGGATAAATTTCCATGGATTGAGAAGCTTTTGCAGCACAGGATTGCGGAGTGCTTACAGCAAGCTCAAGACTGTGACTTCCTGCTTCATCAAAAGCCAATCTTAATGGATTTGCACCGGGATAATCAACGCCATCCAATTTCCACTGATAGGTGTTTCCGGCTATAAAATTCAGTATATCGACCTGAATCGTATCCTCTGCACAGGCATTGGCAATAGTAAAATCCGTGTCTGGCAATGATATAATCTCGATCTCACTGCTGTCGCTTATCGCACATCCTTCTCCTGAAGTTGCCGTGAGTTTAACAGAAAAAATACCTGCTTCATCGTATTTGGCAGTGGGTTCTTCCAATGCAGAAGTCTGCCCATTTCCCATCTCCCAATGATAGGATACAAAACCGGAATCGATTACTGAATTATTTTTAAAATCAACAAAAGTACCCTGACAGGCACTGGCAGGAATAGCGAAATCGATCTGAGGTTTATTATTGACAATAAACTGCTGAGAGGTAGTGTCACTACATCCATTTAAGGTAGTGATCAAGCTGATCTCATGCTTTCCTCCATTCTCCAATGACCACTCCGGAAGATCATCAAATGCCATGGTAGTATAGGTCAGGCCTTCCGGCAACAACCCCCAATCGTATCGGACCGTACCACTGCTGCCCTCGGTGCTGGACTGATGATCGATGCTGATCGTATCATCCTGACATAGGTTTTCCGCAGTAAATTTTGCTTTGGGAATTTCGAGTATCCGCACATCAATGGTCGCAGTATCTTTACATTCAAACCTCGATTCGACGATCAGTTCCGGATAAAATGTTCCCTGGTTGCGGTAGGTATAGATGGGTTCAAACTCTTCAGACATCTGTCCGGAAGAGCTGCCGTCATGAAAAAGCCATGTATACTGGTGGCCAATGGTATCCAGCTTTTCCGGATCTACTGCAGCCGGGTCATCATACCTGTCTGTGAGATTTTTAAATTTGATCTCGTTGCCAAAGCAGGTAAAGCCAGCTCCGTAAAACCCTATTTCTGCCTCGGGAATTGGTTTCACATCCACAAAAACTGAGTCCCTGTTTGTACATCCGTCGACCCCCCATACCTGCAGCGTATACCAGCCTTCAGTATTTACGGTGATCTCAACAGATGTGCTGCCGGTGCTCCATTTATGTTCGAGGCCTTCGGTACTATCCGGTTTGATTTTTACTTCTGCCCCCCCGCACAGGTATAATGAATCCGATTTAAAATGGATCGGTGGAGGGTTATCACAGTCTACTTCAGCAATAGCTACTGTCTTTCCAGTCCCATATACCTGATTGTGATCTCCAGTTACAAAGTTCAGATCCGTATCTCTTTGACTTGTTCCCTCTTTCCAGCCGGTATACCACCGGGTATTATTTCCCTCATTTAACCATGGGCCGAAATTCTCTTCGTCCAGTTGCGAAGGGTTATAATCGAAATCATAGTAATTGGCTACCAGGTGATCGTAGGGATTGTCTTCATCACTGGCATCCATTGGAATCAATCTAAACACACGATTGATACTGCCATTGGCTACTTCATTTTCGCGGTAGTGTCTTCTTTCTATTTTCAGACTGTTCGTATGGGCTGTTGAAATAACTTCGATCCCAAGAGAGTCATCAAAAGGGTTATCATCCACCATACTGCCATCGACAATACTGTAAAGCGCCCCTGTTCCGATGGAATCGTCATACACATATGACCACTCGGATTCATGATCTATGGTTGCAACAGCATTCTTGCTCAGATTGTACTCAAACTCTATCTCTCGACTATTCAGATAGAGGTTTTTATTTTTCATTTCCAGCTTAGTCCCGATAAAAACATCAGCCTCCAGCTGAACCTCATTGTCAGATTTATCAATAATAAACCTGTGGAAATTTTCTTTGCCTGAAAACCGGGATGTTACACGCTGAACGCTATCTCCGATAAAGTATAGCCTACCTTTGTAAGAAATAGTATCCTCCTTATCCACAGCTTTATATTCAAAAATAGGCTCTCCGGTATTTTGATTAATCAGGTCACCCCCAATGATGATGGTTCCGGCATTATTAATTCGCGCGGAAGTGTCTGTCTTAATATAATTATCAGGGATGGTAATAGTAGAACCAGCGTTATTTTCAATCTGGCTTCCGGCATTGATGATTTGTGCTTTGGAAGAAAAAACCGGGCAGGTCAAAAGGAAGAGTAACAAGAGAAAATGAATTGCCCGCTTCTGACGGATATACATACCCCCTTGCTTAGAAATATTACCTGGCATTGTTGTTTGGCTGTTGGTTACCATATTAAAAAATTATCATCAACTCACTATTGTATATGATAATGAGACAAAGGTCTTACTTTCGTCAGCATATCATATGCAATCCGGTCGGTTGTGGTAATGGTGGTTGTTGTTAAAAAGTATGTCGTTTTGCTTTCAGACAATCTTTTAAAAATCGCCTTTAGACAACAAAACAACGTGTCGCAAAAATAACTACTTAAAACTAAATAGCTGAATTATCATCACGCATAGACATCAAAAAGCTTACTTGTCAAGCATTTTTGACGAATACACCCTTTAAAGAGATGAAAAGCCAATACCTCCTTATGTAAATGACTAATTATCAGCTATTTCAAATCAAAGGCAAATAAAAAGGAGGGTGCAATTGTATTAATTTTATAAAATAATGGACAATACTCAGCTTCTAATTGTTGAAATCTGCTTTCAATATCACAAATGGGAGAGGAGGGAAATTATTGGAACTTAACGGTTAAAACTGGTAATTTCGAATTCTATAGAAGCTCATATAGCCTGATAAAATCCTGCCATTTATGAGACACGAGTCTGTCCCATCGCTTGTCTACCCTGGAAGAGGGTTTGCCGGGGAGAGATATTTAGGGCCTGCTGGAAGATCAGGATATAATCTAATATCACAACATGGCAGGCTTCGCTCCCAGGGCTATTTCATTTGACTTTTGGAGCTACCTAACATATATGTATTCTTTTTTAGACCGGTATTGAAGGGGTGCGCGACAAAATTCCCGTTTTATTCTATTAAACAACGAAAAGCGCGAAATTCACAAAAAGAAAAATTGCAAAGCCAGCCTGCCGGACTGGCAGGCAATTTTCAATCCGTCGAAAGCCGGACAAGCTACGTCGAAGACGTTCATTTTCGTGTATTTTGTGTTTTTCGTTGTTATTATAATTCACTCAAGAAGTTCCACCTCTCAGGATCAGAGGTAAAAGGGCATTTTGTCGTACACCGCATTTAAGGAGTGGTTACTCAAATTAATCGGGAAATCTCTGAAACTGCTTGAGCTTTACCTTTCGGCTTTGAGCTCTTCTCCCCTTGTCTCCACTTCCTCATTTAAGTTACATTTACACAAAAAATCTACCTGCAAAATAATTTTATCAGAACTAGTGATTGTGACGAATTGAGTAAATATTCTACTTTTTATGTCTTTGATCTATCCATTTTAATATAAATATATTTCAATTACGTTCTCTTTGCCTTAATTAATTCATTTTGTAAACCGCTGTTATTCAGTAAAATGTATGTGCAATGATTTCTAATATATTGATATAAAGCGGTTTTTTTTTAAAAGTTTTTATACGGGTAAGGTTTATGGTTTTTCTGTCCGGGTTATTGATATGTAATTCGATGTCAGCTATTATTTTTGCCGTTCAGTAAAATCAACCAACCAAATTTATTTTTTTCATGTTAAGGCGCTTTTTCACATTTTTTATGGTGAGCCTTTTAGCCCATTCCCTGACTGCACAAAATGATGCCGGCAGACTCTTGCATCATATCAGCAAAAGTGACCAGTCTTTGCAGGTGGAGTTGAAGTGGTTTCATAAAAGTATAGTGAAATACGATGAGGGCTGTAACATTTATTATCGCACTTCACCTGCCGCAAACTGGACAAAGGTCAACGAAAACCCTATCCTACCGGATGAAGCCATCGGCCAACAAATGATCGCCGAAGATTCCTTAAACTTTTACTATGTCGAGGTGCTTAACCAGGAGGAAAAATTTGACATGGATCCGATGATGATCATCACCCTGTTTTCCAAAAGCTTTCAGAGCAACCGCTACAGCCAGTATCTGGCTAACTATCATCAGTTTTCTTCACCCGTGACTTCCGGGTCAGTTCAGTTTATGGTGAAGTACATTCGCTTTGGTTTGGAGCGAACGCTTAGCGAAACGGATTGGATCGAATTAAATTCGCTTTCTGACCAGCCAGCGCCTTTTGCCGTTGAGTATGAAACGCAGAGAGGAAAGGTGAAATTTAGCTGGAAGCCGGATGATGATCGCTTTTTCGGAGTAAATGTCTACCGGCGGGATCATGGCATAGGCGAATTTCGCAAGGTAAATAAAAACCCAATAGTTCCCGGTTTCATGAAAGACGATGAGGGAAATGTCAACCTGCCGGAATTCCTCTATGAAGATACTGTTAGTGAAAAAAGCCAATACGAATACCGGCTGGATGCTATAGGTTATTTTGAGAATACCATTGCAGAGTCAGCTACCATTGACATTGTCACCAAAGACTACACACCACCGGTACGGGCCTATAGCCTGGAGCGACAGGTGGAGGGAATGAATACTGTGTTTCTGTCCTGGCAAAAGCCCATGTCAGAAGATTTCACCGAAATATATGTCATGCGCTCCACTAAAAGCGAGGGACCTTTTGTTCCACTGCATAAAAGAAGCCTGCTGAAACACAGCGTCAACTACATCGACGAACCCGAACCGGGCAAAGGCTATTACTACTATATCAAAACGGTGGATGAGTCAGGCAATGAAAACCGCAGTAACATGGTCTTTGTAGATATTCCCGATGTGACGCCACCTTCACCGCCTGAGCATGTCACCATTCGATCCGATACAGGCGCTATCCACCTAAGCTGGGAGGCAAATACCGAAAAAGACCTCAGAGGCTACAGGATCTTTCGAGGAGTAGAGGATGCGTCGTATAACAATTTTATCCTTTTAAATGCACATCCGACCCCGGAATTGAGCTTCCTGGACAGCTTGCCCAAAAATGCGGGAAACAAATTTCTATACTACGTGGTGGCGGTTGATTCGGCGTTGAACAACAGCAAACCTTCCGAAAAGGTTTCCGCTTATTTGCCGGATGTCACCGCGCCGATACCACCGTTTATTTACGACTGGTCTAATGAGGATGAAGGAACCACGATCCGGTGGAAAGCCTCTGTGGAGGATGATGTTTCCGCTTATCACCTGTACAGAGGAGAGGTGGTAGATGGTGATTCATCCGAAACGATGGTACAAAGCCTGGGCAGGGACCAGCGGGAATTTACGGATGCGGCCACTCGTAAAGGGGAAGTGTATTATTACTATTTAACAGCGGAAGACAGAACGGGAAATGTTTCCGGCAGGTCCAATGAAATTACCATCCGGACGCGTGAAATAATGAAGGCAAGGGAGATCAGCATTTCCGGTGAATACCTCGCCAGCCAGAACAGGGTACACCTTGTGCTTCCGCAAAACGACGATCAGCTTATCGCCAAGATAGTCTACAAAAAGAACGGCAAGGGAGAATATACCCAGCTA
>JBNLGG010000037.1:0-43664 GCA_050305935.1 Cyclobacteriaceae bacterium | reverse complement strand
TATGATGAAGAAGCTTTCTTATTTTTTTATTGACACCCAGATAAAAAATAAGGGAAGAGGGAGCTAAGGTCTTTTTGTTCCAATATTGCTCTGAATAAACCCGAAATCTTTTAGGCAGTAAATGATGTTCTACATGATGGTAGTCTGCCGAGGCTATAAAGACTTCGGCTCCCCAGGCCTTTCCTGTACTATCGCTAGCAGAAACGATTCGGTTTTTGTCGAACTCAAAGGAGGTGATATCTGTACCGGTCTCAATGGTAACGCCCAGTTCGACAGCCAACTTTTCCATCGCCTCGACGATTTTAAACATTCCACCCTCCGGATACCAGGTGCCAAGTTTTATGTCGGCATAATTCATCAGACTGTAAAGGGCAGGTGTGTTTTTGCCAAGAGCGCCCAAAAATAATATCGGGAACTCCATCATCATTTTAATCTTTCTGTTGGAGAAATATTTATTGATGTGGTTTTCGAAAGATTGGAATACGTCTAGCCGAATGGCATCGGCCAATAGTTTTAAGCTGAGGAACTCAGTAATTGATTTGCTGGGTTTATAAACGAATTTATTTATACCGACATCATATTTATAGGCAGCTTGCTTTAAAAACTCATCGAGCTTTTTGCTGCTCCCTTTTTCCAGGTTTTCCAGCATTGATTTATAGTCATGATAATTTGCCGGAACGTCGATGGTTTCTTCCCTATCAAAAATGATCCGGTAGGAGGGGTCAAGCCTCTTGAGGGTGTAGTAGTCCTTCGACGTCTTTCCAAAATACTGGAAGAAGCTTTCAAAGATGTCGGGCATCCAGTACCAGCTAGGTCCCATGTCAAAGGTAAACCCATTACTTTCCAGCTTTCTTGCCCTGCCTCCGATTGTCCGGTTTTTTTCCAGGACGGTTACGTTCATGCCGTGTTTTGCCAGCACGCAGGCCGCGCTTAACCCGGAAAAACCGGAACCAATAATGACGGCAGATTTTCTTCTCATTTTTGATATACCTTAAGAAGTCCTTTCAACTCTTTTCTGGCAATATGTATTCTGTTCTTAACTGTGCCTATTGGGATTTCCAATCGCTCAGCGATTTCATGGTATTTAAAACCTTTGTAATACATCAAAAAAGGTTCTCTATAGATTTCGTTAACCTGGATGATCGCGTCATTGATATCTTTCAGGGTGAATTTTGACAATGCCTTATTTTCTTCAAACCTGGAGGTATTGAGATAGTGCAAATTGTCTGTTGTGTCTATGAAGGTATTTCTTCTCATCATTCTCTGATAGCTAGTGATGAAGGTGTTTTTCATGATGGTAAACATCCATGCTTTCAGGTTGGTGCCATCAGAAAACTTGTCCCTGTTTGACAAAGCCTTATAAAGTGTTTCCTGGACCAGGTCATTGGCGTCGTCCATGTTTTTTGTCAGGCGAAATGCATTGGGTTTTAATTTGGGTGCGATCTGATGGATCGAATAGCCGAATTCTAATGCTGTCATTGTTTCTATTTTTTTTGTTTAACCAAATGTACAGCAAAGTTAAACAAAATCAAATAAAATGTTTAATGTTTTTTTAAAATAGTTAGACAAAAATTCAACAAGTGTATAATGTGATTGACTGTATAGGCAGACAATACAGCTTTTTTCGAATTAAAATGATGATTTATGGAAATTTGAAATGATTAACTGTTTTTCCGGAATATTGGAATGTTTAATAAATTACGTCAAGAATTAAACAAAAAAAACTATTTCAGTTCGGTGAGGTATTGCAAGAGGTCTTCCATCTTTTGAAAGAGGGTAGAGTTCTCCGGATAGGTATAGTCATTGCCAATTAATTGAAAGCCAGACAGGAGGATCTCAGCGTGGGGAAAGGAGTCTGATAATTTATTAATATATCCCTGGATGTTTTTGCCTAACGGACAGGAGGTAAATACCGACATGATGTGGGTGGTATTGTGGACATTATAAATTTTCACCAAATCATCGAAAGGTAGGTTTTGCCCAAGATAGAACACCTTATGATTATTGGATTGAATGAAATAACTTGAAGCAAGCAGAGAGATTTCATGTAATTCACCTTCTGGTAAAAATAGTAGAAAGGAGTATTTGGATGATGTAACATCAGAAGCCAGGCCATCTATGGCTACAATTATTTTTTGCCTCACCAGATTAGAAATGAAATGCTCGTGTGCCGGACTAATGGCGCCTGTTTGCCATAATATCCCAATCTTTGAAAAGAAAGGATTGATGATATTTAAAAGGGTCGCCTCTAACCCGTTCCTTAAAATATTATTCGATAGTATTTTCTCAAATTTGTGTTCGTTTAGCTCGATCATGGATACAGTTAGTGCCTGGATTTGCTCATGATATCCGGTGTGTTGTTCGGTAATTTTTTGTACCTCCATATTGAGGTCATCGATCCGCATTTTGGATAATTTTGAGATCTTGTGGCCATTGTCTTTTAACAAAGAAATGTTAAGAAGCAGCTTTAAATCTTCGTCATCGTAATAGCGGATATTGGTGTCTGTTCTTTTTGGTTTTACAAAATTGTATCGCTGCTCCCATATTCTGATGGTGTGTGCCTTGATTCCTGAGAGTTGCTCAATATCTTTGATGGAATAAGTTGACATCTATTTAAATTAACTTTTCTTTTGGGTAAATAACCATTAGTAAATAAAAATGTTAGCCGCTCATTTTATGCAATTAGAGCATGCATTTTCTTGAGTTGCCTATTAAATAGTTTGTTGCCCAAAATTGTTTTAAAAAAAATCAGGTAAATGATACTTTACAATGTTACCGTAAAAATAGATTTAGATATTGAAGATACCTGGTTGGCCTGGGTAAAAGAAAATTTCATCCGAAAAATATTAGATACCAACCTGTTTATTGACAGCAAAATTTTCAAGTTGCTTAACGAGTCAGACAATGACGGAGTCACGTATGCTTTGCAATTCTATGCTAACTCAATTACTGAAATTGATATCTTTTTAAATAACTATGTCCAAAGCATTGCAGAAGAACACCGGCAATTATTTAAAAATAAGCATGTAGCTTTTATGACGTTGTTGGAAGAAATTGATTAGAGTTTGCAATTGGGTATGGCACAATTGATCCATGCACCGTCAAATTCAGCCCCTATTTTTTTGTAGTAATTGATAGCCGGTTCATTCCAGTCCAATACCTGCCAATGCACTTTTCCACAATTTTCCTCTTTCCCTATCTCAAGCACTTTTTTCATAAGTTGGTCGCCAATCCCTTGCCTTCGGTATTCCGGGTAAACCACGAGATCGTCTATGTATAATGACTTTCCCTTCCATGTGGAGTAACTGAAATAATACAAGGCCATTCCTACGATTTTTTCTGCTGATTCTGCGACAAAAAACTCAAAAGCAGGATTCGCCGAAAAGCCCTCCTCCTTCATCCGGTCGACGGAATTTAATACCTGGTGCTCTTCCTTTTCGAAGCGGGCCAATTCAAGCACCAGGTCAAAAACCTCTTCAATGTCATCGATTGTTCCCTTTCGGATGAGAATATCTTTCATTAGCTAGTCAATTATATCGAACCCTGTATATTTTGTCAGTGCCTCAGGAATCTTAATGCCTTTTTCTGATTGATTGTTTTCCAGAATTGCCGCGACAATCCTGGGGAGCGCCAATGCGCTGCCATTCAACGTGTGCAGGTGGTCTGTCTTTTTATCTTCCTTTTTATAGCGGAGTTTTAGCCGGTTTGCCTGGTAGGTTTCAAAGTTGCTGACAGAACTTACCTCCAGCCATTTTTGCTGAGCGGCAGAATAAACTTCCATGTCGTAGGTCAGCGCTGAGGTGAAACCCATGTCACCGCCACATAATCTCAATCTCCTGTACGGCAATTCAAGTTTCTTCAGCAGGCCTTCCACGTATTGACACATTTCTTCTAAAGCGTCGTAAGACTCCTCAGGTTTTCTGATTTGCACAATTTCCACTTTGTCAAATTGATGCAACCGGTTTAAACCTCTCACATGTGCACCCCAGCTTCCTGCTTCTCGTCTAAAACAGGGAGTGTAGCCAACATTTTTTACCGGAAGTTGGTCATCCTGGAGAATCACGTTCCTATAGATATTTGTAATTGGAACTTCGGCAGTAGGGATTAAGTAATAATCACTATCCGTGATCCCGTACATTTGTCCTTCTTTATCAGGTAACTGCCCCGTACTGTATCCTGATTCTGCGTTAATGACGATTGGCGGCTGCACTTCCAAATAGCCAGCTTTGCTTGCTTCGTCAAGAAAGAGGTTAATCAGCGCCCGTTGAAGTTTTGCGCCCTTGCCCTTATAGACTGGAAATCCGGCCCCCGTGAGCTTATTCCCCAATTCGAAATCAATGATGTCATATTTTTCAATGAGTTCCCAGTGCGGCAAAGCGTTATCTGGCAATTCCGGAATAGAACCCCATTCGCTGATGATTTCATTGTCTTCTGCAGTATTGCCCTGTGGTACAGATTCGTGTGCTGCATTCGGAACAGTATACAGAAGATCCTGGAGTTCTTTCTCGATGACCGATTGCTGTTCTTGCAGTTTTTTACTTTCGGCTTTTAGCGTCGCCGTTTCATTTTTTATATTTTCGACTTCAGCTTGTTTGCCTTCTTTCATAAGCATTCCTATCTGCTTTGAAAGGTGATTGGATTGCTGAAGAGTTTGATCAAGGAGTGCCTGTAACTTCTTTCTTTCGTTGTCTTTATTGATCAAATTATCGACTACTTTTGAAGCATCGGCTACCCTTTTTTTTTGTAAACCGTCAATGACTTTTTCTCTGTTTTGAATTAGGTCTGTTATCCTCAGCATGGGTTTTAAAATTTCCCACAAAGCTAAAGTTTTTGCGTAATTGTTGGCTAAAAATCCTTATTTATCGAATAAATATTCACTTTTGCATAAATTAAATTGTGAATACTTGACAAATAGTATAGAGTAGTATATAATTGCACTGACATACATCACTTTTCAGCAGAAAAGTTCATTTCTAAACCAACCAATTTTACTAATATCATTATTTCAATCTACTAATTCCTTTTTTACGTGGTACTTACCATTATACAATCAAAATGTACACTATTGACGATTTAAACGTTAGGTTGCTTTCTGAACTGAAAGACCTGGCAGAAGAGATGGGCGTTAAGAATTTCAAGAAGCTGCCCAAGAAAGAGCTCATCTACAAAATTTTAGACATTCAAGCTGCAAATCCTGAAATTTCAAAACCGAAAGAGAAATCGGACGCTAAGAAATCAAAAAACAAAGAAGCGGAAGAAAGTACAGCTAAAATTACAAAACGGGAAAATGTTAAGAAGACAGATCCTTCACCAGAAATGTCATCCGACGATTTATTGGAGTCTTTTAACTTTGACGTAGATCCAGGGATTGCTTCATTTGATGCAAATGAAGATAAAGAAGAAAAAGAAACAGAAACAGAAGCCCCCAAGCAATTCCGAGAAAAAGAGAAAGAATATCGAGAACATAAGGAGGATAAGCGCGATCAGAGAAAAGATGACCGAAGGGCTAAGAAGGCTAACATTAAAGAATTTGATGGTGCAATCACCAATGAAGGTGTACTGGAAATCATGCAGGATGGCTACGGGTTCCTGCGATCTTCTGACTACAACTATCTGGCAAGTCCTGATGACATATATGTGTCTCCTTCGCAAATCAAACTTTTTGGTTTAAAGACCGGGGATACTGTAAGAGGACAAATCAGACCTCCGAAAGAGGGTGAAAAATATTTCGCGCTTCTGCGGGTGGAAAGTGTGAATGGAAAAACGACCGAAGAGATCAGGGATCGTGTTCCTTTCGAATACTTAACCCCATTGTTTCCGGAAGAGCGACTAAAATTATCTACCGCTCCTAATAATTTGTCGACGCGTTTGCTGGATCTTTTTGCCCCTATTGGTAAAGGCCAAAGAGCAATGATCGTTTCCCAGCCAAAGTCTGGTAAAACAGTTCTTTTACAAAATATTGCCAATGCCATCGCTGAAAATCATCCGGAAGTTTATCTGATGATCCTGCTGATTGACGAACGTCCTGAGGAGGTTACAGACATGGCACGAAGCGTGAAAGCGGAAGTGATTTCATCAACTTTTGACGAGCAGGCTGAACGACACGTGAAGGTGGCCAATATCCTTCTTGAAAAAGCAAAAAGAATGGTGGAATGTGGACACGATGTGGTGATACTGCTCGATTCTATCACGAGGCTGGCTCGTGCGCATAATACCGTGGTACCTTCGTCTGGTAAGATTCTTTCAGGTGGTGTGGATGCCAACGCGCTTCATAAACCTAAAAGATTCTTTGGTGCCGCCAGGAACGTGGAAAACGGTGGTTCTTTAACCATTATCGCTACGGCATTGATCGAAACAGGGTCAAAAATGGATGAAGTTATCTTTGAAGAATTTAAAGGAACGGGTAACATGGAGCTACTGCTTGATAGGAAACTGGCTAACAAGCGCGTTTATCCAGCGATCGACATACCTGGTTCCGGTACAAGGAGGGAGGAATTACTTCTCGATCCGGAAACTCTTCAAAGGGTATGGATCCTTCGCAAGTTTATGTCAGATATGACGTCAGCGGAAGCGATGGATTTCCTACAGGAAAAAATGAAAGGAACCCGAAACAACGAAGAATTTCTTGTTTCTATGAATGGATAGCAATCACAGACTTATATAAAAACGAAAGCCCGTCAGATGATGATGGGCTTTTTTTTGTCATTCAAGAGAATAGTTAAGCTACCAGAACCTAGTGTCATGTCATACCTACTATTTTGGGTTCGTAAAAAGTCGATTTTGCCAAAAAACACTCCCCAACCCCTTTTTCAAACATAGCACCTATTGGGAGGGAATATAGGTGACTTTTTCCGAACCCTAACGGACAGTTTACTGTTGACTTGACACTAGTCTGGAATTTTTTCAAGTCATGTCATAACTTCAGGTATAGACATGGTTTACAACAAGGTAAGAATTAATAAAGTCTCAATGATCCCACTCTAAAGGGATGTCAAGGCTTTCAGCCACATTTCTCAATCTCTCACTAAAACTCTCAAAGTTGACACTCCTTGACAATTCAAAACTTTTTCCTTCTTCATAAAGGAGATTGCCTACATACTCATTAAACTTCACCTGTCT
Organism: Cyclobacteriaceae bacterium; assembly: GCA_050305935.1. GTDB lineage: Bacteria > Bacteroidota > Bacteroidia > Cytophagales > Cyclobacteriaceae > CAJXNP01. The sequence continues at coordinate 36,545 of JBNLGG010000037.1, read as the reverse complement.
ATCCCTGCTCCTCGAATTTGCTGTATAGCCACGCCTCTGATTACTTACTGAGATTTTGTCTAAGTGTCTGTAATCAACTGTAACTTGATTGATTCTAATCCAAAAAAGTATAAATGAATCTGATATCTTTTGTTTAGCTGGATCAATGATAGTAGAATATTTTGTAGACAAAATCAACAGGCTTTACAGGATTATAAATGCATCAAAATAGCTTATTTGGGCCCAAACAATATGGTAAATTATCAACCCTATGCTGACAACCAGCCATGTCCATCTCAATCCAGATGGAAAATAATATTCGTTGAAACTTAATTTCATATAGATTTTGAAAAATTCAGAAAATATAATCTACAGAAGTTAGGTTATCAGGTTAAGATGGCTAATACTCCACATCAAACACCTTCACTTCCGTCCAGAGTTCCTTGCATTCGCTGATGAATTTTTTGTGAACAGGATGCTCCTGGTAGCTATCGTGCTGTGCCACGTCTTCAAAAACCGTGGAAAGTGCATAGGCATATTTTGTGTCGACTACAGGCCTTGGCTCCGTTTTAGCGGGAACGCCTACAAATCCTTCCACCAGCTCGTCGATATCAAGTAATGTATTTATGCCTTTTTCAAAGGTTTCTATTTGTTGTTCAGTAAGGTCTTCTTTCAGGTAAAAATATACGTTGTGTTGAAGCATAGTAATAAAAAGTATTAGCGTTTAGAAAGTTGATTTTAATTTCCTGATTTTGGATTCCGGAATAACCGAATAGAATTAAATCATTCCATCAGCATAGCAGCTCCAAAAACCCCGGCGCTGTCACCGAGTTCGGGCTTTAAAAATACGGTGTCGAGGCGATTATTAAAAACATATTTTTTTGTTCGTTCGACGCCCTCGGTGTATAACTCCTTGATGTTTCCCACGCCACCGCCCAACACAATCACATCGGGGTCAATGATATTAATGATAACTGAAATCCCTTTGCCAAACTGTTCCATCAATCGGTCAATGGTTTGTCCGGCAAAAGGGTCCTTCTCTTTGTTTTGATAGATTTCTTTAAGTGTGGCTTCCTTTCCTGCAATGCTTCGATAGTATTTCTGTAGGCCTGTTCCACTGATGATCGTCTCAACGCATCCGGTTTTGCCACAGTAACACGGTCCGCCACTTTCATCCAGAAAATTGTGTCCCCATTCGCCGCCGATGCCTTGGCGACCAGCAATAATCTGATTGTTTACTACAAGGCCGCCGCCAGCTCCGGTACCCATGATTACCCCAAACACCACCTTTGCTTCCGGCATCTTGCTTTTAACCGCTCCCATCCTGGTCTCGGCTAGTGCAAAGCAATTAGCATCATTGGCAATTTTAATTGGGATGCCTGTAAGGGTCTCCAGGTCCTTTTGGAAAGGCATGCCATTCAGGCAAGTGGTGTTGCTGTTTTTTAGCGTCTGGAGAATGGGGTCCAGGGTGCCTGGAGTGCCAATGCCAAAGCCTTCTGTACACCGCAAGCCGGACTCTTCCTCCAACAAGTGAATTAGCTTTTTGATCTGATGGAGAATGTGGTGATACCCTCCCTTTTGCTCGGTAGGTATTCGCATCCGTGTCAGCACGTGATAATCTGTTTTTTGAAGGATCACACCTTCAATCTTTGTCCCTCCCAGATCGATGCCCCAGAGGTATTCACTATTTTTCGAAGCCATACTTACTTTTCCTGAATTCCCATTCAATAATATGGCTTATTTTTTCTTTTTAAAAAGATTATCGATGACTTTATCAGCTTCTTCTTTGGCTTTGTCTACGGTCTCCTTACCTTCTTCGCCCAATTGCTTTTCAGCTTCTTCTTTCAATTTTTCTGACTGCTCCTCAGCAATTTTTTCAGCTTCTTTTTGTACTTCCTGTTTCTTCTCTTCTACTTTTTCTTCAGCCTGCTGCTTCGCCTTATCGATTTCTTCACCAGCTTTTTCCTCTGCAGCAGCTTTTACTTCACCTTCGCCATAGTCGACACTTTCGATCTTGATTTCCGGTTTGAAGAAGGTGCCTCCTATTGCAAATGTAACATCGGCGTTGGAGCTGTTTATTTCCTTACCAATCTGACTGGATATCAGAGAATTTACAGCCTGGCCTGCTTGCCCGGTTTCTACATTGGTTTTGACCTTATAGCTGAGCGACTGATCAAGACCCATACTTCCTTCTACTTTGGCCAGGTGATCCCCCACCTTTACCTCAAATGGTTTTACACGTGCTCTCCCGTCTTTGATTTCGGCACTCATAATCATGTCTTTTAGTGTGAAATTTTCGTCAGCGAGTTCGGTCTTGGTGAGGTTGTTAATGCCTGCTACCAACTTGGAGTTTTTCACAGCTGCTTCCGCAATTTTAATCAATCCACCTCCGGAAATCGTGGCAAGGTCAGGCATCATATCCTGCTTTAGCAAACCATTGACTTCGAAATCTGTACTAAATTTTCCGTCCATTGACTGAGCAAATGGGGCGAATGTCCTTACTACTTCAAATGCGGTAAATGAGAGTGGGATGGAAAGATCTTTGATCGACATCATATAGTCAAACGCCGGTTTGCTGGCATCCCTGGTATCGTAGGTGCCATTCATTACAATGCGGCCATTGAACAAAGCAAAGCCAAGATCATCCATTCGCACCACCCCATCCCTGACAATGATGGCTCCCGTCGCGTCTTTTAATTGCAGATTATCATAATAAATGGTCTTGATATTAGAAGCAAAAACAAAGTCAATGTTGTCAGGGACCTCAATGACTTCCAATGGAATAGTATCTTCTACGGCTTCCTCGGTTTCTTCACCGGTCATCCATTCGTTCAGGTCAATTCGCTGCGATGCAAGGGTCATATTTCCTTTTAGAAGCGCGTTTTCTTTGAACACATAGTCCATGTAATTAGAAATGGAACCTTTTATGTTGAAATCGCTGCTGCCGGATTTTGCATCAAATGACTGAATTACTATTGAGGATGGATTGAAGGAAAGAGAAGAATTATTGATAATGAAATCACTCGGTAAATCAACACTCTTATAGACAAAATTACTTAACTGTGCGCTACCACTTGTGGGCAGACGATCATACTTTTCAGCTTCCACATCCGAATACTTTCCTTTTGTAGAAAGATCGGCTTTCAGCTTTCCTGAATAGCTCATTCCTTCCATTGGATAATATTCATTGATCACTGCCAGGTCAAGGCCACCATTGGCCGTCAGATCCCAGGTGTAATCCACCAGGTTGTTAAATAACAAACTGGCGTTAAATTGATCCTCACCCATTTTTACTGAGAAATCATTCACAGCCAAAGCGAAGTCTTCCATTTTACCGGACTTGCATTCTATGGTAGAAGTGAACTTCATATTCTCCAAAGCCTGCGGGAAGTCCGTATATTTAATGTAGCCATTTTGCATCCCCATTGATCCGGTAATCGTGGGAATGATTTGTTTTATCGAGTCGTAAATACCACTTGCCTGTAAATTGATGTTAAAGGTACCTTTCATGTCCAGCCCGTCCATTGGGAACATCGTGTTTAATTCTCCCAGGTTGAGGCTTGCCTTGACATCTGCATTCATATCGTAATTCACCAGGTTTTTCACCAATAATTTGATGTCCACTGGGTTTTTGCCAAAGTCAAGGTGAAATTGCTTCACATCGATCATGGTATTGTCAATGTTCCCGTCGGCACAATCAACCAACATATCCAGATTGATATTGGACAGTGCAGTTGGTAGATCTGGATACTGGATCAAGCCATTTGCCGCCTTTAGGGAAAGATTAAAGGCAGGCATTTGGGTATCGTTCAACAGACCCTTAACGAACCCATTGAACGACAAATCACCTTCTGCTTTAATATCTTCATATCCTTCTGTGAAAGCTGCCGGAACGAGGCTGTACAAGCTTTTGATGGATGTGCCCTCAGTAGCAAAAGAAATATCCATTTCCATGTCATCCCCAGGCATGGCAAAATATCCGTCAAATGATAGCGGAAAATCATTGAGGCGAATGCTATTGTCTTTGAAGGTAAATTTGAAATGGGTAAGGTCCATGTTCAATGTGACATCTGCGGTGAGCTGCTGGCCGCTGAGATAGGTGACCCCGTCGAAGGAAGTTTTTATGGACTTGATAGAGCTATGCGTAGACATATCAAAAACTTCGAGGGTAAAGTCGCCACTTCCTTCATGGTTAAGGCCTTCCAGTTTTAAATAATATGGAAGCGTTCGGTCATCATACACGAGGCTTGAATTTGTAATGCGCCAACTGTCGATTTTAAATTGAGAATCAGAGGATGACTCCTCTTCCACGACAGTATCCTCAGAAGGCATTGCGATATCATAGTTTGCCAATCCGTCTTCCAGGACAATGACATTTATATTGGCATTGTCAAGGTTCAAGGATTTGACAGTGGGCTTGTCGCCAAACAAACTGAACAGATCAATGGTAATATCAAATTGGCTTACGGAAACGAGTGTGTCTTTCGAAAACCGATCTTTTCCCACCACTCCAAAATCACCCAATTCCACCGTAGGGTTGGGGAAATGCTTGAAGAGGGTTAGCCCAAATTTGTCCACATCAAAATAGACATGGGCATTGATGTTTTCAGCAATGGCTTCATCGATGGCTACCTTTACATCGTCCTTGAAAACAGCTGGGAGGATAAAAGCTGCGGCTAATACAATTACTACAATACCGGCTAGGATAATCAGGAATTTTTTCATGTCTGGTTAATTTTTTAACTAAACAAAATTATCATTAAACTCCTGATAAAACGGATCAAAATGAGCTATAATATCACATTAGCGCAGTTAAGAAAAAATCATTGGCAGGATTACAACCAGCCATTATGTAAGGATCTCAGCCTCTTTTTATGAACCTGAGGTTTTTAGCTGATTCCTGTCTGGTAATCAGCATGGGCAGCGCCACACCGAAAGCAAGCGACATAAGAATAAAGGAGGCCTTTAGCCCATTATTAATGGTTTCTGACAATGTTTGCGCATAGTCATCTCCCACACGATCCGCCGCCAAATACAACATGCCGATCATCATTTTGTAGGCAAATGCACCGGGTACCATGGGGATGACAGAAGGGATGGCAAACACCATGGGGGGGGAGTGTTTGCTATGTGCTGCATAGATGCTCGCAAAACCAATTAATGTTGCTCCGCCAAATGACGCCACAACTACGCCAACTCCAAGGTGCATCAGAATCAGTTTGGTAATTCCGCCCAGCGCACCCAGCACCCAAATGGTACCCAGGGTTCGCACCGGAACATTAAACAATATGGCAAAACCGATGGCTGCCAAGCCAAACCAAATTCCCTTTTCAAAAATTTCTATCCAGATCATACCTTATACTTGAACAATTAAAATGGCCATCAATAACCCTAAAGCAATGGCAAAAGCAATCATTAGCCCGTTGACACTCCTGATAATCCCGTTCATGATATTGCCATCTATCAGATCGGAAAATGAGTTGATCAGTGGGACACCGGGCACCAAAAATAGAACAGAAGTCGCGAGAGCATGCTCGCTGACTGAAAAACTGCGCATAAAAATGCTGGCAATTAAGGATGCTGTGAAAGCACCAAAAAATATGCATAAGTAAGTGTTGAAATTCCTTTTTACTGCTTCCTGCCGGATAAATAAACCTGCAAAGGTAGCTCCAAAAGAAACGAGCATGTCTGTCCAACTTCCCCCGAAAATGCGGCAAAATGAGGCACCCGCCAAGGCTACCATGAGGAGAATGATCATTCTATTGTAGTGAGGTAATGAACCGAGCCTTTTCAGTTCTGCATTGATTTGTTCAAGGCCCCATCCCTCTTCCAGTACCTTCCAGCTCATTCTGCTGATACCGGAAACCACTTTGAAATTTACACCATGTGGCATGGTACGTTTCAATCCACTGTGATATTGCTCTTCGTTCTGATCGTTTATGGTCAGCATTAAAGCTCTGTGGGTAATCAGCAATTCAGTATTCACGTCAAAGGCATCGGAAACACGCTCTATGGTTTTCCGGATGCGCATGCTATTGGCTCCTGCGCTCATTAACATAGTTCCAATTTCAAGCAGCGTCTTACCGAGCTCTCTTATATCAGTATTTGACCGGGTTGTTGTTTTTTCCTCCATTTTCAAACTATAAAGGCCTTTATTAATTATCTGTATAAGTTACTCCAATCCATATTTGTCAATAAGGTAAACCATTGATGCCATGGAAGCACACCCTAATTCCAGCTCCCGTCTGTTAACGATCTCAAATTTGTCAAGCGCGGAATGGTGCATTTCAAAATAGCGCTGATCACTGACTTCCAGGCCGATAAGAGGTACATTTTGCAATTTCAGCGGACCGATATCAGCACCACCATATCCTTTTTCAAATAGGAATAATCTATAGGGTGCAAAATGAGGACTCCATGATTGGATTTTCTCCAAAACAGGCACTGAGGCGTCCATACTAAATCCCTGAGGTAAGAATCCACCACTATCTGATTCCAGCGCGGCAATATGTTTTTCTCCTTTTTCTTCAGCTACCCGGGCGTATTCCTTGCCACCTTTTAAGCCGTTTTCTTCATTCATAAAAAGCACGACACGAAGCGTCCTTTTCGGCTGATAATTTTCCTTTAGCAATCGAATGGTTTCGATGGCATGAATCGATCCGGCACCGTCGTCATGGGCACCCTCAGCAAGGTCCCAGCTATCCAGGTGCCCACCAAAAACAATGATTTCGTCTGGATATTCGTTTCCGGTAATTTGTCCAATCACATTGTATGAAAGAACATCTTCTTCCATGTGGCTGAAGGTCCGGAAATAAAACTGAAGGCCAGGTTCCTGTTTGATTTGTTGGCTAAGTAAATCGGCGTCTTTAGTGGAGATAGCTATTGCGGGGATTTTTCTGACGTTCATTCCGTAGTCCTGGCTACCCGTGTGCGGATAGTCGTCGGTGGATGGGCTTAGCGATCTGACTACTACACCAATGGCTCCCAACTTACTTGCTTCACGTGGGCCTTGGTAGCGAATAACGCCGGCTTTTGAATACATATCACCGGTTTTGATCAGGGAGAGGTCCATTTTCTCATTGATGAAAACGATTTTCCCTTTGATATCATCCTGGCTTCTGCTCTCAAGATCTTCGAGAGATAAAACCTCGACGACTTCCCCTTTCACGCCTTTTTTACCCGATCCTTCCGAGTTTCCTAAAGCAGTTACGTTCACTGCAATCTTCCCGTTTTTACTCAGGATATTGGCGCTTTCTTCCGCTCCACGCACCCACTTGGGTACCGTCACCGGCTGAAGCCAGACAGAATCAAGACCATAGGATTCCAGCTCCTTTTTAACCCAAAGGGCGGCTTTTCCCGCGTTTTCTGAACCGGTCAAACGTGGTCCGATTTCTTTGCACAGGTAGCGCAAATTTTCATAACTTTTTCCATTCACCAGTTCCTCAGTAAATATTTTTCGGATGAATATGGAGTCGCTTTGAGAATGGACATCAAATGAAATCAATGCCAGGAGAGTCAATAAAATGGTGGTGGTAAATCTATTCATAGGCTAATCGACTAACTCCGCATCTTCCATTAAATACATAAGGTGATCCGGATCGTTGGTATTAAGTTTTAGTTTTCCCTTAATGGTAATCTTATCTTCGGTAAAATCAATTTCTTCTTTTGAATAAACTTCGATAACTGTTTCCGGTCCCGCAGCGCCACAGAAAAAACACATGTTGAATGGATAGGCAGAAAGGACAAAATATTTGTGGCCGGTAAATTCTTTTAGTGGAACCATATACCCTTTAAGGGAAATGGTTTTTCCATCGATGGACCGAGCCTTTTCGCCAAATTCAGGATATTCCACTTCATACTTTCCGGTGGGATCGGGTTTGATCTTGATTTCCACGTCGGCCATGTGCTTCCAGTAATTTGGCTCCTGGCTGAAGGCAGCAGTGCTGGTGAAAAACAGAAATGATAAAAAAAGTAAATACCTCAAACCGTATATTTTTTCTATTTTATATTACAAGCTATACTTTGTATGTACGGCTTGGTTACACCTATGCCGTAGTTTCATAACATTAATGTTTGTCCACACGGGCGATTTTCGGGATCAGATACTTCCTGCCTGTAGCCAGATGGTAACAGACTACCCTGGTTCGTCGGCTTTCCAGCTTTCTGAATGCGTTTCCTTTGAATGAAAACTCATCCCCTTTTTCAATCTCGTCCAGTAAAAGCTGATCATTGTAATCCCTGTCGTATTTCCTCAACGCCTTTACAAGGTGCGGGTCTGACTGCGAGCTGGCCTTGGGGTTTAGCATGTGTCTTTTTAACACTGGAAGTAATTCTTCGGGGAAGATCAGCGAATTCATTACCGGGGCCATGGTTTCTTTAAAAAAGTTTTTCCATTCCCTGCCGTGCGGTTCTGCCTTCCTTTCGTACTTTTCCGTCGTGAGCAAGTGGGCAAATTCGTGCAAATAAGTAATCAGAAAATTGTATTGGTTAAGATTATAATTCACGGAAATGGTATGTTCGTTTCTCACCGGATCGAATCTGTAATCGCCCAGCTTGGTCTGTCTTTTACGCGTGACTTTAAAATGAAACGGATTGGCTACCCATAGGTCAAAGCAATAGTGCACGGCATTGGCTGGAATGTACTTAGGAAGCAATTCGTAAAATTTACTTTTTGACGATGGGCTAAGTTTGATCACTTTTCTCTGAATACAATTTTTATTGGAACCCCGGCAAAATCAAAATACCCCCGCAATTTATTTTCAAGGAATCTCCTGTAGGGTTCTTTGATATGGGTAGGGTGGTTGCAAAAAAAGGCAAATGTTGGGGTCTTGGTTGGCAGTTGTGTTACATATTTGATGTTGATGTATTTTCCGCGGTACGCCGGTGGATTATATTTGGCAATTTCCGCCAGCATTTTATCATTCAGCTCGGATGTAGTCACTTTCCTGTAGCGGTTTTCATACACACCTATGGCAGTTTCTATTGCTTTGAAAATTCTTTGTTTCTTTGGAATGGAAGTGAAAACAATTGGGATATAGGACAACGGGCCCAGTTTCTCCTTGATCTCATCTTCATAGGCCTTGGCGGTTTTTGTATCCTTTTCTATCAAGTCCCATTTATTTATCATCAACATGGTTCCCTTTTTATATTTATTGGCCAGGGAGATAAGGTTCATGTCCTGGGATTCAAGACCATTTTGGGCGTCTATCAGAATGATAATGACATCGCTGTTTTGGAGGGCTTTGATTGCCCGAATGACGGAATAAAACTCAATGTCTTCGTGTACTTTTGATTTTTTACGGACACCCGCGGTATCTATCAAAAGAAAATCCTTGCCAAACATGGTGTACCGGGAGTTGATAGCGTCCCGTGTAGTACCCGCGATGTCTGTGACAATACTTCGTTCCTGGCCCATCAGCACATTCAGAAAGGAGCTTTTTCCCACATTGGGTCGACCCATGATGGCTATTTTGGGGAGGCCTGCTTCCGGGTCTTCGTAGTCATCCTCGAAGTGCTCTACTACTTTATCCAGCAATTCGCCTGTACCACCTCCATTGATGGAAGAGACCGGAAAGATATCGTGGAAACCTAAGGCATAAAATTCCCCGGTCAGAAAAGATCGTTGCGCATTGTCGGCTTTATTGGCCACAATGTATACCGGTTTTTTTATCGTTCGCAGTATTTTAGCAAAATCTTTATCAAGGTCATGGACACCCTCAGTCACATCCACCATAAAGACAATTACCGACGCTTCATCCAAAGCCGAAATCACCTGTTTTCTGATCGCGCCCTCGAAGATGTCATCTGAACCATGCACATATCCGCCGGTATCGATGACGGTAAATCGCTTGCCATTCCATTCAGACATTCCATAGTGGCGATCACGGGTAACACCACTTTCATTGTCCATGATTGCCTGCCGCTGTTCTACCAGTCGGTTAAACAATGTTGACTTACCCACATTAGGCCTCCCTACTATTGCCAAAATATTTGCCATGCTGAATGAAATGAATTAGAGTGCAAAAATAATAAGAAGGATAAGATTACAGCTTTTTATTACTGTTTTTAATTAGGATCGGGTTCTGACGAAGCAATTGGGCCAATAGTGTAAATAAAACCGGGAATTTTTCGTGAAACTCTTCCGGGCGCTCAAAAAAGTTTTCTACCGCCACCGCAAAAAACTCGTCCCGGTTGGTCGCGGCGTAATCCCGGAAGAATCCATTGCCTCCGTTTTTCAGGTATTCAATTGTCTTGTCCGCCTGTTCACGCCATCGTTTTAAAAGGTGAAGTGGGAAAAAACCATATTCCCCATTATTGATTTCATTTTCGAGGCGGATCGCATGTGCCATTTCGTGGAGGCCGAGGTTTCTTCCATCCTGGTCATCCATGTAGCCACGGGCGAAGTTTTTCCATGAAAGCACAATGATGCCTCCATGCAGGTTGACCTCTCCCTGGTGATATCTTCTGAAAATAACCGAATAGTAATCGTCAGGATAGATCAGGATTTTGTTGAAATGCCGGAGGTAGATGCGAGGCAGCCCGAAGGTAAGCTGAATAGCGCTCCCCGCAATGATCGCTTTGATTTCGTCAGGAATACCTCTGAAATTTCTGGGAACGAACTCCTTCAGGTCAATGAATCGCTGCACCCGTTGTTCAAAGACTTTTTTATGCTTTTCGCTGAGGTTTTGATAATAAGTGAAATGTTGCTGAAGGGCATTTTTGTAGGACGGCTTAATGGGTTTAAAGTGAATATAAGAGGTGATAGGCTCACCAAAAATGTATTTCAGAAAGCTGAAAATGATAGAGAATACATTGGCCAGAAAGAGTATGATCAACAGGCTTACAAAAAATGCAGCGGCTAATTCCAAGTTAAAAAAAGTTGAATTTCAGGCAGCAAATATAGTCAATTCAAATTCTTTTAAAGGTTGCGCCATTAAAAAGGTAAACCGATGAAACCGGGTATGATCCGCCAGCTGGCGGATCATACAGAGTGATGATTATAAATGTGAAGGCCCCAGCCTACCGGCAGGCATGGCATCTGACCATTGAAAAACAAGTTATATAAATATGAAACCAAAATTGAAAAAATGAGATTAGATAATTTGGAATTAATAAGTCAGTTCCCATCATATTTTATAATTTTGCGCCGCGAAATAAAAAGAGGAACAAAAATTTCGCAAAACTTTAATTATCAGCAATTTTAATCTAAATCTCAAAAAAGAACAGATCTATGGAAAATGTACTTTCTAACAGGATCAACGCGCTGGAAGAATCTGCCACCATTGCTATGGCGCAGAAAGCTCGTGAGCTAAAATCGCAGGGCATCGATGTAATTAGCCTAAGTTTAGGTGAGCCCGATTTCAAAACCCCGGAACACATTCAGAAGGCAGCTAAGGATGCTATTGACTCAGGAAAATTTTTTTCTTACCCTCCCGTCCCAGGATATCCTGAACTTAGGGAAGGGATCGCTGATAAATTAAAGAAGGAAAATAAGATAGATTGCAAACCTGAGAATATTGTTGTTTCCAACGGCGCCAAGCACTCCATAGCCAATGTGTTTATGGCGATGATCAATCCTGGCGACGAGGTAATCGTGTACGCACCGTACTGGGTTTCCTATGTGGAATTGATAAAACTGGCTGAGGGAATTCCCGTGATCATCGAAGGAACGCTGGAGCAGGATTTTAAAGCACCAGTGGAAGCGTTGAAAAAAGCTATTACTCCCAAGACGAAAGCAATCATCTTTTCTTCACCATCAAACCCGACCGGTTCTGTTTTTTCAAAAGAGGAATTGGAGGAAATCGCAGAAGTAGTACTTCAGCACAAAGATCTGTACGTGATCTCCGATGAGATCTATGAGTACATCAATTTCTTTGGGGAGCACGTTAGTATCGCTTCTTTACCAGGCATGTTTGAAAGGACCATCGTGGTAAATGGATTTTCAAAAGGCCATGCCATGACCGGGTGGAGGGTAGGATATATCTGCGCACCACTTTGGATGGCCAAGGCTTGCAATAAAATGCAGGGCCAATTTACCTCTGGAGTCTGCTCGATTGCGCAAAGGGCCGCTATTGAGGCTATCACAGGCGACCAGGAACCAACCAGAAAAATGGCTGAAACCTACAAAAGGAGAAGACAACTGGTGCTGGACGGACTAAAGGAAATCCCTGGCATCAAGTCAAATAGCCCGGGTGGGGCATTCTATGTTTTTCCTGATATCAGCTATTTCTTTGGCAAATCGGATGGCGAAAATACCATCAATAGTGCTGAAGACCTGGCCATGTATTTATTAAACAATGCCCATGTGTCTGTGGTGACGGGTGATGCTTTTGGTGCGCCGAATTGCATCAGGATTTCTTACGCTGCTTCTGACGATCATTTGAAAGAAGCATTGCAAAGGCTGAAAACTACACTGGCAAAATTGAAATAAAAATGAATAAAAAGCTTCAGGCGACATTCGAAGATTTCTTTGACTTAAATATTCTGGTAATTGGTGATGTAATGGTCGATTCCTATATCTGGGGAAAAGTTGACCGGATTTCGCCTGAAGCTCCTGTTCCCGTTGTGGCGATCAATAAAAGTGAACACCGGCTCGGTGGCGCCGCTAATGTGGCTCGTAACATTCATTCATTGGGCGCTACCCCGATTTTATGTGCCGTTGTTGGCAATGATATCGAGGGAAAAATTGTGATGGACCTGCTACAGGAAGAAGATATTTCTTCGCAGGGAATCGTGCTAAGCAACGAGCGGCAGACCACTGTCAAAAGAAGAATACTTTCCGGTTCCCAACAATTACTTCGGGTCGACAAAGAAGATAAGCACTCCCTGACGGAAAAAGAGAAGAAAGAGCTTTTTCGCCGGGTAGAAGGATTAATGACTCAGGTGGATGCCGTGGTCTTTGAGGACTATGATAAGGGGGTGATTGATAAAGATCTCATTGGGATGGTGACGGAAAAGGCGAACTCTCGGCAAATCCCAGTAATTGTGGATCCGAAGAAAAAGAACTTCCACGAGTACAAAAATGTCTCTCTATTCAAACCCAACTTAAAGGAAATCAGGGAAGGATTGGATGATACGATCTCTCTGGATGATTTTGAAAAATTTAAAAACACCATTAATGAGTTTAGGAGAAAAATGACCATTGACGGTGTTTTATTGACCTTATCGGAAAGAGGCGTTTACATTCAACATGGCAACGAAGACCACCTGATCCCTGCTCATGTGAGGAACATTTCGGACGTATCCGGCGCTGGCGATACCGTCGTAGGCGTTGCTGCTCTCTGCATGGCGCTGGGGCTTCCCGGTAAAATTGTGGCCGAATTATCAAACCTGGCTGGCGGGATTGTTTGTGAATATGTTGGCGTGGTTCCCATTGACAAAAACCAATTAATGGAAGAAGCGGGGAAATACAAAATCTTCGAATAAGCCAGTACGGTTTCAAACTTCTATTTTTTTGTTGTTAAATTGGTGTTGATCAAATTGTACCAATTACTAACCAATGCATCCAGTTTTATTCCAATTTGAAACACCTGATTTTCTATCGGGAATTTTTCCGTCCACAATCACCATTTATTCCTATGGATTTTTAATTGCCGTTGGGATTTTCATGGCTTATTACTACACCGCTTACAATGCTAAAAAGCAATTCGGTTTATCCTATGATAAGACACAGATGCTGATCATTCTGATCATCGTTGCGGCGGTAATTGGTGGGAAGGTTTTTATCGCCTTCGAAGACCCTGCAAGGTATTTTGGGAATCCGGGACTGCTGTTGAAAAATTTCGGGAGTGGCTTTGTTTTTTATGGCTCATTGATTTTTGCCATTCCTACGGTTTACCTTTTTATCAGATACTATAAACTTCCTGCGTTGCCAATGCTGGACATCATTGCTGGTACGACCTGCACCGTCCATGCTTTTGGGCGAATGGGTTGTTTTTTTGGTGGTTGCTGCTATGGAATTCCTACGGATTCTTTCATAGGAATGTCATTTGAAGCGGGAAATGGCATTCACGAACATGTGCACCCTACACAATTGTACAGTGTGGTGTTGATCACCTCCATATTTGCCTACCTGATGTATGTCAAACGAAGACAGGAATTCCCCGGGCAGTTGTTTTTGACTTACCTGATTCTTTACTCGATCGGCAGATCAGTGATTGAAATCTTTAGAGGGGATGAAGAAAGGGGATATCTGATAGACGGCGTTATCAGTAATAGCCAGTTCATCTCGCTGATCATATTTTTCATCGCCATCTATTTTTATGTGAAGCTTAAACGAAAAAATAATTCCTCCGTAAAGGCCTAAACCCGAATTTTTAGTCGTTTGGGTAATACCTTGAATACGAAGCGATGGGATTCTATTATCTCCCCATCGATGTGTGCTGGAAGGGGAGTGTCTGAAATGATTTCAATTTCTTTTGATTTCAAATAGGAAATCGGTTTAAACCAGCCATGTTTTCCAATAAACACCCAGGGAAGGATCATCAGTTTTTCAGGAAGGTTTAATTTGTTGAATCGGCAAATATCCAATAACCCATCTTCAGGAAGCGCGTTAGGATTCATAAGAAATCCCCCTCCAAAGGTGGTTCCCTTCGTGATAGTCATAGAAAATATTGATTGATTAATTGCCTTGCCATCAAGAAGAATGGTAGTAGCAAACGAAGTTTTTTTCGGCAAAAGTTGAAGCACGATAGATAAATACGCCCAAAGGCCCCTTCTCTTTTTTTTCAGAGAAGCCATCTTGCGGACCACCAAGCCGTCAAACCCAATACCGACCCCGTTCATAAATATCCGGTCATTACAGCTTCCCAAGTCAATAGTTTTGATTTCCCCTTCCATGGTAGCCCTGACCTGCTCACCCAGCGACTTGCTATGATAAAGGTTTTTTACACTATCATTGCCCGTTCCATTGTTCACCACAGAAAGTGTGTAATTAAAATGTGGAAGGGCATTGAGGCAAAGATTGATCGTTCCGTCACCGCCAATGATCACGATGTCGGTAATTTCTTGTTTTTCTAATAGAAAATTATAGAGGTGGGAGATGCTATTTTCTTTCCGGGTGTAGTAGGTTTCAAAGAGGGCTCTTTTTGATTTTAAAAATGAGGAAACCGCATTTTCTTTGTGTTGATGGTCACTCTTTCCTGCTGCGGGATTAATGACTATCAAGAAATGCATCGGTGTCATGCATTAATCAGCCTAGTGGATTTTAGCGTCAATGCCGGCGTCTAAAATAGAGTTTTTCATGGGTTCAAGTTCCTGGTAGCTGCCTTTTTTGACACAGCATTTGCCCTTGTAGTGAATGATGTAAGTGCATTGTTCTGCTTGGGTCAATGTGTGCCGACAAACTTTAACCAGCGTACTGATCACATGGTCAAACGTGTTGTAGTCATCATTGTAAACTACAAGGTCGAAAAAACTCTCCGTAGTGACATTCTCCAGCTGCTCGACTAACTCTTCTACTTCAAAATTATATTCCATACCCGAAAAATTGCTTCGCAAAAATAAAAAAAAATAATCATTTTTAGCACTTATAAAAAACTTAAAATGAGTCCTTTAATAATTTCCCTTATCATTTCGGGGTATTTTCTTTTTCTAATAATCGTGTCTTTTTTCACTTCAAAAAACGCAGATACCACCACTTTTTTCACCGCCAACAGACAATCTCCATGGTATCTGGTCGCTTTTGGGATGATAGGTGCTTCGCTTTCAGGAGTAACTTTTATTTCTGTGCCGGGAGACGTGGGAAATCAAATCAATGAGCAAGGCGACTTAGCTCAATTTGCTTATTTCCAGATGGTGCTGGGCTATTTATTGGGCTATTTAGTAGTGGCAAGAGTTCTCCTGCCACTGTATTATAAATTGGATCTTGTCACTATTTATACCTACCTGGAAAACAGGTTTGGCAGATATTCATATAAAACCGGTTCATTTTTCTTCCTGCTATCCCGGACCATTGGATCGGCCTTCCGGCTTTTTCTGGTTGCCATGGTATTACAAGTGGCGGTTTTTGATGCATGGGAATTATCCTTTGAATTCACGGTCTTTGTGACGATTGCCCTCATTTGGATATATACTTTTAAGGGCGGGATAAAGACGATTGTGTGGACGGATACATTACAGACGATTATGATGCTGGTAGCGGTGGTGTTTACCATTGTTATCATTCTTCAAAAAATGGATGTTGGTGTAATTGATTTGATGGATACTGTGCGGTCTAGTGGCTATTCAAAGATTTTTGTCTGGGAGTGGAATTCAAAGGTTAACTTTTTCAAACAGTTTTTTTCGGGGGCTTTTATTACCATCGTGATGACCGGCCTTGATCAGGATATGATGCAGAAAAACCTGACCTGCAAGAACTTGAAAGAATCTCAGAAAAATATGTTGTGGTTCAGTGTGGTGCTAATATTTGCGAATCTTCTTTTTCTTTCACTCGGTGCCCTGTTATATGTATTTTCAAATCAAAATGGAGTTGAAATACCGGTAAACACGGACTATCTCTACCCAACACTGGCACTGGAACATTTTAACAATGCGACGATCATTTTATTTATTCTGGGCATTACTGCTGCCGCATATTCAAGCGCTGATTCTGCGTTGACCGCTCTTACTACTACCTTTTGCACGGATTTTTTAGACTTTTCAAAAAGGGAGGAGAGGCAAAAGAAGAAATACAGGCTTATAGTCCATGCAGGTTTTTCCATTTTACTTTTTGGGGTCATAGTAATTTATAAAGAGTTAAATAATGAAAATTTGATCACCTCGTTGTTTACAGCAGCCGGATATACCTATGGACCACTGCTGGGGCTGTTTTCATTTGGTATTTTGACCAAAAGAAGTATAAAAGATGAGGTTTCTCCATGGGTTTGCATTATTGCTCCTGTATTATCATACATTATCAACCTGAATTCGAAGGCTTGGTTTAATGGATTCGAATTTGGCTTTAGCATTTTAATGGTGAATGGGATAATAACGTTTTTCGGCTTATGGATCTTTTCAAAAAAGAATCAATTAATATAGTAATAGTAGAATGTTGATTTAAGAATACTGATTATTTAATATTGAATTGTAATTGTCCGCGCGTGTAATGTTTTTGCATTTAATAGTTGACATAATTGGTTATATTTGACGTTCTTTGTTAGATTCAACTGAAATAAATTACGGGTTTAAATAATTCAACAATTATGAGAGTATTGAAATTTTTACTTTTACTATTAGCAGCGGGAAGCACGCTATTTTTTGCCAATTGTGGGGGCGGAAACAATGGGCCAACTGAAGAAGAACAAAAAAGAGCCTTACTTGTGAATAACAGCCCATGGACAGTTAGCAGTGTGAGTGTACCAGATAATAGTGCAACGGAAGCTCCTCAATGGGCAAATTTCACCGTTTCATTTACCAATACAAATATGACAGCCTCTAATCATCCTACTGGTGCGAGTGCTGTTTGGCCATCTACCACTTGGTCATTTACATCAGATTTAAATGGAATTGTCAGGGGAGATGGGGTTACTATGACACTAAATGCATTGACTGAAAGCAATTTAAACGTAACGTTCTCTATTGTTAACGAAGAACTTGGTGGTGCAAGAGTGGCCGCACTGGACGGTGAATATACATTTTCTATGGAATAAACATTAACAACTATAAAGCAAAAAAGCCGCTTTTGCGGCTTTTTTTATATCCCATTGAGAAAGTCCCAGATCAGGGAGAAGTAGTTTTCGTACTCATTTAAAGTCAATGAGCTTGATACATCATAAATGTCATGATAGAAAATAGTGCCCCCCATCGTGTAAAAATAAAGGCTCTTTACACCTTTTTGATAAAAGAAACAGTGGTCGCTGTTACAGGCCTCACCCCTTGATTTTACCTGTTTGATATATTGGTTCTCTTGATTGATTTTCTCAATCAGTTCAAATTCTCTTGGGTACACTTTTCCATTTACCACGGTTATACCGTCCACACCGGTTCCCGCCAGATCGAGGTTCAGAAGTAATTTTATTTTTTCCAGGGGAATCAAAGGGTTTTCAACAAAGTGTCTTGAACCTTTTAGCCCGGCCTCTTCGCCTGAAAATGCAATGAAATAAATTGTATATGGAGATGGGTGATTTTTGAAATGTCGGGCCAGGTCAAGTAGAAGCGCTACCCCTGAGGCATTGTCATTGGCTCCCGGAAAATATGTCTCTGTGCCCATCATACCCAGATGATCGTAATGGGCCGAAATTACAATGCTTGTATCAGTCGTCCCCGGCATCAGGCCAATGACATTTTTGGAATGGTAATTTTCTATGAATTTACTCTCCACCTTATATGATATTTCTTTCAGTGTAGTATCAACACTGTCGTTAAACACCATGAAAAGGGTTCTTTCTCCCACCATGTCTGAAATGTACCAGGGTTGTTTCCCCTGGAAAAGAAGTACCACCGCATCACATGGAATGTCATTTCCGAATTTCAGGTATTGTAGGGCATCAAGGACTTTAGTCTTTTCAGTGTTATCTACGGTGGAGAGCTTGGTTAAATCAACCAGGAGCGCTTTGTTTTTGTATCTCTTTATTTTATCGATCCATCCGCTGGACAAAATATCCCGGATTTCAATGCTTCCTGCCTTTAGTGTCCCACTACCTGAAATAGATGCGGGGTCTACCAGGTATTGACTCCCTTTTTCTAGCTCGTTCCCATCAAAAGACAATTTCACATCACCCGGGAATGTATTGACAGCATGTTCATAATGCTGGAAATAGCTTCCATCAACCTCTTGTAGTCCGATTCTTTCAAACTCATTTTTGATAAATTCTGCAGCAAGGGAATCTCCTTGATTAACATAGCCTCTGCCGTAGAACGACATTGAGCAAAGGGTGTCCAGCGTATTCCTGACATAATTTGTCTGTTGACAAAAAGATGAAAGTGGAAGGATGGCAGCAAATAAAAGTAGGGTGTTCTTTGTCAAAACTCTTGCGTAAACTTTAAAAATAAAGAGTTTACTCCTCTGTTGCCCGTTTGATAATGCTTTTAATTTTATAATTGTCGACAGGTTTGACGATATAGTCTTTGATATCCGCGTAATGGTTTGCCTTTGATGTGTCAATTTGATTATCAGAGGAAGTTACCAGAAAAATGCTTGGATGTTTTTTAAGAGCGGTTTTTATCTTTTCATACTCGTCCATAAAGTCCCAGCCATTCATGACTGGCATGTTTATATCGAGTAGTATTATATCCGGGATAATGTTTGGCTCGCTGGCATGTTGCAAATTTTCGATGGCCGCTTTTCCATTAGGAAACGATGTTATATTCCGTCTGGGATCGTCAAATTCAAAGTAGGTTTTTGTGATGAATTGATAAATCTCATCATCGTCCACTAACCAAATATTTTCAGCATTTATTTTCATTTTGTGCAATGGTTGGAATTGGTTTAAAAAAGGTTGATAAAGGCAAAGTAAAGGATTATTAGGTTATAATGTGGGCTAGTTTGTGAATAAAAATTGACAATAACGCATTATAATGATGGGAAAAAAATGAAAAAGGGGCTTTTGAGGCAACTCTCGATAATGATTTGCAGCGGGAGCAGTAAACGCCAGTTGTCGGTCGGGCTCGAACCTGCATCCACCGGTTGGCGGATATGAGCCCGACGAGCTACCAACTGCTCCATCCCGCGATATAGTGTTTTTTCAATAATGTCAAATCAAAGTTTCGAACCAACGTCCGGCGGTTAGCGGATTTGATCCATTTTAGTAGGAATTTTTTGGATTAAGTTCCAAATAAATTTTCGACCAGCGGCAGATTTTAATTGCTTTTCCCGGATCAGTGCATCCTTTTTAGAGTGATAATTTTCGGTGTATGCGATGACCCACGGCCTAAATCTGATTGTGTATTCTTTTGTGGCAAGTTCATTGTGAGACCTGAGTCGATCATCGAGGTCGGAGGTGTATCCGATATAGATTTTGTTAAAAGAAGGAGAATAAAGGACGTATACAGTGTACATAACGAAAAAAGCCGGTAAAAACCGGCTTTTATTGTAGCGGGAGTAGGACTCGAACCTACGACCTTCGGGTTATGAGCCCGACGAGCTACCAACTGCTCCATCCCGCGATATAGTGTTTTTTCAATAATGTCAAATCAAAGTTTCGAACCAACGGACACCGGTTGGCGGATACATCCTTTAAATAATTAGCCATTCCTTTCGAATGGGAGTGCAAAACTACTTTTAAGTTCGTAAAAAACAAATATCTTTGATGAAAAAAATGTAAATGCCTCAAAAAAAACATCAGGCCGGTTTTGTATCTATTATTGGTAAACCCAACGTGGGGAAGTCTACTTTAATGAACCAACTGGTTGGAGAAAAATTATCTATCATCACCTCAAAGGCCCAAACTACACGCCACCGGATTCTTGGTATTTTAAACGGAGAAGATTTTCAAATTGTCTATTCAGACACTCCTGGTATTCTTAATCCGCAATACGAGTTGCACAAGTCCATGATGAAATTCGTGTCTACATCGCTGGAGGATGCGGATGTTATTTTATTTGTCACCGATTTATACGAAAAATACAATGATGAGCCTTTTATAAAAGCTCTTTCAAGGGCTGATGTCCCAATTATTTTGGTGGTTAATAAAATCGATTTAGCCAAGGAAGGCCAGGTGGAAGAGGTGATAAACTATTGGCAGGAGTTTGTGCAACCCAAAGATATAATCAGTGTCTCGGCCCTGGACGGCAGTAATCTGCTTGAGCTCTTTCAGTTAATATTGAAATATATTCCCGAACATCCGGCATTTTATCCCAAAGACGAGCTTACCGATAAACCTGAGCGTTTTTTTGTTTCGGAAATTGTGAGGGAAAAGATTTTTTTGAATTACAAAAAGGAAATACCCTACAGTTGCGAAATAGTGGTAGAGGAATTTAAGGAAGATACAGACATCATCAGGATCAGGGTGATTATTTTTGTGGAAAGAGCATCGCAGCGGGGAATCCTGCTCGGCCACAAAGGTGAGCGCATTAAAAAGGTGGGGATAGAGGCAAGAAAAGATATGGAGCAATTTTTTGGAAAGAAAATTTACCTGGAGCAACACATCAGTGTAGAATCCGATTGGCGGAAAAGCACAAAAAAATTAGACAGGTTTGGATACAACTAAAAGCATGGACTGGGTACAACTGTTAAACCCAACGAGAATCGATGAGAAAAATGTTCAAAAACAGTCCAGAAGTGTTTTTGAGCAGGATTACGACAGGATTATTTTTTCGCAATCGTTTAGATCGTTACAGGATAAAACTCAGGTCTTTCCATTGGCAGGGCAGGAATTCGCTCACACAAGGTTGACACATAGCCTGGAAGTAGCCAGCGTAGGGAGGTCCTTAGGCCGGGAGGCCGGGAGGCTGCTTTTGGAAAAATATCCTCAACTTTCGGAAGGTGGTATTTCCTCCCATGATTTTGGGGCGGTCGTTGCAGCGGCGGCATTGGCCCATGATATCGGCAATCCTCCCTTTGGGCATGCAGGCGAAGCTGGTATCTCAGATTTTTTTCAAAATGCCTCCATCGCCAGTGAGATCAGGAGTGTATTAAGTGAAAAGGAGTGGCAGGATATTTCCCAATTTGAAGGAAATGCCCAGGGCTTTAGATTGCTGAATAAGAATAAAAGACAAGGGTTAAATCTTTCCGGTGCTATTCTGGGAGCATTTTCAAAATACCCTTGCGAATCACTTCTTATAGGAAGAGACAAAAGCAGAAAGAGCCAAAAAAAATACGGCTTTCATCAGGCAAATCAGGAAGATTTTAGATTCATTGCTTCTACACTGGGGTTACTTCCTTTGAGTGAAAATGATCTCAGTTGGTGTCGACACCCTCTGGCATTTTTAGTCGAAGCTGCTGACGATATTTGCTATACTATTATTGATCTGGAAGATGGCACCATGCAGGGGTGGATAAGTTTTGAGGAGACGGAAGAGCTTTTGGGTGAATTGATTGGAGAACGGTACCAACCAGAAAAACTAGTCAAATATCCGAGTCTTACAGAAAAAACAGGGATGCTTCGGGCACTCGCTATTAGCGTGTTAATAGAACAGGTAGTCAAAAAATTTATAGAAGTAGAGCCCGAAATGATGACGGGCAGTTTTGATAAAGCGCTCACAGGCCAGATACCAGTGGCTCCTCAGTTTGAACGTATACAGCAAATTTCTGTCGAAAAAATATACCGTTCTAAAGCGGTAATTGAAAGAGAGGCTGCCGGATTTGAAGTGTTACATGGTCTTTTGGTGGCCTTTGTGCCCGGATTAGTTAAGGAGTTTAAAAAAGAATCATTTAGCTGGAAGGAGAATTGTCTATGGCGATTGCTGCCACCAGATGCCAGTGAGGAGATAAGCCAACAGCAGTCGCTTTATACAAAATTATTGAGTTTACTTGATTTTGTTTCTGGCCTTACCGACAGCAAAGCACTCTCCCTTTTTAGGAATATTAGAGGGATTTCCATTCCCGGCAGTTAACCTAAGCCTCTTCTAATACTTCAACTTCTTCAAGTTTGTGCCTCCTGAATGTCACCGGAGAGCATCCGTGGTATTTTTTGAAAACGGTCGAGAAATACTGGGAGGTAGCAAATCCACAGTCGATGGCAATATCAATAATACTTTTTTCCGGTTGATGGAGTAACATTTCGCTTGCTGCCACGATCCTCAGATGGTTCAAATATTGCATCGGCGTCAGGTTTGTAATTTGCTTGCAGTAATAAACAAAGCGAGTGATTCCCATGCCGCATTTCATGGCCATTGATTCCAGGGTCCAGGGTTCTCCGATGCTTTGTTCAAGGCTTTTCAAAAATATTTCAGTTGTCCGGATGGATTCTGTCAGTGACTCATTTAGTTCAACTTCTCCCATTCTGTACATTTCGAGAAGCAGCATCAGAAATTTATTGATATACAACTTTATCCATGATTCATGACTGTGTTCTTTTTTATGCTTTTTGATGGCGATCCCCATATTTTGAAAGCACTCCCTGATTTCCTGTTTCACTTTCCAAACAGGTTGCTCATTTTGACGAAGGTACTTTGTCAGTTCTCTCAATTCGCTTTGGTTCAGGAGCACCCACTCGGGCCAAACCCACTCTTGGTGAGGTTGCCTGATTTCCACATCAATGATCAGCCAATAGAAACGGCCGATATTTATGAATGGGTTGCCAACTTTGTGCGGTTGCCAGGGGCGGGTGATGGTTAAATTGTCAGAGGCCAGCAGATAGTCATGGTGACCCAATGAAAAGGGTATAGTGCCACCCTCTACAAATGAGAATTCAACACCTTCGTTTCGGTGCCAGTCCAGTCCCCAGTCCTGCTCGGTCAATGCATCCCAATATCCCACGGATGAAACACCTTTCAATTCCCCTTCCTCTAGTGGCCTGAATGGATACGTGCCCCTTCCCAGTGCCTCCAGTTTTATTTTTCCTTGCTTCCATGCTTTGATTACAGGTTCGCAATTATCAGAATGATAACTTTTGTTGTCTTCGATGTAAACAGGTAAATCCGCCATAACTACTCCTCTTTTTTAAGTTTTATTGAATGCTATTTAGGTGTATAAAATAATTCAATTTGTTTTACTATTAAAATTTGAATTTTGTAAGTGTCTAATAAATAGAGGTTTTGAATATAATAATTTTTGCGGATTTAATCACTGCTTTAAAATGAATGGTGAATATCTTCTTTGAATGGCATTCTATGGAAACAAAATTCCCGGATGAAAAGTGGATTTGTAGTGCTGACTTACCGAAGGTTCACTTTATATTTTTGTCAATTTGCTTTAGATGAGGTGTTTTAGAATGGCAAATAATTACTTTATAAAAATGTGCATTTAACAGCGGTTTAGATAATTTTAGAGGCCAGTAATCCTAACGAAAACAATGAAATCAAAAAATATTAACTGTATTGGTATCATGACCAGTGGGGGAGATTCCCAGGGAATGAACCCGGCCGTAAGAGCCGTAGTACGTACCGCGCTAAACTATGGGATAGACGTATATGGGATCTATCAGGGGTACCAGGGAATGGTCAACGGAGGTGATTACATAAAAAAAATGAGTTGGGATTCTGTCAGTGGGATTTTACACAAGGGGGGGACGATCATCGGAACGGCCAGATGTAAGGAGTTTAGAGAGCGGGAAGGGCGATTGAAAGCAGCGAAAAATCTGATAGAAAATGGGATTGATAACCTCGTGGTCATTGGTGGGGATGGTAGTTTGACAGGAGCTAATCTTTTCAAGGAAGAATGGGACTCCCTTTTAAAAGAATTGCATGACAAAAAGCAAATCACTGCGGAGCAATTAAGAAAGTACCCGTATCTGAAAATTGTTGGTCTGGTTGGGTCCATAGACAATGACATGATCGGGACTGACTGGACCATCGGTACAAATTCCGCGCTGAAAAGAATCGTAGATGCCATTGACATTATTGAAAGTACCGCAGCAAGCCACCAGCGTACTTTTGTAGTGGAAGTGATGGGGCGAAACTGCGGATATCTGGCGCTTTTAAGCGCCCTTTCCACCGGCGCCGACTATGTTTTCATTCCAGAATGTCCACCGGAAGGCGATAACTGGGAGGAGGAGATGTGTGCCCATCTACAGGCCACCAGAAAAGCTGGTAAGAAGGAAAGCCTTGTTATCATTGCCGAAGGCGCTAAAGATCGAAAAGGCAATCCCATCACGAGCGAATATGTAAGGACTACATTGCAGGACAGGATAGGTGAAGACGCACGGGTGACGATACTCGGCCATGTGCAGAGGGGTGGTGCTCCTACAGCTTATGACCGGTATATGAGCACATTTGTTGGGCACGAGGCGGTCCACTATCTGATAAAGTCGTCAGGCAAAGAGGAATCAGTATTGATAGGAATGCAAAAAAACAGGGTCAAAGCGGCCCCATTGATGGAAAGTGTGAAGCTTACCAGGTCAGTGGCCGAATTAGAGAAGAAAGGAGAGTTTGATAAAGCTATTAAGTTAAGGGGCAATACATTTAAGGAAACGCTGGAAACCTACAAGGCTATTCAAAAATCCGTTGCCAAGGCAAAGAAAAAAAATGGCCTGAATATTCTGGTAATGAATGCCAGTGGGCCTTCTCCCGGAATGAATATGGCAGTCAGGGCGGCCGTCCGATTTGGCATTGATCAGGGCCATCGGGTCTTGGGGGTAAAAAATGGATTTGAAGGGTTAATCGATGGAAACATTAGGGAGCTGGAATGGATGGAAGTAGAGGACTGGACTTCCTTAGGAGGCAGTGTATTGGGTACCAATCGCAAAACACCTCAAAACCAGGATTTTTACCAGATGTCAAAGAACATTGAGAGTTTTGACATCAATGCCATTTTGATGATAGGGGGGACTACCGGGTATGAAACCATCTATGAGATGTATAACAGGAGGCGAGACTTTGTCAATTTCAATATTCCAATAGTTTGCCTGCCTGCAAGTATTGCCAATAACCTTCCCGGCACGAGCATTAGTGTGGGCGCTGACACGGCGCTTAATAATATTATTGATTGTATTGATAAAATCAAGCTGTCGGCCATCGCGCAAAACCGAACCTTTGTGGTTGAAGTAATGGGGAAAGGTTGCGGTTATCTCGCAATGATGGCCGGGCTATCCACCGGCGCTGAGCGTGTATATATTCCTGAAGATGGTATCTCACTGGCGGACCTGAAAAAAGATGTGGATCGTCTAAGGGGAATGTTTAGTGACGGAAAGAGCTTGGGGCTGGTCATTCGGAACGAGTCGGCAAATGAGATTTATACTACCGCTTTTGTGTGTGCTCTTTACGAGGAGGAAGGAGGGGAGCTTTTTGACGTGCGACAAGCCATTCTCGGTCACCTGCAGCAGGGCGGAAGTCCTTCGCCGCTTGACAGGATCATTGGCACCACCATGGGAACAAAAGCAACTGAATTCCTTATAAAAAAAGCCCAGAAAAAGGAAAAAGATTATGTAATGATTGGGATTGAAGGGGGGCACGTAAGCTTTACCGACATGCTGGATATTCCTAAGATTTATGATATTCCAAAACGGCGGCCAAAGAAGCAATGGTGGTACGATCAAAAGAAAATAGCAAGTGTATTTGAACAAAATGGCCCGAAGGGGTAAAACAAAAATTATGAAGCTAGTCCCAATTTTATTAATAGTGCTGTGTGTCCTGGCTTGTTCGACGCGAAACAAGAGCGAGCAAACAGAGGAGATAATCCTACAGCCTAAATTTACCCTGAAAGACTTTTATTCTGAGAATGGAGTGCTGGATGAGAAGGTAAACAACATTATTAGCGGGCTTTCCGCCAGGCAGCAGGTCGCTCAGATGATCATACAAGCGGCAGGTAAATTGGGCAAACCAGACAAGGAAATAGACCAGTTGATAAAAAGTAATTCCATTGGGGGAGTATTGCTCCTTAACGGAACAATGGAGGGCTTCCAGGCAAAGGTCCATCACTTCGATAGTGTGGCGAATGCGTCCGGGCTTTTGCCTTTAGTTTATAGCGCCGATGCAGAACCAAGTCTTATTTGGAGGAAAATCGAGGGTTCCTCCCCAGTACCAAAAACCATTGAATTAAAAACTCCCGAACAAAACCGGGAGGCTGCCAGGACGATCAGTAATGACCTGAAGCAAATTGGAATTTTATATAATTATGCTCCGGTCATTGATATCAGCCCTAACAATGCGGCCATAAAAAACCGGAGCTATGGATCTGATCCCGATTCTGTCATAAATCTGGCGGGCGAATTTATCAGTGAATTACAAAAGCAGGGAATTGCGGCTACGGTAAAGCATTTTCCAGGCCATGGGCTGGTTAGAGGGGATTCACATTCGCAATTGGTATTCATTGATGGAGTGATGCTGGAAGCACCTTTGTACCAATCATTTATTGACAATGGAGCCGTTTCCATTATGGTGGGGCATATTGCCGTGAGGAATAATGAGAATTACGCCACTGATGGATTGCCTGCCAGTTGTTCCAGGAAAATTGTAACCGATTTGCTCCGCAATCAAATGGGTTTCAAAGGAATTATCACCACCGATGCCATGAACATGGGTGCCCTGAAAACCATTCCAAATGCCGATTTCCTGGCGATACAGGCAGGAAACGACATTGTCCTTATGCCTGCAGATCCTGAAATGCTTGTTGATCAAATCCTCGCTAACATGAAGAATGACCCGGACTTTAAAAACCAAATACATGATTCTGTAAAAAGGATTGTGCGAATGAAGGTTTGTTTGGGGATTTTATAACCTATCTTCTGATAAAGAGAAAGACGACGTAGCCGATAAACCCTACTACGTAGACGAACGCTTCCCAGCGATCAAGTTTTTTTGCGTGAAGGGTAAACATGAAAAAGAATAACAAAAGTGTTCCTCCAAAAAGCACATACATATCAGTATTCAATACCGTGTTGTAGGATAGTGGCTTGATGATGCTCGATAACCCGAGAATGAGCGTAATGTTTAATATGTTGGAACCAAGCACATTACCGATTGCGATATCAGGTCTTTTTTTGATGGCGGCAATGACGGAGGTAGCCAATTCGGGCAAGGAAGTGCCGGCCGATATGATGGTAAGCCCAATGAGCTTTTCGCTGACTTTAAATATCTCGGCGATTTGGACAGCGTTATCCACTACAAGTCGTCCTCCTATTGCCAACGCAACGATTCCTCCCACCATCATGAGAATCGTTTTTTTAGAGCTTAGGATTTTAATCTCATGATCATCCAGCAACTCATTTTTATTTTTGTCCTTTTTCATATTGTAGAATATGTAAAGTGCAAAGACAAGGAATAGGCACAGCAGAATAAACCCATCAAAAATGGTGGTGCCATTCTGGCTTCCGCTAATGAAAAACCCGTCATTCAACAAGAAGAAAAGCACAATCGAAATAACCAAAGAAAACGGGATTTCACGCCAGACCGTATTTCCCCGGACGTTGAGCGGAAAGATCAATCCCGACACTCCGAGGATCAAAAACAAATTGAAAATATTGCTGCCAATGATGTTGCCGAACACTACGTCATCGTGGTCTTCTACAGATGATATCGCGTTTACAACAAGTTCCGGTGCAGAGGTTCCCAGTGCAACGATGGTAAGTCCAATAATAAGTTCGCTTACATGAAGCTTTTTTGCGGCAGACGAAGCTCCCTCAACTAAAAAATCCGCGCCTTTTATCAGGAGAAAAAACCCGATAATGACCATTGAAAGATCCAGAAGTACAGTCAAATCGATAAGCGTTACGAAACTGTCCTAAAATCAGATGGGTATAAATATTAAAAAAATACCCGTGAAATTAAAGCTTCACGGGTGCATAATTAATTTAATTTCAATTCCTTAACAATGGTTTCGATTTTACGATCTAACTGCTTCAAAGTAGCGTCAAATGAGGATTTATCTGTCAGGCTACCCTTTACACTAAAGTAAAATTTGATTTTGGGTTCGGTACCGGACGGCCGCGCCGAAATCTTACTGCCATCTTCGGTGATGAATTGAAGGACATTAGACGAAGGGAAAGGGATTTTTGATGTTGATCCATTGATGAGATCTTTTTCCATTCCCTCTTTATAGTCAATGAGATTTTCTACTTTCGATCCTCCCAACTCCACGGGCGGATTTTCCCTCATTTCTTTCATCATTGCCTGGATTTCCTCTGCACCGGTCTTGCCTTTTTTTGTAATAGAAATCAACGACTCCTTATAGAAACCAAATTTAGAATAAATTTCCGCCAGCAGGTCAAATACACCCAGCCCCTGGTCTTTAGCGAAAGCGCACATTTCTGCGATCATCGCGCAGGAAGAAATGGCATCTTTATCACGAACAAAGTCACCGCTCAGGTAGCCATAGCTTTCCTCGCCGCCCACGATAAATTCTTTTTTGCCTTCCTGTTCTCGTAGGATCTCGGCTATGTATTTAAATCCGGTAAGTGTATTATAGCATTCTACCTCAAATTCTTTTGCTATTGCTTCCAGTAAATCAGTTGTGACAATTGTTTTCACGATGTACTGATTGCCATTTATTTTGCCCTTGGCCTTCCATTGATTCAGCATGTAGTAAGCAAGAAGGGCGGCGGTTTGGTTTCCATTTAACAATTGGAACTCACCGTTCAGGTTTTTTGCGCCGATGCCCACCCTGTCAGAATCCGGATCGGTCGCTAGGATAAGATCAGCATCGAGTTCTTTCGCTTTACTCAGGGCAATGGACATGGCCTCTGTTTCCTCTGGGTTTGGGTAAACTACAGTCGGGAAATTTCCATCGGGAGTTGCCTGTTCTTCAACTATGTGGACGTTTTCAAAACCAAATTCCTTTAAGACTTTTGGCACCAGGGTGATGCCTGTTCCGTGAATGGGCGAAAAGACAATTTTCATGTCCTTTTGCCGCTGAATGATTTCCGGTGAAATGGAAAGCGTCTTTAGTCGGTCGAGGTACTTCCTGTCCATCTTCTCGCCGATGATTTCAACGAGGGCGTCGTTCTTGCTAAATTTCACCTCATCGAAACTGGTGATTTTATTTACTTCATCGATAATGTTTTTATCATGTGGTGGCGTTACCTGAGCGCCATCCGTCCAGTATGCCTTGTAGCCATTGTATTCTTTAGGATTATGCGAGGCAGTTACCACCACACCACTTTTACATCCCAATTCCCTGATGGCAAATGAAAGCTCCGGTGTAGGGCGTAAACTTTCAAAGAAGAATACTTTGATGCCATTCGCAGAAAAAACCGAGGCAGTCACATCTGCAAACAAAGGGCTGTTGTTTCGGCTGTCATGGGCAATCGCCACACTGATTGATTCGCCCGGAAAAGTTTTCAATAAATAATTGCTCAATCCCTGCGTCGCTTTTCCCACTGTGTATTTATTCATTCTGTTGGAGCCAATCCCCATCAGGCCTCGGAGTCCTCCGGTACCAAATTCGAGGTCCTTATAAAATGAGTCGATCAATTCATTTTCATCCTTGCCGTCTAAGAGTTTTTGTATGTCATTTTTTGCTTCCTGATCGATGTTGCTGTTAAGCCATTGCTGGGCTTTATTTACTACGGATTGGTCCATTTGATTTTTATTGAAGTGAAAAACTATTGGAAACAAATTTATCTTTTTATGAGATTTATTTGAAATAATTTTCAGCTTCTTAAAATACTTTTAATTTTTGCGGTCAAAAAACAAAAAACAATGGCAAAGATCGACCAGGAAAAACTCAATATCGACTTAATAGAATTGATCAATAAAAGAAATGAGCTCGCCCGGCTGGATTACAACAGTCACGACTACGATGACGTGGAAGAGCAGCTTCACGATATGGAGGATGACTTCCTGGACACCTATGGTGAATACCTTGAAGGCGTTTTACAAGCTATTCATGACGAGTTTTGTCCTGAGAGTGATGTTCTTTTACCTATTGCCTACCTGGCAAAAAAGTACTACATCAAAGAAAAGAATGGTAAAACTCTTTATGCACCATACCCCGGAGAAGGCGTAATAGTGGAGGTGGATAATTATATGAACCACGACACCCGGATGGTATTCGTCCCGGATCCCGTACGATTAGTGCTGATCATTGACAAAGCACAAATTGAAGAACTCTGGAGGGCAGGGTAATTAATTAGTACCCCACCTTTTTCTTCACTCTGTTTAATACTTCCAGTCCAATGGCGCGGGCTTTTTCTTCGCCAGCTTCCAGCTTTTTGTTTAACTCCTGGGTGTTCTCCATGTAGTAATTAAAAAGCTCTCTGGGTTTTTCAAACTTTTGAATTATCAGTTCAAAGAGTTCCTGCTTGGCATGGCCGTATCCGTAATTACCTCCCTCATACTTTGCCCGCATTTCTTTCACCTGATCATCGGATGCCAATAATCTATACAATGTGAACACATTGCAGGAGTCAGGATTTTTAGGTTCTTCGAGTGGGGTGCTATCTGTCACAATGGACATGATATTTTTTCTTAACTGTTTTTCCGGTAGAAAAATATCAATGGTGTTTCCATAGGATTTACTCATTTTTTGTCCGTCGGTGCCGGGGATGACCATTACCCGCTCATCAATCTTTTCTTCCGGAATGACGAAAGTCTCCCCGTATTGATTGTTAAAAGCGGTAGCAATATCCCTGGTCATTTCCAGGTGTTGTTTTTGGTCTTTTCCCACAGGGACGAAGTTGGCATCATACATCACGATGTCTGCCGCCATAAGCACCGGATAGGAAAAGATCCCCCCGTTCACATCCGCCAGACGATCTGATTTGTCTTTAAAAGAATGCGCATTTGCCAGCATCGGGTACGGGGTCAGGCAGCTAAGGTACCAGGTCAATTCACAGACTTCGGGGATGCGCGATTGCCGGTAGAAGATATTTTTATCGGTGTCAAATCCAAAGGCCAGCCAGGCTGCTGCGGTGGCATTGGTGTTTTCGATTCGCTGAGCGGCATCTTTTACCGTGGTAAGGGCATGGAGATCAGCGATAAAAAACAAAGCCTCGTTTTTACTATCTTTTGACAATTCAATTGCCGGAACGATGGCTCCCAAAATATTGCCAAGATGGGGACGTCCTGAACTCTGGATGCCGGTAAGTATTCGCGCCATAATTTAAATTTTGCGCAAGTTTAATAAACATTCGCGGAATTGGCTAATAAATGGCGGGTGGTGGCAGGGCCATTTCATTTAAGGGTAAAAACTTCCCAGGATTGTAATCAATCAATTAATTTGAGTAACCACACCTTAAATACAGTGTACGACAAAATACCCTTTTACCTCTGATCCTGAGAGGTGGAACTTCTTGAGAGAATTATAAAAATTCTATTTTTTAACAACGAAAAACGCAAAACACACGAAAACGAACGTCTTCGACATAGCTTGTCCGGCTTTCGACGGATTGAAAATTGCCTGCCAGTCCGGCAGGCTGGCTTTGCAATTTTTCTTTTTGTGAATTTCGCGCTTTTCGTTGTTTAACAGAATAAAACGGGAATTTTGTCGCACACCCCTTCAATACCGGTCTAAAAAAAGAATACATATATGTTAGGTAGCTCCAAAAGTTAAATGAAATAGCCCTGTGGGTGGTAACTATTTATACAAGGCAGACGCATTTATACTTATATTACTTTGTTCCGAAGTTTCAAAACTTTGTTTTTCGTCACGGATCGACCAACGCTTTCATAGTATCTTTCCGAAAGTCCCCAAGCTTTCGGAAAGATGTAAAAGATCTATTTGTTTACAGGCAATTCTTCCTGATTTATCATTAGGTGTCTTTTTTAAATAGGTTTGCCCTGTCCATTTATATAAATAAACTTACATATTGGCTTACTTTTTGTAAGTTTTGCGAACAAATAAATCAAAACAGGTATACTATATCTAGTAGATTTGTAATTCTTAAATCAAACAGAAATAAAAATTAACGTCATATGAAAAAGGCAGTGTTGACATTTTTGGGGGGGATTCTGGTAGCCGGAATAGCCCTGGCGCAAACGGCCAAAATAGAATATTCTAAAGACACACATGATTTTGGCACGGTAGAAGAAACAGGTGGTCCGGTAGAATACCGATTCGTTTTCACCAATAAAGGAACAGTTCCCCTACAGATCCAGGATGTGAAGGCATCATGTGGCTGTACCACTCCTTCATGGACCAGGGAGCCTGTATTGCCAGGCAAAACAGGCCACATTGTTGCCAAATATAATCCTGCAAACCGACCGGGGGCGTTTACCAAGACGCTGACTATTACTTCCAATGCGGAGGAAAGTGTGACGCGATTGACAATTAAAGGCATGGTCAATCCGAAAAACAAAACCCCGGACTTGGAGTATCCGGTGAAAGTGGGCAATATCCGTATGAGATATAAATCACTTCATATGGGCGATGTGAGTACGCAGAGCCCAGTGACAAAAAAATTCGACTTGTATAATGACAGCGATCACCCGATTGCCTTCACACCCGGGAAGGACGTGCCTGCCTACATGAAAATCAGCTTTGAGCCTCAAACCATTCCTGCGAAAAGCGCAGGGAAACTGGTTTTGGAATATGATGGCAAAGCAAAAAATGATTTTGGTACTGTGATCGACAATTTTTCCATCGTAACGGATGAAGCTAATGACAATGTAAAAGAGATGAGTGTACAGACTTCTATCCAGGAATACTTTCCCCCGATGACGACGGAAGAACTGGCGAAAGCACCCCGTCTTTCCATTAATGAGGAGTCATACGATTTTGGCACCATTAAATCGGGTGAAAAAGTAGTTAGAGAGTTTGTGCTGACTAATACCGGTAAAAGCCCATTAAATATCAGGGCAACTAAATCTACCTGCAGCTGTGCGATCACAGAATTGCCCAAAAAGGACCTGAAGCCGGGGGAAAGCGTTACTATGAAAGTAGTATTTGATTCATCCAACCGCAGAGGTACGGAGCGCAAGTCAATAAATATCTATACCAATGATCCTCAGCACCCAGCGCAGCGAGTGGTGCTGAAGGGAAAAGTTATTGCTTAACATACTTTAAAGAATTGATATAAATGCCTGTCCTTGACCGACAGGCATTTTTTTTACTTCGAGCTGATCAATAACAGGCCAAATCCCAGCACAGTCATCCAAAACTTATATCCCGCCAGGAAGCTGACACTTACCGTTCCCAACTCCATCAAGACCGCCACCAAGACTAATAAAATGGCTATGAATCGTATAATGAATCGTGTTTTTCTGCTCATGATAATAGGGTTTGTTTGTGCCAAAATAGAAATTTCTGATCTCAATCACCTTTTATTTTAGTTATAAATTATACTTTCGCAGAAAGTTTTGATTTCCGCATCGAATGGCAATAGTCGGTAAAGACATTTTAAGGGCAAAACAAATTCTCGATTCATCAGAACTCATCGCAATCCCCACCGAAACGGTCTATGGTTTGGCAGGAAATTGCCTTGATGCACAAGCTGTTTCGAGGATTTTTGAAGTGAAAAACCGGCCCTATTTTGATCCTCTGATTGCCCACTTTAGCAGCATCACCCAGGTAAAAAAGTATGTCAAAAAATTCCCGGAAATTGCCGAAGAACTGGCGAAAAAATTCTGGCCGGGACCGCTGACTCTCCTTTTGGAGAAAAAGGAAATGATCCCGGATATCGTCACATCCGGATTGCCAACGGTGGCTGTCAGGGTACCGGATCACCCCTTGACTTTAAAATTGTTAAAAAGCCTGAAGTATCCGGTGGCTGCGCCCAGCGCAAATCCCTTTGGCTATGTGAGTCCCACGGAGGCGTTTCATGTCCAGGCGCAGTTGGGTGAGAAGATCGATTATATATTAGACGGCGGCGCCTGCCATGTAGGCATCGAGTCTACCATTGTAGGGTTTGAAGATGGAAAGGTAACCATCCACCGTCAGGGTGGGATTCCATTGGAAGATATCGAAAAGATTGCCGGAAAAGTGGAAATAAAACCTCACAGTGACAGCAAGCCGGTGGCCCCG
The DNA here is from genome assembly GCA_050305935.1 of Cyclobacteriaceae bacterium. Classification (GTDB taxonomy): domain Bacteria; phylum Bacteroidota; class Bacteroidia; order Cytophagales; family Cyclobacteriaceae; genus CAJXNP01. The sequence goes on along the minus strand of JBNLGG010000037.1, from coordinate 2,155 downwards.
GGCATGTTAAGCAGTCATTATGCACCTCTTACGAAAATCAAAGTGGGTGATATTCAGCGGATGATAAGTGAATTTGCCGGAAAGCAGGTAGGGATTTTATCCTTTCAGCACAAATATGTGAATGAAAATGACCGGCAATTTGTGCTTTCGGAGGACGGGGATTTAAAGGAAGCCGCAGCCAATTTATTTTTTGCCTTGAGAAAGCTCGACGGAATGGGGCTGGATGTCATTTTAGCGGAGCTTGTTCCGGAAGTAGGACTCGGCAGGGCGATCAATGACCGGCTGACCAGGGCGGCGGTAAAACAGGAGTAACTTAAATAATAAACCTAATAAACGAGGCCGGAAATAATTGGCCGATTGACTTAAAAACAATTAATACTTATGAAGACAGTTGATAGTTTTAATTTCAAAGGAAAAAGAGCTTTAATTCGTGTGGATTTCAATGTTCCCCTGAATGCAGATTTTGAAATCACCGACGATACCAGACTCAAGGCAGCATTGCCTACCATCAAAAAAATATTGGGTGACGGCGGATCAGTGATACTGATGTCTCACCTGGGGAGGCCAAAAGAAGGACCGGAAGAGAAATTCTCATTGAAGCATGTCATTGGATACTTGAATGATAAGCTTGGTGTAGACGTACAATTTGCTGACGATTGCATCGGAGAAGAAGCTGCTAAAAAATCGGAAGCATTGAAACCGGGCGAAGTGTTGTTGCTGGAAAACCTGAGGTTTTACAAAGAAGAAACCAAAGGTGACGTCGAGTTTGCGAAGAAACTGGCTGGTCACGGGGATGTGTGGGTAAACGATGCATTTGGAACTGCTCACCGGGCACACGCTTCCACTGCCGTTATTTCACAATTTTTTGATGACAACATTTGCGGAAAAGTAATCGAAGCTGAATTAGTAAATGCCGAGAAAGTACTTAAAACCGGCGAAAAGCCATTGACAGCCATCATGGGCGGCGCTAAAATCAGCGACAAGATCTTGATCATAGAAAACCTGCTTGACCGCGTGGATAACCTGCTGATCGGCGGTGGTATGGCCTATACCTTCTTCAAAGCGCAAGGTGGAAACATAGGAAATTCATTGGTAGAAGCTGATAAACTGGACCTGGCGCTTAGCCTGATCCAGAAAGCAAAGGACAAAGGAGTAAACCTGGTTCTTCCGGTTGATTCAATCGTGGCAGATGCTTTTGACAATAATGCCAACACAGACGTGGCCGACAATATGAACATCAAGGACGGCTACATGGGACTGGATATCGGACCGAAAGCCGTGGTGGAATTTGTAAAAGTAATCGAATCATCGAAAACCATTCTATGGAACGGCCCGATGGGTGTGTTTGAAATGTTCAATTTCGCTAATGGCACCAAGAAAGTAGCGGAAGCGGTGGTAAACGCGACTGCGAAAGGCGGATTCTCATTGATCGGTGGAGGTGACTCTGCGGCGGCGGTGAATACCCTTGGTTACGGCGACAAAGTTTCTTACGTCTCCACTGGCGGCGGTGCTTTGCTGGAATACATGGAAGGCAAAGAATTACCAGGCATTGCAGTTTTGAAATAAGAATTATCAGGATGGGAGGGGAAATCCTTTCATCCTCCTTTCTTTGGTGGTTTAAATCTAGGTGCATAATCCAATCACACCTGAAGATGGCATGTTCCTAAGCCATTTGTACCCATTCAAATTTCATTAGATTTACTATATTCGGAAATATGATATAGTAGTATCAGCACTGATGCTGATAGCGAATCGTTGGCATTCATTTCTTCCTCATGAAAAAATTCCTTCAAATATCCATTGTAATACTATTAACAGCAGTTGTCGTGATTGGGGCGACATATGTCTACAAACTGTTTGAGTGGGAGAGAATTGATATCTTAAATATTGCGACTCTTTCGACAGCTATTATTGCAATTATTGCCCTAACATTCAATGCAAGACAATTTTTTCTGAATAAAGAAAAAGTCATTCATGAACGAGGTGAATTTCGACTTGCTAATCACTATAAAACGAAATTTGATCGCATTGGAGAACTCAAGGTAACTTCAATAGTCAATGAAAATGTTGTTAATAAAGGGCGTGGATTTCAACTGACTCCAAACACGATTCACATTTTGCAACACCACATTATAGAATATCTAATTAATAGCTA
>JBNLGG010000036.1:0-43974 GCA_050305935.1 Cyclobacteriaceae bacterium | reverse complement strand
TTGAGATGACGGGAGGCTCCTCGGAGGCGCTGTACAGGCGGGGCATTCAAACCACCTCAATACTGGCTTGCAAATAGCTTTCCCAGTGTATGGCGTGGCTTATGGTGTTATTGATGTAGGGAGTGATCTTATTTTTGGGCAGAGTCTTACAGATTACACGAAGAATGCTATTGATTCTAATGTAAGTGGGAGTATAAACTTAGGTTACTGATGATTGTATTCGATTATTTGTTCAGGAAAATACTTGGACTTAGAATTTATAATTCTTCTTATTGGGCTCGGCTAGGGATTACTATATTTCAAGCATTTTTGATACTTCCTGTTTTTATACTGCTATCTAAGTATTTCTTTGGTTGTGATGCTTTTGTCAGTAAGGATACTCCTTTAAAAATAGTATTTGCGATTTCCCGCTAGTGCGCGTTTATAACGCGTACGGATAAAGAAGGACGAATATAGATGATAAGAAAAGGTAAAATAGAAAGTAAAGAACAAAGGAGTATAAAAAGTGCATATAAATAAGAGTTGTCACGCGATGCAACGCGCGAGTGGGGGAGGGCTGGGTGACAACCCCGGCTTTGACCTTGGGGTTTGGGCGGCGATCCAGGCAGCATGGGAACAGAGCTGCCTAAACCTGCATTATTGGCCTATGCATAAGTTTGTCAAAAACCGTTCTTGCGAAAAATGGCTTCAAGTAAAGCAAGGGAATGGTACGTCTTGGATTTATGCAAATGACTGGAAACCACCTCAAACCCATCCCGGAATAGAAATAATGGAACCACCCTTCGGCCGAATGCCCTGCCTGTCAACAAATATAAAGGAGCACCCCCTTTTCAACATCAATCCCCAGGAAGGGAAATAACTATTTAATCCCCATAAGTGACACTGCTAGGCTGCTGGGCGACCTCGTTGTCGTTGGAACGTTATAGTATGTCTAATCAAAATTTTCAAGCCATTCCATCCAACAACAATACCAATAAAGAAAAGTCCTATTCCTAAGTAATACAAAAATGGTGAAGAATTATCGTTCTTTATACTTTCATAAGTTCCGCACGGGTTTCCTTCCTCAACAACCTGTGGATCATCAGGCAAATATGTCACCTCGAATTCAATGTTGTCAGGAAGCTTGTTGGTTGTGGTCTGTCCCGTGTAAGTCTGTCCATTGACGACATAGTCATATTTATATGTGATGACATTTAAAATCTTACCTTTCATTTGCGAATATTCATTTTGCAATGTCGCCATGGTCTTAATACCTTGTTCACATATTTTTTTATAGTAGCCCTCTTTATCCTTTCGGCTGGATCCTTCATTCTTGTCCCAAAGTTGCCAACCAACGATAACCATAATAACTCCAACAATTAGTGTTAAAAATTTTTTCATGTTTGTAATTTATTTTCAATTAAATATAGGATTTTGTCCAAGATGTAAACTCTCATGCTTCACGCCAACAGCCAACGCTTCTTAAAAAAAACTTGCATGAGTCTGTAAAAAGCAACAAAACTACCCCGAAAAATTCATTTGATGGGTATAAAAAAAATGGGTGTAAAGTGTTGTTTTTAAGATAGTTAAGCCAAAAAACAACACTTTTAACTACACCCAAATATGAGAAACAAAAATACGATATTTTACCGTGGAAGACAGAGGTTTCAGTAGATTTTTCAGCAGAATGTCTGTTAGAAATTGACATGATTGAATAAGATTGATTCGCACGCTTTGCAAAAGCGCGCGAGTGGGTAAGTAAAACAAGAATACAGTATATAAAAAAAAAGTAAACCTTATGAAAGCCGCAATTATTATTTCCATAATAACCTTATTTTGCAACTGTTTTCAGCAGAGAGAAGTCTATAAAGATTACAGGGGGGGGGAGAAAAGGATTTTCATATGTGAGACTCACACTCTATATTGATTCTACATATACATTTCTAGAAAGATTTGATTTTCCAGGCATTAGTAGGGATTCTGGTAATTGGAAGATTACGAAAAATAATCTTGTACTAACTTCGATAGTCAAATCTGATAAACTGTTTGAAAATGATTCATTTTTATTAAAAAAAGATGAACTATTGTTGTTTATTAATGAAGAGGATTCTACCTATAATAAATTATACAGAACTTTAAAAGAAGTGAATAATAACTCCAGTTCTTCGGAACCTACAGACTTCGAAGGAAAATAAGAGAAATGTATTAATAGAAAAAATACAGTATCAGCCTGCCACCTAGTAGGCTTTTTTCATTTAGAGTATTTTAAGCTTAGCCGCCTTGATCAGGTTATCAATCGTGTAAAAGATATTCAGCTTGTCTTCTTCGGGGAGTTTTTCGATATCTTCCAGGCGTTGCATTGTTTTTTTATCCAGGACTTTTAGTTCAGCATCACCAACCAGGTAATCAAGGGAAACTTCTAGGGCATCGGCCAGCTTTTTAGCGATGTCTACAGACCCCGCTCATCCTCATTTGAGCGCAGCGGAAATGAGGATGCAGAATTAAAAAGCATTTGCAATGCGAAGAAGCTAAAAAGAGAGGTAGCAAAAAGAAGACAAAAAAGCCTGCCACCGAGTAGGCTTTTTCATGAAGTCTTCAGAAGGAGAAACTTCAAAATAAAAGAGAAAAACAGTCCGCTAACGGGGGTCGGATGATCAAATGAGAAGGAAAACCATAGTTTCAGAAAGAAGCAGCGACATGTTTGGGGCCGCTATTCCTATTGCTGGTGCAGGTTACCCTGAACTGGCTTTTTGCCCAGGAAAAAAAATGCTATTCATCTAAACCAATAGCCTGATCAATTCCTTAACCTTCCTGTTTCCAATCTACAGCTTCGAATATAATTCCTAATTTCTAGCCACTAAATCCAAATGATTTAACAGGATAGCAATTCCGTTACCTGAGAGATTGAGACTGTGGTAAAACTAATTTACAATCCTTATATTGCGATAATGGAAATACTGTCTCTTCGTGTAGACTTGCCTGGTCTGCCAATTTTACTCGAAGAGTCGGGCAACGAAGATAAGTCCGGTCAAATAGGTTTTGGTGCATTTTTTACCCATTGGGAGAATAAGGATAAAAAATTTTTAAAAACAAAAAGAGGTTAAGCACTCATGAGGCAGGTCCTTCAAAGTATAATTAATCAATAGAAATCATGAAGAAAGGTTCATTTTTTGGAGCAAGTCGTTTGACTTTTACAACAGGGATAATCTCATTGACGCTCTTGTGTTGTTGGAGTAGTCATTCGTTTTCCCAGTCCTTTAAAAAAATCCGTTCAATGAAGGGATTATCTTCTGCTTTCAACAACAACGGAATTGCCGTCGCAGATTATGACAAAGATCATGACCTTGACATATTTGTCGTAACCAGGTGGGGCAAAGAAAACAATGGCCCTGTAACGAGCAATCTTTACAGGAATAACAATGATGGCTCCTTTACCGATGTCACCTCCTCATCGGGCATTAACAGCACACATGATTATACCGGCGAACAAACGATAAGTGGAATAACAACCGGATTTAACACGAGTGCTTCCTGGGGTGATTATGATAATGATGGTTTTCCTGACCTTTTTCTTTCCTCCGCTAATCATATGGAGCTATATCACAATGAAGGCGACGGAACATTTAAGAATGTCACCGCCGAAGCAGGCATTCCCACTTCAATTACATGCCACTATACCGGGGCTTCGTGGTTTGATTTCAACAATGATTCTTTTCTGGACATATATGTTTCAAAATTATTTGCATGTTCCGAAGGTAGTTTATATCGAAATAACGGGGATGGCACCTTCTCTGAAATATCTCAGGAAGTTGGGCTAAAAGAATCAGGAAAAGACTCGTGGATGTCAATCCCATGGGATATCAACGACGACGGATTTCAGGACCTTTACATTGTACATGACTTTGGAGGCGCTAATGAATGTTATCTCAATTTGGCCGGCGTGTCCTTTGTAGACAGTGCCGAACACTTTGGAATTACCGACATATTCAGGGATGGTATGGGCATGTCATTGGCAGATTTCAATAATGATGAAAAACTGGATTTTTATGTCACCAATATAGATGAGAGTTCCCTCTACAAGAATTTGGGTGATGGGGCATTTGAAAATGTGGCTGAGGCACTTGGTGTTGATACCACTGATTGGAGCTGGGGAACTCAATTTGAAGATTTTGATCACGATCTGGACGTAGATTTAGTTGTACTTAATGGCTATTATAATGCTGAAAATAAAAACATAACACTCAAGTATAGCAATATATATTTTGAGAACCTGCTGGAAACCGGTCACGAGCAGTTTATCAACCGGGCGTCAAATTTTGGTATGGATGAACCCTCGTATTCCAATGCTCTTGCCGCATTTGACTATGATAATGATGGTGATCTGGATATCCTCATTAGCAGAACCGGGGATCAATTGGAGTTTTTTGAAAACCAGACCATTGAAAATGGAGATACCCTAAGTAAAAATTGGGCTCAATTCTTTCTGGAGGGAACCACGTCAAATAGGGATGCCATTGGCTCACGGGTTAAAATAAAAGTTGGTGGCAATACACTTGTACGCTATTATCACGGTGTATCCCTAATGGCGCAAAATTTACAACCCTTGCATTTTGGCCTGTTGGATGCAGAGGTGATAGATGAATTGAATATAAAATGGCCTTCCGGCCTATCGGAGAGCTACTATGGCCTTCCGGTTAATTCATTTCTTCACATTAAAGAAGGGGTGGGCTATGATACCTTGACATTAGAAAGTCATAAAGTCCTCGGATGTACAGATCCAAATTCATGTAGTTATGACCCTCAGGCAACCCTGAACGATGGAAGCTGTACGTATTTGGAGGCTCATGCAATAGTAGGTCCTAAGAAGGCCGGTGCCCTTTCAGAGGCTATGTATTCGTACTCCGGCACAGAGGGAAATCAATATGAATGGTCGGTGGTGAATGGCGAGATAGTGGATGGTCAGGGCGAAGCTTCAATTACGGTAAGATGGGATATCGCAGAGAGCGGGAGTGTTAGCGTTACGGAAAGCGGAAGTTGCAAAAGCCTGCCGGTTTCACTGGAAATTGAAATTGCCGCCGATAAAAATATGTCGGTTGCAAGAATGTGGAATGAAGCATTGCTGGCGGCGATACGTAAGGACTATGCCAGACCAACGGTCCATGCCAGAAATTTATTCCATACCAGCGTGGCCATGTATGATGCCTGGGCGATTTTTGATGACCATGCCGACACCTACCTTATCGGAAAACAACTGCATAATTACTTCAATGATTTTGAAGGATTTGATACAGAAGTGGATGATTCAACCGCCGTCAGGATCGCCATAAGTTATGCTGCGTATAGATTGTTGACTCACAGATTTAGCAAATCGCCCAATCACGCAAATACACAGAAAAGGTTTGATGAACTGATGGCATTATTAGGCCTCGATATTTCTTATGTCTCTACGAATTACGCAAATGGAAATCCTGCGGCCCTGGGAAATTTTATCGGGCAATCACTTATTGAATATGGTCATCTGGATAAGGCCAATGAAGAGAATGGGTATGCCAATAAATATTATCAACCTCGAAACACCCCATTAGTTCCTGCACTACCGGGCAATCCATCAATTGAAGATCCTAATCATTGGCAGCCACTTACATTAAATGTGTTTATTGATCAGGCGGGAAATGTTATCGATGGGAAAACTCCTGGTTTTTTGAGCCCCGAATGGGGAAATGTTCATCCATTTTCGCTCAGGGATAGTGAGTCACAGACCTTTACGAGAGATGGTAACGATTACGTGGTCTACCATGATCCGGGGTCTCCACCACAGTTGAATGGAGCCACCATAATTGATTCAAATATTGATATTTACAAATGGAACTTTTTATTGGTGTCAATGTGGAGTTCGCATCTTAATCCATACGATGGAGTACAGTGGGATATATCGCCAAAAGGAATTGGAAATATTGATTTTGGGCAACTTCCGGACAGACTAGAAAATCATTCACAATTCTACGATTTATTTAATGGTGGAGATATTGGGAAAGGCAGGGCAATTAATCCTGTTACCGGACAACCCTATTCTCCGCAAATTGTACCCAGAGGTGATTATACCAGGGTGTTAGCGGAGTTCTGGGCAGATGGCCCGGATTCGGAAACACCACCTGGCCATTGGTTTGTTTTATTGAATTACGTGAATGATCATCCTGAATTTGTTCACAAATTCAAGGGAGAGGGAGAAGTACTCAATCCGCTGGAATGGGATGTAAAAGCATATTTTATTTTAGGAGGCACCATGCACGATGCAGCGGTGGCAGCCTGGGCTGTTAAAGGTTGGTATGACTTTATCCGACCTATCTCAGCTATTAGATATATGGCCGATCAAGGACAATCAACCATTGATAGTCTCGGAAATTATAGTCCAAATGGCATCCCTCTGGTTGATGGTTTTGTTGAAATCGTAGAGGAGGGAGATTTGCTCGCAGGTGAGAATAATGAAAATGTTGGAAAAATTAAACTTTATGCGTGGAAAGGTCATGATTATGTAGATAATCCCTCGATTGATGAGGCTGGAGTGGGATGGATCCTGGCGGAAAACTGGTGGCCCTATCAGAGACCTTCATTTGTGACTCCTCCTTTTGCTGGGTTTGTATCAGGTCATTCAACCTACTCCAGAGCAGGCGCTGAGGTGATGACCCTACTCACAGGAAGTGAATATTTTCCCGGAGGTATGGGTGAGTTTTTAGCAAGGGAAAATGAATTTCTCGTATTTGAGGAGGGTCCCAGTCAAGACGTGGTACTTCAGTGGGCGACTTATCGGGATGCTTCAGACCAATGTAGCTTGTCTCGAATTTGGGGAGGGATTCACCCCCCTGCCGACGACATTCCGGGAAGATTGATGGGAGCAAAAATAGGTAAAGAGGCGTTTGAATTTGCCGAAAGCTTCTTCAATAGATTTGTAACAGGAACTCACGAAATAAGGGAGGAAAACCTTGTATACCCTGTTCCTGTGACCGGCAATCAACTTCATATTATGAATACCAAACCCTCTCAGGAATTCGTGATATACAATCTTTTAGGACGACAGGTCGCAGTTAAAGGATTGGAGTATATTCCTGATACCAAAACAACTACCATTGTTCTAAGTGATACACTGAAGGAAGGCGTGTATATTATTGAATCAGGGATGAAGGTGTGGAAAATAGTTGTCAAATAGGCTGACGTTAAATCAATTGATAAAACTCACCCACCTTTTGGAGTCTTTCTTTAGCGAGACTTCAAAGTTCAAATGGAAAGCAGTCCACCAATTGATCGGACGGTCAATGAGAAGGAAAACTATCGTTACAGAAAGCAGCAACGAGCTGCTTTTTTAAATGAAACCACAGCCGACTGCTTTTTTGGACTTGTTTGAGTCCTGCCAATTTTTTGTTGATTGGATTAACTATTTTTTAGGGCACATAAATATTTGCTTTATTGAATGTGAGTATGTCGAAAACAATGTTTTCATAAAAAGATTGAAGTGTCCTGCGCCCGTTTGCTGGTCGAGGCAGGGAAAACTCCGAACAGCCCCGGAGTTACATCCCATGTCAAGCTCAAAACAGGACTATAACCTAGACCCGTCTTTACAAAGATAAAAGTCATACCTGAGTAATCTCATCTGGATTTTCTTATCATAAGAATGCTTATGATTGTAATAGAAAGTGTAAATGCCGCTAGCGCTGTGATGTTTAAGACATAATGGGGAACGCAGATACTAAGTCCGGCTATTATCAAGAATGTTCCGGATAACTTCTCAAGTTGTTTAAAACTGATTGATTGGAAGAATCCCAGACCCCAAAGAATAAGGTTGATTCCAAAGAGGATTGAAAATATTGTTTTACCCACTGTTTCGAACACTTGATGCTCACCTACCATGTTGATAAATAGGTAAGTTCCTAGCGATGGTATCAGGGCCAGATTTGTAATCGAAGTCCAAACTAGTAACTTAGCTTTATGCTCTAAACCAAAATGGATGGTGCCTATAAAGAATAGTACAAAAAAAATGTAGGTCAAAGGAAATAGTATGCCCAAAGCAGTAGGCGGTGGAAATTTTTCAAAGTGACTACTGTTGATAATGATAATGACTACAGGGATTAGACTTGTGACGCTGCCAATACCACCTATCCATCCTCCAACATACTTATTGTACTTAATTCCGATAGCCTTTCTGCCCATATCATTAAAACTCACTCCCAATGCTTTTGCCAGGACTTTTAGCGTTGATGACCTCGGATTTACTTCACCTGATTCTATCCTTTGTATTGTTCGTAGGTTGACATTGGAGACTTCAGCAAGTTCTCGTTGGGTAATACCCTTTGAACTCCTCAGCTCTTGCAGTTTGATGCCTTTTTCTTTCATTTGTTTTTTTTGAAGAAATATATTTAAAGATTGTTACTCTTCGTGGAGGCGAGTAAGAATTGTTGACGACTTTATTACGGCATTTGTAATAAGTATTTGATTATCAGCTTCTTTAGAGGTTTTGTCGGGTGGGCTTACTATTTAACATTTGGCTTATGTCCTCGCAGACCAGACTTACTGTAGTTACCCAAAAATGTTATGTATAATGAGTATGAAGGCCAAAAGAAGTGTGTTTCAATTGAAATGTAGCTCCCATTTCAATTAATAAAAGCCGAATGAATCTTCTGGTTTCAGAGAAAGATGTTGAAGACAATTTATAATGCTCATGACAAGCAGCTAAATTCCACCTCTCCTAAAATCTCAAAGAGCCTGGCTCGTCCATACGCTTACGCTAAAGCATCAGCAACAGCGTGCAGGAGGGGCGTCCGCCCGAATTAACACTACCTGCAAGAAAAATGCTGTTAACAAACCAGAGCAGCCTGCTGATGTGCGGGAAAAATCCCACCCCCACAAGCAAAAAGACCTCGATCAACTATTTCCAAATAATTGGGCAACAAACAAGCACTCGTTGTAATGTTACACCCTGTTTTCCCCTGACGGCTACTATTCAAGCAGAAAATCTTCCTTTTCCTTAAAAATTCCGGCTATCCTTCGATAATTGAAAAGGACCGGTTGGTGGTCATTGACAAGCGCAAGTATATTGGGATCATTTCTTTTTTTGTGAAAGAATGTGAGCGTTACATCATTGGCCGCGTTCAACTCTTCGAAAGAAAAAGAAATCCACGGATCGGTGTGAGCAATGCTATCCAGCTCAGAATATTCATCTAATGCAACAAATTCATCCACCTGGAAATAGCTAAACTGTTCCAGGTAGTCCATTAATTCCAAGGTATCCAATCGTGCAACATTCTCAATAAACGGAAAATTATTAGCCACCTTAATTTCAAAACTTTTCCCCGGTTCTTTCAAATAATCGACTTTAACCGCATCCATATTAAAAGGCCCCAGGCTTACAATCATTCGGTTTCGCCAATCGGATTCGGGAATTTCAAAAATGCCGGTAACAAAACTTTCGTACCCCGGCAGGTTTACCACATAGCTTTCATCGTTCTTTGAAAAAACAGAAAGCGTCTTCGTAGGATTGGCGCTTGCGTAAAATGATTGAACCACTTCCTCTCCCCGCTTAAATTCCACTTTTATTTTATCGCTGATGGTCTCACTGCCTTTTTCATCGATTTCACGAAGTATTTCTACTTTTTGCATCACCGAGAAAAGTACGATGATGATACTTTCGTCGGCCAGATACTTTGCATTGATGGTCCATCCGCTATCGGTTTTTTGCAGCCGATTGAGGAGTTTATCCGAGGCCATGGTCACTGTGGTAATTCCTGTGGTATCATTCAGTTGAAACTGGTCGGCATTCTCTATTGAAATGGAATTATTGCCACCGAAAAAACTCAAGGTGAAAGATATTCCTACCAGAACCACCAGGATAATTATCAATCGGATATTTTTCTTCCCTTGCTCCATTAGAATCGGGTATATTTTCTCTTTCGAATAAAACCTTTTGCCAAACCAAAAAGAACGATCAGGGCTACCGGTCCAGCCAGGTTAACCACCTGCCAGAAGGTTTTGTCTTCCACTAATTTCACTGAATCAAGAGGCCTGATCTTGATTTCTTTTTTTCTGGCCGAAATAATCCCGTCTTCATCCAACAAATAATTCATCGCATTGATCATTAACTCAGCATTGGCAAATGTTTTTCGGGTGAAAGGGTCAAAGCCAAGCTCTACCGGCTGACCGGTTTCGGGATTAAAATCGTTTTTCACAAAATCACCGTCCGCAAAAACAATGATTTTTGATGCTACTCCCTCCTCAATGAAATCTCTTTTCGACGCCGTTTCCGGCAACATCCTGTTTTTAAAAACGGACGAGAATTTCCCTTCCAGAAGCCACGCCACTGCTTTTCTCCCCTGGGTGAAATACTCCGGTTGTAGGTCCGCCCGCAGGTCATTCAGGCTTACGAGTACCGGCGCTTCCATTACCCTGGTTTTATCCGACGAAAAGATCAGTGGTGTCTTTCTGATACCAGGTGACTTTACCGTGTCGATCGTTCCCACGAATCTTGAGATGGCGGCATCCGTGTTTTTTACGATGATATGATCGCCATAATTATTAAGAATGGGGAAAAACGGCCATGGCATTAACTGCACCTGCGGCTGATCACCCACGTTACCAACCACCACAGGGTAAACTCCCGAGTTCAGGTCGAGCACATAGTTATTATTAAGGCGGATCCCGTATTTGAAAAGCATATTTTCCAATCCTGTCTCCACCGGCAATGCCAATGTACCATCGCCGCTGGCGCTGTCCATATCGACATGCAACATGTCCAATAACAGGACTGCCTTGCCTCCGCGCATAATAAACTGGTCTATTTTATAGACATCATTTTCCTGAAATAATTCCCTTGGCTGGGCAAGGATGATCGCATCAAAGCCCTGAAGGTTTTCCCGGCGGTTCAGGTTGACATAGGTAGTCTGGTAATAGGAATTCAGGTAATTTGCCAGTGCGCTGATATGGGTTGTGTCAATTTCACCGTGCCCCTGAAGGATTCCAATTTTTTTAAAATCCTTGTTTGTCATCTTTCGAATTGCATTGGCCAATTCATACTCAACGTTTTCGGCGCTTTGATTGAGGGTTTCCTGTGGCCCCAGCGACCTGTTTCCTTTTAACAACATCACAGGAACTTCCCGGCTGCCCACGCTTACCAAAGCTCCGGGAAAAATAATCTTTTCTGACTTTTCACCATTTTTATTGTCGAAAAGTCGGGTCGGCTGAATCCCTCGTTTCGCCAGGCTCATGTAATATTCATTCCTTGCCTGTGATCCGGTGGCTGTGGAAGGATCGGTAAAGGCGTATTCAAGATTTTCGCCGGCATAAATTTTAAACTCTTGAAGGCTTTCTTCAATGTTTTTTTGCAGGCGTTGAAATCCGGCAGGCAGGTCCCCATCCAGGTAAACCTCAATAAAGACTTTTTCATCCAATCCTTCCAGCAATTGAATCGTCGCGTCCGAGATGGTAAAACGTTTTTCTTCCGTCAAATCAATTCGAAAGAAATGGAGGGTGGAAAGTTGGTTGAGAATAACAATTGTCATTATTCCAATAAGAAACAACAGAAGGTTTTCCGTACGTTTTTGATCAAGCTTTACCATTTTCTGCTACTCAAAATTAGGTGCGTGGATAAAAGCATGATGGCAATCACACTAAAAAAATAAACCAGGTTGCGGGAATCAATCAGACCCCGGCTGAGGGAATTATAATGGTAAAGGATTCCAAGCTTATCAATAAAATCGGCCAATTTACCCCACCAGTTGATCGAGGCTATTGAATTAAAACCGGAGAAAATAATGAAACATAAAAACACGGCGATGATAAATGCCACCACCTGGTTTTCTGTCAGGCTGCTTGAAAAGACACCAATAGCCGTAAACACCCCTCCCAGTAAAAGTAATCCTATGTACGACCCGGTCGTCCCGGCAGCGTCAATATTCCCAACGGGGTTTCCCAACTGATAAATAGAATAATAGTACAGCAGCGTGGGGAGCAGGGAAAATACTACCAGGGAAAGTCCCGCCAGATATTTACCTATGATGATTTCCCAATCGCGAATGGGATGTGTAAATAAGATCTCCAGTGTACCCGCTTTTTTTTCTTCTGAGAATAATTTCATGGTGATGGCCGGAATGAGGAACATAAACACGTAGGGGCCAAATGTAAATAGCGTGCTCAGATCAGCAAACCCGTACTCTAATACTGACGTTTCCGGAAATACCCAAAGAATCAGCCCGGTGGAGGTGAGGAATACAAAAAGAATGATGTATCCGATCAATGAGTTTAAGAATGAATTTATTTCCTTTAAAAATACCTGCCACATCGTTAACCTTCTTTATTGGTAAGTAATCTGAAAATATCTTCCATGTTGCTCTCTTCTTCGGTCAGTTGTAGCAGGGTGAGCTTTTGATCAGTGGAATATTGATAAATAGCCGGTCGGATGTCTTCCGATCCCGATTGGAATATTCGGTATTTGTTTTGTGCCAAATCCTCTGTTTTCTCCGCTTTGATGGCTTTTGCAAAGTGGTCGGTATCAATCTGCCGGTCAAACTGCACAACTATTTTAGGTGAAGTATTTACCTTTTTAAGTTCCTCGGGGGTAGCATCTGCCACGATTTCACCTTTATTGATAATGATCACGCGGTCACACAAAGCCTGGACCTCCTGCATGATGTGTGTGGAAAAAATCACCGTTTTATTCTTGCTGGAATTCTTTATCAGGTTTCTGATTTCAATAATTTGATTTGGGTCCAGCCCCGTGGTTGGCTCGTCAAGAATGAGTACGCGGGGATCATGGAGAAGCGCTTGTGCCAGTCCTACGCGCTGACGATATCCTTTTGATAAAGCGCCTATTTTTTTGTTTTGTTCACGGGTAAGTCCGCATTTCTCAATGATATCCGGGATTATATGTTTCCTTTCCCCCTTTTTTTTGAAGTGTATGGAACCGGCGAAATTCAGATATTCGTGTACGTACATGTCCAGATAAAGAGGATTATGCTCCGGCAGGTAGCCAATGTTTTTCCGCACGTTGATGGGATTATGCCTGACATCTTCTCCGCAAATCTCGATCGTACCCTCAGAGGGAGGCAAATAGCAGGTGGCAATTTTCATGGTGGTGGATTTTCCGGCGCCATTAGGTCCCAGAAAGCCAAGGATTTCACCTTCATTTACCTCAAAACTGATATTATTTACCGCACGCTGCTGCCCAAAAATTTTGGTGAGATTTTTTACCCTAATCGACATGCATAAACCTGTTTAAAAGTCCCGAAATTAAAAAGTTTACGACAAGTAAACGTAATTCAAGTCCATTATTTTACCGGAGGTGTGAGAAATGGAGACAATTCGCATTTTTAATTCTAGAATATCTAAACTTATTTTGAAGGATTAATTTGGCGGGTTTTGATAAAAAAAATTCAACTTTTCTTCATTCTGTCGATGCTGTCGGCTTACGTTGTTTTTGGCCAGGAGGACCATTCCCCTATGACCAAAAAGAAGCATGAACTTGATGCAAGGTATCTTCAAGGCTTTGTGATCAAGCACGACAGGTTTATGGGGGAGATTGCCAAGGGTATTACCAGGGGTTTTGAAGCTCGGGTGACGAAACGAACCACTGGAGAAACCAGGTGGCAGCGACTGGCCGGGTATCCCGATATCAGACTATCCCTTGCCTACATGGACTATGCCTCTGACATTATCGGCGAGAGCGTGGCATTGAACTATAACTCCGACTACTATATTTTGAGAAGGCCCAAAATATCTTCTACCCTCGGATTGGGTTTTGGGCTGGGATTTCACACCAGGCCTTATGACAAGGAAACCAACAATAAAAATATTGTTTACGGGTCACCAGTGACTTTCAGTCTGCAGACCGCCTTTAATTTCAAATATCATTTTCATCCTGACTGGGCTGTCAATGCCGGGGTCTTATTCTCACACTTTTCCATGGCGGATATAAAGCGACCAAATGCCGGATTGAATAATTTACTAGGCGAGATCGGAGTGAGTTATTTCCCAGGCCGGGAAAATGAAATCACCTCAAAAATGCCAGAAGATTATTTGTTTGACAAAAAATGGAGATTCAGCGTCAATACCAATTTCACGATGGCTACCTACAAGGTCGTTGACAAAACCGCCTACCCCGTGTTTGTCGCTACAATATTTGCCCAAAGGCCGGTGAGCCCATTATTCGATCTGGGCATAAGCCTGGACTATTTTAATAATACGGTGCTTAAGGAAGTGAAAAAGGATGACCAGGAGCTGGAAAATGACGAAAACCCTGATCATAAGAAAGCTGGTGTTTCTGCTGTGGTGGAATACCATATGAACAGGCTCTCCATCTGGCTGAATATTGGATACTATGTATATAAGCCCTACTATTATTATGGGAATACCTACCAGCGCTACGGGTTAAAATACTATTTCTCAGAACACATTTTTGCGGTGGCCGGATTTAAATCGCATGGGGCTGATGCAGAGCACTCAGAATTTGGTTTCGGATATCGATTTTGAAACGATATGAAAAGAGCAATTTACCTGGTAATTATTATTTCCGTTTTGTTCACTTCGTGTGAAAATTTTTTTGTTGGCGAATGTTTCTCCGGTGACGCGGAAGTGGTGCGCAGAAGCGTGAACATCGAAGGCGATGTTAAGAGAATTTATATCATGGGCGAGGCGGAGGTTTATTTGTTGGACGACTCGACACAATTTATTGAATACGAAGTGCCCGAAAACCTGGAAGACGATCTGGAATTCAGATATGAGGATGGAGAATTGATCTATGGTAATCACATCACCTGCAAGTGGAGAAAGGGTGGAAGCATGCCTAAACTTTATCTAAGTCTTCCTTACATTCAGCGCTATGATTTGTTAGAGTATGCTCCGGTAAAATGCCTTGATACCTTAAAATATAATCACTATGTGAAGTTTTATTCTTATGGGCCCGGCGATGTTGATTTGCTGATCGACATGAAGGACATCAACATTCAAAGTGACTATGTAGCCGATATCACAGTGAAGGGAAAAGTAGACAAACTGGGTATGTACTACAAATTACATGGAAGGTTTTTTGGTCAGGAGCTGATGGCAAAAAGCATCAGCATCACCCATAATGGAGAAAACGATGTTCATCTCTACCCCGTGGAGACATTGAAAGCAACCATTAAAAATTATGGGAATATCATTCTTCATAACCTGCCGCCGAATATGGAAGTTACTACGGAGGGAGAAGGAAATATTATTGTTGCGAGTGAATAGTAGGACTGAGGTTTTTGTTTAAAATGAATTTTCTTGAAAACCCACCTATGAATCTCCTCCCCAGTGAATGAATAAGGTTGTTTCAAACAAGAACTACTACATACCAATATTTAACTCAGGCCAACTAAATATTGTCAACTGTCCCGTTGGCTTCATTTTCTGCAATAACAACCTCCGCTTCTTTCTTGTGTTTATCAGCGAAAAAGGACTTTTGAAAGATCAGAATGATTGATACGCCAATGAAAATAGAGGCATCAGCTATATTAAAAATTGGCCACAAAGACATATGATCTCCGCCAAACAGGGGTATCCATGTGGGCACCACACCCTCCCAGATATCAATATAAAACATATCGATCACCTGCCCGTGAAACCAAGGTGAAGCGGCGTCATATGGTGCATTATCCAGGAATTTGCCATAAAAAATACTGTCTACCACATTCCCGACTGCACCTCCCAGAATCAGGGCAATTGACCAGCATAGTCCCTGTGGGACTTTCTTTCGGATCAGATAATACAAATAGTACCCGATACCTCCCATGGCTATCAGCCGGAAGAAGGTCAAAGCCAGTTTTCCATAATTAGAGCCCAGCTCCAGGCCGAAGGCCATCCCGGGGTTTTCCGTATAGTGCAACTTAAACCAGTCACCAAAAATGGCAATCTCGCCGATCGCCCCCATGTCCATATTGAAATGAACTATGAGCTTGACCACATGGTCAATGATGATGACCAGGATTGCCAGAAGATAAAATTTTAAATATTTCATACCTTAGTTTCTAACTGATCATTTATTGAACCACTTGTATCCTAACATTCAATTGAAATTCATCAATGACCAGTTCATCAGCTTCTCCTTCTATTTTTGTATTTAATAGTTTTTTTGCCTGTGTTTCAGAGCAAATATATTCCCTGCTTTCATCCAGCGAATTTATTATAAATGCATCGTCAGTATTAAAATCAATGGAAATTTTGTCCTGCACATCCAGGCCCTTATCCTTCCTGAGATTTTGGATCCTGTTGACGAAGTCCCTGGCAAACCCTTCTTTCTTTAGTTCATCAGTGATCGTAATATCCAGCGCTACGGTAATCCCGTTTTCACTTGCCACCGTCCACCCAGGCATATCCTCAGATTGGATCACAAGATCTTCTCCGCCCAGCGTAATTGTTTGATTGCTTAACGCAAGATCGATTGTTCCATTCTTTTCGAAGGCATTTATTTGATCCTGCGAAAGTTTTGCCACCGCCTGGGAAATTTCCTTCATGATGGGGCCATATTGTTTGCCAAGTAGTTTAAAGTTTGGCTTGGCCAATTTGGTAACGACACCGGTTGTATCTTCCACGTAGTCGATTGCCTTGATGTTTACTTCAGACAAAATAATGTCTTCCACCTCAGCAATATGCTTTTTCATTTTAGCATTGAGAAGCGGGATCATGATCTTTGACAAAGGCTGGCGCACCTTGATCTTATGCTGTTTTCTGAGCGAATGCACCATGGAAGAAATATTCTGTGCCAAAGCCATCTTTTCTTCCAGCTCTTTATTTATCTCAGTTTTATTTATTTCCGGGAAAGACTGGACGTGAATGGAATCCCCATCTCCCGGGTTGCAGGTTAAGTCCAGGTACAACCTTTCACTATAAAAAGGAGCAATCGGCGATGAAAGTTTGGCTACCGTAATTAAACAGGTGTGCAATGTCTGATAGGCAGCTTTTTTATCATCCGTCAACTCCCCTTTCCAGAATCTTTTTCGGTTTAGCCTGACGTACCAGTTGCTTAGGTCGTCGATCACAAAATCCTGAATTTCCCTGGCGGCTTTGGTAGGCTCATAATCGGCTAAAGCCAAATCTACTGTTTCGATCAGTGTATTTAGACGCGAAATGATCCATCGATCACTTTCCGTCCTTGTTGCTAATTCAACAGGTTTTTCATTGTAGTCAAAGCCGTCGAGATTCGCATATAGTGCAAAGAAGGCGTAGGTGTTTTGAAGTGTTCCAAAGAACCTTCGTTGCACTTCGGTAATTCCGTTTGCATCAAATTTTAAATTATCCCACGGATTGGCGTTGCTGATCATGTACCACCTCGTAGCGTCTGCACCATAGGTGTCGATGGTCTCAAAAGGATCCACCGCGTTACCCAATCGCTTGGACATTTTATTGCCATTTTTATCTAGTACAAGGCCATTGGAAACCACGTTTTTAAAAGCTACTGAGTCAAATAGTAATCCCGCTATCGCATGCAGGGTAAAAAACCAACCACGGGTTTGATCTACTCCTTCCGCTATAAAATCTGCCGGGTAGACGGTATTGAAATAATCTTCATTTTCAAATGGATAGTGCCACTGGGCATATGGCATCGCCCCGGAGTCAAACCAAACGTCAATCAGGTCAGGCTCACGAAGCATTTGTTGACCGGACGGGCTGACTAAAACCACGTTGTCCACAAAAGGCCGGTGCAGGTCAAAATCCTCCGGCAATTCTTCGGTCATAAAGCCTGCACCAATCGATTTTTTTACTTCATCGCGCAATTCCTGCAAAGACCCAATGCAAATTTCTTCTGATCCATCTTCTGTTCTCCAGATCGGTAATGGCGTTCCCCAATACCTTGACCGGCTGAGGTTCCAATCCACCAGGTTTTCCAGCCAGTTTCCAAAACGCCCGCTACCGGTAGAGGCTGGCTTCCAGTTGATGGTTTTATTGAGCTCAACTAATTTTTCTTTGTATGCCGTAGTTTTTATAAACCAGCTATCCAATGGATAATAAAGCACCGGCTTATCTGTCCTCCAGCAATGAGGATAAGAGTGTTCATATTTTTCCACCTTAAATGCCCGGTTCCTTTCTTTCAGCATAATCGCTATGCGCACATCGACCGGCTGATAATTTTCATCGGTCGTACCATCGGTTTCATATTCCGCTTTTACATAAGCGAGCGGAAAATCATGCACTTCCTTTACAAACCTTCCTTGTTTATCTACCAGCGGCAGTTCCTCTCCCTTTTCTCCCTTTATTGTAATGGCCGGAATGCCTGCTTTTTGGGCTACCCGTAAGTCATCAGCGCCAAAGGTGGGGGCAATGTGGACAATCCCTGTACCGTCTTCCGTTGTTACAAAATCTCCGGGAATCACTCGAAATGCCGGTGTGTCAGGGGTCACGTAGGGAAGAAGTTGTTCGTATTCGATTCCCTCCAGTTCATTCCCTTTTATCTCTTTCAGAATTTTGAATGGAATAAGCTTGTCGCCCTCCTTGTATTCTTCGATGGTAATCTCTGCTGCCTTTGGATTAAAATAGGCCTGTAATCGATCCTTTGCCAGTATGACTTTTATGGGCTGAAAAGTATACTGGTTATATGTCTGTACAAGTAAGTAATCTATGTTTTCCCCTACGGCCAGCGCGGAGTTTGAAGGTAGCGTCCAGGGAGTAGTCGTCCAGGCGAGAAGATAGGTTTCTCCGTCGGCGTCGATCGATCTATTTCCCTTTTTCAACAGGAATTGGGCGGTTATCGTGGTATCTTTTACATCCCGATAGGTGCCAGGTTGATTTAATTCGTGTGAGCTCAACCCTGTTCCGGCGGCAGGTGAATAAGGCTGAATAGTAAAGCCTTTGTACAACAGGCCCTTGTCATACAGTTTTTTCAGGAGATACCACAGGGTTTCCATGTAGTTCCTGTCGAAGGTGATGTAGGGATTATCCAGGTCCAGCCAATAACCCATTTTCTGAGTGAGATTGTCCCATTCGCCCTTAAATTTCATTACCGCTTCACGGCACTTTTGATTGTACTCCTCCACGGAAATCTTTGTTCCGATATCTTCCTTTGTAATGCCAAGTTCTTTTTCTACCTGAAGTTCGACGGGTAGTCCGTGGGTGTCCCAGCCTCCTTTTCTATTTACCATAAATCCTTTCAGGGTTTTATAGCGGCAGAAGATATCCTTTACAGCACGGGAAATCACATGGTGAATGCCGGGAGTACCATTAGCTGATGGCGGACCTTCATAAAATGTGAATTGAGGTTTTCCTGATCTTGAATCAAGGGACTTCTGAAACACTTGGTGCTCATTCCAGTATTTCAAAATTTGTTCTCCTATTTCAGCGTAATTGACGTTTTTGTATTCCCTGTACTTCACGAGGCAAAAAATTTATTTAACAATCTTATTTTTTTCTTCACTTACTTCCTCGACGCCATTCTTGCGCCCTTTCAGTGATATCAATTTAAGATCAATTTCTTCATCTTCATCTTCCTGATAGAAGTCGTCGTACTGTTCTATCGGAGGGTGGGATTCTTTGTTGCGTTTACCATCATCAAATGCCATCAACAATGAAGGTAGCACGATGAGGTTTGTAAACATCGCCACCAGCAGGGTAGTGGAAGTCAAAAGGCCCAGCGTCATAGTCCCCCTGAAGTCAGAGAAACTGAAAATAACAAAACCAAAAAACAGGACGATGGAAGTGTACATCATACTAGCACCTGTTTCCCTGATGCTCTTTGAGATAGCTATCGGGACAAAGAATTTATTTGCAAATAATTCCTGGCGGTATTTGGCCAGAAAATGAATCGAATCGTCTACCGATATTCCAAAAGCAACACAAAAAATAAGGGCCGTACTCGGCCGAAGGGGAATTCCCATGAAGCCCATGATGCCGGCGGTAATAGCCAGTGGAACTACATTTGGCGCAAGGGAAATAATGATCATTTTGAAATTCCGGAACAATATTGCCATGATAATCGCTATCAGCACAAACGCCAGTAGCAGGCTCATTCGAAGGTTTTTTACCAGGAAATTATTTCCTCTTACAAATAAAAGCGTAGTACCTGTCACATGGACATCAATATTGCTGCCATCGAAAACATCGGAAATTTTCGTCTCTACTACGTTCTTAAGAAGCGAATCGAGCTTATTAGATCCAATATCGGCTACTTTAAAGGAGGACCTCACCATTTGTTGGGTGGAATCCATAAACGCACTGACTACCATATTGGAAGAATCGCTTTGATTGCTCAGATAAGGAAGCAGGAATCCTCTTTCCCTGTTAGAGGGCAATCGGTAATATTTTGGATTGTTATTCCAGAATGACTGATTGGCAGTTTTAAAAATGCTGACCAGGGAAAATGGTTGAGAAATATATTCTGATTCGCTCAGGAAATTCTCAAACTCTTCGATCTTTTTCAGATTGTTGATGTTAAGCGCCCCTTTCTTTTTGTGGGTGTCATAGACAATTTCCAAGGGCATGATACCGCTAAAATTCTGTTCAAAAAACAGCAAGTCTTGCTTCACCGGGCTGTTTTCAGGTACATCATCCACTATATAAGAAACTGATCCCAGCTTAAAAACACCAATTAATGCAATGATGGTAATGATACCTGTCACTGTAAATACAGAGTAGCGGTGTCTGTGAACAAGCAGGTCAACACCGGTTAATATCTTATCAAGAAATCTGAATTTTAAGTGCTTTAATTGTTTGCCCTGTGGGGTGGGAAGATAGGAGAACACGGCGGGGATCAATGTGGTGCTCACTAAAAATGCTGCCATGATATTGAGCGAGGCGACTAATCCAAATTCTTTTAAGATGGTAATGTTTGTGAACGCGAGTACCATGAAGCCTATGGCTGTGGTAAAATTGGTGATGAAAGTTACCAGCCCTATTTTGCGAATCACAAAGCTTAATGCTCGTGCTTTGTTTCCATGCTTACTTATTTCCTGATGGTATTTATTCAGAAGGTAAATGCTATTAGGAATCCCAATGACGGCAATGATGGGGGGCATCAGGCCCGTGACCATGGTAATCTGGTAACCAAAAATTGCCAGGGTACCCATGGACCAGATGACTACGGTGACCACAATGATCAGTGGAAATACCACCGCATCCCAACTCCTGAAAAAGAACAGCAAAATCAATGCGGAAAGGACCAGTGAAAGAATCAGGAACATCTGTAACTCAGCTTTTACCTTTCCATTTACCTCTGATCGGATATAGGGGAGGCCTACATGGTGGATATCTATTCCCGTGTGTTTTTCAAATTCGGAAGTAAGGTGCTTGATATCATCTACAGTGACATCCCTGAATTTTGTATTCAGTACTTCTTTCTCGATGGAAACCATGATGAAGGTAGCACCATTTGATGGGTTCAAAAGCTGGTCTGTGTAGAGCTTTTCTTTCCTTATTTCATTTAACAGACTATCCAGCTGCTCCTGCGTGTCCGGAAGCTCCTTGATGAGAGGGTTTGCCTGGAAAGTCTTTGTGTCACTGTCCTTTACAAACTGCTTCAAATTGGCCAATGAAATTACTTGCTTTACTCCGTCGATTTTTTCGAGGTTGTCAGTCAGGTAGGAATAGCTATAGAAATTTTCCAAGTCGTACAGCGAACTATCTTTGATGCCTAGCGCAAGGATGTTTCCGTCTTCTCCAAAGATACCCTTAAACTCCTCAAAAAAGATCATGTCCGGGTCATCAGAGGGGACGATCTTGGCATAGCTGTACGAATACTCAACAGTAGAAGCCAGGTGTGCCATGTAAACTGTGATGGCACCCAGCACTAAAATGATGAATAACCGGAATTTTAATACGTTATGAGCGAGTCTAGTCCACATTTTAAAAACGAGCACAAAGGTAATGATTTTTGGATACTTTGAACTTTGGTCAGATTTTTATTTGAAGATTTTATAAATGTTTTACTCAATTGAAAATATTTTGATGTAAATGGTAATCAAGCTTTTATAATAATCAATGATTTTGGGTTACTTGCGATTTAGTTCTATGATTAAAAAGTGTGTTGCTGAAAAAGTACTTATTGTTTTGGCACAATTTTTATCCCTTGCAATAACATTCGTGAGAAATTGTTTATTTTTTGTGAAAAGATTTTTGTTTGTAAATTGATCAAATCATTTTGTTTTTAAAAAATCAAAATAAGCTAAATTTGTATAATGGTAGAAGGAGGTGTGATGTGAAATCAATTCTCAAAATGCTAATTTTTTGTTTTGCACTTGCATTGCTTTCCAACACAAATACATTTGCACAGCGATACAGTCATGACAATTCTTTGGGCGGGATTGAAAATGTAAAATTTGTTGCCCAGAGAAATGGAGGGACTATAGAATTCTCGTGGAATATCCAAACGACCCGGGAAATCACTACTGTAGAGTTTAAAAGAGGTAGCATAAATAGTGACGAAGAAATTACCTGGGAAGTAATAAAAGCATTTGACCCTTCCGAATCCGCCTACACAGACTATGATCCAAGTTATGGCAAGTTGTACTACAAACTTGTCTTGATAGGCAAAGATGGTACTGCGCGGGAATATGAGCCAAAATATCTGGTAAAAGGAAAATCTTAACATTGAAAAGCCTGACTTTTCTACTGATTCTTTTTTGTCTGGTTTCGTTTGATCCTAAGGATAGTGAAACATGGCTTGTGGAGCAACAAAGTGTGCTTACCATCTATGGAAAAACCAATATCAATGAATTTAGCTGTAAGCTGCCTGGAAAGGACGAGACAGACACCCTGCTGATAAGCTCCTTTACGGAAAAAGAATTGATATTTGAGAAGGGCCGCGTAAAAGTAGATCCTACGATCTTTAATTGTGGGAATGAATTCATTAAAAGGGATTTTCTCGAAACGGTTAAAGCAAAGGAATTTCCCTATATCTATATTAACTTTTTGGATATTCATTTTGAACAAAGTCCTTATTCTAAGGTGTCCAAGGCTCATGGAAATGTTGGAATTTATATTTGTGGAATTAAAAAGACCTACAACATCAATTTTGATGTTAATAGCTTACCTAATAATAAAATACAGTTGAATGGTCAGAAAGAGTTGAAGTTAAGTGAGTTTAACATAAAAACCCCATCACGAATGATGGGGCTTATTAAAGTTTCTGATGATATTGAAATCGAGTTTCAACTCATGCTTAGCAAATATTCTATTTAGAAGGCAATTACAGCTTCGATGTTCACGCCATTAAATTTACCATCTTCTAAATCAGATCCGGTAGGATAATCTTTATAGGATTGACTTACATATTCTAATTTGGTAAGAATATTTTTAGTTAAGAACCATCCACCACCTACATTGATTCTGTTGATAGATACTTTATCATTTTGTTCACCTGGTAATTGACCCTTAGCAGCATTGTATCGGGCACCGACATATACTTTTTCGCTATCCCCAATTCTGTAAATTACTTCAGCACCTGTTTGTGTCCATTTTCTTCGATCATTTAGGCCAACATCAAGACCTGGAGCTCCACCTCTTCGATCTGCTTGTTGTAATCCTGAAGAGCTTTCAAATACACCAAAAAACTCAAATCCTTGGTATTTAATGAAGGGGTTGAACATAATACTTGTCATTTCTGAGTTATAATCAGGATTAATTCTTCCACTTCTGAAGTCATCACCGGCTCCGGTAACTTCCATTACGTGGTAATATCGTGCTCCGGCTCTGTCGCCAGCATACATATAAATTGAATTTGTATTGTTCAGGGCAGCTATAGATGCTGTGATTCTTAATCTTAAATCATCATTCAATTGTTTGTCATAACCTAATTTACCATATAGGTATCCTTTTGTATCTTTATTGGCAGTACTTTGGTTCAAACGACCGTTAGAATAACCTAGCATCACAATTAGACCGTTTGATTGAATGTAAGCTTCACCTGCTACTTCAGTTGTGTAGCTATCCATCAAGTAGTTACCTACAAAAGGATTATATAAAGCGTTACCATTGTCTGATCTTCTAAAGTGAGTATCACCATAATTGACTTCCATGTGACCGACTTTCAGGGTAAGCACATCCATTAAACCTGAAGCAAAACCTTCTTTGATGAAATCTAATCTGTCTACTTGAAGATAGCCACCTTTAACATAGGCTTCGGTGTGGTGCCTGGATGACAAGAACGTACGAAGATGCATTCTAACGCCTTCGGCTAATTGTGCATCCAAATCTAAGTTTGCGGTGGCAAGGTTGAAGTTTTTACCAAGCTCCACTAAATTGTCATTGGCATTTTCATGTGAAAGGCCTTGGAATTGAAGTGCAAATGCACCACCTACCTGTAGGTGAAGATCATCAAATTCAACATCTGTTGTTTTCGGGGTTTCAAATACATTTAATCCATCCTGTCCTTTAGATCTGAAATATTGCAATTGATCTCTTTGCGCCATTGCGCTACCCATTACTATAATGAGCAGCCCTGTTAACAGCATTTTTGCTTTTGTTGAAGTTCTCATGGTTCATTAAATTTTAGTTTTACACATTGAAAATCGGCTACTTTGCGAAGGTCACGTCAAAGATGATTTCAAGGTCATCGCCTGTTTTGATGCTACCAAACATAGCAGTCGGAGGGTCTACATTGTAGTCTGTCATTTTGATCTTTTTCGACCCTTTACAATTAATTTCTCCATTTGATTGTACCGTACAAGTAGCGGTAATTGAAGTGTTCTTTTTCGTTCCGGCTATGATCAAATCACCAGTGGCTGTCACATTGTTGCCAGACACCCGTACATTTTTAGAAGTAAAAGTGATTTCCTTATGATCCTTTGTTTTAATAGCCTCATAGGCGTTTTTATCCATTCCACTTTTACCGCTTTTTAAACTCTCTCCTACCACTATGATCCTCAATTCACTGATAGCTGAAATTTTTGTACCATCAAATGTTGCCACCATTGTTCCTCTCGAGTTATCAGATTTCATTTCCCAGTCATGCAAAGAAGATGTGCCGGCAACCTGAATATCATAGCCAGATTTTAATTTCAAATTTGTTTGTGCCTGCACTTGCAGAGCAAAAAACATTATTAGAATTAATGGGATTTTTCTCATGATGTTAAAATTATTGTGTAAAACTAAATTCGTGTAACAAGAATTGTGATGACAATTATCATGTATATAAATGATCTTTGATAGCTATTCAAAAAAGGGGCCAAAGGCCGTTTTTTGCTATCTATTTAGACATCGCGAGGAGGATGTCATGCTGTGTAATGATATGCACTTCATTGTTTTCGTCCCGTGCAAGCAGCGCTTTATTGTCCTGATCAATTAAAGAAGTGAGAACGTCCAGCGTATTGTTTAGTGCAACAAAGCGTAATGGTTGATCCATGATGTTGCGGATGAGTTCTTTTTTCAGTTCCGGCTTGGCAATAAGCTGGTGTAGCAATTTGTAGTCGGCTATACTTCCCACAAATTCGCCCTTGTCGGTTACAGGGATTTGCGAAATGCCTTTCTGGTTTAGTAGTTCAATGGCTTCACCCACGGTTTTATCGGCCGAGATTGTGAACAGGGATGTCTTGCCATTTTTGGATCTGACGATATCGCCGGCGGTGGCGAAAGATCTTGATTCTACGAATCCACGGTCATGCATCCAGTCGTCATTGTAGATCTTATTGAGATACCTGGTGCCGTGGTCAGGCAAAATGATAACCATGATATCGTCTTCAGAAAGCTTCTCTCTGGCATATTCCAATGCGCCAAATACGGCGGCACCGCACGACCATCCCACAAACAGCCCTTCTTGACGCGCCAGGTTCCTGGTCATAATAGCGGCATCTTTGTCGGTGACTTTGATAAAGGAATCAATGACATCAAAATCGACATTCTCCGGCAAAATATCTTCCCCGATCCCTTCTACCATATAAGGGTAAATCTCCTTATCATCGAAGACACCTGTTTCCTTGTATTTTTTAAAAACCGATCCATAGCTGTCGACACCGATGGAAATCACGTTTTTATTCTGTTCTTTGAGATATTTAGAGACGCCACACATGGAGCCACCGGTACCTACACCCGCTACAAAGTGGGTGATTTTACCTTCGGTTTGTTCCCATATCTCCGGCCCGGTAGTTTCATAATGAGCAAGGGTATTTGACAGGTTATCATATTGGTTTACATACCAGGAATTGGGTGTTTCGGCGGCATATTTTTTTGCCACAGAATAATAGGAGCGTGGATCGTCAGAGTCAACATTGGTGGGGCAAACGATCACCTCAGCACCCATCGCTCGCAGTATATCTATTTTCTCGCGCGATTGTTTATCTGCCAGAGTAAAAATACATTTATATCCCTTAGCGATGGCCACAAGGGCTAGACCCATTCCGGTATTTCCCGAGGTGCCCTCTACAATAGTACCACCAGGTTTAAGCCAACCATTTTTTTCCGCATCTTCGATCATTTTAATGGCCATTCGGTCTTTCATCGAATTGCCCGGATTAAAATATTCGACCTTCACGAGGATAGTGCCTTTTATACCTTTGTTAACCTTATTGAGTTTGACAAGAGGAGTGTTGCCTATGGTGTCAATAATATGGTTGTAGTACATCGTTTTTTGGTTTAGTATAGTGTGATGTACGAATTAAAATAACTGGCTGTTGGAATCAAAGTTTTAATTTTCAAAGTTGGGTTTCAATAATTTGGCCGAAGAACAAGGCGTTGAAAAACAATTTTTCGGTGCCGTACCAATACCCTCTGAAATTAGGATTAAATGCAAAGCCAATCACTTTTCCATTGCCGAAGGAATGCACGGTCACTGCGGAGGTACTTTTCAGGTTATTGAGATTTTTTTCGGAGATGTAGCCGGAAAGAAGTGGATCATCCGAAAAAATGATGGGGTTATTAAAAGATAAAAATGCCTGGTCCAGCCAAACCAGGCTATTTTTAAATACGGGTAATTCATTTTTCCTGAACCCAAAGCAGAGGGGATGGGAAATGTCAATCTTGGTATTAAAGATTGCCCCTCCCAGTGATTGGGCTCCTTTATAATTGGTGCGCTGGGCGTATGGGATGTTCGCTATCCCCTGGCTTTCAAGGGGTTTAAAATTTCCCAGGAAAATACCATGGTTTTTTAACCATAGAAGTGCCTCATTTTGGGCAATAATCACACCCCCGTTTTTCAACCAGTTTTTGAGATTTTCGCCATTCCCTGTTCCTGCATAAGCACCATCAGGAAAGATGATTGTCGAGTATGCCGCTAAATTAGCTGTACTAATTTTTTTCGCTGGGAGTAGCGTTACCGGGATATTCATTTTGCTGTCCAACAAATGCCAGATTTCCCCAGACTCAGTTGGGCTTGTTCCTTCTCCCACGACCAAAGCAAATGAAGGAAGGTTTATCGTTTTAAACTGGTCGCTGCCAATATCGATACCTTTGCTGTTGCTGCTACTAGAGAGGGGATATACCTGGATATGGTATTTTGTGGCTAAGGAATCCAGTAAAAAATGCACTTCATTTTTGTCCAACTTTTGTAATCCACCGGGAATAATGAGGGTTCCGAAAGAAAAAGGGGTATTTGATTGAACTGAAAACTGCTGCGTGGCCACCTTCATCTTAACTCCCCGGTTTAACAATTGAAAAAGTGCTGCAGGTGAGTAGTAAGGTTCCCATGGCAAGGCATATCCATAATCACTCCGGACAACTTGTGAATCATTTTTCGGAGCCTTATTGCTCATTTTATTGAGCCGGATGTTTGCCAATTCCTTGCTGTTCAATGCTGTAAAATCCACATTAAAAGCAAGGTCAAATGACCAGGCAGAAACATCATAAAATAAACTGTCTTCAAAAGTTTTCCTTTTGTCAAAAAGAGCCTTGATCAAGGCATATTGCGGTTGGTCTAGCGGAATTACAAAACTGCTGGAAGGATCAAATTCTGCTTTGCCGATGACTACTTTCCTTTCAGGTCTAAATAATTCAATGTCGTGGGCATTTAATTTTTCAGCCAGCAAATGGATTTTTTCTTTGTCACGGGAATCACCGACTATATATGCTTTAATAGGATCCGTTTTTGCCCGTTCATTGGACTTTCGGAAGAAATTTATTTGAAAGTCCTGAATATCAGGTTTTAAATCAATCGCGCCTTTAAGTGTGCTAAACGAAACCGTTAGTTGGTTTTTTATGGTGGAGGGAAAGTTGCGGAGGCCATTTTCCGTTTCACGCAGGAGTCCTCTCGTTGAGCCCTGTTCAAATAGAATCCCTATACCTCCGTTTACATCCGGGTAGGTGGACCCTTTTCCTAAATAGAAATCATCAAAATTCTCTTTCGAATAGAACAGCTCCCTCAATGAATCCAGGCCCTTGATGTGATAGCCCGAGAGCTTCTCGGTGAGCCCTTGGTTATCTTCGGGGATGAGTGGATGTTTCCTGGTGGAAACCCCAGGTTGAAAAAACAAGGTCGATTGTATCCCCATTTCATGATGATCTGTTAAAATATTAGGCTTCCATTCATGATATTTTTTAATTCTCGCACGGCTTTCCGGTTGTTCGAGCAAAAGCCAATCCCTGTTTAAATCAAACCAGTAGTGATTGGTCCTACCCTGTGGCCATGGTTCTTCATATTCAAGGTTATTTACATCACCAATTAGATGTTTAGATTTAGTAGAATTGACCCAGGTAGAAAATCGCTGCAGACCATCAGGGTTAGAGCAGGGATCTATGAGAATAATAGAAGAAGATAGCAGACTGTCAATAAAATTACCTTTTGCCGCTGCCAGGTAGTAAGTCATCAAAAGTGCCGCGTTACTTCCACTTGGTTCGTTACCGTGTATACTATATCCCATCCAGATCACTATGGGTAAGTCCATCATGCCACCTGCCTCCTGGTTTTCAAACAGTATCCGCCTTCTTGTTTCTTTGATGTACGGGAGTTGCGAAAGGTTTTCAGGAGAGGAAATGGTTAATAAAATCAAAGGTCTTTTTTCATGTGTGAAACCTATGGTTTCGATGCTGATCCTGTTGGATTGATGTGCCAGGTGCCGGAGGTAGAAGACTAGCTTGTCGTGGCTTACGTGCAATTCGCCAATTTCATGCCCCAGGAATTCGGATGGCGGTGTAATAGATTGGTCAAATTCAATATTCTCATTAAAGTAATAGGAAAGCGAAGGTATCTGGGAGTATAGGCAAGTGATGCTGGCAATGAAAAAGATACATGCTAATAATTGCCTCATCAAACCAGTTTATTTTGTGTAATGATCCATCGTTCCGGCACATCACCCTTTTGTGCCAATTGATAATCGCTATAACTACAGGGTATGATTAAGTTTCTTTCATACATAAATTTACCGTGAGGATAAGGAACTTCCATCCACCATTTCTCGCTTAATTTGCTTTTGTAAAACACGATGGTGGCCGGTTCTTCCGGCATGGACACAACATAGCGCAGGTAATAATTCCCCCTGAAATTACTTTCATCTTTTCTATGGTAATACCCTTCAATAAAATACCAGATCATGGTGGCAACTACTGCCGCAGTCTTCCTGTTTTCGTCATCATAATCGGGATTGTATTCGTAAAAACCTGCCGAACTCATTTTTTCATTCAAACCAGCATACCAACAGATCTGGCAGGCCTCTTCACCTGTAAGCCCAAAAGGCTGCGCGAATGCATTTCCCGGCGCATCAGAAGATTTTATGGAAGTAATGTCAAAACTCAACATGTCGGCTTCACGAATAACAGGTTCCATCTCCTGGATGCCCTGCCGCATATAGCCTAATCGGTAGGAGTCAAAATAAAGCTTTTCTAAGATAGCCAGGGTATCATTGTCGATGAGGTAGGACTGATAACCCATCAGGCAGAGGTTAAAAAGGAAGTTGTTCTCATGCATCATGATGTGATGTAAAAAATTCTTCGAGCCTATCTTTTTTATATCATCGTCCATGTCCAGAAATGCGTCTATGGTGAGCAAACTTACCAGCTTGTCCATGCTTTCATAGGAAAGATATTGGGCATAAGTTTGATCATGGGTGCCACCAATAAGAATGGGTAAAATGTCTTGCTCGATTAGAATGGCGCACACCTCTTTGATCCTCAATTGTGTTTCGTCGTAGGTCACCCCTGCGTTAATGTTTCCCAGATCAACGATGCGATAGCTGCCACTTCCTTTTTTTAAGCGGTAGAGCTTTTTCCTGATTTCCATCGCTCCTTTCTCACAACCCGCATTGTCGATGGTATTTCTGGCGTCCTCAACTCCGATAAGCGCTATATGGGCTCCTTTGTAATCCGGCATTTTCTCGGTAAACACACTGATGCTGCTAAAGAATGAATGCGAATCGCTGATGTCATTGTAGGTTTCTTCCTGAACCGGTGAGAAAAAGATTTTTAAATCCATTGGTCAATTTTTTGGGAATAAAAAAAGGGAGAATTAATTCTCCCTTGAAATTTATTGATTAGGTTTTTAACCTCCAAAATCATCAAACCTTATATTTTCCGGCGGTACTCCCAAGTCGTCTAGCATTTTTGTCACCGCTGCATTCATCAATGGAGGCCCGCAAAGGTAATACTCTATTTCTTCTGGCTCAGGGTGGTTCTTCAAATAATTATCATACAGAACCTGGTGAATAAACCCAATGTAGCCGTCACCATTCTTATCATCAAGGCTTTTCTTTTCTTTCCAGTTGTCCTCTTTTAGTGGTTCGCTTAAACCAATATTGAATTGGAAATTTGGAAATTCATCTTCGATTTTTCTGAAGTGATCCAGGTAGAACAATTCTCTTTTGGACCTACCTCCATACCAGTAAGATACTTTTCGTTTGGTTTTTTCTGTGTGGAATAGATGGAAGATATGCGACCTCAGGGGAGCCATACCCGCTCCACCACCGATGTAGACCATTTCCCTTTCCGTCGGATTAATAAAGAATTCTCCGTAAGGACCGGAAACAGTCACTTTGTCGCCCGGCTTTCTGCTAAACACATACGAAGAGCAGATTCCTGGATTTACGTCCATCCATTTGCCTGCTGCCCTGTCCCAGGGTGGGGTGGCAATCCTGATGTTTAGCATGACGATGTTTCCTTCTGCCGGATGATTGGCCATAGAGTAAGCCCTGAAAATAGGCTCATCGTTCTTCATTTTCAGGTCCCAAAGATTAAATTTATCCCAGTCTTCTCGGTAAACATCCTGAGGGTGGTGAAGCTCGGGATGTGGAGTGATGTCCATTGTTTTAAAATCGACGTTGATTTCAGGAACGTCAATTTGGATGTATCCGCCAGATTGGAAATCGAGCGTTTCGCCTTCAGGAAGCTTAACCACAAATTCCTTGATAAAAGTGGAGACATTGTAATTAGACACTACCTCGCATTCCCATTTCTTAATGCCAAAGATTTCTTCGTGGACCTTAATTTTCATGTCATTTTTCACCTTTACCTGGCAAGCCAGTCGCACGTTTTCGTGCTGCTCGGTTCGGCTCAGGTGGCCTACTTCGGTTGGAAGCACTTCCCCTCCACCTTCTTCTACCACACATTTACACATAGCGCATGTTCCACCTCCACCACAGGCGGAAGGTAAAAAAATCTTGTTGCTGCCTAAGGTGCTTAACAGCGAAGAACCTGCTCCCACGACCAACGGTTTTTCTGTATCACCATTGATGACAATCTTCACATCACCTGACTGAACAAGTTTTGATTGTGCATAAAGTAGCACA
The DNA here is from genome assembly GCA_050305935.1 of Cyclobacteriaceae bacterium. Taxonomy (GTDB): domain Bacteria; phylum Bacteroidota; class Bacteroidia; order Cytophagales; family Cyclobacteriaceae; genus CAJXNP01. The sequence goes on along the minus strand of JBNLGG010000036.1, from coordinate 12,367 downwards.
AGTACCAGTATAGAAATGACGATTGTAAAGGCAACGATTGATGAAATAATTACTGGACCCATTTATCTCCTTGGTTTATCGTTAAAAATTTTTGCAAATATATTTATATAATCCCTTTTTTGTCGATTTAAAGTGATGAAATTTCGAGTTTTTAAGCCACTCTATTCCAGCATTTTTAGCAGTGAAGACAACCTGGATTTCAGGTTTCTTCTGTCAATGATAAAATCTATAAATCCATGATCTAAAAGGAACTCAGCACTTTGAAATCCTTTTGGCAGATCTTTACCGATGGTTTCCCTGATTACCCTTGGCCCTGCGAAGCCAATCAAAGCCCCCGGTTCGGAAATATTAAAATCCCCCAGCATAGCAAATGATGCTGTAACGCCACCGGTTGTTGGGTCGGTGAGAACTGAAACAAATGGGATTTTTGCATCGGAAAGAAGCGCTAATTTTGCGGAGGTCTTAGCCATTTGCATGAGCGAAAAACCGGCCTCCATCATCCTCGCTCCTCCCGACTTTGAGATCATGATGAAGGGAACTTTTTTGTCCAGCGAATGTTGGATGGCCCGGGCGATTTTTTCTCCTACTACTGACCCCATTGAACCACCAATAAAATTAAAGTCCATACAGGCCACCGTGACTTCTACACCATCCATATTACCGTAAGCTGTCCTGACTGCATCTTTTAACTCCGTCTTTTCCTGTGAAGACTTAATCCTTTCGGGGTAGGGTTTACTGTCGACAAATTTAAGGGGGTCTGCAGACTCCATGTCTTTGTCAAGCTCTGTAAATTTATTATCGTCAAAAAGTATTTCGAAGTATTCCTTTGAGCCTATTCTCACGTGAAAATCGTCATCCGGACAAACGTAATTATTGCTCTTTAATTCCCTTATATGAATGATCTTTCCACCAGGGGTTTTATACCATAACCCGTCCGGAACGTCTTTTTTTGCTTCGGTAGGAGTTTGTATCCCTTTGTCTTTTCTCAGAAACCAAGCCATGTGATTTAGTTTATGTTGCAATATAGATAAAAGCCATTATTATTACTTGACTTCTTCATAATCTATGTATTCGCCTCCTTTAAAGTTGCCATTGCCCTTTCCCCTCTTTTTACCGGGCATTTCGTCAATGGTGATTTCTCCTTCTTTGGGTCGACTTCGTTCGGTGTATTTGGATCTATTTTTTTGAGGTTCTCCCGTGACCCGATAAATACCTTTAAACAAGGCATTGATGATTCGGATCAATAAAAGAAAAATAATGATGAATAATAAAAGCTTTATCATTGGCAATTGTATACTACCTGCTCAGGTAGAGATTTCTTTCAGAATAAAGTTTCATAAAGTAATCGTCTAACAGGTCGTCAATAAAGTATATCGATTCGCCTGTAGATTTCATTTCCGGTCCTAATTCCTTATTGACATTAGGGAACTTGTTAAACGAAAATACAGGTTCTTTGATCGCATATCCGTTCTTTTGTGGGCTGAACTTGAAGTCCTTCACTTTTTTCTCCCCCAGCATGATCTTGGTAGCATAATTCACATACGGCTCATTGTAGGCCTTGCAAATAAATGGAACCGTTCTGGAGGCCCTTGGATTAGCCTCTATGATGTATACTTTGTCGTTCTTGATGGCGAATTGAATATTGATCAATCCTACTGTTTTAAGAGCTACCGCAATTTTTTCGGTATAAGCTTCAATTTGCTGGATAACAAAGTCTCCGAGATTGTAAGGAGGGAGCACGGCATTAGAGTCACCAGAGTGTATCCCGGCAGGCTCAATGTGCTGCATGATACCGATGATGTACACATCTTTCCCATCGCAAAGTGCATCTGCCTCAGCCTCGATCGCTCCGTCCAGGAAGTGGTCAAGAAGCACGCGGTTTCCAGGAATGTCCTTCAGGATATTTACCACATGGGCTTCGAGCTCTTCTTCGTTGATCACAATTTTCATGCTCTGACCGCCCAGGACGTATGAAGGTCGTACGAGCAGAGGGAAACCAATTTTCTTCGACATTTCCAGCGCCTCGTCTGCGGAGGTGATGGTGCCAAATTCGGGATAGGGAATTTCATTGTCTTTTAATAACGTACTGAAATGTCCCCGATCCTCCGCCAGGTCAAGGGATTTGAAATCCGTTCCGATGATCTTGATACCATACCGGTCAAGTTTCTCTGCAAGTTTAAGGGCTGTTTGTCCACCTAGCTGAACGATAACGCCCACTGGCTTTTCATGCAGGATGATATCGTAAATATGTTCCCAAAAAACCGGCTCGAAATATAGTTTATCTGAGATGTCAGGATCAGTGGAAACCGTTTCCGGGTTACAGTTGATCATGATGGTCTCATAACCACACTCTTTTGCAGCAAGTACTCCATGCACGCAGCAATAGTCAAATTCGATACCCTGGCCGATTCTGTTTGGCCCTGCCCCAAGGACAACGATCTTCTTTTTGTCAGAAGACTCCGATTCGTTTTCATCCGCGAATGTGGAGTAATAATAAGGTGTTTCTGCTTTAAATTCAGCCGCACAGGTATCCACTAATTTATACACCCTTTTTATATCCAGTTCATGGCGTCTGTTAAATACCTGACTTTCCAGACAGCCAATCAGGTGGGCGATCTGTCTGTCAGCGTAACCCTTTTGTTTGGCTTCTAACAGCAGCTCCCTGGGAAGTGTCTCAAGAGTGAATTTTTCAATTTCTTTTTCGAGCAGAATAAGTTCTTCTATTTGATACAGGAACCACTTGTCGATTTTTGTCAGCTTTTGAATGGTGCTGAATGAGATGCCTAATTTAAAAGCATCATAGATATGAAATAGCCGGTTCCAGCTCGGGTGCTCCAGGCTTTCCAGGATTTGCTCCCGGTTCGTTAATTCTTTAGCATCTGCGCCCAGGCCATTTCTTTTTATTTCCAATGACTGACATGCTTTCTGCAATGCCTCCTGGAAATTTCTTCCAATACCCATGGCCTCACCCACAGATTTCATTTGAAGGCCTAAAGACCTGTCAGCACCCTGGAATTTGTCGAAATTCCACCGTGGGATTTTTACGATCACATAGTCAAGAGCCGGTTCAAAGAACGCAGGAGTAGTTTTGGTGATCTGGTTTTGCAATTCGTCCAGATTATATCCGATGGCCAGTTTGGCAGCTATTTTTGCGATAGGGTAGCCAGTAGCTTTTGACGCCAGCGCCGACGACCTTGATACGCGTGGGTTAATTTCAATCCCGATAATGGTGTCATCATCCGGGCTTACGGCAAATTGCACGTTACAGCCTCCGGCAAATTTCCCAATGCCGTTCATCATCTTAATGGCCAGGTCACGCATTTTTTGGTATACCGTATCAGGCAATGTCATCGCGGGAGCCACGGTAATCGAGTCTCCGGTATGCACACCCATCGGGTCAAAATTCTCTATCGAACAAATGATAATGATGTTTCCGGCTCCATCGCGCAACAATTCCAGCTCGTATTCTTTCCATCCTAAGATACTTTGCTCTATCAGCACTTCGTGAATAGGTGATGCGTGCAGGCCGTGCGTGAGCGCCTTTTCAAATTTGTCAGCGCTGTGAACAAAACCTCCTCCGGTACCACCCAGCGTGTAAGACGGTCTGATAACAAGGGGAAAGCCTATTTCCTGTGCAATTTCTTTTCCTTCCAAAAAGGAATTAGCTGTCTTTCCTTTGCAGACATTGACTCCTAATTCCTCCATTTTTAAACGGAATTTTTCCCTGTCTTCCGTTGTCTCGATGGCATCGATATCAACTCCGATGATCTTCACCCCATATTTTTCCCAAATACCTGCGTTGTCGCAGTCGATGGCCAGATTCAAGGCAGTCTGGCCCCCTTGGGTGGGAAGAACCGCATCGATCTTGTGTTTCTCCAGGATTTCGACAATTGATTTTTTGGTGAGTGGCTTAAGATAAATATTGTCTGCCGTCACGGGGTCAGTCATGATGGTCGCAGGGTTGGAATTAATGAGGGTGACTTCTATTCCTTCCTCTCGTAAAGACCTTGCGGCCTGGCTTCCTGAGTAATCAAATTCACATGCTTGACCGATGATGATAGGGCCACTTCCAATGATCAGTACTGATTTGATGCTAGTATCTTTAGGCATAGATTAAGACGGGATTTTATTCAAAATTACCTTTTCCAAAATTTCGGCAAAGTTATAAGGAAAAGGTGATTAACGAAATTATATCCTGAAATGAATCTGAAAAAATAGAGAGTTTATATATAAAGGGAATTTGGTTGAAAAACTCTCAATCAAAGGGATGATACGCTGTAATTATTGAAATCCCGGCAAGAATTTACTTGCCGGGGGTAAGATTAAATGTGCAATGCCCTATTGTCTGTTGCTGCCAGGCAGGCTTCCTTAAAGGATTCCGTAAATGTTGGGTGGGCATGGGACATCCTTGAAACATCCTCTGCCGAAGCCCGGAATTCCATGGCTACTACCGCCTCGGCAATCATATCTGCTGCTCGCGGCCCTATCATATGAACACCCAGAATTTCATCGGTTTCCTTATGTGCCAGTACTTTGATTAACCCGTCAGTATCCATGCTGGCACGTGCCCGTCCGGAGGCCTTGAACGGAAATGCTCCGCTTTTATAGGGAGTGCCGTTTTCCTTTAATTGCTCTTCGGTATATCCTACTGATGCTACCTCCGGCCAGGTGTAAACTACACCAGGGATCAGCAAATAATTAATATGTGGTTTTTGCCCAGCCAATGTTTCTGCCACGAAGACACCTTCTTCCTCCGCTTTGTGAGCGAGCATGGCTCCTTTGATGACATCGCCTATGGCATAGATATTATCCACATTGGTTTTCAGGTGGTCGTCCACTTCGATTCGCCCCTTGTCGTCCATTTTTACCCCGGCATTTTCCAACCCGAGATTGTCCGTATATGGTCGCCTTCCAATGGAAACAAGGCAATAGTCACCTTTTATCGAAACTGTTTCACCCCCTGGTGTTTCGGCTTTGACGGTGACCTCTTTGGCAGTTGATTTTACCTCTGTTACTTTATGCTTGAAGTAGTATTCAAAGCCGGATTTCTTGAGGACTTTTTGAAGCTCTTTGCTCATGGTTTTGTCCATGGTAGGGATGAGCCCATCCAGGAATTCCACCACACTAACTTTGGCACCGAGCCTGGCATACACGGAACCTAACTCCACGCCAATCACCCCACCGCCGATGACAATCATGTGCTTCGGCACTTCCTTAAGATTTAAAGCTTCAGTGGACGTGATGACCCTCTTCTTGTCCAGCTCGATAAATGGCAGTGACGCAGGCTTTGATCCTGTGGCAATGATGACTTTGTCTGATTCGATGGTCGTTTCCTTGCCCTTTTCATCGGTGATTTTGATGGTGTTTTTATTCACAAATGAGCCATGCCCCGTCAGCACATCGATTTTGTTTTTTTTCATCAGAAAATCGATGCCATCAGTTGTTTGTTTTACCACACCATTTTTTCTGTTGATCATTTGCTCCAAATCCACCTTTAAATTTGACAGCTTAATACCATGTTCATTAAAGTGGTTTTTTGCATTGTAGTAATGCTCAGATGAGTCTAGCAATGCCTTTGAGGGGATACACCCTACATTGAGGCAGGTACCACCCAGCACAGGGTATTTCTCAATGATTGCTGTTTTAAATCCCAATTGTGCAGCTCGTATGGCTGCTACATAGCCGCCTGGGCCTGAGCCTATCACAGTTACGTCGTATTTCATAGTTTATTTTGTCTGTTTTCAATGGCACAAATGGAACCTTTGTTGTTAAAAATAATCATTGCCCTGTGTGTTTTATGATTATTTTTAACATGTCGGTTTCATCAGAGTTTGGTTTTTTTAGATGGACAATAGTAATCGAGTCGGGTCTTCCAGTAATTCTTTAACCCTTACGAGGAAGCTTACCGATTCCCTGCCGTCAACAATCCTGTGGTCATAAGAAAGAGCGATATACATAATAGGTCTGATTTTAACCTCGCCATTAATGGCCACGGGTCTTTGCACAATGTTGTGCATCCCTAAAATGGCAGATTGCGGGGCATTGATAATGGGTGTGGAAAGCATGGATCCAAATATACCTCCATTAGTAATGGTAAAAGTGCCTCCCTGCATTTCTTCAATACTCAATTTGCCATCCCTGGCCTTGGCCGCGAGGCGGATAATTTCTTTTTCTATCTGATCAAAGGACATTTGTTCGGCATTCCTGATTACCGGAACTACCAATCCTTTCGGTGTCGAGACAGCAATGGATATGTCGCAAAAGTTGTTGTACACCAGCTCGTCCCCATCGATCATGGCATTAACCGCCGGCCAGTCCTGCAGTGCTACGCAGCATGCCTTGGTAAAGAATGACATAAACCCCAGGTTGACGTCGTATTTTTCCTTGAAGCTGTCTTTGTATTTTTTTCGAATGTCCATTACCGGCTGCATGTCCACCTCATTAAAAGTGGTGAGCATGGCCGTTTCATTCTTTACCGAAACGAGCCTTCGTGCAATGGTTTTTCTCAAGGAAGACATTTTTTGCCTGTTTTGATCCCGGGATCCACCAGCGCTAAAGGCCGCTTGGGTCTCTTCTTTTTTTGCAGGCTCAGGTTTTTTATCAACGGCCTGGGCATTCAAAGCGTCTTCCTTTGTGATACGACCATCTTTGCCGGTTCCTTTTACCTGGTCAGCAGAAATCCCTTTCTCAGCCATAATTTTGGCTGCGGCAGGTGAGGGATGCCCCGTGGCGTAATTTTGTTCGTTTTGAGGAATAACGGCTGTTTTTTCCTGATTTGGTGATGTAGTGGGCAAGCCGGTTACTTCACCTTCCATTTCTTCAATTTTACAAATCAGGTCACCAATTTTTAAGGTATCGCCCTCCTTTGCAATGATCTGCAGTTTACCCATCGTCTCGGCAGGCAATTCAAAAGTAGCCTTATCTGATTCGATCTCGGCAATTCCCTCATCCAGTTCCACGATGTCACCATCTGATTTTAGCCAGTTGGATAGCACTACTTCCGTAATGGATTCGGCCACTTCAGGCACTTTCATTTCAATGATTTTACCGGTTTTCTTCGCTTCATTGTTCGATTCGTCCGGTGTCAATTTTTGTTCGCTGGCATCTTTGGGTGCACTTCCTCCTTCTTCTATTTTACAGATAGGCGCCCCGATGGGAAGTGTTTCTCCTTCTTTCGCCAGGATTTTTAATGTTCCCGATTTCTCGGCTGTAAGTTCAAAAGTAGCTTTGTCAGATTCAAGTTCACAGATCACCTCATCCATCTCCACGAATTCCCCATCACCTTTAGTCCATTGCGATATTGTTACTTCACTGATAGATTCACCTACTGAAGGTACTTTTATTTCTAAACTCATTATGACTAAATTTTAAATGCTTTTTTTACTAGTTCGTGTTGTACCTGCTGATGCACCTTACTAAAACCGGTGGCAGGGGAGGCGCTGGCCTTTCGGTAAATGCCGTGGTGTACGCGGTCTTTGTATTTTCTGAGGATGTAGGTCCATGGCCCCATGTTTTCCGGTTCCTCCTGTACCCAAACAATTTCAGCGCCCTTGTATCTTTTTAAAATGGTAAATATCTGGCTTTGCGGCCAGGGAAATAGCTGCTCAATTCGCACGATGGCAACATCTTTTCTTTTTTCCTTCTGCTGTTCTTCCAGCAAGTCATAGTAAACCTTGCCCGAACAGAACAGTATTCTTTTTACCGTTTTTGCATCCACGTATGGATCATCGATGACCTCGATAAATTTCCCATCTGTAAATTCGGATAGTGGTGATACGACACTTGGGTGCCTCAGAAGGGACTTGGGCGACATGACAACGCATGGTTTTCTAAATTCCCAGGTCAATTGCCTTCGTAACAGGTGGAAGAAATTAGCCGGTGTGGTAATATTGGCCACCACCATATTGTAATCGGCTGCCAGCTCGAGGAAACGTTCCGGTCGGGCACTGGAGTGTTCCGGTCCTTGCCCTTCGTATCCGTGAGGCAACAACATTACGAGCCCGTTCATTCGTTGCCATTTAGTTTCCGCACTGGTCACGAACTGGTCGATCAGTACCTGTGCGCCATTGGCAAAATCACCAAACTGCGCTTCCCAAACAACAAGTGCATTTGGAGTGGCCATGGCATAGCCATACTCAAATCCCAACACACCAAATTCTGATAGCAAAGAATTATATATTTTGAATTTCTCCTGGTTTTCAGAAATATGGTTAAGGTTTAAATAAGGCTCGTTTGTTTCCGCGTCAAACAGAACACAGTGACGGTGTGAAAAGGTGCCTCGTTTCACATCCTGGCCCGACATCCGCACAATTTTATCCTCCGCTAAAAGTGAACCATAGGCAAGCAATTCCGCATCGGCCCAGGCTAATTCTTTCTTTTCGAAGAAGTTAGACTTTCTGTCTTTGAGCAGTTTGTCTACCTGCTTGATTGGTTTAAACCCTTTGGGAATAGTCGTAAGCGCTTTGCCTACCTTTTCTACCAATTCTTTCGAAATGGAAGTGTCAGGAGAGGAATCAAAATCTTCAGGCGTGGCCCTTCTCAGTAGTTTCCATTCTTCTTCCAATTTTTGTGGACTATATGGCAGTGGTTTTTGCTTTACCAGGTTAAGTCGATCCTGTAGCAAACCCCTAAACTCTTTGTCCATTTTTTTGGCCAACTGAGCATCTACGTCCCCTCTTTCGATCAATTTTTTGGAGTAAACCTCCCTGGGGTTCGGATGTTTTGCAATCAGGTTGTAGAGTTTCGGCTGGGTAAATTTTGGTTCGTCGCTTTCGTTATGACCGTGACGACGGTAACACAGCATATCAATGAAGATGTCCTGCCCAAATTTTTGCCGGTATTCCACCGCCAATTCTGCCGCAAAATTAATGGCTTCTGCGTCATCACCATTTACGTGTAGTACCGGTGCGTCTACAATTTTACCTATGTCTGTACAATAAATGGCTGATCTCGCATCATCGTAATCCGTCGTAAATCCTACCTGGTTATTGATCACAAAATGGATGGTACCACCCGTCTTGTATCCCGGTAGTTTTGACATTTGAACGATTTCATACATGATGCCCTGTCCAGCGACAGCCGCATCACCGTGGATCAAAATGGGGAGGCCTGCCTTGAGATCACCGTCATATTCATCATCAATTTGTGCACGGGTATATCCAAGAACTACCGGATTCACCGCTTCCAGGTGGGAGGGATTTGGTGTCAATTTCAAATATAGATCATGCCCATTGCCTGTGGGAACTTCAGATGAATAGCCCAGGTGGTATTTCACGTCGCCATCACCCATGGTCAGATCGGGTGAAGAAGTGCCTTCAAATTCCGTAAATATTTCTTCGTAGGTTTTGCCCATAATATTGGCCAACACATTTAGGCGGCCCCGATGGGCCATCCCGATCACTACCTCCTTTACGTCTAGCTGGCCGGCTTTGCGAATCACTTTATCCAGGAATGGGATGGCGTTTTCCCCACCTTCCAGCGAAAATCGTTTTTGACCGATGTACTTGGTGTGAAGGAAGTTTTCGAAAACGACGGCTTCGTTTAGCTTGGATAGAATCCTTCTCTTTTCTTCCCCATTGGGATCATAAGTGTAAAATTCCTGTTCCGCTTTTTGCTTGAACCATTCGATAATTTCCACATCGCGAATGTGCATAAATTCAAAGCCTATCGATCCTAAATAGGTTTTGCTTAATTTATCTATGATGTTCTGTAAGGAAGTTTTACCTAGCCCTATCACATCACCTACCTCAAACTCGCTGTTGAGATCTTCCTGAGTGAGGTTAAAATCAGAAGGTTCCAGCACGACATTGTGCTTTCTTCTCGGTCTGATGGGATTTGTATCTGATTTTAAGTGGCCGCGGGTACGGTAAACGTGAATTAAATTCCTTACTTCCAGCTCCTTGAGCGTAACATTTTCCGTGGTAACGCCGGGCGCTCCATTGTTTCCGGTGCTTTGCTGTGAAAACTCAAACCCCTCAAAAAACTTTTGCCAGGTGATGTCTACGGACGATGGGTCTTCTTTGTACTTGCTATACAGCTCGTCAATGTAACTTCCTTCCGCATTGGAAATATACGAGTAACGGTTCATTGTGTGATTTACTTTAATAAGATGTCAAATGTAGCAATGTTTTATAGTTTATTAAAACTGTGTAACCGTTTTAACAAATATAAAGGTTTTTTGTCTACTGGGGTTTGCTGCTGGTGTATTTCTTAAAAAAAGACGAAAACCTCTGATAATTAGAAAAATACTCCTATTTTTGCACCTCATTTTTAAAGACAGGACGAGTTCCTACAAATTTTAAAACAAAAAAATGGCAGTTAAAATTAGACTAACGCGTCGAGGACGCAAGAAACTGGCGATTTACAACGTGGTTGTAGCGGACGCCAGAGCACCACGAGATGGTAAGTACATTGAAAATTTGGGAATCTATAACCCAAATACCAATCCGGCTACGGTTGACATCGATGAAGACAAGACATTGGATTGGGTAATGAAAGGCGCACAGCCAACGGATACCGCAAGAAGAATTCTTTCTTACCGGGGTATCATGCTTAAAAAGCACCTGCAATTGGGAGTACTAAAAGGAGCTATTACCCAGGAGGAAGCCGACAAGAAGTTCGCCGACTGGAAAGCAGAAAAAGACTCTAAGATTCAGGGTAAAGTTGATACGCTAGCGAAGCAAAAAGCTTTAGACGTGAAGAAAAAGCTTGACGAAGAGAAGAAAAAGAATGAGGCAAGGGTAGCCGATCTGAAAGCAAAACAGGAAGCCGCAAATGCTGAAGCTGTAGAAGAAAGTGCAGAAACGGAAGTGGAAGTGAGCGCTGAAGCAGCAGTGGAGGAAGCTCCAGCTACAGAAGCACCCGCAGTAGAAGAAGCTCCGGTAGCAGAAGAAACACCGGTAGCAGAAGAGCCTGCCGCTGAAGAGCCAAAAGCCGAAGAAGCGCCTGTTGAGGAGCCAAAGGCAGAGGAAGCACCAGCTGAAGAGCCAAAAGCAGAGGTAGTAGAAGAGCCCGCCGCAGAAGAGAAAGTGGAAGAGCCCGCTGCTGAAGCTAAAGAGGAAGCGCCGGCTGCTGAAGAAAAAGCACCTGAAGCCGAAGCAAAATCTGACTCCGCTGAAGCTACGTCAGACAAGGAAGAATCTTCTGACGAAGAGAAAAAATAAACATGCAGCTTGACGATTGTTTCGAGTTAGGATACATTGTCAAGCCCCATGGAACAAAGGGAGAACTACAGGTCTTTCTTGATGTAGATAATCCCGAAGAATATTTGGAAATGGAATCAGTGTTAGTTGCCCAGGGTGCTGACTTGGTTCCATTTTTTATTGAGTCCCTCAAAAAGGCTGGTAAGAATATTGTCTTTGCTTTCGAAGAAATTAATACCATCGAGGAAGCCGAAGAACTGCGGGGTGCAAAATTATACCTTCCGCTGGTAGCCCTGCCGGAATTGAAAAGCCACCAGTTTTATTACCATGAAATTATCCGGTTTACCATCCAGGATCAGCATCTTGGCAAGCTCGGTGAGGTGAAAGAGGTTTTTCTCAAAGGGAAACAGGACCTGATCGTGATGGACTATAGGGGGGCAGAAGTGCTTATCCCGGTGACGGACGACATCATTACCGGTGTGGATAAAGAAAACAGGGTATTGAAAACCAACCTTCCGGAAGGATTACTTGATGTGTATTTGTCATGAGAATTGATATCATTACCTGCCTTCCAAAACTCATTGAAAGCCCATTCCAGCATTCCATCCTTAAACGGGCGGAAGACAAAGGCCTGGCCCAGGTGGTGATCCATGACTTGCGCAATTATGCATTTAATAAACACAAGCAGGTGGACGACTATGCTTATGGCGGTGGAGCAGGCATGGTGTTAATGATTGAACCAGTTGCCAAATGCCTGGAGGATCTGCAAAAGCAAAGATCCTACGACGAAGTCATCTACATGAGTCCGGATGGAGAGCTTTTTGACCAGTCGATGGCCAATCAACTTTCCCTCAAAAAAAACCTGGTCATCCTGTGCGGCCACTACAAAGGAGTGGATGAAAGGGTTCGCGAACACCTCATCACAAAAGAAATTAGCATTGGAAATTATGTGCTCTCCGGAGGTGAAATTGCGGCGGCGGTTATTTCTGATGCGATCATCCGGTTGATTCCGGGAGTACTAAATGATGAAACCTCTGCGCTGAGCGACAGCTTTCAGGATAACCTGGTTGCACCCCCCGTCTACACGCGCCCGGCAGATTTTAATGGCTGGAAAGTACCAGACGTATTGCTTTCAGGTCACGAAGCTAAAATCAATGAATGGCGCCACGACCAGGCTGTGGAAAGGACGAAGAAACGACGGCCGGGGATGATTGGGGAGTGATAGT
>JBNLGG010000035.1:18475-44430 GCA_050305935.1 Cyclobacteriaceae bacterium | reverse complement strand
CAAAATAAAAATGCCTTTCTGCTTAAAGGAAAGGCATTTTTATTTTATTGGTCTAGGTAATCCAATTCCATTTTTGCGCCCATGTCTTTTATCGTGTTGACACACTTTTTGGGGCAGTTTGGTTTTGGCGGTAGCATCTGGTTTTCATGATTTAGACTGCATTTAGTAAAGGGATGTGGAGAAATATAGCACATCTTTATATTAGCATTTTACAAGTAATAAATTGAATTGGTAATTATGACAACCATCGAATTGGAATCATATTACCTTTCAGCTAATTTAAATCCCTCCCAAATGACTTAATTGAAGATATTTCTTAAGTTAAGAAACTAAATCATAGTTCCTCAACTACAGAATTACCGCGTATGGACCCGAGCAAGATTGTCAAAAAAGGTGTAAAGTCAATTACTCAAATCCCAAAATTCATTTACACTAATGTAAAAAGCGCCTCTAAAAAGAGCGCTGATATTACTTTCATTGGGGAGAAAAAGCTGGATTATACCTACACCCAGGTGTATGAATACGACTACGATTTCCTGAAAATACATGAGGAGACGCCAAACTTTGAAGTTTTTAAAAAACTAGAAGAGGACAAAGTATACTGGATCAATTTTCATGGATTGCATGATGTGAAGATTTTCGAGGACCTTGCAAAGGTTTTCAATTTTGACGGGATCACAATAAGGCACATTGTGGATACCACCCAGCGGCCAAAGGTGGAAGAGTACGATAACTACCTGTTTTTTACCATTAAGTCCATGCTGGAGCGGGTGGAGGATGAGATTGACATCGAGCAATTATCCTTTATCATGGGTAGAAATTATATTATTTCTTTTCAGGAAAAAGTAGGGGACCATTTTGAGCATATAAGAAAAAGGATCCGGGAAAGGTTAGGATTGGTCAGAAAAAAGAAAAGTGACTTCTTGCTTTATCTTCTCCTGGATGCCATACTCGATAATTACTTTGAAACCTTCGACCTTCTGGTTGAGGATGTCGCTGAACTGGAAAGAGAAGTATTAAAGGATCCGAAGCAGGTGACATTGCTAAAAATTGAAGCGAAGAAAAAAGCAGTGGCTAGTATCAAGAAATCATTGGCACCACTAAAAGAAGCACTTGAAAATATCCTCAACGATAAATTGACATTCATCGCCCGGGAAAACATGAAATATTACCGGGATTTAAGGAACAATTGCAGCAATGCGATCGAAGAATTTGAAAGTTTAAACCAGGCACTCGAAGGACTGACTAATATTTATTTCTCATCCATCAGTCATAAAATGAATGAGATCATGAAAGTCCTCACTTTGGTGTCGACCGTTTTTATTCCTCTATCATTTATTGCCGGTATTTATGGGATGAACTTTGAATACATTCCGGAACTGCATATCAGGAACGGGTATTTTATGGTACTAGGGCTTATGGGCTTGATTTGTGGCCTGATGGTGTGGTTTTTTTACCGTAAAAGATGGCTATAGCTATTCTACCTTTCTGGCGCCGTCCTTCCCTTCTTTCAGATTGTAGTAGATCCGTTGGGTTGGGTAGGCGAAGTCGATATCGTCGCATTTGGCAAATTCATTTAAGACATCTTCCCAGATCGCATGCGCAGAGCCCCTTCTTTTTGTCGGAACGCAAAGATATCGCATGGTCAGCATGACACCACTGTCCTTCACGTCGGTGTACACAATCGGGTCCAGGTTATTGTAAAAAATCATGTACTTTTTACTGGCATCCAATAGTTTTTTGGCAGCCTTTTCGGTGAAATGTGCGCAGTGCTTGTCGGCTATTTGAAGTAAAATACTTTTCGCCTTTTGCCAGTTGCTCTCGAAGGTGACCAGCACACCGATCTCATTCCAGATGTGGCTAAATCCCTGAGTATAGTTGGTTTGAGGTTGTGTAAATACAGAACCGTTAGGCACATGGATGATCCTGCCGGTGCTTTGGTCGGCATCCACCCAATTGCCGATTTCATTGATGGTAAACTGAAACACCCTGATGTCAATGACATCGCCGGCATGGTCGCCAATTTGCACCCGGTCGCCTACCTCAAAAGGCTTTCTGACGATGATAAAAAGCCATCCCACAATATTGACGATGGGGTCTTTTAATGCGATGGTCAAACCTGCCGATACCAGGCCGAAAAAGGTAGCAAAGGAATCGATCTCCCTTATCCAGATGGAGCTGATTAATATGAGGCCGAGACTAAAGGAAGAATATTTTACTGCATTTTTCCAGTAATACCTGTCCTTGACTTCCTTGATGTTTTTAAAAACCAATTTCAGACCAAAATGCCGCAATATCCACATGAGCACAATGATCAGGACGGACAGAAATAGATTGGACTCCCAGTCCGGTATTTTTTCCCACCATTCTGTTAACCACGTAGGCATAAAATCAATCTTTTACTTTTCACAACAATTTCATTGTACCTATTAAATTACACTATATTTTTAATACCCCCTGTTTTTTTTCCCCATTACTCCTTTTTTGGGTGACTGTTAATGAATCCTCATCCCACATTACTTTAGGAAGGATGATATGTTTCCAGGCTTTATATCATTTGTAAAATTGAATTTTTTATTGAATAATAATTTTCATTTTTGCCATGCACATTCCAGTGATACAAATTTTTAATAGTTTTTATTTTCATACTATTTAAACTAACAAACAATGATCAGAATTAAATGGGTAGGGGTATGCTTAGCCATCCTATCAACGGCAATATTTTTTGGGTGTAATCCGCAACATTCGGAGGAAGCTAGAGAAAACCATTCCTGGCAATTTGACCTGCAATTCGAACGTAAAATCGACAGCCTTGTCGGGTTGATGTCATTGGAGGAAAAGGTGGGGATGCTACACGGCACAGGGATGTTTTTTTCTGGTGGGGTTGAACGCTTAGGTATTAGTGAAATGACTTATGCTGATGGACCTTTAGGGGTCCGGGAAGAGATCGAACGAACGTCCTGGCGTCCACTTGGATTGACCACCGACTCGGCTACTTTCTTTCCGGCTGGCGGAGGCCTTTCGGCAAGTTGGAACCGTGACCTGGCACTTGCCTACGGGAAAGCCATTGGAAGCGAAGCACGGGCACGTGATAAGGATATTTTACTGGCGCCGGCAACTAACATTATACGTACCCCGCTTTGTGGAAGAAACTATGAATACTTTTCTGAAGACCCCTTTTTGGTTGGTGAAATGGTCGTCCCTTATGTGAAAGGAGTGCAAATGCAGGATGTGGGAGTTTGCGTGAAACACTATGCCATAAATAATCAGGAGACCAATCGGGAAAGTTTAAACGTACTTGCCAGCGAGCGAACGCTGAGGGAAATTTACCTGCCTGGCTTCGAGGCTGCTGTGGTCGATGGTCAGGCATATTCTGTCATGGGGGCATACAATAAATTCCGTGGCGACTATTTGTGCGAAAATGACTATATGCTAAATAAAGTCCTTCGCGAAGATTGGGGATTTAAAGGCATTGTTGTATCTGACTGGGGCGCAGTACATAATACCGTGAAGGCCGCAAAAAATGGCCTTGATGTGGAAATGGGAACGCACAGGGATTTCAATGATTTTTTCATGGCGCAACCATTGATCGACTCGGTCAGGGCCGGAGTGGTAGATGAAAGTTATATTGATGCCAAAGTGAAAAATATCCTCCGGGTCATGTACAATATTAAAAAGGGAGATTCAACCAGGGCAAAGGGTGCTTTAAATACACCTGAGCATTCGCAGGCTATTTATAACATTGCCTCAGAATCCATTGTACTGCTAAAAAATGAAGATAATGTACTACCATTAAAAAGCGATGAATTGACCACGATAGCTGTCATAGGAGATAATGCTACGCATAAACATGCTTCGGGAGGATTTGGCGCAGGAGTGAAGGTAAAGTACGAAGTAACACCACTTGAAGGCCTGCAAGATAGATTAGGGGAAAACACAAAAGTAATCTTTTCACAAGGTTATAAGGAGCAATATATCCATCCTGAAGGCAGGCGTTGGGGCCTGGATGTGGACTATTCAGTCAATGACTCCTTGATCGGTGTGGCTGTGGAAACGGCAAAAAGTGCGGATGCAGCTATTATTTTTGCCGGTACTAACAGGACTGTTGAATCGGAGGCTGCTGACAGAAAAAATATTTCTTTGCCCTTTGGACAGGAAGCTTTGATCAAGGCAGTCAGCGAAGTAAACCCCAATACCATTGTGGTAATTGTGGCAGGCGCTCCACTTGATTTAAGGGAAGTAGTGCCAAATACAAGGGCTTTGGTTTGGTCATGGTTTAATGGTTCAGAAGGCGGGAATGCGATTGCTGATGTATTATTGGGGGCCGTAAACCCATCGGGCAAACTGCCATTTACCTTGCCAAAAAAACTGGAAGATTCTCCCGCCCACGCCACCAATAGTTTTCCCGGAAATGATTCCATTTATTACGGGGAGGGTATCCTCGTTGGCTACAGGTGGTTTGATACCAAATCGGTTGAACCATTGTATCCTTTTGGCTATGGACTGTCTTATACTTCTTTTGATTATCAAAATGCTACCAGTGACAAGCAGAGCTATAGACCGGACGATGTTATCAATGTTTCAGTTCAGGTAAAAAATACAGGGGCGATGGATGGCAAGGAAGTAGTGCAGGTGTATATTGCGGATGTTGAATCATCAGTCGAAAAAGCAGCCAGGGAATTGAAAGGTTTTGAAAAAGAAATGGTGAAAGCGGGGGGGACAAGCAAGGTCAGTTTGTCAATACCCGTGAAAGATCTGGCGTATTTTGATGAATCAACCATGAATTGGGTAGTCGAACCGGGTGAGTATAAAGTTTTGATTGGTTCATCATCAAGAAATATTAAAGCAGAGTTGAGCATCGTAGTAGAATAGGTTAGCAAGAAATTATTTAATATTTTCAATTCTGAATAATGGGTATTCCGAATGAAAGTATTAATTCAGTTGAATGTTATTATATCGTTTTTAATAATAGTGGCTGTTTCCTGTACTTCAAAGAAAAAGGATGGAGTAGAAGGAGCAGCCACTTATCATGTAGCGGGCAGGCATCTTTACGACCCCTGTGGCGAAAAAGTCATTTTAAGAGGGGTCAATGAAATGTTCATCTGGTCAGAAGATCTCGATGGGAAAAAGACATTCCCTGAAATAGCCAAAACAGGGGCCAATGTGGTACGAATAGTTTGGCTCAGCGACGATGAAGATTCAAGGGGAAATGCCCGACGCCTCGACCTGATCATTGCCAATTGCATCGCCAACCAAATGATCCCCATTGTTGAGCTTCACGGCGCTACCGGTAAGTGGGATCTGCTGGACGCCCAGGTCAACTATTGGCTAAAACCGGAAGTGGTGGCGGTGATCAAAAAGCATGAGAAATATTTGTTGTTAAATATTGCCAATGAATGCGGCGACCATTCTGTTACGGAAGGCCAGTTTAAAGAAGGCTACGAAAAAGCAATAACGAGTATCAGGAATGTCGGTTTGAAATTACCTCTCATCATTGACGCGTCGGGATGGGGCCAGGAGGTCAATATTTTACAGGCAACCGGGCCTTATTTGATGGAAAAAGATCCCGAAAAAAATCTCTTGTTTTCCGTGCACATGTGGTGGGCAGAAGAAGACGGTTCGAAGGATCGGATTATCAAGGAAATTAAAGAATCCGTCGAAATGAATCTGCCGCTGATAGTCGGGGAATTTGGGCCAATAGGACCAGAGTGCAAAAAATATATTGACGTTGTCACCGTCATGAGCCAATGTCAAAAAAACGAGATCGGCTGGCTTAGCTGGTCCTGGGGATTAGTAAACAACAGCAACTGTGAGTTAATGGACATGACCAACAATCAACGACCAGGCAATTTCGATGGATTGCATAGCTGGGGACTTGAAGTAGCCGTTACAGATCCGAATAGTATTAAAAACACCTCGAAGAGGAATTCATTTTTGCTTATTAAGGATGGGTGCCACTAATAATCATGCCATGACCCTGAATCACGACATGAATTAACCGACAACGGCCCATCAATGTGAATCCCTCGTCACTATTGATCCCGAGTTACCAACCAGGAAATCAAAATCACAGCCTTCATGCGCCTGTTGCACGTGCTTGATGTAAAGACTTGCATAGCCGCGTTTGGATTCCTCCAACAAAATTGGCTTCCATTCTTTTCTCCGTTTCTCAAGTTCTTCATCTGAAACATCCAGGTGGATCTTTCGGTTTTCTACGTCAAGCTCAATAAAATCCCCATTTTTTACCAATGCCAAGGGGCCACCCGTAGCAGACTCGGGCGACACGTGCAAAACGACCGTTCCGTAGGCAGTTCCGCTCATTCGTCCGTCTGAAATGCGTACCATGTCCTTCACTCCTTTTTGAAGCAGCTTGGTAGGCAATCCCATATTACCCACTTCGGGCATTCCTGGATACCCCTTCGGCCCCACATTTTTTAAGACCATGACACTGTTTTCATCAATATCCAGATCAGGATCCTCAATGCGATGATGATAGTCTTCCACAGTTTCAAATACTACTGCTTTTCCCCGGTGCTTCATCAGTGCCGGTGTAGCGGCAGAAGGTTTTATCACACAACCATTCTCGCTAAGGTTTCCTTTCAGTACGGCAATTCCAGCCTCTTTTTTAAATGGTTCTTTAAAAGTGGAAATGACATCCTTGTTGTAGCATTCAGCTTTTTCTGAGTTTTTGACGATTGATTTCCCATTAACGGAAATCGCACTTTTATGAAGAAGGTGTGAAAGTTCTTTGATGATAACAGGGAGCCCTCCCGCGTAGTAGAAGTCCTCCATCAGGTACTTGCCGGAAGGCATCAGATTAAGCAATAAAGGAATTCGGCTACCCAGCTTATCGAAATCGTCCAATTCCAGTTTTACTCCCAACCTGCCAGCTATGGCTAGCATATGTATGATCAGGTTTGTGGAGCCTCCGACGGCGGCATTTACGACTATTGCGTTTTCGAATGCTTGTCTGGTAAGAATTTTATCAATGGTCAGGTTTTCTTTGACCATCTCCACGATGCGGATGCCCGTCATGTGAGCGGCTACTTTCTTTCTTGAGTCAGCGGCTGGTATTGCCGCCACGCCAGGAAGTGTCAATCCAAGCGCTTCCACCATGCAGGCCATCGTGGAGGCTGTGCCCATCGTCATGCAGTGGCCCTGGCTTCTCGACATGCAGGACTCTGCATGAAAAAGATCTTCCCGTGTCATTTTACCCGTGCGATAAGCTTCATCAAAAATCCAGGTGTGAGTACCGGAACCAATTTCTTCCCCTTTCCATTTTCCATTGAGCATGGCCCCCCCCGGCATCACGATGGTTGGGAGCCCCACGCTGGCGGCGCCCATAACCAGTGAGGGTGTAGTCTTATCGCAACCGGTCATCAGGATCACTCCATCGATGGGATTAGCACGAATGGATTCTTCGACGTCCATACTTGCCAAGTTGCGGAACAGCATGGCGGTCGGCTTGACGATGGTTTCGCCCAGTGACATAGCTGGAAATTCTACGGGAAAACCTCCAGCTTCATATATACCCCTTTTTATCACTTCGGCAAAATCCCGGAAATGGGCATTACAGGGAGTCAGTTCCGACCAGGTATTGCAAATGCCTATCACAGGCCGTCCGTCAAATTCGTGATCGGGAATTCCCCGGTTTCTCATCCAACTTCGGTGGACAAAACCCATTTTATCGGTGGTACCAAACCATTCTGTACTTCTCAATTTCTTCTTATTCATCAGGGTAGGATCGTTAATGGTCATTAAAATTAGTTATTGAACAAGATATAGCCATGCATAATTTTTCACTGAAATGATCAATGAAAATACCACTAAAAGTAGCCTAAGTTGCTTTATAAATAAAACCTTTTATACCCAATTGATTATTTTTAATTAAGTAAATTGAGAGAGGATATAGTGATCAAAATTATCATTGAATGAAGAACAACTTAATATTTTCCATCCTGGTCTTGCTTTTTTGCAGGTAATAAAAGCCAGGCAAACTGAGATTGAACTGCTTTTGATAGAAAATACTTGCCTGCCATCATCCTGAAAACAGACTGGTGGAGCCACCATACAAGGAAATTGCCAAGAGGAACTACAGTGTAACTGAAATTGTTGATTTGGTTTACAACCCAAAACCACAAAACCGGCAAGACTACCCGGTGCCGATAACCCTCATGCCCCAGGTACCAAAAGCCGAAGCGACCAAGATAGCCGAGTGGATCAGGTCGTTGAAGTGATGGTTCCGTAAAAGGATGGAAAGGGATGTTTGGCGGGACTAAAAAAACTGTATTAAAAAATAAAAACCCAGGTAGAGAAGGCTTCTACCCAGATATTGATTTCTGTGACATCCAATATCCGAAACGGACCAATATTAATTAAAACCCTAATAACAAGTCACAAGAGAGTTATACCTTGTGAAGGTGTGGACATAGCAATCATAGCAATTTTCGCCTAGTACCAGGGTGTCATTTTTGAGATTTAGAATGGCCTGATCTTCAGCTCCTTCTTCAAAGCGCATTACCTGGTATGGGTTCGTGCCATAAATTGTTTCCCCTTCTGTCACCGAAAATTTGGTCGAAAGGGTCAGTGTATCATTGACGATCTTGCTGTAGGTTCCACCTTCGGCGATGACAATAAACTCACTGTTTCCGGTAGACCCGGGGGTTAATGTCCATCCGGCAATTCCTCCGTTTGAAGACACCCATTTCCATGTTCCATAGATCTCACTATTGGTAACAGGACTTTCTTCTTCGCAAGCAATAAATAAGGGTATTAGCAGAAATGCAATTAGTATCTTTTTCATATTTACCAGACCCTTTATCGTATAAAAAGGTTGGAATAGGGAAGGGTGAGAGAGTTTAAAATGAAGAAGATAATTGATGGCGTTTAGTGATTCTTTTTACCTTTGTTCCACTTTAAAAAATGAGTTATGAGTGCGGAAGTATTGTTGACTATAATCTTAGCGATCCTGGTTTTTGATTTTGTTTTTGACAAAGTGTTGGATTGGTTAAACCTTAAAAACCTGAAAACAAATCTTCCTGACCAGGTAAAGGGAATCTACGATGAGGAAAAATACCAAAAGTCAATGGAGTACACCCGGGTAAATACAAGGTTTTCATTCCTCACTTCAACTTTCAGCTTTTTACTTTCTTTTATCCTGATCCTGACAGGTTTTTTTGGCTGGTTTGACGGTGAGATCAGGGAAATGTACAGTAATGAAATCATCATCTCGATGGTGTTTTTCGGAGTGCTTTTCCTGGCATCCGACGTCATCAATATTCCCTTCCAGTTGTATGGTACTTTTGTTATCGAAGAGAAGTTTGGCTTCAATAAAACCACCGCTAAGACATTTGTTTTTGATAAGTTGAAAGGCTATTTGCTGACCATCATTATTGGCGGGGGAATTCTTTTTGTTTTCCTGAAACTTATCAATCTGTTTGGAGCGAATTTCTGGATTTATTTCTGGATGATAGCGGCGGTTTTTATGCTGGTGATCAATATGTTTTATACCAGCATCATCCTGCCATTATTTAACAAACTCACCCCACTTGAAGATGGCGAATTAAAAGAGGGGATAGAGGATTACAGTAAAAAAGTGAATTTCCCCCTGGACAATATTTTCGTGATAGATGGCTCTAAGCGATCCAATAAGTCCAATGCCTTTTTCTCAGGTATTGGCAAAAAGAAAAAGATTGTGTTGTATGACACCTTGATCAATAATCATTCAAAGGATGAGCTGATTGCCGTGCTTGCGCATGAAGTGGGGCATTTTAAAAAGAAACACATCATAAGCGGCTATGTTATTTCCATACTTCAAACAGGTTTGATCCTTTTCATTTTATCGCAAATGATTTTTAATCAAAACCTGGCCATAGCTTTAGGCGGAGCGGTCAATTCGGTGCACCTGAATTTGCTGGCCTTTGGGATTCTTTTTTCACCAATATCCCACTTTATTGGCATTTTCATGAACCTCTTAAGTAGGAAAAATGAATATGAAGCGGATGCCTATGCCAGGGATACTTTTAAAGGGGAAGCCTTGCAATCGGCTCTTAAGAATCTATCTGTTCATAATTTAAGCAACCTTACGCCGCACCCTGCGTATGTCTTTTTCCACTATTCACATCCTACCCTGCTTCAGCGCCTGGATGCCTTGAATAAGACTACATAGTTAATAAGAGACGTAAGTGAGTTACACATTAAGCTGGCATTTGAGGAAAAATATACAGCTGGCTACGCCTGTGATGTTCGGCCAGTTGGGCCAGGTCATGGTGGGTGTGGCTGATAATATTATGGTGGGACATGTGGGTAAGGTTCCCCTGGCGGCAGCTTCACTCGCCAACAGCCTTTTTATCATTATCATGGTGTTTGGGATTGGTACCAGCTTTGCAATTTCCCCGCTGACCGCTAAAGCCCATGGGGAGGAAGATTATCATAAAACCTCGACGATTTTAAAGCATTCGCTTTTCGTCAGTGGAGCTTTGGGCATCATTCTCACGATCCTCGTGATGGCGCTCAGCTATGCGGTCCCCTATATGAACCAACCCGGTGATGTGGCGGAATTAGCAGGGCCTTATTTGAGAATGATTGGGATTTCTATTTTTCCATTGATGGTCTTTCAAGCCTTTCGACAATTTAGCGAGGGCCTGTCATTGACAGTTCCCCCGATGGTGATCATAATTGGTACAAACCTGCTGAATATTCTTTTCAATTATATCCTGATTTTTGGAAAGTTGGGCTTTCCCGAGATGGGGCTGCTAGGAGCAGGCATCGCCACTTTGCTGTCAAGAATCATCATGATGGTGGTGATCTACTTCTTTACTTTTTCGAGTAAATTATTTACTCATTTTTTACTCAAATTTAAGGAGGTAGTTGTGTCAGCGACAGAGGTGAAAAGCATTTTGAAAATGGGAATGCCCATGGGCCTACAGTTCACCTTCGAAGTGACAGCGTTTGCTTTTGCAGCGATCATGATCGGGTGGCTGGGGGCTACAGAACTGGCCGCTCACCAGATTGCGATCAACCTGGCGGCGGTGACTTTTATGGCTGCTTCGGGTATAGGGGCAGCTGCATCCATCCGTGTGGGTAACCAATTGGGCAAAAAAGATATTTTGACCATGCGAAAAGCGGCTTTTACCTGTTTTGGGATGGTGGTGTTTTTCATGGTGTTTACTGCAATTGTATTTGTTCTCCTAAGAAATTTTCTGCCTCATCTGTACATTGACAATTCAGAGGTAATTGCCCAGGCTTCCTCCTTGCTGGTCATAGCAGCTATTTTCCAACTTTCGGATGGTCTGCAAGTGGTAGCGCTTGGTGCATTGCGGGGCATCACCGATGTGAAAGTCCCAACCGTCATTACGCTGATTGCCTATTGGGGAGGTGCGCTGCCTGCGGGCTATTTTTTAGGGTTCGTGATGGGACTTGGCGCTGAAGGTGTGTGGTATGGCCTTTTGCTGGGCTTGTCACTCGCTGCGGTTTTACTGTTGATCCGCTTTCACAAAGAGTCACTGCGCATGCTTCAAAATGCCTCTTTAGCATAGCCATTTATAAAATCATTGGTTTCTCAAATAGCCTACTTTAATTAATTGTGAAAAACAATTAGTTTTGCAGCCCTTCACTTGATTTCAAGTGGCAATAAAGATGATTTGTCAGAATGAAAATCATTCTTTTGAAAAATAAAAAACAGAGATTATTAACCAATGGAGAAAAGTTCCATTACGATTCATTAAAAAAATGACAAAAGCCTCAAAAATTATTTACACCAAGACAGATGAAGCGCCAGCATTGGCTACCTATTCTTTACTTCCCATTATACAGGCCTACGCTTCCAAAGCAGGCATCGAAGTAGAGACCAGGGATATTTCATTAGCGGGAAGAATCATCGCCAACTTTCCCGAGTTTCTCACCAGCGAGCAAAGAATGGGGGATGCTCTGGCGGAATTAGGTGAACTGGCCACCACCCCGGAAGCCAACATCATCAAGTTGCCAAACATCAGCGCATCGATTCCACAGTTGGTGGCTGCCATCAAAGAATTGCAATCACAGGGTTACAAATTACCGAATTATCCGGCGGAACCTAAAAGTGCTGAAGAAAAAGAAATCAAGGAACGATATGATAAAATAAAAGGTAGTGCGGTAAATCCGGTGTTGCGTGAGGGAAATTCCGACAGAAGGGCACCTCGCGCTGTCAAGGAATATGCCAGGAAAAATCCGCATTCAATGGGCGCATGGTCGTCAGATTCCAGGTCACATGTTGCCAGCATGAGCGGGGGAGATTTTTATGGAAGTGAAAAATCGGTGACCATCACAGGGGCTACCAAAGTAAAAATTGAATTTGAGGATACCGACGGAAAAAAGACAGTATTAAAAGACGGTCTATCCCTTCTGGATGGGGAGATTATTGATGCTTCTGTGATGAGTGTCAAAGCTTTGCAGCAGTTTGTTGAAAAAGAGATCGAAGATGCAAAAAGTCAGGGTGTATTGTTTTCACTCCACATGAAGGCGACGATGATGAAGGTATCAGACCCGATTATTTTTGGCGTGGTAGTGAAAGTATTTTACAAAGAGATTTTAGAAAAATATGCGGCTGAATTAGAAACCATTGGCTTTGATGCCAATAACGGTATCGGCGATTTATATTCAAAAATTGATAAACTTCCCGCCGCTAAAAAGGCTCAGTTGGAAAAAGATATACAGGAATTATATACTTCAAAGCCTGCCCTGGCGATGGTTAATTCAGATAGAGGAATCACGAATCTGCATGTGCCTAGTGATGTGATCGTCGACGCATCCATGCCTGCCATGATCAGGACATCGGGACAGATGTGGAATGCAGAGGGCAAGCTGCAGGATACCAAGGCCGTCATTCCCGACCGATGTTATGCGGGTGTTTACCAGGAAACCATTGATTTTTGCAAAAATAATGGGGCATTTGATCCCACCACCATGGGTAGTGTTTCGAATGTGGGCTTGATGGCTCAAAAAGCAGAGGAATATGGTTCGCACGATAAGACGTTTCAGATGAGCGCTTCCGGCAAGGTGCAGGTAGTGGATGCTGGCGGCTCGGTACTGATCGAGCAAGGTGTGGAAGAAGGTGACATTTTCAGGATGTGTCAGGTGAAAGATGCGCCGGTACAAGACTGGGTAAAGCTGGCCGTTTCACGTGCCAGGGCAACCAACACACCGGCTGTTTTCTGGTTGGATAATAACAGGGCGCATGATTCCGAATTAATAAAAAAGGTGAACCTGTACCTGAAAGACTATGACACGAAAGGTCTTGACATTCACATCATGTCACCCGTGGAAGCTACACAGTTTTCACTACAACGAATCAAGGAAGGAAAGGACACCATTTCAGTTACCGGAAACGTGCTGAGGGATTATTTGACAGACCTTTTCCCAATTTTGGAATTGGGTACGAGTGCCAAAATGCTGTCGATTGTTCCATTGATGAATGGCGGAGGTCTGTTTGAAACAGGAGCCGGAGGTTCAGCGCCAAAACACGTTCAGCAATTTGTTGAAGAGGGACACCTTCGTTGGGATTCCTTGGGCGAGTTTCTGGCATTGGCCGTTTCTTTTGAACACCTGGCGAATGTGAGTGGTAATAAAACAGCGAAAATTTTGGCTGATACACTTGACGCCGCTACGGGCAAATTTTTGGAAACAGGGAAGTCCCCTTCCAGGAAAGCCGGTGAGATCGACAATAGGGGCAGCCATTTTTACCTTGCTTTGTACTGGGCGGAGGCATTGGCAGCGCAAAATGAAGATGCAGGACTTAAAGAGGCTTTCACTGCTATTGCTAATGAAATGAATGCGAACGAATTGACCATTATGGATGAACTTAATGGCGCGCAGGGCAGTTCGGTCGATATCGGGGGATATTATCAGCCTGATGCTGCAAAGATCACAGCAGCTATGAGACCAAGCAAAACGCTCAATACCATTATTGATAAGATTTAATTTCGTTGAACAAAAAAGAAAGCCAGGTGGTAATAACTCCCTGGCTTTTTTTACCATTCAATAGGAGCCAATCCTTTTTGTGTTAGAAAGTCATTGGTTTTGGAGAAGTGTTTGTTCCCAAAAAATCCTCGATTAGCTGCAAAGGGCGAAGGATGTGCAGACTTCAAAACAAAATGTTTTTTTTCGTCAATTATCTCCCCTTTTTTCTGTGCATAAGCACCCCACAATAAAAATACTATCCCTTCTTTTTCCTCAGAAATGGTTTTGATAACAGCATCTGTAAATGTTTCCCATCCCTTATTTTGATGCGAACCTGGTTTATTTGCTCTGACCGTTAGGGTGGCATTCAGCAATAAAACCCCTTGGTCTGCCCAGCGTTCCAGGTTGCCAGTAGATGGTAAGTCTTTCCCCAAATCAGCTTTAATCTCCTTAAAAATATTGATCAAAGAAGGAGGTGCAGGTATGCCATCGCTAACTGAAAAGCACAAACCATTTGCCTGTCTTGGTCCATGATAAGGATCTTGGCCAATAATTACCACTTTCAAAGCGTTAAAATCGCAATGGTCGAAGGAGGCGAATATTTTGCTGCCGGGTGGATAGACGGTATGTTGTGTGTATTCGTCTTTGATAAAAGAAACAAGGTTTTTGAAATATTCTTTTGAAAATTCAGGCATCAATCGTTGTTTCCACGATTCAGCTATCTTAACATCCATGGTATTTGGTTTTTATACAAATAAAAAAAATGTATTTATCGTTAGAAAAATTACTTCGGTCGAAAAATTATAATTTTTGAAGAATAAATTATAATCTTTACGTATTGAATATTATACAATCATAATATTTGAGTTTATTTTATCACTAATTAGGTTTTGCGCATGATAGTTACAGAAATTACAAGCGGAGTTAAGGTGAGTGTGGAGACGGAATATCAGCCTACGTATTCCAGTCCGGCGCAATTTCACTATGTGTTTACCTACAGGATCACGATCGAAAACTTAAGTGAAAGTACGATCAAGCTTACCAGAAGGCATTGGTATATCCATGATGCCTGTAAATCAGTAAGGGAAGTTGAGGGAGAAGGTGTAGTGGGTGTTCAGCCTGTGCTGGAACCTGGGCAGTCACATCAGTATGTTTCCGGTTGCAATCTTAAGTCTGGAATGGGCAAGATGTACGGTACTTATTTGATGGAAAGGGTCATGGATGGCAAAAAATTCAGGGTCATTATTCCTGAGTTTAATATGATCGTACCTCATAAGCTTAATTAAACCCATCGATCAATTTCTTAATTTTTTTCCGGTTATTTCTTACACATCTTTTGCGAGTTGATGGACGTAAATTCGCGTTTAGCAAGCATTATTTTTTAACTTGCTTCTTCAAAATCAGGGGAGATGATTGGTTACAGGTCGAAGTACACAATTTTTTTTGTTCTTATTCTATCGATGGTTGGGGTGGTTGCCTGCTTCAACGAAGATGATTACAATCTGGATAAAATTGCCGCGATAGAATGGGATCCTTCCTATGCTATTAAATTTTTACATGGAGAATTATCTATTAATGATTTTGAAAAAGACTTAAAGGATTTTGACATCAGAACCGATCCCGATGGGCTTTTGTATTTCTATTATGAAAGCTACAACGAATCGGATAGTTTGGCGGGAATCGTGGAGTTCTCTGACGTTTCGGCGAACGCATCATTTAACTCTATGGTGAATTTTGTCGGAAGCTTAAATGAAGAGCTGCTGGTGGTCGACGATACTTTCGTAATAGACCTTGGTCTTTCAGGTGGGCAAATTGATTCTGTCTTTTACGAAATGTTAGGCCTGGATATTATTTTCGGGTGCACTGCGAATTTAGGTTATGAATTGACATTCACATTCCCAACATTCCTGGAAGAAGGAGTTCCAATAACCAGGACTTACACAAGGACGACTAATGATCCGATAGCCAATCAAAGATTAGATCAATTTACCGGATTTTTAGCTGATCTCACTCAGGATGACCCTCCATACAATCATTTTCCGATAGCAATTCAGGCGAAATTGTTACCTGCGAGCAATGTAACTATTACCCAGGCAGATTTTTTTGAATTCAAATTTGATATCAGCAATCAGGATTTTAACTGGATTGTGGGGTATTTTGAGCCGCAATCCAGGGGGCTATCCGATGAAGATCTTTCCATTGATATTTTCGACAGAAACTTTGAGGGTGAATATGGCCTGGAGGGAACTAAAATGAGTTTTGAGATTGAACATGATTTTGGAGTACCTATCCGACTGGCGTTTAACACGCTTCAGGCCTCCAATTCTGAAGGGGCGGTTTTGCCGATTGAAATTGATCCGGTAAGCCCTATCGATATTAATTACCCAACTGTGCTGGGAACGTCTGCAAGGGATTTAATTACGGTAACGAATGCAAGTGATATATTCAATTTTAAGCCAGATGGTTTTCAGTATCAGGTAGAGGCATTTGTAAATGAAGGAATAGGTGATGGGCGTAATTTTCTGGCTGACACGAGTAAGGCGAGGGTGAAATTCATTGCGGAGATTCCTCTTTGGGGGTATGCTTCCGGGATTGTTTTGCAGGATACTGTTCAGATCGATCTACAGGGTCTTTCAGAAGACGGTGTTGAAATTGACCCAAAAGCTGCTTACCTGAAGACGCTGATTACAAATGGATACCCGGTTGATATAGCCGTTCAGGCAGTTATGCTGGATGAAAACTTCCAGATAATTGATTCGCTTTTGAGGAAGGACCAGACACTGCTTGTAAAAGCGGCCCTTACAAATGACACCGGTATTCAGGAAGAAGGTGTGTTTGATGGCGAAATTGAATTGGAAGAGCAAAAACTCGATGCATTGTTTGACGCTACTTATATGATAGTGATTGGCAGGTTACGGACGTTTACTAACACTGATGGATCACAGCCCAATGTGAAATTTTTTGAACAAGCTAACGTCTCAGTCGACATGGGTCTGAGAACGGATCTTAATATTAAAGTGAAACCTTGACGTGAAGGAAATGAAGCGGTACCTGTTATTATCGATAATTAGTGCAACGGTGGTGTTTTCAGCATATGCGCAGCAGGAATTTACGCTGCACTTGATGCAAACCATCCCACAGTCCGCATACAACAATCCCGCGTATGTCCCCACTTTTAACAGCTATATAGGCCTTCCTGGAATTTCATCCATCTATACCAGCGAGTACAATAGCGGGTTTAGTTATAATGATGTTTTTACAAGACGTGAAGACGATTCGCTTGTTGTAAACCTGGAAGCCTTAAATAATAAGCTGAAAAGTAGAAATTACTTTATCAACCAGCAGGAGATAGATGTTTTGAGTTTTGGATTCCGTCTAAATCCAAAAATGTATTTGAATTTCAATTTAACAGGCAAGAACATTGAGGCATTCGAGTATCCGAATGATATCATGGCATTGTTTGTCAATGGAAACAGTGATTTTGTAGGCAAGACCATGAATCTGAGTCTTTCTCTGGATGGTATGGGTTATTTCGAAACAGGCGTTGGGATGTCCTACAAAGTGAACGATAAGCTAACCGTAGGCGCCCGGTTTAAATATTTGAGTGGGATTATTAACGCCCGTACAAACCAAGCTGATTTTGAGCTTTTCACGGACGAATTTTATGCGTTGACCATTTCCGGGGATATGCAAATTGAGACTTCAGGGATAGATGAAATGTCAAATGGGGACTATGCAATTGGCGTCAAGGACATTAGTAAATATTTTAAGAACTCCGGATTTGGTCTCGATATCGGAGGAACCTACCAGATCAATGACAAATTCAGGGTAGGGGCGAGCATAAGTGATATTGGTTTTATCAACTGGAAAAATGATGTCACTTCCTACACACTTGAAAAAGAGGTGTCTGAATTTACCTGGGAAGGTATCGACATTCAGGAACTTATTACCAAAAGTGATGCGCTGGATAATTTGCTAGATTCCCTGGAGAATAGCTTTGAGATCGTTGAGGCACATGGAGGACAATACAAAACTGCCCTTCCATTGCGAACCTATGTCACCGGCCGGTATCTTCTCCCAAGAAATACCGAAGTGGGAATGGTGTTTTTCAGTGAGAAATATGGGAAGATATGGCAAACTGGTATCGGGCTGGTTGGCAATAAGCAGTTTGGGAAGCATTTTGATTTTTCATTGTCCTATTCATTCAGGAAGAATACTTACAATAATTTAGGGGCCGGATTTTCATTGCGCCTTCCACCATTTCAGATTTATGCGGTCAGCGACAATCTTCTTGGAGCGCCACTTTATTTAAACAACATTAAGTATATTAATTTAAGAATGGGTATCAACCTCGTGTTTAATTGGAACAAAAAACAGGCTGCCTTACCCAATTCATTGACAAACCTCCGATGATGCCCGTTATTCGCAACATACTATCTGCACTTTTCTTATTGGGATGTTTTTTTGCCAATGCTCAGAGTTATAAAATTGAAAATCTGGGAGAGGCGATTAATTCTGAATATGAAGAAGTAAATCCTGTTCTGTCAGGAGACGGAACAAAATTGTTTTTTGTCAGGGTCAACCATCCTGACAATCGCTATGGATCAAAAGACAGCCAGGACATCTGGTATTCTGAATTGGATGATAAGGGTAATTGGAAACCGGCTGAGCGCCTTTCTGACTATTTAAATCTGACAAGGTACAATGCTGTCATTTGGTCAAATGCATCAGGTGATGAACTCATTATCAAGGGTGTTTTTGATAAGGAGGGGAAGGAGTGGAAGAAAAGAGGGATTTCCTCGATTAAAGGGAAAGACGGAAAATGGTCAGTACCAAAGGAAATAAAAATAGACGGCTTTGATAATATCAATGATGGGGATTTGAACTCCATTGGAATCAGTGAAAATGGGACGATGATGGTCCTGAGTTTTACGAGTACGGTTGGCAGCAAAAGAAACAATATATACATAAGTGTTAAGATCAACGATAAATTTTCGAGGCCTTCAAAAATCAAGAGTTTAAGCTCCAAATACGATGACCAGGCTCCCTTTATAAATGCTGATCACAACAAGATATATTTTTCCTCCAACCGGCCCGACGGAGGCTATGACTATAAAATTTTTATGGCAGAAAACCAGTCGCCCGGCGATTGGAAGAAATGGGCTGAGCCAAAGGAATTTGATTTTGGCCAGGCAGATGGAGGCTACATTTCCTATTTTCGTTTGGCGCCTGATCAAAAATCCGCGTTGTTTTCTTCTAACCTGAATTCTAATGGAAACTCCGATATTTTTAGAGTGGTCTTCGAGGAAGAAAAACCAAAGGAAATTACCCTGAATGGCATCATAAGAGATGAACAAACCGGCAAGCCTGTACCATCGATTGACTTTGATTTAATAGCGAATGGCTCTTCCATAGACTACGTTCTAAAGGATGCGGATTCGGCAAGATTTGAAATAACAGTTGCGCCAGATGATAGCATTGATCTTTCCGGTAAGATGACAGGGTACAGCATCCCTTCACAGAAATTTTCCTTGCTACATGCTGGGAATAACGTGTACGACATTGAACTCATTGCCCGGAAAAAGGAGATCTTCAGTCCTACGCCAGCGCCATTATCTGTTTCTGCCACAGGCTTATTGACCGATAGAGACTCAGGAAAACCCCTGCCCCCGACGACAACGCCATCCTTCTTAGTGAATGACCAAATGGTCGATTCGGTTACTTACGATCCGTATGACGGAAGTTTCAATCTGGTGTTTGAAACCCGGGACTCAGTCCTCGTATTGTCAGTGAAGGCCGACGGCTATCTACCTTATACCAAAGTGATGAATTTTGATAGTACAGGTCACGTATATCAACATGTTGCTTTGAAAAAGAGATTGACTTCGATCATGGTTAACGGTCAGTTTATCAATACAAAGACCAAACAGCCGATGGAGGCCATGCAAGACGTTTCCATTATGGTGAATGGAAAACCTGTGGGAAACGTTACAATTCTTCCGGAGGAAAAAGTGTTTCAGTTGTTTTTGAACAAAGATTCTGTTTATACTGTTAGCGCCCAGGCAAAAGGTTTTTTTGGTACGACAGAAAATATTGACCTTCGCGGCTTTACAGGCACTTCATTAGGTAAAAACCTGCTTCTCACACCCATCGAAGTTGGTCAGACAGTAAAACTGAATAATATTTTCTTTGCTACCGGTAGCGCGGAGCTTTTACCGGAATCTATCCCTGAACTGAACAGGGTGGCAGATTTCCTGAGGGAAAACCCCAGTGTCGTGGTGGAAATTGCAGGTCACACAGATAATGTCGGAAGTGATACGTACAACCTCGACTTGTCAGAAAAGCGAGCCAAGTCAGTGGCCAGGTATATCATACTAAAGGGATTTTCCAGAGATCGTATTGAGTTTAAAGGCTATGGTGAGTCAGCTCCCGTAGCATCCAATGATACACCGGATGGCAGAGAACAAAACCGAAGGGTGGAGTTTAAAGTGGTCAGAAATTAATGTTTTCGGCCCTGAAATTGGCTTTCGAGCGACTGCCTCTCTATATTTCTTATTTTCTTAAAAAAGTTGACGACCATTCTCTACAGGCTCCCTTTGCCTATGCATTTTACAGGTTACTGAAAAGGGCAGGAGATTCCGAAATACCCAGGATAGAAGAAGCGCGAAGGCAATTGTTGAACTCCACCGCCGAGATTTCATATTTTACTTTTGGCAAACAATCAAGCCTCAATCCCTCACAGAAAAGCAAGGTTTCGGCCATTGCGAAACTCGGTATAAGTGATCGACTTTCTTCTCAAAAACTTTCGGCCATTATTAGGAAATTTAACTGTGAGATAATTATTGAGCTGGGGACGTCATTGGGAATAAATACTTGCTACCTGGCCGAAGCAAATCCAAATGGGAAAGTATTTACATTTGAAGGCCACCCTGAATTGTGTCATTTTTCCCGCAAACTTTTTAATGAATTGGAATATAAAAACATAGAGCAGATTGAAGGGGATATTAAGAAAACATTTCCTGCATTTCTAAAACGCATCGATCAGGTGGACTTTTTGTACATCGATGCAAATCACTCTTCGGCAGCTTTGCTTGACTATTTCAGGCTTATTGATACTAAAATTAGTGAACACACCATTGTAGTAATAGATGATATCAGGTGGAGCAGGGATATGTATTTTGGCTGGAAGGTGATAAGGAAATTTCCCAGGGTGAGCCACTCGTTTGATGCCGGAAACACAGGATATTTGTTTTTTAAAAAAGGATTTTCGAAACAACATTATGTCATTTGATGTAAAAACAGTCCCGCAATCACTTGATTTAATATTACTTACGACTATTTTTGTCAACTAAATGAAACGAAACCATGGCAGAAGATACTACCAACCATTCAAATAAACCTGAGAACATTCAAAAACCGGCAGCTAAAAGCAGAAGTGGACTTTTTATTACCATCATCATCCTATTGATCCTGGTCCTGTCGGTGGTGGTGTACCTGACATTTCAAAGAGGAGAAGAGATCGAGCAAAAGGACACCGAATTATTAATGGCCTACGAACAACTTGATTCCATAGGTGATGAAATGACGCTAAAAATCAGTCAGATCGAGGAGCTGGGTGGTGACGTAGAAGAGTTGACAAAAATCAAGCAGGAGCTTGAAACCGAAAAAGAGGAGCTCCTTAAAAACAAACAATATTCCAATAAGCAAATAAAGGACTTGCGAGAGCGATTGGAAGGTTACAAGGAGTTGCTGATTGCCAAAGACGATGAAATTTCAAAGCTTGAGCAGATCAACGAGCAATTAGTGGAGGAAAATACCGAACTTAAGGTAGAAAGAAACCAATTAAACGAAACCATTAAAGAAGCTGAAAAAGTGCAGGAGACCCTAACCAACAAGGTGAAAGTAGCCAGCCGCCTGGAGGCTGAAAATATCGGTGTGTACGCATTGAGTGGAAAAGGAAAGGAAAGGGAAGGGGAGTTTCGCGCCAGGCAGATTGAGCAGTTGAAAGTGGATTTTACCATTGCGAAGAATGATGTGGCACCGATTGAAGGAAAAGAGATCTATATACAGATATTGGACGAAAATGATAATCCGATTTTTGACGTTGCAAAGGGTTCCGGCACCTTTACCCATAATGGTGAGGAAACCTTTTATACCCTTAAGCAGGAGATCCTTTTTGACAATTCCGAACAACAGGTTTCCTTCGTTTACGACAAGGAAACCGAGTATGAAGCCGGAGTATACAAGGTGCAGATTATCACGGATGGCTACTCCATGGGTTCAAAAACATTCAGGGTCAAATAACCCATTGAGACAGAGTTTATTAATTGTTGCTCAGGATTTGTCCTTTTTAAACTAATCCTCTATCTTTGCAGCCCTAAAAATTAACAATTTAAATTTTTACACATGAACAATTACGAGACGGTATTCATTTTAACTCCCGTTTTATCTGAACAACAGATGAAGGATGCTGTCGATAAATTCAAGAGTATCTTGACCGATAACCAGGCCAAGATCGTGAATGAAGAAAATTGGGGCTTGAAAAAGCTGGCTTATCCTATTCTTCACAAGTCGACAGGTTTTTACAATTTATTCGAGTACGAAGCAGCTCCTGAAGTGATTGCAAAGCTTGAAATCGAATTCAGAAGAGACGAGAGGGTTATGCGATTTTTGACCACAAAATTAGATAAGTGGGCAGTAGAGTATAACACCAAGAGAAGAAAAGGAGAATTTAACAAAAAGGAAGAACCTAAAACAGAAGCAGCGAAATGACACTCCAGAACGAACCAATTAACAGAGAGCAGCAGAAGAAAAAATACTGCCGCTTTAAAAAGAACGGTATAAAATACATCGACTATAAAGATCCTAACTTCTTGTTAAAGTTTGTAAACGAGCAAGGAAAGATCTTACCCAGAAGGATCACCGGAACAAGCATCAAATACCAAAAGAAAGTAGCTCAGGCTATCAAAAGAGCGCGACACATTGGTTTATTGCCATACGTAACGGATTCATTGAAGTAACCTTAAAATATTCAGAAGATGGAAATTATTTTAGTTAAAGATATTCAGGGACTAGGTTACAAAAATGACACGGTGAAAGTAAAGCCGGGCTATGGTCGTAACTATCTGATCCCCCAGGGGCTGGCCATTGTGGCAAGTTCTTCAAATGTGAAAATGATCAGTGAGAATATAAGGCAAGCTGCTCATAAAGCCGACAAAATTAAAAAGGACGCAGAAGCTATTGCAGAAAAAATCCAGGGTGTTACCCTTGAATTGGGTGCAAAAGTGGGTGAGTCAGGAAAAATTTTCGGTGCCATTACAACCCTTCAGATTTCTGATGCTTTGAAAGCAAAAGGAATCGAAGTAGATAGAAGGCAGATTTCCTTCCCAACGGATGTGAAAGAAGCAGGTGAATACACGGCATTGGTTGATCTTCATAAAGAAGTGAAGCAGGAAGTAAAATTCTCCGTTGTAGCGGAATAAGATTTTCAAAAATATATGTGAAGCCTTTCAGCAATGAAGGGCTTTTTTTGTTTCTAATGGTTTAGTCGCTTGACCATTTGGAGTCGTCGGAAGACTTCAATTTTGTGGGATAATTTCCCTCTTTCAAGATTGTATTGTTGCCTAATATTTTCAAAATTGGATTGTGTTCAGAACAGAGTTACATGTAGACCCGTCACCCTGGAAAATCACATTGGACGATGCCATTCTTTCCATGGGATCCTGCTTTGCGGTTCATATTGGCGAACAATTATCCCTCAATAAATTTGATGCTTTAACCAATCCATTCGGTACGATCTTTAACCCCTTATCACTGTTTAAGCTGATAGAGATTTGTTTGAAAGGAGAGGAGGTTCCGCAGTGGAGTTATCTTCAGAACCAGGGCATATATAGAAATTACCTGTTTCATTCTGACATTTCAGCCTTGAAAAAAGATGATCTGGTGGACCAGATCATAGACAAAAAGATGGAAGCTCTGGACTATCTCAGAAAATCAAGGGTTATTTTACTGACTTTCGGGACGGCTGTTTATTATAAATTAAAAAGCACCGGAGAGGTTGTTGCCAATTGCCATAAAGTTCCTCAAAAAGAATTTGAAAAGGGGATGGCCAGACCAGATGAGATAGAAAAAGCTTTTGAAGGCTTGTATCATCAAATTAAAAGTGTAAACCCAAACATCACGTTTTTGTTGTCTGTAAGCCCGGTCCGGCATTTAAAAGATACGCTTGAAGTAAACTCAGTGAGCAAGGCAATATTGAGAATGGCCGTGGGGGACCTGAGGAATAAATTACCGGGTGTGGATTATTTTCCATCCTACGAGCTGATGATGGATGATTTAAGGGATTATCGATTTTACAAGGAAGACATGTTGCACCCCAATGATCAGGCGATTGACTATATCTGGAAGAAGTTTGTCGACAGCTATTTGGATGATACGGCGAAGGAATTTGTGAGTGAATGGACAAAGATCAGGAAAGCTATGAACCATCGGCCTTTTTATCCCCATTCGGATGAACATAGGAACTTTATTTTAAAAACCATTAAAAGCATTGAGCAGTTAAAACGACCAAACCTACAAGCGGAAATCGACCAACTTAAAGTCCGGCTTCATGACTGAAAAGAAAGCGAACAAGTTAGTACATTCCTCCAGCCCTTACCTGAAGCAACATGCTCATAATCCCGTCAACTGGCAGCCCTGGTCGGATGAAGCACTGACGGAAGCAAATGACCGTGATGTTCCGATTATATTAAGCATTGGATACAGCGCTTGTCACTGGTGCCACGTGATGGAGCGTGAGTGTTTTGAAAACGAAGAGCTGGCCGCTATCATGAACCAACATTACGTGTGCATCAA
Source organism: Cyclobacteriaceae bacterium (assembly GCA_050305935.1). GTDB lineage: Bacteria > Bacteroidota > Bacteroidia > Cytophagales > Cyclobacteriaceae > CAJXNP01. The sequence continues at coordinate 19,641 of JBNLGG010000035.1, read as the reverse complement.
AGTGGACAGGGAGGAGAGGCCGGATATAGATCAGATCTATATGGAAGCTGTACAGTCGATGGGTTTGCAGGGAGGCTGGCCGCTTAATGTTTTTCTAACGCCCGAGCAAAAACCTTTTTATGGAGGCACGTATTTTCCACCTGCTCAATGGAGGCAAATCTGCCAGGGCATAGCAAAGTCATTTGAAATCAACCGTGAGCAAATCAATGAATCAGCCCACCAGTTTTTTTCTGATTTGAATCATTCGGAATTGCAGCGATATGGATTCGAACCAATCGAAGAAAAGCCCAAACTGCCATTGTTACACAAAATACTTGGCACTCTTTCCAATAAATTTGACCACACATTTGGCGGGTTAGATAAGGCCCCGAAATTTCCCATGCCGGGCATTTGGAAATTTATGCTGTATGCCAATTCGGTTGTCAACAATACAGGTATTTCAAAGCATCTCGAAATGACATTGGATAAAATCGCATTGGGTGGTATCTATGACCAGATTGGTGGCGGTTTTGCCAGGTACTCTGTAGACAGGCACTGGTTTGCCCCGCATTTTGAAAAGATGCTCTATGACAATGGGCAGTTATTGAGTTTGTATTCCGAAGCTTTTCGCCTGTTTCAGAAGAAATTATATCAAACCGTAGTAGAAGATACAATCGGGTTTTTGGAGCGAGAATTAATGAATGAAAACGGCGGTTTTTATTCTGCGCTTGATGCAGACAGCGAAGGGAAGGAAGGCAAGTTTTATGTTTGGACTTCAGAAGAATTGAAGCATTTGTTAGGAAATGATTATTTGCTTTTTTCGACCTTCTTTTCAATCACCGAAGTTGGAAATTGGGAAGAGGGGTCCAATATCTTGCACTGTGAAAAGGATGCAGAAGAATTTGCCAAAGAGAAGGGATTGGATGCCGGAGACCTGTTGTCGAAACTAGATGAATGGAAGAAAATCATGTTGGAAGCAAGGGCAACAAGGGTTCGACCTGGTCTGGACGATAAAATCCTTGCCGGATGGAATGGCCTCATATTGAAAGGTTTGACAGATTCTTACCGGACATTTCAAAATGCGCGATTTCTTGATCTGGCAAAACAAAATGCAGGCTTTATTGCAGAAAATTTGATAAAGGAAGGAGAGTTGATGCGAATGCCACTGGGAAAAGATCGCGTTCAAA
>JBNLGG010000035.1:0-18376 GCA_050305935.1 Cyclobacteriaceae bacterium | reverse complement strand
GCAAAGGCTTTCTGGAAGACTATGCTTTTGTCATCGACGGCCTCATTGGACTGTATCAATGCGAATTTGAAGAAAAATGGTTGGATTTGGCAAAGCAATTGACTGATAAGACCATTCAATTGTTTTATGACGAAGCAGAGGGACTGTTCTTTTACACACCGTCTAATGCCGAGCAATTGATTGCCCGAAAAAAAGAAATTTTTGATAATGTGATCCCGGCATCCAATTCTCAGATGGCCATTAATTTGTACCAGTTATCGAAGTATTATTACAAAGAAAGCTATGAGCAGCTTTCCCGAAACATGCTCCAGCGGGTTATGAAAATCCTTGAGAGCGATGTTTCCTACCTGTCTAATTGGGCAATCCTTTACTTCTACCAGGCTTTTGAAACTGTAGAAATCAGTATAGTGGGGGAGAATGCCAAAACGCTGGCCCAGCAATTTGATGAGAAGATGTTTTTCAATAAAGTAATTGCCGGCTCCTCAGGTTCGTCTGATATTCCCATTCTTGCTGAAAGATCAATAAAGCAAGGAAAAGATACGATCTATGTTTGTTATAATAAATCCTGTAAATTGCCTGTTCATACAGTAGAAGAAGCAATAAAACTAATTCAATTTGAGCCAGGAAGGCCTTGAACTTTTTACTGATACCTGGTTTGCCGATGTGATCGTACCGGTACCAATACCCAAATTATTTACCTACAGGATTCCCAGGTCACTGGAAAACAACCTGACTGAAGGATGCCGGGTAGTGATCCAGTTTGGAAAAAAAAACATTTACACGGGTGTTATTCAGCGGCTCCACCATCAGCCTCCTGCCGCATATGAGGCCAGGTATATCCTGGATGTATTGGATGAAACCCCACACCTGAATGCGCACCAGCTAAAGCTTTTTCGGTGGATAGCAGATTACTATATGTGTACCATTGGTGAAGTGCTTAATGCCGCCCTGCCTTCCGGTTTAAAGCTTTCCAGCGAATCTTTCATCGAGCTGAATCCCGATTTTGATCGCTTCGAATCGGCACTGGGTTTTTCTGCCAATGAAGAATTGGTTATTGACGCCCTTCAGCGGGAGAAGACATTGTCCTATTCTGATATTGCAGCGATGCTCCAAATTAAAACCTATCAGAATGTCCTGAAAAGCCTGTTAAAAAAAGAGGTGATTGTGATATTCGAAAAGGTGAAGGAGCGGTACATTCCAAAAAAGGAGCGTTTCGTTCAGTTGGGAAATGAATTTCTGGAAGTGGAAGGGGCTTTGGAAGCGTTGATGAATGACCTGGAAAAACGTCCAAAGCAGCAGGATGTACTACTTTCCTACCTGCGCCATGTTCCGGTGTTTACTAACCCCGGGTTAAACAGTACCGGTATTTCCAGGAAAGTGCTTTTTGATGATGGAATATCAGATTCTTCATTAAAGACCTTAGTGAAGAATAACGTTTTCGTTGAGTTTGACAAAGTCATTCCCAGGTTTGGGACGAATGCTATTGTCACAAATGCTTCAGCCGAACTTTCTGAAAGCCAGGAGATTTGTAAAAATGAGATACTCGCACAGTTTGAAAGCAAACAATCCGTCCTGTTACACGGAGTGACCGGTAGCGGCAAGACCGAGGTTTATGTGGAACTCATGAAGGCGGTTTTAGCGGAAGGCTCGCAGGTGCTTTATTTATTACCTGAAATAGCTATTACCACCCAGATGGTCAACAGGCTGTATACAATTTTTGGCGATGATCTTGGAGTTTATCACAGCCGGTATTCTGATAATGAGCGGGTAGAAGTATGGAAAGGTGTATTAAACCATCGGTTTAAAATTGTATTGGGGGTAAGGTCTGCCATTTTCCTTCCTTTTGATAACCTCGGGTTGATCATTGTGGATGAAGAACACGAGGCCAGCTTTAAGCAATTTGACCCAGCGCCGCGGTACCATGCACGCGATGTGGCGCAGGTACTGGGAGATATTCACAATGCTAAGGTTTTATTGGGCTCGGCCACACCCAGCATTGAATCGTATTACCTGGCAAGGTCAGGAAAATTTGGATTGGTGGAGCTGACCGAGCGTTTTGGAGGAACGAAGCTGCCTGTGATCGAATTCGCTGACGTAAGGCTTGCCAGACGGCAACAGACTTTAAAAAATGATTTTACCAGTCATTTATTTGAAAGAATGGGGGAAGTCATTTCCCATGACGGGCAGGTAATCATTTTCAGAAATAGGAGGGGCTACTCACCGCACCTGACCTGCGAAGAATGTGCCTGGATTCCCAAATGTGAAAATTGCGCCGTAAGTCTCACCTACCACATGTATCGCGGTGTGCTCCAGTGCCATTATTGCGGGTATAAGCAAAAAGTCGTACACCATTGTCCGGCTTGCGGCTCGGCTAAATTGAAGGGAGTGGGTTTTGGAACGGAAAAATTAGAAGAAGACCTGAAGCTGTTTTTCCCTGAGTCGGAAGTGAAGCGGATGGACCTTGATACTACCCGGAGAAAATACGGCTACCAGGAAATCATTTCGGAATTTGAAAAGGGAAATATTGACATTTTAGTCGGCACACAAATGGTGACGAAAGGGCTTGACTTTGGCAACGTCAGGCTGGTCGGGGTGATGGATGCCGATGTGATGTTGCACTATCCGGATTTCCGGGCTTTTGAGCGAACTTTTCAAACCCTTACCCAGGTCAGCGGCCGCGCGGGTAGGAGGGACGAGGTGGGGCAGGTCATTATTCAGACCAGCGATACTAGACAGGAAATCCTGGATTGGGTAAAAAAGGGTGACTTCGAAGCCTTATACAAATATGAGATTGCCGAAAGGCAGAAGTTCCGGTACCCGCCATTTTATCGCCTGATAAAAATCACCTTGCGCCACCCCGATAAACAGATCGTCGATCGTGCATCCTGGCAATTGGCGAGTTTACTAAAAGCTGAACTCGGACAGTCACTCGTAATTGATCCACATGAGCCATTGATTGCAAGGATAAAAAACAAATTCATCATGGAAATCCTGATCAAAGCAAAAAGGGGAGTTGTGAACCTTGGTTCCCTTAAAGCGGTATTAAAGAATGGCAAAGATGAAATTCTGACGAACAAAGATTTTAAACAAGTTCAGGTGATATTTGATGTAGATCCTTATTAATCGTTTATTTTTGTGCCTGATTTACTATGCGAAATTATTTAGTTGTCATATTTCTTTTGTCGGTTGTGTTTTATGCCTGTGAGGAGATTGAAGATCCTGCCAATCAGGTTTCTCCACCTATGATTTCTGTTGATTTTCAGGCAGATTCTACCCGGCGGATTGTTCAGCTTCTTGTCCATGATGCGGATTCGGTAGTCGATAAACTGTTAACCAGATATAATGTGCTCGTGGAAGAGGAAGGTGATACCACCCAGGCGGGAATAGATTACAGGGAAGCTATGCATGTATCGGATTCTTTAAATGAGGTGTTCGATTTACTTAAATCAAACAGGGTGATCCTCGACACTGTTTTTGCCATATATGAATCACCGAATTTTGTGGTCGACACAGTCAATTCTGTTTTTAAACTTCCATTGGATATGAATTCGGATAGCTGTACCTATGTATTCAGCTATTTCAAGTTAAAAGATACGCTTACCTTTTCTTATAACACCAGGGTAGTGGCCGATAAGGAAAAAATAAGTGTGGTGGCATATAATATCGAACTTACCAAATCGACTTTTGATAGTTTTGCCCGCCTATATTGTCAAAATGAAAATTGCACGAGTGGTGAAATTGTATACCAGGTATTTTTTTAGCTTCCTCCTCTTCTGTGTCTCGATTGGAATCCTGGTGGAATCCAACGCCCAGGATTTTCCAGGCTTTCACGTCTACGATCCTGACAACGACAGCATCCAGGTTTTGTCGGATTCTCTTTTCGTGCTATCCGACAGTTCTGATTTTTCACAAGATTCGTTGAAAACAAACGCTAAAGTTGAGCCTGAAGATACCATCGAACTATTTCATAGCGGATTTTATATAAAGCTGGATTATGGGAAATTACTGACCTTACCAGCTAAATTTGAATCAAAATTGGAGGGAAGTGTGGGGGTCATTGTTTTTAGAAGATTAGTATTGAATGGCACCTATGGTCAGGCAACCCTCGATCCTTTAAAAGCCTACAAAAATGTAGCATATTATACCATTGAAGGCAATTATATGAAGTTTGGTATGGACTATTATTTTGACATTAATCCAAAAAACTTCCTCACCCTCGGCGCCCGGTATGCCATGGGTATCTATTCTGACGATGGCAAATTCCTTATTAACAATGACTTTTTTGGGGATTTTGAAGGCGAGTTTGGGAGCAGTGATTTATCTGCGACCTGGTTTGAAATCGTGATGGATTCGGAAACCCTCCTGTTAAAAAACCTCTACCTTGGCGCTCAGTTCAGCCTTAGGATCATGATTGATTTTGAGAGTAGGGAGGATATCCCGGTGTATGCCGTTCCTGGTTATGGGCGGACGTTTGACAATACCGTCCCGGCGGTCTCCCTGTTTTTGAAATATAAAATACCTTTCAACTAGTGCTTGTTCTATTTTGGTTCCTGGTTTTAAACCTGTCAGGTTTGGTGGTCTGACTGGTTTGTTGGCGGTGATGCGCCCTGAAACCTGACAGGTTTGGAATAACACCGACGTCAAATGTCCCAATCCTTGTTCAGGATGCTGATGGCGTGATGTGCTGTCAGGTCAAACTGCGTGGGTACCACAGAAACATAATTATTGGCAATAGCCCACTCATCGATGTCCTCACCTTTATCCAGGTTCACGAAGCGTCCTGCCATCCAGAAATACCTTCTTCCGTTTGGGTCAAATCGCTCATCGAATTCTTCCTGCCACCTCGCACGGGTTTGCCGACAAATTTTGATTCCTTTGATAGCTTCTTCCTGTTTTTTTGGAAAATTGACATTCAGGGCAATACCCTTCGGCAGTCCCTTTCCCAAAACATTGGCAGCTATTTTTATTACGAATTTTTCCACATGATCAAGCGAGGCATCCTCGGAATAGTCACACAAACTAAACCCAATGGCAGGAAAATCATCAATGGCTGCTTCTATCGCTGCCGACATTGTCCCGGAATAGATGACACTAATAGATGTATTGGAACCATGGTTAATCCCACTTACCACAAGGTCTGGCTTCCGGTCTTTCAGGATGACGCTTTTTGCCAGCTTTACGCAATCAGCAGGTGTTCCCGAACAATGATAAGCCTGTATACCTTTAAACACGTCGGATTCATTTAGGCGAAGCGTATTGCCGACTGTTATGGCATGCCCCATTCCTGATTGCGGACCATCAGGAGCTACTACCACTACTTCACCCAATTTTTGCATAAGTTTTACCAGGAGGCGTAATCCATGGGCATTGATGCCGTCATCATTGGTAACTAAAATTAAAGGACTGGACATATAAGTTTGATTAGTTAAGAACCGATGAGAGCGTTGTAGTAGGCAGTGATCCTTACCAGATCGCGCAGATTATCGTGCTTTAGGCGGTTCTTTTTCATGTACTGGTTTATTTGTTTAGAATACGCTCCAAATTGGGAAAGAAGATCACTTTTTTTCAGCATATAATACCTGATTATGCCATTTTCTTCCAGGAAGAAAAACTTATAGGCTAACCTCTCCCTTGAATAATTCATGGGCGGGTATATGGAGGGATAATAATAGTAGTCGGTTGGGGAGACCTGCATATTTTCTGTTACAATTTCTTCCCGGGAAAGCAGAGACAGTTTCCCCTCATACAGTACTTCAAATAAAATGGGAACTTCATAATTTGAGTGGACTTTGTATGGCAAGGAGTAGAAGATCCGATCATTTTTTGCAAGTTCGTCCCTGATTTTAAAGAATAGGATCTTACGGGCAGCAAATGTTTTAAATATGCCTCGCTGGTCAAGCTGGATAAGGTCATTGGTAAAGTCATACTTAATCTTACCTGCCAAGGTATCTCCCTCAACGAGGACAACAACTCCATTGTGCCAGATCTCGGAGGGAAAATCCTGCGCACCGGCTTGCGGAAGGTAAAATATTGTGTAAAGAAGTGTAACTAAAAATATCCACCTTTTGGGCTTCATATTATTTCAGGTTTTTTAAAATGTTGTGTCCCATTTTGTCCCTCTTGGTTTTAAGGTAATGCTCATTGTGTTGATTTGGCTCATATTCTATCGGCACAGAATCCACAATTTCCAGGCCATACCCCATGAGTCCTACTCTTTTCTTCGGGTTATTTGAAATCAACTTGATTTTGGCAACGCCGAGGTTCCTTAAAATTTGTGCCCCTATCCCGTAATCGCGATGGTCCATATCAAATCCAAGTTTGAGATTTGCCTCTACGGTATCATATCCCTCTTCCTGGAGTTTGTAAGCGCGAAGCTTATTTATCAGCCCTATTCCCCGGCCTTCCTGGTTCATATACAATACAATTCCTTTTCCGGCTTTTTCCACCATTTCCATGGCCCCATGGAGTTGCTGTCCACAATCGCATCTGCATGAGCCGAAGATGTCACCTGTCATGCATGAGGAGTGAACGCGCACCAGTACCGGTTCGTTTTCTTCCCAGGTTCCTTTCGTCAGGGCTAGATGGATATCCCCACCGTTTTTTTGTCGGAATGCCGTTAGTTGGAAACCACCGTAATGGGTAGGCATGTCGACATCGATGACCCGCTCTATCAGGGTATCTTGCTTTATTCGATAGGAAATGAGGTCTTTAATGGATATCAATCGCATGTTGAACCTTTCTGCCACCTTGATCAGGTCAGGAAGACGCGCCATGCTGCCATCTTCATTCATGATTTCTACCAACACCCCGGCAGGTTTTAAACCAGCAAGGCGAGCAAGGTCAATGGCTGCCTCGGTATGTCCTGCGCGTCGTAATACGCCACCTTTTTTGGCTTTCAATGGAAAAATGTGCCCGGGTCTTCCAAGCTCTTCGGGTTTTGTGACAGGATCTACAAGCGCCTTGATCGTTCTTGATCTGTCTTCCGCAGAAATTCCAGTAGAAGTGTGAGGGCTAATAAGGTCTACAGAAACTGTGAAGGGAGTTTCGTGGACAGCAGTGTTTTTTCCCACCATCAGGTGAAGCCCCAGCTCTTCGCAACGTTCTTCTACGAGAGGTGCACAGATCAGGCCACGCCCATACATGGCCATAAAGTTTACGATTTCAGGTGTTACGCATTCTGCTGCACAAATAAAATCGCCTTCGTTTTCGCGATCTTCGTCATCCACTACAATGAGGATCTCCCCATTTTTTATCGCCTCAATCGCATCCTCAATACTGTCAAACAATTTGTCTTCGTGCATCTCCACAGAATTTTAATGAATTAAATTTCAAATTGTTTATTAATAAAACAAATGAATAAACGTCTAATTTCTTAACGAAACAATCGCCTTTTAGATGATTATTTAATCAGATCAAATATCCTGTTCCATCGCACTTTGTGCAAGAAACTTTCCGTTTTGTCAAATGAAAACCAGATAATGAAGGCTTTTCCTACAATGTGGTCTTCAGGTACGAAACCCCAATACCTCGAATCAGCTGAATCGTGCCGGTTATCACCCATCATAAAATAATAATCCTGCTTGAAAGTATACTGGCTTACTTCTTTACCGTCAATGAATAGTTTATTGTCTTCGATTTTCACGTCGTCATTGTCTTCGTAGTTTTCAATGACATAGCCGTATAAAGCCAGGTTTTCTTCATTGATCTGTATGGTAGCTCCTTCTGCCGGAATGGTCAATGGTCCGAAATTGTCATTCGACCAGTCAAAAAGATCTGTTCTGTGAGGATAAATTTCCGGATGCTTAGCATTGGCCCCTGCCGGATCAAAAAAATCTACCGATTCAACAAAGGATTCGGAGGAGATGGATGCCGCTGCTTCCTCGGTGGACCAAATGACATATCCTCCCGAAACCGCCTCATATTTTGATATATCGTGTCGCTTAAAAACGCGGTCATTGATCACATTGGTGCCTGGTTTGGTTTTTAAATACCTCATGTACTGCATATTTGGAGGATTTACAAATTCCTTCCCATTCACATACACCTGCCGGTCGATCACCTCGATCACATCCCCGCTGATCCCAATGCATCTTTTGATATAATTTGTTTTCAGATCAGTAGGATGATCTTCCAAAGGATAGTTAAATACCACTACATCATTTCTTTTCACATCTGTAATGCCCGGTAGCCGGTATTGTGGCAATTGTATCCAGTCAACATAAGATTTAATACCACCCGGCACAATTGCGTCGGTGAACCATATTTTCTGGTGGGTCAACGGTACCTGTAGAGGGGTTTTAGGGGTACGTGGCCCGTAGTGGACCTTACTTACAAAGAGAAAATCACCTACGAGCAGTGATTTTTCCATGGAAGGGGTAGGGATGGTAAATGCTTCTAAAAAAGCCCATCTAATGATGGTAGCCGCCACTACTGCGAATATGATGGCATCAGCCCATTCCCGAGCAACTGATTTTTTCGTATGCTCTTTGCTATTTTTCTTTTTCCAAAATCTTAAATTCATTTTTTCTGAATTTATACTATTAAAATCCTAAAAAGTCATCCATGTTAAACACACCTTTTTTGTCTTTCAGCCATTCGGCCACAAGCACAGCCCCCTGCGCGAATCCAGCCCTGGAGTGAGCAGTGTGTTTTATTTCTATTTCATCAATTTCCGAAGTGTATTTAACGATATGGGTTCCCGGCACTTTCTCTTCACGGAGCGAGATGATTGGCAATTCACCATTCGTAACCTCCTTATCATTTTTCCACTTGTTAAACCGCTCATTTTGTTCAATAACTCCTTCGGCAAGGGTGATTGCCGTACCACTTGGGGCATCCAGCTTTTCAGTATGGTGAATTTCAGTAAGTTCCACCTTATAGTCCGGGTAATTGTTCATCAGTCTGGCGAGTTGCTTATTGATCTTGAAAAACAAATTGACGCCGAGGCTGAAATTTGAAGCGTAGAAAAATGATCCGTTTTTTTCTTTGCATGCCTGATGGACATTTTCGATTTTTTTGAGCCACCCTGTTGTACCACACACCACCGGAATGTTTTGATCAATACAATACATGATGTTCTCGAAAGCTGCGTCGGGTTGGCTGAATTCTATGGCGACGTCTACTTCTTCCGGTTTTATAAACTTCAGGGCATTGGTATTGTTGATATTTATCTTATATGATATGGTATGTCCTCTGTCTACGGCAATTTCCTCGATCGCCTTTCCCATTTTTCCATATCCTAAAATCAGTATATTCATAACTAAAAAGTAAATGTTAATGAAAGTCCAAAACTGGCCGCGCTGTAACTCGTTGGTTCACTGGGTGTACCAAAATTTAATGAAAGGTCATCCGTGATCACAAATTCATTTAGATGTCCATCCACGTGGGCGTCTACTATATTTAGCAAGTACCAGGCTATCGTGAGGATAATTGTAAAATCCCTATTCCTCCTGAAATAATCATTTCTACGTTCCAGCACATCCACGCTTACGAGATTTAAAGGGGGCTTTGGTTCGGTTCTTTGATCTCCGTCTTTTTCAGCAAACAACGCCGCACGGGATTCCAGAAACGCATCGTTGTTGTATTTGATAACATACCCCAACAGCATGAATCCTCCATAGATAATAGGTACTTTCCATGGTTTGTTGTTATACAACTGGCCGAGGCCAGGCAGCATAGCGGAATACAATGCTGCTTTATTTGGTTTGTCTACCAGAGTATCAGTAAAGATCAGTTGAGCGGTCTGAGAAAGAGAATCAAGATTACTGAAATCTTCCTCAACTCTCGGTTGCTGCTGAGCCAACAGGCCCGCCGGAACGACAAAGAGTAGAAAAAGGAAGATTTTACAATGCATCCAACGCCGGTTAAAAATTGATGATTTCAAGAATCCTGTTTAGGTCTTCATGCGAAATATAGGGGATCTTGATTTCTCCCTTGTTTTCGTTGTCATTTTTAAGGTAAACCCTGGTGCCAAAATGTGATGACAGTTTATCTTGAATAGATTTTAATTCATAACTCAGGCCTTTAGATGCTTTTTCTGGTTTTTCCTCGTCTTCCGCCACAGATTGGTACTGACGAACCAGCTCTTCGGTCTTCCGAACACTAAGGTCATTTTTTATGATGTTTTCAAACAGCTTGAGTTGAATTCCAATGTCTTCAATTCCGATGAGGGCACGAGCGTGGCCCATCGATAGTTTACCATCACGGATACCGGCCTGTATGTCAGGAGGTAATTTTAACAGCCGCAGATAGTTAGTAACGGTTGCCCTTTTTTTACCAACCCGGTCGCCAAGCTCTTCCTGCTTTAAACTACATTCTGCAATTAATCGCTGGTAGCTGAGTGCAATTTCGATGGCATTTAGATTTTCCCGCTGAATGTTTTCAATCAATGCCATTTCCAGCATTTGCTGGTCATCCGCTGTCCTGATGTAAGCCGGAACTTTTTCAAGGCCCGCAATTTTAGAGGCTTGCAGCCTTCTTTCGCCGGATATTAGCTGGTATTGATTTGAAGCAAGCTTTCGCACGGTGATCGGCTGGATGATTCCCTGCACTTTGATGGATTCTGCCAGTTCTTCCAGAGCTTCCTGGTCAAAGTCAGTTCTCGGCTGAAAGGGATTTACCTCAATTTCTCCCACCGGAATTTCACTTATTGATCCCGCAACCGAAGGCGTTTTAAGATCCTGGGGTTCTGACGAACTATCTTCCAGCAATGCTCCCAGACCTCTTCCCAGGGCGTTTCTTCTTTTTGATTTATTATCTGCCATATCAACCTAATCCATTTTTAGCTAGTATTTCTTTCGACAAATTAAGGTAGCTTATGGCTCCTTTACTTTCGGCATCATGTATGATCGCGGGAATCCCAAAACTTGGAGATTCGCTTAACTTGATATTTCTTGGGATAATGCTATCAAAAACCATGTGCTTAAAATGGGTTTGCACGTCTTCCACTACCTGGTTGGATAATCGCAAGCGTACATCGTACATCGTCAGCAGGATTCCTTCAATTTCAAGTCTTGTATTGAGTCTTTTTTGAATGATCTGGATAGTGTTCAACAATTTTCCTAATCCTTCCAATGCAAAATATTCGCATTGTACAGGAATGATCACAGAGTCGGCTGCGGTAAGGGCATTTATGGTGATCAAACCCAATGAAGGAGAGCAATCAATGATGATAAAATCAAAATCATCCTTTATTGGCTCCAGCGCCAGGCGCATTTTTTCTTCCCGGCTTTCAAGGTTGACCATTTCCACCTCGGCGCCCACCAGATCAATGTGGCTGGGCAATAGATACAGGTCTTTTTGACCCGTATCCAGGATACAATCTTTCGCTTTTAAACCGTCAACCATGCATTCGTAAATGCTTTCCCGAATCTCTTTAGGATTATGTCCCACACCTGAGGTAGAGTTGGCCTGCGGGTCAGCGTCTACGATGAGTGTCTTGTAATCCAATGCTGCAAAACTGGCTCCCAGGTTGATAGCCGAGGTAGTCTTACCCACACCTCCTTTTTGATTAGCGATGGCGATTATTCTGCCCATAAACTATTCTGGTTAAAGCGAAAAATGTTTTAAATAATTAGTCACGCAAAGATAAAGTTTTCAATAAGAAAAACTCAATAATAATATTTGAGAGTAAGAGTTGTTGTTTTAATGTGCCGAAAAAGCGAAAGTTAGAGCCAATTTTCAGATAAAAAAAATATTGATAAAAAAAGCCCGGCATCTGCCGGGCTTTCGATCAGGAAATGAGATCTATTTCTTTTTCTTCTTTTTTGCGTCTTCACTTGCCTTCATGGCCTCTTCAAGCCTTGCCTGAAATTTGGATTTCTTCTTCGTTGAATTTCGCAATCTGTTTTCGTCCAGAATCCTTCTGATTTTGTCCTCATCGACAAATCGCTTGATCAGTGATATCTGGGTAAAGGAGACAATGTTTGAAACGAAATAATAGAAGGTCAATCCCGATGGGAAACTGTTCAGCACAAACAAGAAAATAATTGGCATCATGTACTGCATGCTTTTCATGGGGCCCTGAACGGTCGATGCAGTCATCTGACCCTGCGACCAGGTGATCAGGATAGTGGATGCTGTCATCAGTAGAGTAAATAAACTCACATGGTCACCATAGAATGGAATATTAAAAGGTAAGTTTATGATACTGTCATACATCGAAAGGTCTTTAGCCCAAAGGAACGATTCATGCCGCAGCTCAATGGCGTGAGGTATAAACTGGAACATGGCAAAAAGAATAGGCATCTGAAGGACTAATGGTATACACCCGCTCAGCGGATTTACCCCCACCTGCTTGTAAAGCTTCATCTGCTCAGACTGTATCTTCTGCATGTCACCTTCGTGTTTTTCCTTTATTTCATCCAGCTCAGGTTTTAGCACTTTTGTCTTCGCCATCTGCATGTGAGATCGGTAGGTAAGTGGCGAAAGGATGATACGGATAACAAAAACGAGAAGAATGATAATCAACCCGTAGCTTCCGATGAATTTTTCGAGGAAGTTAAACACCGAAATAATTAAAAACCGGTTGATCCATTTTATCACAGGCCAGCCCAGGTCAAGGTTTTCCTCAAAACCACCAGCTACCTTTTTCAGGATGTTAAATTTGATAGGGCCGAAATAATATTTAAAGGTTTCGTCTTTATCAAAGTATTCTAAAGGCAACTCCAGTGCCAGTTTCGCACTTTTCACAACAGCGGTGTCGTTTTCGTTGGTTTCTGTAGACATCCGGCCTTTTGTAAACTGGCTGTTTGAAATCAAGCTGGTGACAAAGAATCGTTGCTTAAAGGAAACCCAATTGATAGGATAGGGGAGATCTTCTTCTACATGTTTATTGGAGCGTAATCCTATGTCGTCTATTCCTTCTTCATCACTGTAATATTTAATACCGGTGTAGGTTCGGTTGTATTTTATATCTCTTTCCAGCTTTCGCAGGTCATTTTTCCACACCATGCTCACCTTTCCATCGATCACCTGCTTTTTGAGCTCATCGTAGTTGTTCTTTTGAATGACGGTAAATGAGTTCTTCGGTAAATAGTATGTGTGGACTATGGAGCCTCCGGTTGCTAATGGAAGAGTAAAGCTTATGCCTGCTGTGTCAGTTTTGGGAGTGAAATTTTTATTTTCCTGAAAATACAAACCGGCCAGGTTTACCGGGCCATTGGCGGTATTGGCCATTAGTTGGATATTGCTGCTTTCTTCGTTGAGAAGGACGACTTTTTCAAATTGAAAATCCTCGTAGCCCTTTAGGGTTACTTTTTTGACAACTCCTCCTTTGTTGGAAAATTCAACGATAATGTTCTCATTTTCCAGGGTAAACGTTTCTTCTTTTCCCTCAGCGCCAGCTATAAAATTTCCAAATTGCTGTTTAAGCTGTTCGTTATGCGTAGAATCATCAGCGATGGTTGTTTCAATAGTGGTGGTATCAATTTGAGTAGAATTGCTGGTGTTTGGCAATTGTTCTGTTTGCTCTGTAGCAGTAGGCCCACCTTGAGGCTCCTCAGGAGTCTTTGGTGCAAAAAAGTATAAATAGCCCAACACAAAAAGCGCCATTACTACAATTCCTACGGATTGTGACTTGTCCATTTTAGTTTAATATGTTAATAATTAATTTTCCTCGCGAAATTTTTTATAATCTATTGCGGCGTGAATAAAGCCGATGAAAAGTGGGTGTGGTTCAATAACCGTACTTTTTAACTCCGGATGAAACTGCGTGCCAATGTACCACGGATGTTTCTTTAATTCAACTATTTCCACCAGGTTTGAATCCGGGTTGATTCCTGCCGCCTTCATACCATTATCTTCAAAAGCCTTCAGGTATTTGTTATTAAACTCATAACGATGCCTATGCCTTTCGGTTATCTTTCCTTTACCGTAGATGGTTGCAACTTTTGAGCCTTTCTTCAACTCACAGGGGTATGCACCCAGCCTCATGGTACCACCTTTTTTCGTGATGTTCTTTTGATCTTCCATCAGATCAATGATCGGGTGTTTGGTCTTCTCATTTAACTCTGTAGAAGCGGCATCCTGATGGCCCAGTACATTTCTTCCAAACTCAATGACGGCACACTGCATGCCCAGGCAGATACCGAAAAATGGGATATTGTTTATTCTTGCATGTTTCGCGGCAAGGATTTTCCCCTCAATTCCACGCTCCCCAAAACCTGGGGCAATCAATATACCATCGATATTATTGAGCTTTTCGTCCAGGTTTTCCTCATCTAAAAACTCAGAAGAAATCCATTTGACATTTACTTTGCATTCATTGTGAGCGCCGGCATGGATGAAAGACTCCACAATGGATTTATAGGCGTCATGAAGCTCAACATATTTTCCGATCAGGGCGATGCATACATCGTTGGTAGGATTTTTAAGCTTTCCTAAAAACTCCTTCCAGTGGTCAAGGGTTGGTTCCTTTCCGCTTTCCATCCCCAATTTTTCCAGCACCCTTTCGTCGAGTTTTTCTTTCCTCATGAGCAAGGGTACATCATAAATGGTTTCTGCGTCCTGTGCCTGAATGACACAGTTGACCGGGACGTTGCAGAAAAGCGCTAATTTCTTTCTGATGTCAGTAGAAATGGCCCGATCAGAACGGCAAACCAGAATGTCCGGTTGAATACCCGATTCCAATAATTTTTTTACAGAGTGCTGGGTTGGTTTGGTTTTGAGTTCACCGGCCGCTTTGAGGTAAGGTATCAGCGTCAGGTGAATCACCAAAAAGTTTTCGGATCCCAGATCCCATTTGGTCTGCCTCATGGCTTCAATGAACGGCAGTGATTCAATATCTCCGACGGACCCACCGATCTCGGTGATGATCATGTCATATTCATCGTTTTCACCAAGCTTATAGAAGTTGTTTTTAATTTCGTCGGTGATATGCGGAATTACCTGAACGGTTTTTCCCAGGTATTCACCTTCACGCTCTTTGGTGATTACATTATTGTAAATCCTACCGGTTGTAACGTTATTGGCTTGTGAAGTGCGTATGTTCAGGAAGCGCTCGTAATGCCCCAGGTCAAGGTCAGTTTCTGCGCCATCCTCTGTGACATAGCATTCGCCATGCTCATACGGATTTAGCGTACCCGGATCAATATTGATATAGGGGTCAAATTTTTGAATGGTAACTTTGTATCCTCTGGATTGAAGTAATTTGCCAAGTGAAGCTGAAATGATTCCTTTTCCTAAAGATGAAGTAACTCCTCCTGTAACAAAAATGTATTTGGTTTTGCCCATAAGTGACTGATAAAAAATTCAAACTTATGGGGTACAAAGGTATAGGATAGAAATCAAAAGTTTTTCCTTTTTCTGAGTTTTTGTTTTCACGAAATGATAAAGCTCAGTGAATGACCATAAAAGAAGCTTTTTAAGTTACGTCTTTTCATCTGTTCATTCCATTCTTTTTCAATAGTCAGATGGAACCTCGCATTTTATAATCATTGCTTCCTGTGTCGCTTGCGTCATGCTCGGTTTCATTATAACTTTACCCGCTGGTAGAGAATCGGTGTGCCTCAATGAATTTTTCGGATAAGCTCAATAATAAAATTTTTAGAATAATATCTGATGCCGGCAGGGGTGTGGATACATATCTGGTGGGTGGTTTTGTGCGAGATATGATTCTCAAGAGAGAATCCAAAGATATTGATGTGGTGTGTGTGGGGAGCGGGATGGAGTTAGCAGGAGAGGTTTCAAAGAAACTAGGCAATATCCGGGTTAATTATTTCAAGAGTTTTGGCACAGCGATGATCAAATCCCGTGACATGGAGATTGAGTTTGTGGGAGCCAGAAAAGAATCTTACCGTCGGGATTCCAGGAAGCCGATCGTGGAGGACGGCACCCTCGAAGATGATCAGAACCGGAGGGATTTTACCATCAACGCGATGGCTATCAGCCTCAACCAGGATGATTTTGGAGAATTGATCGATCCCTTTAATGGTGTGAAAGACCTAAAGCGGAAGATTATCAAGACTCCCCTGGATCCATCCATTACTTTTTCTGATGATCCGTTGCGAATGCTACGGGCTATTCGCTTTGCCACTCAACTTAATTTTGACATTGAGCCAGATACCTTTGATGCTATTATTGAAAATAAGGAAAGGATTTCCATCGTTTCGCAGGAACGGATAACCGATGAACTGAATAAGATTATTATGGCCGACAAGCCTTCGTATGGTTTTAAGTTGCTCTTCCATTGCGGATTGTTGAAATTGATTTTTCCGGAGATGGTAGCGCTCCATGGAGTAGAAAACGTTGAAGGCAGAGGCCATAAAGATAATTTCTATCATACTTTACAGGTTCTTGACAATGTAATTGAAAAAGGAGCCGACCTATGGCTTCGCTGGGCGGCGATCCTACACGATATTGCCAAGCCGCTGACCAAACGGTTTGACAAGGACGTTGGATGGACTTTTCATGGTCACGAAGACAAAGGTGCCAGGATGGTGCCCGGGATTTTCAGGAAACTGAAATTGCCCATGGGCGAAAATATGAAAAAGGTAAAAAACCTCGTCAAGCTACACCTTCGTCCCATCGCACTTGTGAATGATCAGGTAACAGATTCGGCCCTGAGAAGACTGTTGTTTGAGGCGGGTGATGACATGGACGACCTATTGAAATTATGCAGGGCGGATATTACCTCCAAAAATCTGGATAAGGTGAAACGCTACCTGAATAATTTCACCAAAGTGGAGGAAAAGTTAAAGGAAGTCGAAGAAAATGACCGCATTAAAAATTTCCAGCCACCAGTTAAAGGCGAGGAGATCATGGAATATTTTAACTTAAAGCCGGGCAGGGAAGTGGGAACGATTAAGGATGAAATAAAAGAAGCTATCCTCGAAGGAAAAATCAGGAATAACCACCAGGAGGCATTCGAATTAATGAAAGAGCTTGGCGACAAGCTTGGATTAAAGAAAGCATAAATTAATATTTAAAAATGATGAGAAAGATTTTTTTATTGACCCTGGCTATTTTGACCATTGCTGTATGCAGTTATGGACAAAATCAGACTCCTGCAAATCCTAAGGAATCGGGGATGTACAAATACAGCCAAATGAAATATGTTTTTGCCATGAAATACAATGACTGGAGAGCGGCGGTCAATTCGCTGTACGATCTGATCGCTCTGGATCCGGGAGATGATTCACTTAAGTTAAATTTGGGCTACTTGTATTACGATAATAATAACTTTGCGTCAGCGCTCTTTGTATCAGCAGACATTTTAACGCGTCGCCCGCAAAATGCAAACGTATTACACCTCAATGCGCTGTGCTATGAAAATATGGGGCTGCAAGCGAAAGCTGTGGAGTCGTACGAATCATTGTACCTGGTGACAGAGTCAATCGATGTGCTGTTTAATACCGCCGCCTTGCAGTATGAGCTTGGCCGTCTGGCAGAGGCCCGCACGAATGCCAAAATTGTGGCTGAAAATAGTGAGGCAAAAGATATAAAACTCACCTACAATAAAAGTGAAACAGAGCAGCAGGAAATCCCCATGAACGCGGCAGCCTACAATTTACTCGGCGTAATTGAAGCCGACCAGGGGAATAAAGAACAAGCTAAAACCTATTTTGACAAAGCCCTTGAAATAGCTCCTGATTTCAAAATGGCTCTGGACGGAAAAGCAAAATTGTAGTAGCAATTAAAAATAATGAAAGGCCGTGGTCATTGCGATTACGGCCTTTTTTTATGTTCCTTTCGTTTCGCTAAATTTATTTTCATCCGGATGCAACCCTTTAATTCCATTCCGGTCTTTTGAATGAAATCAGGAAAATTGGAAGCGACAGTTATCAAGGACATACACGCCGATATTGTGGAGCGATGCAGAGCCGGCGACAGGTCTTCTTATTACAAGCTCTACGAATTATATAAAAAGGCCATGTATAACGCTGCGCTAAGGATTGTGAATGATGCGGATGATGCAGAAGACGTCATCCAGGAGGCTTTTATCAGCGCCTTTCAAAACCTGAAGGCGTTTGAAGGAAGGGCTACCTTCGGGTCGTGGTTGAAAAGGATAGTGGTCAATAAGGCCCTGACCTTCCTAAAAAGTAAAAGGGATTTTGTGGACGATCTGAATGAAAATATTGATGTGGAAGACGAGGTAGACGTGACTCATGAGGAGATGGAGTTTAAGGTGGAAAAAGTGAAAATAGCCATTGCACTGCTTCCTGATGGGTTTCGATCCGTATTGAGCCTTTATTTATTTGAAGGATATGACCACAAGGAAATTGCTGAAATACTGGGGATTACGGAATCCACAAGCAAGTCCCAGTATATGAGGGCTAAAAAGAAATTGGTACAAGAAATGAAAAATCTAATGTGATGGATAAACTGGAAAAATTTATTCAGGATAACAGGGCAGATTTTGACAGCGATGAACCAAAGC
>JBNLGG010000034.1:0-44495 GCA_050305935.1 Cyclobacteriaceae bacterium | reverse complement strand
TGATAAATATTACAATATACTACTTAATAGTTGCCAGGACATAGCCAATAATCCCGATTTAGGAAAGAATTATGACGGAATTACAACCGACTTGTTTGGATTAAAAGCAAACCGACATATAATCTTCTATCGCAAAACAAACTCAGTTCCAATTGAAATAACAAGAATATTGCACGGAAGAATGGATTTGAAAAACAGATTGACCGAATAGAAAACTACACACCCTCCCACTGAAGCAAGCATTAGCGCAATGGTTCTTGTGCCCAAGCTTGAATGTTTTACGAAAATTAGAAGCCTGCCCGCCAGCGTTTAGGCCAAGCGATGTTGGCAGGCGGGCATCCGCTTCGGGCACAGCTCGGGCACAGCATAGAAAAGTGATCTGACCAAACAAGTCACGGCGGCTCACAAATCACCCCATCACCTTACTTACCGAACTCAAGGGAACACTAAACCTGAAAGTGCTCGTTCCCATTCGTTCAATAATTATTATCTTTAGTCAAATATTTAAGCGATGGTTACAATTATCAAAAAAGGCACTCCAAGAGACGAGATTAAGAAACGAATAACTATTGCTGTGTCCAAATCACGTAAAAGAGACATCAGTAAATATGCCGGTGTATTAAAATTGGAAATCAACCCATTGGATTACCAAAAACAGATGAGAGATGAGTGGAAGTAGAATCTTCGTAGATACTAATATTCTACTCTACTTCTTAAATGGAGAGTCGGAAGTTGTTGACATGATCTCTGACAAAGATTTATATATTTCCTTTGTCACTGAGCTGGAACTCTTATCATTCCCAAGATTGACAGCAAAGGAAGAAAAGTTAATCAACGAGCTCTTAAAAATTGTGTAATCATAGATATCAATACAGAGATAAAGAATTTGACAATTGAATTACGGAAAAAGTCAAATCTAAAACTACCGGATTCAATTATTGCTGCTTCTGCATATATAAATAATCTTCCTCTACTAACAGCCGATAAACAATTCAAATCTTTGGAGGAATTGGATATCATTATCTACGATATATAGTATAAGTGCGGGTTACAACTGCTTCCAAATCACCCCCCCTGGCGCAAGCATTAGCGTAGCGGTGCTTGTGCCTAAGTTTGAATATTTGTCCACCTTCAGAAGCTTCCGCTTCGGGTACTGTTCGTGTGCAGCATAGAAAAATGATTTGACCAATCAGGCCACAGCGGCTCACAAATCACCCCACCACCTTACCCACCGAGCTTAGCGGAACAGTAAACCTGAAAGTGCTTCCCTTTCGTTCAGTGCTCTCTACCGATATCCTGCCACCGTTTCGTTCAACGAAGTCCTTGCACAACACAAGCCCCAAGGCAGATCCTTTTTCGCCGGATGTGCCTTGTCGTGAGTTTTTCTTGTCGATGTTAAACAGTTTGTCGACCACCTCCTTTTCCATGCCCACACCATTATCGGCTACTTCCACGGTAGCAAATTGATCGTCTTCAGTTACCCGAATATCCACCTTACCATTGTTTTCCGTAAACTTGATGGCATTGCTGATCAGATTTCTCAAGATGGTGTTTAACATATCCCGGTCGCCATGCACTTTTATATCTGCGCCTTTGTGAAAGCAAATACTAATTTCCTTTTCCTCCGCATTGTTTTTCATCAACTGCACATTCTCATCAATCAAAACAAAAATATCTAAATCCTTCGGGTTATATACTATCTGATCAGACTGCGACCTGGCCCAGTTCAGCAGGTTTTCCAGTAGGTTATAGACGATCTTCCCGGAATTGTTGATATACCCTGCCATTTTGATCTTATCTTCATCTGTCAGTTTATCGAACTTAGTGTAAAACATCTCAGACAAACTTAAAATAGCATGAAACGGGTTTTTCAAGTCGTGAGCAACGATGGAAAAGAATTTGTCCTTTGTGATATTTAGTTTTTCAAGCTCGGAGTTCTTGTCCTTTAAATCATCGGTTTGTCTTATCAGGATAGCTGATTGCTCTTCCACTTGTTGCGTCCGTTCCTCCAGCAAAGCATTGATCTCATTTAAATCCTCCTTCTGCTGCTTTAACAATTGATTTTTTTCATGCAGTCTCTGCGTTCGGTCCTCCACCATCTTCTCCAAAATCAATTTTTGATTTTTCAGGCGGGCAGTCCGGACATACACAATGAGCGCAACGGCCAATACCACCATTAATATTAAAATCAATCTGAACCACCAGGTCATCCACCAGGGAGGCCTTACGACAATGGAAAGGGACACACCTTCCTCATTCCACACCTGATCATTGTTGGATGCAATAACTTTAAACACATAATTTCCCGGATTAAGATTAGTATAGGTGGCGGTATTCCTGGTCCCGACATCCACCCAGTCTTTGTCAAATCCCTGCAAGATGTAACGGTATTGGTTTTTCTCCGGGTTAATCATGTTTATAGCGGCAAACTCAAAGCCGATCACATTTTGCGTATATTCCAATTTGATCTCCTTGGTATAAGCGATGTGATGGTTCAATATGCCCGTGGCATCATTAGGTTTTACCTCCTCATTGAAGACGCTGAGTTTGGTGATCCGAATTCCAGGAGGCTGATTATTATAGTTTAGTTTTTCAGGAATGAAGCTGGTTAATCCATTCACCCCCCCAAAAAAAAGTGTTCCCACACCGTCTTTGAAAGAAGCATTTCGGTTAAACTCCCCGTCCTGCAATCCATCCCGGTTACTAAAATAAAATAATCGATTGTTGAGAGGATTGAAACAATAAAGTCCGTCATAGGTGCTTACCCAAAGGTTTCCTTTGGAATCTTCTTCGATGGCACAGGTAAAATTATTTTTAAAGCCGAGTTGGTATCGTATAAAATTATCTTCCTGCCGATTGTATTTACAGATTCCGATGTCAGTGGCAAACCAAAGATCACCCTTGGAATCCTGAAAGATGTCATTGATCTCATTGTTTGGAAGGCTCGATTGATCGTCGACATTGTTTAAATAGGTAATAAACTGCTCCTCCCCGGGAGGCAACTTGCTAAGTCCCCACGAGCTAGCCACCCACACATTTTCGCTTTTATCAACGAAAACCTTGTAGGTCCAGGCATTTGAAAGATTGTTGTTTTCCTTGGAGTAGTGCTTAAATGTATTTGACCTGCGATCAAACATATCTACCCCTTTTCCATGCACTGCCAACCAAAGATTTCCTGATTTATCCTCGGCAATGGATCGCACATCATTGCTCGCGATAGAGGTCGGCTCTTCCTCATCATGTAAAAAAGCGGAAAATGTACTATCTCTTTTATTGAATTTCTGCAAACCGCTCATATTGGTTCCCACCCACAATTCCTGATTGCTGTCGTGAAGCATCGCGAACACGGTCCCCTTTCCTAGTCCGCTCTCTTCACCTGGTAAGTAGGTAATCATTCTAGTGTGTGCCCAATCAAAAACATCTATGCCATTGTAATGATTTCCAATCCACCAGTTTCCCAGATCATCCATGGTAAAAGAGGTAATATTTTCTTCCGTGGTGTGCCAGTACCATTCATCACTTTTATTCGTAAGCCTAAAACCCCGGGGTTTATTTCTCACAGAAACACCCCCCGGATTATGGGTTGTCCAGTAGCTTCCCTGGCGATCCTGAAATATAGCGGTGATGTTCTTTTTAAAGTTGTGGGCCATTTCACCTTCGGCATAGTAGCCGTAGAATATATCCAGTTCTTCGTCAAAGAGTTTTAGCCCGCTCAGATCACACACCCAAAGTCTGTCATCATTGTCCACATAAGTATTGATAATATGGGCATCGAAATCATTGGAATTTTTGTAGGACTTAAAATCTTTAGTCGTCAGGTCGACACTCGCCAACCCATCCCCATACATAGCTATGTATAGTCTTCCATGATAAAAGACAATATCAAAGATCTCCTCATTCATCAGAAGATCCCCCCCTATATATTCATTGAAAGTAACGAGATCGCCCTCTGACCTGTCGAAATAGTACAGGCCACCTCCCTGATTGCCCGATATCCAAAGATTGTTCTGATCATCAAACAAGACTTCCGTTATCCCCCCCTTTCCAATCTTCACAATTTCAGAAAAAGAGGCTTTTTCTTCATCGAATAAATATACACCATCTACGACGACTATATAGATATTGTGATTCTTGTCCTCCACTACTTTCGTTGTATTTGGGCTTACAACGCCATTGAGGTCAAGGGCTGTAACCAGGCGTTTAAAATTATTCATCACAGGATCGTAGAGGCACAGGCCGATATTGGTTGCAACCCAAATCCTCCCAAAACTATCAATGAATACATGTGAAATATTGTTATCGATGAGGCTGGTGGAATCCTGCGGATCGTTAAAAAATTGGACTACTTCCGTACCGTTATAGGTGTTCAACCCATCTTTCGAACCAATCCAAATGATCCCGGAAGTATCTTGTGCCAGCCCTGTAATATATGTGTTGGTAAGAGGCAGGTCTTTAAAAGGGTCATAAAAACGCATATCTAATCGCTGCGCCCCGGCATCAACTAATGAAAACGAGAAAAATAGCAAAAAATAAAGTATCTGCTTTTTCATAAAAATGTATGTCACCTATAGCTGATAAAATTACAACAAAAAAAATATCAAACGTGAATTTTTTAGATGTATAAGGCAATTCCTGGGTTGAATGTAAGCTTACCTTATGTGAGGACTTTTTATATACTTTTTCGATCCTTTTATGCCAGTCCAGGTCCTGCCGGGTTTTCTAGTATAATAGGAACGACAATGAAGCTTCGATGATAAAAAAGAGGAAAATCAGAAAGGAGTAGCCAGCTCCTACCAGAAAAAATTTGAAAAAGCTTTTTACCCATCCCTGGTTGTAGACTTTTTTAAAGGAAATATATGCGTAAGCAAACACAAGAAAATACCCGGCAAACCAGACAGCAAGCCGCCATTCTTCGCTTTTCAACAAATACATGATCAGCAATAGCCCGATACCATAGATCAAATAAGCAAAGGAATGCAAATGCAATGCGTGTATTATATGCTTTACATAGAGGGTCTTCGACCTGTAGTAAACGACTTTCAGCATCAATGCAAAAAGCGGTATGACAAGGAGCATCATGAGCGGAAGGTTTTGCAGCAGATACCGAACGACAGATTCTGTATCCGAGCGATTGATGCGAATCACCTGTCTTGCCAGGTAGTCTTCATAAAATGAGAGACCGCCAAGTTTCATCGAGTCGAGTACCTCCTGATCAGAATACTCATCCTCATGCTTTAGGTCTTTTACAAGCTGCCAATTCAACCTGTTTAATATAAAGTCAGTAGAATCTTTATCTTTATTTGTACTGTATTGAATGGTGTCACTCTTCCACATGTTAGAGTACTTTTCAGCCTCCCGAAGAACGGAATCCCGCTCATGGGCGTCCACATAATCCGGATCAGAATAATCCTCACTTCTTATCTCGATAAGATCTTTGTCGGACATCTTATCTTTGTCACTGGCAACCTTTACTCCAAAAATCGAAACAATAAAAAAATAAAAAATGCTGAGAATAAGGTACAGCCTGACCGGATTGGCGTAGGATTTTCTTTTCCCGCTATTAAACTGATTGGTTAAAAACCCGGGCCTGATTAAAAATGGCTTGACGGACTTAAAAAAGGAGGAGTCAAGTGAAAAATAAGTGCCCATAAATTCCGAAAAAAGGATATTGGCAGATACATTCTTGTCATCGTTTTCCTGACCGCAATGAGGACAAAAATTATCCTTTCTTTCCAGCATCTGCCCGCAATTGGGGCAGGAGGTAAATTTTCTACGTACTCTCAAAGTGGTAAGCCATTAAGGTTTCAAGTCGATTAAAGTAATCTATTACATCCAAACAAACAACCTAAAATCCACCTGTCCATCCTGACTTTGATCTTACCCATATTTCGTATTAGATTTATCAGGAAGGGTATACTGGTGTCAAGTCGTACCTATTATTTCAGGTACGGGAGGCAGGGGAAATTGGCTAATAAAGCTTCTTCAAAATATAAGTGGAATCAAGGTAATTACCTGTGGTGATATTCTGCCAGATCGCCTGGAAAAAGGCATTGGCCAGGCAGACCCTTCTGCAAAAAAATATACCGATTATAGCAAGCTGCTGGAAAACAAAGACGTGAACACTGTTATCGTGGCTACGCCGCTATCCCTTCATTTTGAAATAGCAAATACTGCCCTGCCGACGGGAAAACACGTGTATTGTAAAAAGACCATGTTGTTTACCTATCAGGAAGTTGAAAAAATGGAAAAACAGGGCCTATCGAAGTGCTGATGGCAAATGACGCCATTTATTACAAACCCTGGAAAACTGGTCGAAGTAAGAGGGTCCGGCCAGCTAAGCTACGCAGGTAGTAGTTGTCCGGCTTCACTGGATTTAGATCCAGGCAAGCACTTTTTCACCCCAAAAACGGTTTCCGGTTGTTTCTTATATTCCCCTACCACAATTCAAATTCATTTCCCTATTTTTGCAGCTTCAAAAATAATTTCGGGTCGAAGGAGTTATTGAATGAGGTTGATCCACTAAATTCTTATGTATAAAATACTGCTCAAATTTGCATTACTTTTTTGCCTCAACACCGCCTTCCATGCCGGGCAAGGACAAGATAGCATTCAGTTTGTGG
The DNA here is from genome assembly GCA_050305935.1 of Cyclobacteriaceae bacterium. Lineage (GTDB taxonomy): Bacteria > Bacteroidota > Bacteroidia > Cytophagales > Cyclobacteriaceae > CAJXNP01. Next base: position 37,875 of record JBNLGG010000034.1, on the reverse strand, counting down.
GCAGGGTGTGGTACATTCAAAACACGAATGAATTTTATACCACGGTGGAATTTAAAGATAGTGTAGATATTTTGAGCGCCAGAGAGGAATTATTGCTAAACGCCGATTCGACCATTACGAAAGAATACTTTCTCACCCGGAAGGAAATATCCGACAGCGTGGCTTCAAAATATTTCGATCTCAGTATTTACAAAGACATCACCGTTTTCAATCAATCTCATGAAAAGGTGTCGCTTACCCATTTTGAGCGAGTCGAATACTACGAAGACATGATCGACGGGATGTTCATTGCCGTGCTAAGGCCTGAACAGCTTGCCGAAGAATATAAAAATGAACTGGTTTTTTACGGTATTGGGAAGGGACTTGAGCCGAAACTCATTGAAAAATTTAACCATGAGGAAATCACCAAAAAATCACTCGATAAAAATATCCAGCAGTATATCAAATACAATAAAGACGGGCTACTGAAATCAAAACACGTTGAGTTAAAGGAAAGTCCTGTCAATAAAGTTTCCATCCTGTCCATCGAAGACCTGGAAAATTTCACCTTTGCATCCTACCTGCTGGAACATGAAGGGGCGACTATTCGCACATTAAAGGCGCTTAATGAAGACTATGTCTTTTGGGACCTACTACCCATCCCCTACCTTATTAAAAACAAGCCTGTTTTTATCGTCGAGATCATTATTCCTGAAAGTGATTTTACCGGCTACCGGCTGGCAATTTTTAACGGTGATGAATACCAGCTCTTTGAAAAAATGGAAGTGAAGATGTAATTGCTCCCCATTTAATTTTATATTGACCTTTTCATTCGATTCAATTATGAAACGTTTTTGTTTTCTACTGGCAATTTTATTTACTCCGGGATTTTACATTTTCGCCCAATCTAATTTCAGCCCTACCATCATTGCCACCTGGCCTAACCAGGAACTGGCAGATGAGGAAATACTTTCCGAGCTTTCTGAATATAACCGGGATATTGAAATCACCGATGAAATAAGGGCCAATTATGCAAAGGAAAGCCTTGCTGAGAACTGGAAGATAATCAGGAATAAGGAATTGGACTATCTGCAAAAACAATCTTTTTTCAGTCAGATTTCTTTTCTTCTCACCACCAATCTGACCTATAAAATCTACGAATACCACTCACAGCCGCTGGTCTATCCCGTAACAGATAAGTCATCAACCAACAGGACTGAGATACAAAGCCTGGCAAAGAAATATGGGGTGGACTGGGTGATCGACGTGGTGTCCGTGTCTGCCAAAATGGTAGAGGGTGAAAAAATCGTGGAAGCTCGGATCTTATTGTACAACATCGTAACCAACCGAATCTTTCTCGATAAGACATATACTAAAAAACCCCTAAATCCCGGTGGTCAATTGGAGTGTGAGGAAGGAAGCTGGCAATGTGCCCTTAATAGCATCGTAGACGAGGCAGTCGGCGATCTTTTTGATCAATTTGAAAAGAACAGACGCTACTGGAGCACGGACGGTCACTAGTGCTTAATCGGCATACCTTTTTAGGATATCCTGATAGGCATCAATTCTACGATCCCTGAAAAACGGCCAAATACGACGCACAGATTCCGACCGGTCAAGATCCACATCAACTACCATATTTTCCTCATTTTCCCTGGATGCCTGAGCCAGAAATTCACCCTGTGGTCCTGCCACGAAACTACTGCCCCAGAAGGTGATGCCTCCGGTCACGCCGCTGGGGTCAGGCTCAAAGCCCACACGGTTGACGGAAATTACATGCAGGCCATTCGCCACGGCATGCGCCCTCTGAGAGATAATCCATGCCTCCTGTTGCCGGTTTTTCTCTTCTTCCGGATCAGATGACTCGTAACCAATGGCCGTAGGGTAAATAAGCATGTCCGCTCCCTTCAAAGCCATGATCCTGGCTCCTTCGGGAAACCACTGGTCCCAGCAAACAAGCAAGCCGAGTTTCCCTACGGACGTTTGGATGGGTTCAAAGCCAATATCACCGGGGGTGAAATAAAACTTTTCGTAATAAGCCGGATCATCGGGGATGTGCATTTTCCGGTACATACCCGCTATGCTCCCATCCTTTTCAAAAACCACTGCTGTATTGTGAAAAAGGCCTTTCGCTCGTTTTTCGAAGAGTGAAGTGACAATCACTATTCCAAGTTCCTTCGCCAGTATGCCATAGATTTCTGTGCTATTACCCGGAATAGCCTCCGCCTGATCAAACAGCCCGGTATCTTCCGTTTGGCAGAAATAAAGTCCGTTGTGTAGTTCCTGAAGCACCACTAACTCAGCACCCTCAGCCGCACAGGCTCGGATGTTTTCCTTTAGTTTAGCAATATTTTGATCGATATCAGCGCTATTCGCCTGCTGGATAAGTCCTACTCTCATAGTCAGTGATTAATCAAATTTCGGTATTTGCATGGTCATACAATGTAATGATCCATTTTGGCGGATCAAAGGAAGGCAGTTGATCCCAATGACTTCCCTGTCAGGAAAGGCTGAGGTAAGCTGCTGAACCGCCAGTTCATCCTGTTTGCAATTATAAATGGGCATTAACACTGCACCGTTAATGATGAGGAAATTGGCATAGGTAGCTGGAAGTCTCTTGCCCTCTGGTGAAAACACCGCATCCGGCATCGGTAGGGGTACCAGTTTATAGGGCTTTCCTTCGGCATTGGCAAACGCTATCAGCTCTCTTTCCATATCAGTAAAATCATGAAAGTGGTTGTCGTTTTTATCTTCCACCTTCACGTAGGCAATCGTATGCTCGTCACAAAACCGCGCAATGGTGTCAATGTGGCCATCTGTGTCATCACCTTCCAGCCACCCAAACTCCAGCCACAATATCCTTTTCACACCCAAGGCTTCCTTCAGGTACTTCTCAATTCCGCCACGTGAGAGCGGCTGGTTTCTATTATTTGCCATCAGGCAATGGGAGGTCGTGAGCAATGTGCCCTGACCATCTGACTCGATGCTACCCCCTTCCAGCACAAAAGATAAATGATCTTCTAATGTCAGATAAGGAAATAATTCTTTTTTCAAAAAGGCCGTAAGTGCATTGTCTTTTCCTGCTTCAAATTTCCTTCCCCAGCCATTAAATTGGAAGTCCAGCCATTTTGGCTTTTCCTCTTCGAAGACGGTAATCGGCCCATAGTCTCGAATCCACGTGTCATTGTAGGGGGCCTCCAGTAATTGGATATTAGAATTAAATATATCTCCTAATTCCTCCTTCACCATTTTGCTGTCATGGCAAATGATCACCAACTGTTGTCTGGTAGAAATGGCATGTACAATTTTTTTGTAGCACTCTGTCACCTCCATCAGGCTATCCGCCCAATCCGTATGCTCATTTGGCCAGGTAATTAAAACCGATTGCTGAGGGTACCACTCTGCCGGAAAAATGTTCATAGTTTGATTGATTTAGCAGTAAAATTAAGCAGTCAATAGGGAAATCAATAGATTATTCACAACAAAATATGTTTCTTTACTATTTTAAAACAATTACTTATGTCAGCCCTATTTGAGAAAGCCATCGAAGCCTTTGACGAATACAATGAAAAGGATCCTAATACAGAGGTATCCAGGGATAAAAACTATCCCAAGGAATTAATCTACGCCCAGCGAATGAGCAAAAAACTGATCGAGTTTTCACCTGACGCCTCCGAGGCACTGCGCCTGGCTATTCGATGCCAACATATTGGGAGATGGGAAATCCCCAGGGACAGTTATCCAAAAGACCGGGTAGGCTACCTCAACTGGCGCAACAAGCTAAAACAACACCATGCCGACATTGCTGAAAAGATTTTACGCCAGATAGGCTACGACGACGATATTATCGAAAGGGTGAAATTCCTGGTCCAGAAAAAACAACTACGGCAGGATGGGGAATCCCAGACACTGGAAGATGTTGTCTGCCTGGTATTCCTTGAATATTATTTCGAAGATTTTACTGGTCAACATGACGAGGAAAAAGTGATCAGCATACTTCAAAAAACCTGGGGGAAAATGTCAGAAAAGGGGCACCAAGCGGCATTGGAATTAAAATTATCAGATGATTCTATAAAGTTAATCCAACAAGCGCTCGCATAGGCGATGAGTTTCGAAGACTTTGTGAAAACCATCGAAGACAGGTCAAAACCTGCTGGATTAACCCCCTACCTGGAAGCTATGTATGAAGATGCCGTGGGCCACTGGGAAGCATCTCACAACATTGCCCAGAATATCAGCGACCGGTATGGAAGCCTGATCCACGCGTACCTCCACCGGAAGGAAGGCGACCAATGGAACGCGAACTACTGGTATGAAAGGGCCGGAAGAAAAATGCCTTCGACATCGCTTGACAATGAATGGGAGGCCATCACACGAGAGTTATTGAGTCAAAACAACTAATCGAATAACAAAAGCTGTCCGTCAGTTTTTAGTGGCTGTTAGTCCATATTATTTGAATTGTAAAAACTTTATTCCGATATTTCCTACCCCTATACTATAACAATCGGAACATTGTACTGTTAACTAATGGATCATTACCTTAAAATAGTGGTTTTAAAATTTAGTTTGGGCTTATTTTTCGCGATGGCGACATTATCTGCGTTGGCGGATGCTCCTTCCGATACCACTACTGTCGCCAATGACGATCCGCACACCAGCATCAAGTGTTTTCAGCGACCAAAATTCATTGAAATCAATTACCGTACGCTGCCCTCAATAAATGCTTATCCTACCGAATTCCAAACGGGAAATGAAGATTTTGAAGCCAACAGGCTCATTGAAGCAAAACTTAATGTGCCCCTCGTTCTAAAGGACCGGTTTAAGCTGATCACCCAATTGAAATACAAAAATGAAAGCCTTAATCTGGGCGAAAACAACTTCTATGACAAAAAAGTCAAGCTCAATAATTCGGGAATAACCCTCGCTTATCAGTGGTTTTACAACGGGAACCACTTCATCGGTGGTCATGCAAGCGGTTCCCTGAAGGCAGACGAGTATAGTTTTAGCTACTATTCTTCCATTCTGGATTACAGCGGCAGCTTTTTTATTGGCAAAAAAACAGGGGAAAAAAGCATGGCAATGGGTGTCATCATGGGAAACAGCCTTGGCCGTTTCCGAATTGCCCCGCTTCTTATTTATGAAAATGAGCTTTCGAATAATTGGCACCTCAACATCAACCTACCCAAACAAGTCACTGTCACAAAAGCGCTTATACCCGATAATTTGTACCTGAAAGGGTCAATGGAAGCGATCGGCGCTTCTTACCTCCTGAAAAATTCACTCGATGGGTTTGAAAACATAGAGTTTCGACGCAGCGCGATTGACCTCAAAGTGGGTCTGGAAAAGGAGATCAAAGATTGGATGTGGATAGGGCTGGACGCTGGGATTTCTCAACCGCTGTATTCGGTGTTCGTTCATCCCGGTGATGCAGCAAGACGACGGGTACACGATTTCCACCACCATTTTACCCCTTTCATAAACCTTTCAGTTTTTGCGGTTCCTCCACGCGCTCTCTATTCCAAATTGAAGTAAAAAGAAAGGCGAAGAGCAACGCCCTCCACCTTATCAAACAAAACAACGTGGTCAACCATGAAATCTTCACTCATACCTCTCACCACAACTGCTTTGGCAACATTTTCGGGTAAAGAAACGGCGCAAGTCCCAGAGATAGTTGAAAAAACCTGGATGCAAGGGACTTATCTTATGAATTGAAACTATTTATCGATTTGACGCATTTATAATCAAATGTTTGCGAAATTTATTTTCCATCAATCACTACAAATCGAACACAAGTTCCCAATTATTTTCAGCCTGATTATTATGGGATGAAACCTAATTTCCTAACTTAGGGAGATCAACTTTCAACCTCCCAACAATTGAAAAAAAGATTCATTTTTCTCATTGGCATTTTGATCATAATACCTGCCCTGGGATACTTCTACGCTCCCCGCAAAATTACCTCCATGATTACGGACTACGACCCCTATACCTTTGACGATATTCTCCGTTACGATAGCATGCGTTTGCAATATGGCATAGGCGATCACAATTCACCGGAAGATTATGGCTTTCATGATTTCGTGGAGGTGAATGTAAAATCCCTTCATGAAAACCTGAACCTAAACGGCTGGTATGCACCATCAGCAAAAGGAAATAAATGCATCGTACTCGTGCATGGCCGTACTTCCAACCGCCTGAAAACAATGAAATACCTGGAGCTTATCAGGGAGGAAGGGCTCGATACATTATATAACATTTGTATTCCGGACTTGCGGAATAGTGGCAAATCTGACCCCGCCAAAACCTTCATGGGATACAAATTTGGCGAAGACCTCACAGCCTATTTGCTGTACCTCCATCGACAAAAGAAGCAGGAAGAATTTGTCTTATATGGTTTCAGTCAGGGAGTGATGGCGATTCTAAACGTCATAGGAAGAGACGAGTTATCCGACTCGCTGGAAAACCATTCTATTAACATTGATAAGCTGGTATTCGACAGCTCGCTTTCCAATGTGTATGAAACATTATGGCAAAACGGACAGGAAATGGGGTTGCCAAGATTCTTTTTTGACCTGGTGTTACAGGATTTCAGTAGCCAGATCAACGGATTCGGGGATTCTCTCCGCTTATCCGCTCTGTGGAATGGTGGAAAAATCCCTACACTTTTTCTTCACAGCAAAGACGATCCAACTACTTCCTTTCAAATACTACTGGATGAACTTTCACAGTTTGACAGGGAGTCGTATAGGCTGGAAACCTTTGATCGTGTAGGGCACGTGATGATCTACCAGGACTCTGCTTACCATGAAGAATATTCCAACATAGTGGGAGATTTTATTCGAAACAATTGATCACTTGCGTTTAAACAGGTTTCACACCACTTTTTCACCGAAAAAAGACTGCCAAACCTGACCGGTTTAAATCCGCCTGACCCCTAATTACTTAAGCTTATCATGAAAAACCTTTTTGAATTTCTCCACTTTTGGGGCAATTACAATCGAACAATACGGTTGTGTCCCATTTTGATTGAAATAATTCTGATGGTAGTCTTCAGCAACAAAAAATGTATCAAACGGGCTGATCTCTGTGACAATGGGAGAGTCAAACACCTTTTCTTCGGTTAGTTTTTTCTTATACTTTTCAGCTAATGCTTTTTGCTGCTCATCATGGTAAAATATTACCGATCGGTACTGGGTGCCCACATCATGTCCCTGGCGGTTTAGAGTAGTAGGATCGTGCGTCTGCCAGAATACCGCCAATAACTCTTCAAAGGAAATGACATTGGGATCATAGGTCAATTGGCAAACTTCCGCATGGCCGGTCGTGCCTGTGCACACTTCTTTGTAACTGGGATTTTTAATCTTTCCACCACTGTACCCCGATTCGACTTTTGTCACACCCTCAAGGCGTTGAAATATTGCCTCTACACACCAAAAACATCCGGCGCCAAAGGTTGCTTTTTGAAGCTTGTTCATATTCTGACTGTTCTTATTGACTTGTTGCCCTACCACAATATTACTACTAATAACCATCATGGCAATTAGCAAACTTAAAATTGTCTTTATCATTTTTTCTTATTTTTCGAGATTTCAAATGTATCTACAAACAACTGACCCAATTGTCATTTTTCTTTCATTTAACTTCCTGTTTTCAATATTGTTGACTGACAATTCAGGTTTAATATCTCTGTTTGTCGCCGGTGTTCCATCTTGAGCAGAAAAGCCTCCCAGATTTTCAGTTCAGTTTTTTTTTTGCCACTCTCTTGATATTTGACTATTATGAGTCCCCAAAAAATCAATACTTGGCAGATTTCAAAAATTTATTCAGCAAAGAAGCCCGGAAATACTGGGGACATGATTTAAATGCTGGATTTAGCGTATCGCTGGTAGCGCTACCCCTTGGGCTGCGAATTGCGCTGGCGAGCGGTGTGCCTGCCTATGCGGGAGCAATATCCGCCATTGGAAAGTAATGGAAACAGCCTGCTCATCGTCCGTCAAATGCGTCTTGTGCCCCCCATCGAGATCAGGAAAATGATGCGCTTTTCTCAATATTTGAAGGAGAGGCTGTTTGAAAATCTGAGGAAAATTGTAGTTCAACTATTTTTTTGCGAATTCGGCAGGTTCCAGAACGGCAGGGATGGTAAAACTAAATGTGCTACCCTTCTCCCACTTGCTTTCTACCCATATAGTTCCCCCATTTTTTTCGACAAACTCTTTACAAAGCAGCAGTCCCAGCCCCGTTCCTTTTTCAGATTTTGTACCCCTGGTACTGAAATTTTCCAGGCCAAATAACTTGCCGATATTTTCCTCCTTTATGCCAACACCTGTATCACAAACCATTATCGTAATCAGCTCGTCAGCCACAGTACAAGAGATGGAGATGGTGTCATTGGGGTTGCAAAATTTGATGGCGTTGGCTAATAGGTTCCGGATAACAAATTGCAGCATATCCTTGTCTGCACATACTTGCACGTTTCTGTCGATATTAGCATTAATAGTTATCTGTTTTTCGGCTGCTTTTTTCTCAAACAGGTTGACAACGCCGGTAACAAGATTTATTAACCGGATATTTTCTTTGTTCACTTCAATCCGTGAAATTTGACTTCTCGACCAATGAAGGAGGTTCTCCATTAACTCGGAAATGTTATTCACATAACTGGCGGCATGCGGAAGAAGCCTCCTTACCTCGTCATCAGAAAGATCTCCGGCCCCAGCCATCGCCAGTAAATCCCTAAGGCTACCCATCGGCCCCTGCAAGTCATGGGCAATGATAGAAAAAAGCTTGTCTTTCAGATTATTCAATGCAATCAATTCGTCGGTCTGAGTCTGGAGTCTATCGCTATATAATTTCCTATCCGTTTCGTCCCTGAAAAGCAGCAGTTGTCCGCTAAAGGTTTGGTTCCTTTCGAAAATCGGTGTGATGAGCACTTCAAAGTATTTGATCTCGACGCCTTTTTTTACTTTTAACTCTACAGCCGTCTGTATTCCATTCTTTATCGCAGTTATCAGTTTATCATCGTGAGGAAACAAAAAATCTATTTCCGTTCCTCTGAGTCCCATCACGGGAACATCGAGGAATTTTTTCATCGTCTTATTTACAAAGACCACCCTGTTTTTCCTGTCCAGCACCAGCACCCCATCCTGCATCACTTCAAGTACCTTGTCCCTCGCTACCGGTAGTAATTCAAACAATTTAAACCTCAGGATGCCAAATGCCACGCTAAAAGCCGTTAGGCTAAAGGCATAAGGAGTCAAGTCCACATGTCCCAGAGGTCTCAAATCAAAAAGGTAAAATATGTTGACAATCGCGGGAATCGCGGCCCCTACAATCAGGGTGAGGTTTTGTCGCCGATAAATAGACTCCGATTTTCTGAGCTTCACAATTAGCAGTATCAGCCCTGCCCCCAATAGCAAATAAAAGTATGCCGTGTTAATCTTATACCAAATCCCTGCTTTTAAATCAAGTAAGGGAAAAGCTCCCGAGCTATCGACGCCCACTGAAGCATAATGCAAATGATGGAGTTCATTGGTCCAAACTAATAAAACGGTAATGAGGGGTATTACAAAAAGCAATGCATACCTGGTGGAATCAAGCCAGTTTGATCTTCCGATATATCTAAAAACAAAAATAATCCAGAAAACAGGCAATGGGGCCATGGCGAGGTATTCGAATCTAATGAAGAACATCATTTGATCAAGTGTCCTGCTCGCCAACTCGAGGGCATAAGTGTGGGCCCAAATTGAAATAGCCAGGATAAGGAAGCCAAACCATCTAAGTAATGCTCCCCTTTTGCGTAGTATCAGGGTTGAAAGAATGGCCGTAAATATTCCTGATGCAAGAAGAATTACGGAATATATGTTGAATTCAAACCCCATAAAATGGCTTTTAGCCTTAGTTAATTTAAGTGAGTCTCTTCAATTTCGATGGTCATTGAGAAGAAATTGTCTCAATTAGTATATCAATTCATGATCAAAACACTGTTATGTTCACTACTAAAATTAAACAGAAAAATAAATAGAATTTAGGTTTCCACAAATTAAAAAGACCTGAATTAATTACTTTTTTATCAAATCCCACGAAATAATTCATAGGATTCATTGTATTTTGGGATGGTTACATTCCACTTATAATTTTCAACAATCGATTGAGCAAACGTTTTCGAGGACGCTTCCTCACCATGAACAATAAATGTCATTTTAGGCGATGCATTAAACTGATCGAGCCAGGTGAGCAGTTCCGTCTTATCAGCATGCGCTGACAGGCCCTCTATCCTTTCCACGTGGCATTTTACTTCAATATCGTAGCCAAAAATCTTTACAGAAGGCTCGCCATCCAAAATTCTCCTTCCCCGGGTTCCTTCAGCCTGATAGCCAACAAATAAAACGGTATCGTTTTCATTTTTCACCCGGTTATACAAATGATGCATGATCCTTCCTCCCGTGCACATTCCACTGGCTGAAATAATGATTGCATTGTTTTTCAGGTTGTTGAGTTGCATAGATTCTTCCTGCGAGCTTTTATATCGAAAATTTTTAAAGTCAAAAACGGAGTGGTGATTGTTTAGATCAAACTCATCCAGCTTATGATATTCAAAATGTCGTTTGTGAAGGGCCGTAGCACTCAAGGCCATGGGACTGTCCAGGTACACAGGTACATCAGGAATGCTGCCCTCCTGAATCAGTTTCTTCAAATAATAAAGCATCAACTGCGTCCTGCCTACCGAAAATGCCGGAATCAATATACAACCTCCCCGCTCTAGTGACCGGTTTACTATTTCTGCCAATTGACCGGAAAGGTCTCCCATAGGGTTTTCACGGTCACCATAGGTTGATTCCACCAGTAGCACATCCGCGTATTCTATGGGAGTGGGTGGATAAAGCATGGGATCATTGTACCTTCCTAAGTCGCCGGAAAAAACGATCTTTTTCTGCTGGGATTCACCGATCAACTTCACCTCCACGATAGATGCACCAAGTATGTGTCCGGCGTTTTTAAATTTCACGAGCACATTGTCTTTAATTGTAATTTCCTGATAGTAATCCGTTGATCGAATAAGTGGAAGGACGTTTTCCACATCTTTAATGCCATACAGCGGCTGTGGTTCTTCGTGTTTTGAATATCCCTTTTTCTTTGCATAAGCAGCCTCTTCCTCTTGTAGCTTCGCTGAATCCAAAAGTAAAATCTTCACCAGATCTTCTGTGGCGTCATTGCAGTAAATGGGCCCGGAAAAACCCTCCTTCGCAAGCCTGGGCAAGTATCCTGTATGGTCGATGTGCGCATGAGTAAGCACGACGGCGTCAATTTCCTCCGGGTTGACAGGGAATGACTCCCAGTTTTTCAACCTCAATTCCTTGACACCCTGGAACATCCCACAGTCTATCATCAACTTAAAGTCATCAATTTCCAATATATATTTTGAACCTGTAACGGTGCCTGCACCCCCTAAGAATTTGATCCTGACGTTCATTTGTTAAAAAATTTTAGCGCTTTTAAATCTAGCAGATATTTTTGAAAAAGATAGGATTTATCGAAAGCGAAAAACGGGGAAAGCCATTCCTTTCTTGTATTCATTTCCTCCACTCAACTGTAAGAATCCATCAGAATCAAGCAGGTTAGCGTGGTCTCCCGAACCGCGTCCGAATCGGGGATAGGCTACTAGCACACCTTCCTTGTTTGATGAAAGGCGAACCTGTAAGAAAAACGTGAAATCAGTTTTTATGTAGATGTCTTCGGAAAGGGAGGCGTATTCTGTTTCACCCGGCTTTATCCCCAATGATTTTTGTAACCAGGGCATAAAATACCGGTGAAAGCAAAGAAAAGTAGATACCGAGTTTCCAGGAAAAGCAAAAACGGACTTGTCCCCCTTCTTGCCAAACCAGAATGGCTTTCCAGGCTTTTGCCTTATTTTATAGAACAATTGTGTAACATTCAATTCTTTAAATACCTCAGGTAAAAAATCAAACTTTCCCATTGATACACCTCCGCTTAATAACAGCACATCATGGTCTTTTAATATCTTATCAATTGATTTGAGCAATTCTTCCTTTTCATCCCGCAGATGAAACAGATCACCCTTAATGCCCAGCTTAAATAATTCCGCATGCAATGCATGGACATTTGACCTCCTGATCTGATGAGGCAAGGGTTTTTCACCAATATCGACCAACTCATCCCCGGTAGAAATAATGGCCACTTTGGGGTGTTTAGTTACCACGACCTCCTCCTTCCCTACCGATGCCAGAATGGCCACTTCGGCAGCGCTGATCGTCCTTCCTCCTGACATCAACAGGTCGCCCGCCTTTTTATCTTCCCCTTTTCTATGGATGTTTTTCCCCAATTCGACACCTTCCTCGATTATCCTGGCAATTCCCTTTTCTTTGTCAATCTCCAGCCATTCGTATTGGACTACACTGTCACATCCTTTCGGCAATACAGCCCCCGTCATGGCTTCCAGGCAAGATTGGGGGTTTTTGAGTATCATCCTCTCCTGCCCGGCAGCCTGTATGCCCTCGATTTTAAATGCTCGTTGTCCATTTTCAAATGATTTGAAATCAATGGCTATGCCGTCCATCATGACCCGGTCAAAAGGAGGGAAATCCTGGTCTGCCACAATTTCCTCCATTAAGACTCTTCCCACTGACTTCTCAATCGGAATGGTGACCTTTGGCAAAGAGATGGCATGACCAAGGATAATTTGAATTGCTTCGGAGACTTCTATCATTATAAAAATGTATTTTATGTATCTAACTATGACCGCAATCTAATAATTTCGTATTTGAAAGAGTATACAATGAAAGACTTTAGCCACCTTGATAAATCAGGCAATCCTGCTATGGTAGATGTGGGTGAAAAATCAACCACCCATCGAATTGCCAGGGCGAGGGCCATCATCTCCTTACCTGAAGAGGTAATCCACCATTTTGAGAATGATGATATAAAAACCAAAAAGGGGAGCGTTTTCCAAACAGCTATCCTGGCCGGGATCATGGGCGCTAAAAAAACCAGTGATTTAATTCCATTGTGCCATCCGATCGCATTGGATCACAGCTCCGTAGAAATCAATAAAATTGGTTCCAATGAATTTGAAATTGTCTGCACGGCTAAAATTTCTGCAAAAACCGGCGTGGAAATGGAAGCACTCACCGGTGCATCGATTGCAGCGCTCACCATCTACGACATGTGCAAAGCTTTTTCGCACGATATCGTAATTAGTGAAATTAAGTTGTTAGAAAAAAAAGGAGGAAAAAGTGACTACCAATCTTAAACCGCATCAAAAGCACGGCAAGACAACCAAAGCTACTTTCGGCGAATTCGGACGACTCGAACTTTCTATACTGGGAACGCCATGTGGAAATATTAAAAAATTGAGCGGAGATTTAATTGAGCAAATCAAAAATTATAAACTGGCTTACGTCGACGCAGATCATAAAACGGATGAAGAAGAAAAATCAGCCTTTTTAAAAGCAGGAAGCCAGCTCATATACACCGACAAAATTTCCTTCCAGAGGTTTGACCTGGAAATGCCGTTTAATCGTTTTCAGCGAAACGCTTTTTTTAATGAATTCGATCTCGTCCTCATCAACGGTAATCATTTTAATTCAAACAAACAGATTATCGTTATTGACGAAAAAAAGCCCCTGGAAAAAAAGTTGGATAAAATTACGGATGTGCTGATGATCCTTCATGTAGATCAGGAAGGCATTATTCCCGACTATTTAAAAACGCACCTTCCTGGCTACCATGATATTCCTACTTTTCACATTGATGAGGTAGAAAGCATTTCCCATGTCGTGCAGAAATACATTGCCAATCACATACCTGAGTTGTTCGGCCTGGTGTTATCCGGAGGCAAGAGCCAGCGGATGAAACGGGACAAGGCGACAATGGACTATCATGGAAAGCCACATCGGGAATACCTGATCGACCAATTGAATGATTTCACTTCAAAGACATACGTTTCCTGCCGGAAAGACCAGGTAGAAGAACTGTCTTCCCATTATAATTGCATTGCTGACTCATTTGATGACTTGGGTCCCTATGGAGGGATTTTGAGCGCCTTGCGTGAACATCCAGACCGTGCCTGGCTTGTGTTGGCGGTAGACCTCCCCATTTTATCAAAGGAGACCATTGCCCAATTGGTCAAAGCACGAAATCCTTCTAAGATTGCGACAGCTTTTTATAATAAAGAGACTGATTTTCCCGAACCTCTCATTACCATCTGGGAGCCAAAAGCATATCCTGTCTTGCTACAATTTCTTGGGCTCGGGTACAGTTGCCCGAGAAAGGCGCTGATCAATTCTGACATTGAAATGATCCAGCCGGAAAGACCGGAAGAACTGATCAACGCTAACAATCCGGAAGAATACGAAAACGCCCTAAAACTAATTCGTGAGGGAAAAGTAGTCTAAGGATGGGCGGCCACCCACACATCCCCATCTTCAAAAATCTCCTTTTTCCAGATGGGCACGGTTTCCTTTAATGTGTCAATCACATACCGGCATGCCTGAAACGCAGCGTCACGATGGGCGGCTGAAACCGCAATGACCACTGCCAATTCACCTATTTCCCTTCTTCCTACAGCATGTGAAACCGCTACTTTCAAGATCGGCCACTTTTTCCCGGCTTGATCAATGATTTTTTGGAATTCAGCAATGGCCATTTTTTCGTAGGCTTCAAATTCAAGTGCTATGACCTTCTTACCCTGGGTGGCATCCCGAACGGCCCCAATGAACACGTCTATCCCTCCTGCCTGATCTGTTTCAACAGCAGAGATTACTTTTTGTACATCAATATGTTCGTGTGTTAGTTCAATCATATCATCCTCCGCTTACTGGTGGAATTAAGGCTATCTCATCTCCCTGGCGTAACAAGCAGTCACTTTTCGCATACTCATTGTTGACCGCTACTGCCAGATGTTTGAGCAATTCAAATCTCGGAAATTGTTCGATGATTGTCGCTTTTAATTGAGCGACATCGCATCCCTCGTCAACCTCCAGTTTGAGCTCCGACTTGCCGACAATATCTCTGGCAATACCAAAAAGAAGAATAGAGATTTGCATGTCCAAAGTTATCAAATAACCCTTTTAATCAGAAATTTGAGTGTGATTTCGCCTGAGGATTGATATCTTTGCCTTTCGACAATCATTCTGAATAAACGATTATGAGTGAGCAAGCGCAATTGATTGATAACCATGGACGGGAAATTTCATACCTCAGAATTTCTGTAACAGATCGATGTAACTTGCGCTGTTCCTATTGTATGCCGGAGGAAGGTATCAACTTTGTAAAAAAGGATCAGCTCCTTAGTTATGAAGAAATACTTAGGCTCAGCAGACTGCTTGTGGCCAATGGCATAAAAAAAATCCGAATAACAGGAGGGGAGCCCTTTATCCGGGCGGACATCATGGGATTCCTTGAACAGCTCGTGGACATAGAAGGCCTCGAAAAAGTAAGCATCACTACCAACGGCGTCGTCCTGAAAAACCATCTGAATGAACTTAAACATCTTGGCATTCAGGACATCAACCTTAGCCTCGATACCTTTGACCATAATACATTCAAAAAAATAACCCGCAGGGATGATTTTGAAAAGGTGAGGGATTCACTTTTTGCATTGATTGACAATGGTTTTAATGTAAAGGTCAATGCCGTTGTCATGGAAGGTTTAAATGAGCAGGACATAATCCCCTTGTCCAGGCTATCGATCAACCTGCCCATTAAAATGCGTTTCATCGAAGAGATGCCATTCAATGGCCAGTTCAGGGAAGTGAAGAAGCTCACATGGAATACCGCCAGGATATTAGAGGAAATCAAAACCGTTTTCCCAAGCATTGAGAAATTCCATACCCTGAAAACATCTACTTCGGAAAATTATAAAATTCCAGGCGCCAAAGGACTAATTGGTTTGATCGCTGCCTATACGCGTACCTTCTGCGGCTCCTGTAACCGCATCAGGGTAAATGCAACCGGAGATTTCAGGACCTGCCTGTACGGGCGGGAAGAGCTTAACCTGAAAGACCTTATAAGAAGTGATAAAAATGATGAGCAAATCCTGGATGCCGTTAAGAAAGTAATCAACAGGAGGGCTGTTGACGGATTTGAGGCGGAAAAAAATAATGTGAGATCAGGAATTAAGAATGAGTCGATGACCAATATTGGCGGGTAAGAAAAACCAGGTTGCATGCAGCAACCCGGTGAATATATCTTACGCACTCATTTTGAATTGTCTCAAATCTTTTACTGGTCCAAACTGCTGCTTTTGAACTACTTTCTTTTTCCCTTTTACAAGAAATACTTCAGCAGGAGCCATTTTTAATTCAGAGGTTTTATGGACAAGTTTATCGTACATTGTTCTTGCCTTAGCAAATTCTCCTTTTTCAAAATCATGTCGTTGAGCTTTACGCTGAACAGGAGAGCCAGGAATAACATGATACATCGTAAAAACTACCGAATAAGTTGGCTTAAAAGACCGAACTAAATTTTTCCATGCTTTTTTCATACAACGCGAATTTAAGGTTTAAACAAAGCTAATGGACGTTTTTCGGCGCGGCAAATTGATTTTTAGAGTTTTATTACCAAATGAAAAAATAGTAAAACGGGATACATTCCCTACAAATCATACATGAAAATCACACCAGCGAAAAAAATTCGTCGGAATAAAGCTGCATTTGATCGAATGGAAAACCCAACCACGAAATGGTGAAAAAGTGCTAGAAAGACCATACAACCGGTTTTACACCCAGGTTTTCTCATTTTCAAACCGATCTTTATAAAATTATATTTTATATCAATTATGTACATTTAACACCTTCAACAAATCTGATTTATTCAGCTCTATCCTTACACCAACTTACATTTATCGAACGGATACCCTACAGATTTTGAACTGAGAAAATGATGGGAATCCATGGACAGCAGGCAAAAAATTGGATCAAAAAATGCAACTAGGGTTGGCAATCCTTCAATACCCGTCGAACGTCTTTCTGCGAAATGAGCTTTTCTCTCTCATTAAACTCGTTGACAACAAACGTCAATATCTCCGCCAGTTCCAGATCAGTCAGCGTATTATTGGCTGGCATCTCCTGATTAAAAACGATGCCATTCACATTAATTTCCCCTTTTAACCCATTTTTCACATAACAAATCGACTTATCCATATCTTTCATCAAAAAATCGGAATTCTTTACGGGAGGATAAAGACTGGCCAGCCCCTCTCCATTTACCTGATGGCAATTAGCGCAATGGAGGCTATATAGTTTTCTTCCCTCGGAAACATATTGTTTGATTTTTATCCTGGCTTCATAGCTCAATTCTCCTGAAGCTCCTTCATTGGAACTGCTTTTAGAGCCACAAGATTGGGAAATGATCGATAAGCCGATGAAGAAAAAACAAAACAGGAGAGTGGCATTATTCATATTCGGCGAGCAAAATTTGGATATCCTCCATCAATTCATTCACCTGCAATGGTTTGGTTCCGTCATAGAGGCCCCTCACCCTTTTATCTTTGTCCACTAAAATAAATGCACCGGAGTGAATGTATCCTCCCGGAGCAGATTTATCTTCCCCTGCAGTAACCATGTAGCCCTTCATTCCCTGTTCATAAATCTTATCCTTATCACCGGTGACAAAATGCCACTTGTGGCTCTCCACTCCCAGCTTTTCGGAAAAATCATGAAGAACTTCTACATTATCGTATGCCGGGTCAATGGTATGGGAAAGGATCAATACCTGGTCATTATCAAGAAATTGCTCATATACCCTGAGCATTTGGGCTTTCATTGTCGGGCAAATCGTAGGACAGGTAGTGAAGAAAAAATCAGCAACATACACTTTGTCTTTAAAGGTGTCCTGCGTGATGGTATCGCCATTTTGATCTATAAAGCTAAAATCCGGGATGGTATGATAAACGGTATCTGCTTTTATACCACCGTTTATCTCTATATTCTCGACATGTTTATTCCCTAAAATTGGCAATACCACTTTTTCGTTTCCATCCCCGTTGGAGGAATGACATTGGATCAAAGTGCTTGCAATAGCTACAAGCAGAATATGGGTGATTTTCATGTGTATATAATTAAATTTTCAATGGTCACATGCCTGCTTCGTCGGCAGACGGGTTTGATGATTAACAAATTCATTAGTATTTATGCCTGCGCACCGGTGGTCTTCAGCATACATGTGTGATTTATGAATATGTTAATCATGTCGGTTTCATTTAACTGATTTTTTTCTTGAACGACGATACATCACTATTCCAACATATAGCAAAATGATCAACCCGATCATCCCTGTCGTGAAATAGGTAAAATTGACAATACCTTTCATCACCCCAAGGATAACGATGCCAAACAGGAAAACGGTGGCTATTTCATTGATCATCCGCATTTGGTCGGACGAATATTTATAATGGTCTTTTTGGAGCCCCTTG
Source organism: Cyclobacteriaceae bacterium (assembly GCA_050305935.1). Taxonomy (GTDB): domain Bacteria; phylum Bacteroidota; class Bacteroidia; order Cytophagales; family Cyclobacteriaceae; genus CAJXNP01. The sequence goes on along the minus strand of JBNLGG010000034.1, from coordinate 19,469 downwards.
AAAGCGAAATGTAATACATGATGGTAGCCAATTAATAAACCAATAAAAACCAGCTTCACTATTAACCATGGGGGCATAAATAAAAAGTAGGGCTGCAAAATCCCCAACCCAAAAAGCAAGTTAAGAATCAAGGACGGCCAGGCAATACCTTTCCAAAGTCTCTTTGACATCAGTTTGTATTGCGCGATCATTGCCTCGGAGGAGTTGTCAGCCTTTTCCCTGGCTTCGGTTTGATAAATAAATAAGCGGGGAATGTAAAATAAAGCAGCAAACCACGTCACGGCAAAGATGATGTGCATTGCTTTAAGTACATATAACATTGGCGTCATAGCATCTCAATTTTTCCGCTAAATTAAAGGATTAAAGTTTTAGCGCAGGGATAAATTCAGGATTTTATGGCAATGAAGAATTAAGATATTGACTGGTCGATGTAAGCTACTATTTCACTAATCTCCGTTGGGTAAAACCATTTCACCTCCTCGTCCTTTTTAAACCAGGTCAGTTGCCTTTTGGCATATCTTCTTGTGTTTCTTTTGATCAAACGAATGGCCTCTTCCCGGTCATAGTGCCCATCGAGATAATCAAATATTTCCTTATACCCTACTGTTTGGAGCGCATTTAAATCTTTCTTCTTCTTCAGGGAAATTACTTCTTCTTCCAGTCCGACAGCTATCATTTCATCCACCCGTTCATTTATCCGCCGATAGAGGACTTCCCTTTCCAGCTCTAGTCCGATTTTTACGATATTAAAATCCCTCTCCCTTTCCGGTCCATTTCTGAAAGAAGAAAAAGGGTTTCCCGTAAACCGGATCATCTCGAGCGCCCGAACGACTCGCTGATGGTTTTTTTGGTCCACATGCTCAAAATAATCGGGATCCCTACGTTCCAATTCCTTCAACAGCCCATCAAACCCATTTTTTTCCAGTTCCACCATCAGTTGTCTTCTGATTTCAGGAGGTGGTGTGGGCATTTCACTCATGCCCTCCGTTACAGCCTTTATATAAAGCCCCGACCCGCCGATGAGGATTGCCTTGTCATTTGCGGCAAAAAGCTGCCGGAGCTTGTCGACAGCCGCCACTTCAAAAGCACCCGCGCTCATTTCTTCTTCTACTCCTAAAAAATCAATAAAATGATGAGGCACTCCCTCCATTTCATCCGAAGTTGGTTTTGCCGTACCAATGGCCATGCCCTTAAAAAATTGCCGGGAATCGGCAGAAATAATTTCGCATCCATAGTGTTTGGCAAGCTGAATACTGACAGATGTCTTACCCACCGCCGTTGGCCCTACAATAGTGATCAGAAAATTATTATTGGACAATCTTTATTAATTTTGGTGCTAATATTCAATAATCGACAAAATTACGATTAGATTGCTTATAATTAAGGTTTCGCAATTTTAATTGATGTTTTTCCTACTTCGTTGATGAAGGACCAGCCTATACATATTGACAAAAGCAGAACCACAAAAACCAGCGATTTTAAAAACAAGATTTCCGGTATGCCTCCGGCAATTGTCAAGGTTACAAAAGACACGATCATAGAAGTCAATTCTCCCTTCTTTGAGTATTTCGGATACACAAAAAAAGAAGTGATTGGAAAGAAAATTGACATTATCCTGCCCGGCAAAAACAAATCAAATGAACTAACTGTTTTTGAGCTTGACTTAAGTTCTGTCAATCCCGGCCTTCCGAAAAATTTTGACCTCCAGTTTATCAATCGCCAGGGACAAATGGTTCCAACCACAACGATCATCAACAAATTTGATGCGACGGGAAACTATTACCTGCTTATTACCCCGATCAAAGAGGGCGAACCAAGCTCCACGCCTCCTTCCGGTTCGACAGAAAATATTACTGCAAGCCTGGTAGAAGAAGGACCGGTGATGTTTAAAGTCACCAACGATGAGCAGAAGATCTTCTACATCAACAAATCACTAGAAAGTTTCCTGGGGGTTAGCAAGACTTCGGGTATTAAAGACTGGTTGATCTTTGTAGATGCAAACGATCAACAAGAGGTGATAAATACCTACAAGGAGGCCTATCGCAAACATGCCAAGTACGACATTACATATTCCCTGAAAAACAGCCACGGCAACTTATGCCCGGTAACGGAGACTGCTGTCCCCTTGTACGACGATAGCGGCAATTTTACCGGATTTGCCTCCGCTGTTATCCAGTTGAAATTTGTTCATCACTCCCTGTTGATGAAAGCAGAAGAAAAGGAGGCCTTACCATTTTCCAAAGATTCGATAGTATTATTTAAAATGTCCAATGAGCGAAATGAATTTTATTATTTCAGCCTTCAGTGGACCCGATTTACAGGTAGGTCGCAAAAACAGGAAAAACTAAACGGCTGGTTTGAAAATGTTTTTGAAGGAGATGTAAAAATACTCCGAGAGGTACTAAATAAATCATTCAACGAGCGAAAAAAATACAACACCTATTACCGGCTAAAAATGCACACCGGAGAATTCAGGTGGATTTTTGAATCAGGTATACCAATCTTTGACAGTGATGGTCAATTTACAGGATATATTTCTGCAGCCATCGATGTGACCTTACAGAAAAACAAAGAAGATGCTGTCAGGTACGAGTTCGCATTAAATGAATCGGAACAAAAACTCCATGACTCGTTGTCGCTGTCGGATTTACCTTCCTTTTCCATTAACAAGAACGGTATCATTATCTATTGCAATGACGCATTACTTCAAACCACCGGGTTTCGGCGTAATGACCTCCTGAAAAAAGATCTTTTTGATGTACTCATCGTGCCGGAAGAAAGTGAAAAAATAAAATATGACCTCAGGGTAATTTTTCAAAATAAAGGGTACATACCCACATTTGAGTGCCATGTGAAGCATCAAAGCGGCATCGCGTTGCGCTTGAAATTTAATAATATCATTTTTTATAATTCAAAGGGGATAGTGGAGAACATTACCATAGTGGGTGAGAATATAACCGAGAAAAAGAAAATCGAAGAAGAACTCTTACGAACCAACGAACAACTAAAAGACCTGTTCAATAATGCCAATGACCTGATCATGATCTTTAACCAAAATGGCAAAATCCATTTTGTCAATAAGATCTGGAAGGAAACGCTGGGCCATTCACAAGATCCGTCTAATGACATCAACTTCTACGATGTAGTGCATCCCGACTATCGACAAAAAACAAAAATTGCACTTGAACTGATCAAGGAGGGAAAAAAGGTAGATAAGTTTGATACCATTTTCATTACAAAAGATAACCGAAGGATCAATCTGACCGGAGGTGTTAATTGCTCGGTTGATGCCCGGGGTGACATTGAGTACAGGGGTATTTTCCATGATATCACTGAGCGCATCAGGGCGGAAAAAGCGCAATCATTGTACTACAAGATTGCCAACATGACCATTCACAGCACGGACAACGAAAGCTTTTTCAGTGATATCTACAGTGAACTTACCAATATCATAGAGGGAAAAAACTTCTATGTTGCTCTGACTGACCTTGGCCCGGACAAGATCAACTTTCCCTTTTTTAAGGATGAATTTAAAAACCGCAAAACAACCTCTTTTTCAAGGCCATATGGCAAAGGTATCACTGAATATGCCATGGAAAGCAACAAACCGCTTTTCTTGTACGAAAAAGATATTTTAAACCTTGTTCACTACAATAAAATCGAAATATCACAGCCCATCCCAAAAGTTTGGCTGGGCGTACCTTTAAAGCTTGGCCAAAAGGCCATCGGGCTAATCGCCGTTCAGTGTTACCACAATAGAAACACATACACCTACCGTGATCTTGAACTGCTGGATTTTATTTCAGGCCAGGTGGCATTGGCAATCGAGAGGAAACAAAAAGAGCAGAAAATTCGGGAGCAATCCGCCCGGATGAACGCCATCTTTGAGAGCGGTAGCCACCTGATTTGGACCATCAACAGGAGATATCAGTTCACTTCTTACAATAAGAACTATCTGAATTCCGACAAGGAATACAAAAACCTTTTTCCAATTCTGCGGGAAGATCATGAAAAAACGAATGATGTCGCTTATCAGTTTTGGAAGGAAAAATTCGACACTGTATTCAGCGGAAAAAGCTTGCACTTCGAAGTAAAACTGGAGCATCATAAAAAGAAAAAAATATCCTGGAAGGAGGTTTTCCTAAGTCCTATTTACCAATATGACCTTACCATCCATGAAGTATCGGGCATTGCCATCGATATCACACAGAAGAAGCAAACCGAACTGGCCATCCAGGAAAGTGAGGAGAAATTCCGGAATATTTTTGAGTCTTTCCAGGACATATATTTCAGATGCTCAAGGAAAGGTAAAATTGAAATGATCAGCCCTTCTGTTAAAGAATTAATTGGATATTCCCAGGAAGATTTACTTGGCAAAAACATTAAAAACTTCTACAAGGATGAAAAAGGGCTTGTTTCAGTTATACGCCAGCTTTTGGAAAACACAAGCGCAAGGAATGTAGAAACAAACATCATTGCCAAAGATGGTAAATCCATTCCGTGCATTTGTAACATCAGGTTGTTCAACCAGGGAACAAAAAATGCCTACATCGAAGGTGTAGCCCGGGATATTACCGTCATGAAACAGGCAAACCAAAACTTAAAGACGGCCAAGGAACTGGCAGAAAAATCCCTTAAAATAAAAGAAGGATTCCTGGCAAATATGAGCCATGAGATCAGGACACCAATGAACGGGATCATAGGAATGATCGACCTCATTAGTAGCACGGACCTCGATAAGGAGCAGGAGAAATATGTTAAAACAATTAAAAAATCGTCAGAGACACTTCTGAATATCCTGAATGATATCCTTGATCTCTCAAAGATCGAAGCAGGCAAAATGGAGCTGAAGAAAATCCCGGTGAAATTGAAGAGCACCATGGAAAAGCTGTACGCCCTGTTTTCACAGCAAGCCCAATCCAAGGAGATCAACCTGTATTATCACATGGACAAAAACCTCCCGGAAAAAATCCTTCTGGACGAGACGCGGCTCCTCCAGATTCTGTCAAACCTCACCTCCAATGCCATAAAATTTACGGATGGTGGAGGATCGATCAACATCAGCCTGAAAACTATCATAAAGGACGGCAAGAAAAATATTATTAAGGTGGTGGTCAGTGACTCTGGTATTGGGATTTCTCAGGAAAACATTCGAAAGCTATTCAGTTCATTTACTCAAATTGACCACTCTTCGACCAAGACCTTTGGAGGCACCGGCCTTGGCCTGTCCATTTCAAAAGAGCTTTGCAAGCTCATGAATGGCGATATGGGCGTGTATTCCGCTCTCGGCCTTGGAAGTTCTTTCTGGTTTACCTTCGAAGCTGATTCCACCGATCAGGAGGTGATTGATGAAGACGAACTGCTGAATAACGACGTGGCTATTCACGACTTTTTCGACAACCAGAAACCACACGTCTTGATCGTGGATGACAATGTAGTAAATCGCCAGGTAGCAGGGGAGATATTAAAGAAATCAGGCTGTATTGTAGACCTGGCCGTTAATGGTACCGAATCCATAGAGAAGGCGAGAGAAAATGAATACGATGTCATCTTCATGGATATTCAAATGCCGGATATGGACGGAGTGACGGCCACTAAAAAGATCAAAGCCCTGGGCTTGAAAAAACTAGCCCCCATCGTGGCGATGACGGCCTATTCCATGAAGGAAGACAAGGAGCGGTTTATCAAATCAGGCCTCGACGATTACATTTCCAAGCCTATCAAAGCCAACGAGCTGCTAAAGAAAATACGGGAGCTAATCAACATGGAAGCAACCTTTGATGCATCGGAAAATGAGATCGTCACCCAGGAGGATATCATCATAAATGAAGATGTAGTTGATCAGTTAAAAAAATACGGCGGTCTGGACATGGTGGAAAGTGTCTTTAAGGATTTTGAATCGGAGACAAAAGAACAAATTAATCAATGCATCGAAGACCTTGAAAAAAGCGACTATCACAATATCAAGCTCAACCTCCACACCCTGAAAGGCAACGCTGGCACCCTCGGCATCGAAAAAGTGGCCAAGCTAACGATCAAAATTGAGTCCGACCTGAAAAACAACATGTACGGTGAGTTGGAGTCTGATCTAGACGAACTAAAATCGAAATTTGAAGAATTTCAGCGTTATTATCCTTTATTTTTAAAGCAACAAAATTAACATCCCAACATTTTTTAATATGTTCCAGGCCTTTTTTCAATCAGGCTGTATATTCGACTATTCAATTAAAAACCAAATGTAAATCAATGCAAAAGGAAAACGCCATTAACGAAGTGAATCGAAGATTAAAATTAGTAAGGGAACAATTGAAGTACCCTATTGACATGTTCGCAAGAAAGCTTGGATTAAATTTAAAAAGTTATGAAAAAATTGAGATTGGAAAATCATTTCCATCCTTTCAGTTATTTAAAAATGTTGGTAACTGTTTCCCAGTAAACATAAAATGGTTAACATCTGGAGAAGGACAAATGTTTCATTCAGATATAACAGATTATCTCTTCACTGGAAAAGTTGCAAAACTTGACAAGGAGGTTGATCAAGATGTAATAAAAAGATTTAAGGAAATAAGAATCAATAGTGGATTTAGCCAAGCTATGTTCGCGAATGAAATAGGAGTTACCAGAGATGTAGTGAATTCGATAGAGCAGGGAAGACAAGATATACCAAGATATGTCATGAAAGCACTTTCTAATAAATATCAAATCAATCTAAACTGGTTTGTCGGTGGTTTTGGAAGTATGAATTTGGTATTTTAAAAACCAATTTTGTCGCTAACAGGCTAGTTCTCCTATTAGCGACAATTTTATTAGAAGTTTTTGGAATCAAAAACCTTTGAAATATTGAGTATATTTGACTCGATCACAATAACGATTATATTACCCCTTATTTTTAAAACAACAGAACTAATTATGGCAGACCCTAAAAAAGTACTTATTGCGGAAGACAGTAGCGTAATTCAGAACCTGACCAAAAAGATACTAATGGTACAAAACTATGAGATATCTTCTGCCAAAAACGGCCAGCAGGTACTGGATATGCTACAAAAAACGGATTACGACATTATTTTGATGGATATCAATATGCCCGTGATGGATGGCATGGAGTGCGCCAAGCAGATCAGGTCGCTGGGTGATGATAAAAAATCCCAGGTGCCTATCGTCGCTATCACAGGAAATGCAAGGAATTATTCCATGGATGACTTTTCGAGCGTGGGTATCAACGAGTATTTGCAGAAACCTCTGAACTTTGACCAATTAGTGGACACTGTAAAAAAGCTTACGGATAATTAATGGAAATTAAATACAGTAAACATTTTTTAAACAAGCTGGAAGATCTCTTCTCGGAATCAGATTACATTCTGAGGTATGAAAGAGGGGATTTTAGATCCGGTTATTGCATATTGAAGGAAAACAAAGTTGCGGTCATCAATAAGTTTTATCCACTTGACGGCAAGATTAACTGCCTGCTGGACATCATTCGGGAAGTAGATTTAAACAAGGATAAGATGAGTGAGAAAAACCAAAAACTCTTATCCGAGATTATTCAAACACAAGAAAATTGACCATCACCTTTTTAGGAACCGGGCACTCCCAGGGCATACCTGTCATCGCCTGTAACTGTCCCGTTTGCCATTCATTGGACAGTCGGGATTGCAGATTGCGCACTTCCATCCATCTCACCGATGGCAAAACCAGCATTGTCGTAGACACGGGGCCGGATTTTCGACAACAAGTATTGAGAGAGAATATTACCAGGGTAGATGCCATCATATTTACCCACCAACACAAAGACCATATTGCCGGGCTGGACGACGTAAGAAGCTATAACTTTGCCCAAAAAAAGCCAATGCCACTGTATGGCAATGCAGACACACTCGCACATATTAAAAAAGATTTCTATTACGCTTTTTCAGACTATAAATACCCGGGGGTTCCTCAGTTGGAATTGATTGAAATCGAAAATAATCCCTTTATGGTCAATGACCTCCGCGTCGAGCCCATCGAAGTGATGCATTATAATTTGCCGGTGCTGGGTTTTAGGTTCGGGGACTTCACCTATGTCACCGATGCCAACTACATCTCTGAAACCGAAAGGCAAAAGCTTTACAATTCAAAAGTGCTGGTACTCAATGCACTTTTTCGCGATGAGCACTATTCTCATTTTAACCTTGACCAGGCAATAAAATTAGTGGAAGAGGTAAAGCCTGGAAAAGCATATTTCACGCACATCAGCCACAAGATGGGTTTCCACGGTGAAGTGTCGAAGGAATTGCCAAAAAATATCGAACTTGCCTACGACGGATTAAAAATCGAGGTGTAAGTGCATAATAATTACTTTTTACTCAAAAAACTCTCCGCTGCCCTTAGCGAAAGACTGAATGGTTTTGAGTTTGCTGAAATATTTTCACAAAACAAAGATGAGCTTGTCATCGGACTAGTAAGCGAAAATGACAGCTTTTATATAAAAGCCAATCTTGATGCTCAATTTAGCTGCCTGAATTTTCCTGACAACTACGCACGCGCCAGGAAGAATTCGGTTGATCTTTTCCAAGAATTGATTGGCCGGAAGGTGGGACTCGTGAGGGTTGCCAAAAATGACAGGTGCCTGATCTTTGAAGCTGGCGACCATACGCTCCTGTTTAAAATGTACGGTAATCGATCCAACGTCATTCTTTTTAAAGACGGTATAGCCATCAGCATTTTTAAAAAGAAACTGGATAAGGATATTCAGTTGCTTTTATACAAGGACTTCGACAAAGAACTGGATCTAAGCTTCGACAATTTCAAAAGCAATATTGACGATCTGAATAAGTTCATTCCCACTCTCACCAAAAAGGATTTGAATTTCCTGATGAAGGACTCTACCGTTTCAGACAACCCGGAAAAAACCTATCAGCACCTCATTCGCAAAATCAATGAATTGGAGACCGACAAGACATTCATTAGTTATGAAGATGGCTTACCTCGTCTACAAGTTTATTCATCAGGTGAGCAACTAGAATCCTTCAGCAATCCAATTCAGGCCATCAATGCATTCTATATTGAATATAGTAAAACGTTCTTCCTTGGTAAGAAAAAGCAACAACTGCTTCAGGTAAAAAATAAAGAAATTAAAAAAGCAGAGAATTACCTGGAAAAAACCAGGCGCAAAAAAGATTCGCTACACGATGGACAGACCTATCGCCAGATGGCAGATATATTGATGGCAAACCTCCATTCCATTAATAAGGGAAGTGAAAGTGCGGAACTGCACAATTTTTACAATAATGCCCTCATAAAAATACCTTTAAAAAAAGAGTTAAGCCCGCAGAAGAACGCCGAAGTCTACTATCGAAAATCTAAAAACCAAAACATCGAAGTAGAAAAGCTTGCCGCCAACATTCGAAGTAAAGAGAAAGAACTGAAGGAGTTAATATCGCAGGTCAAAGCCATTGAAGAGGAGGGCAATCACCGAAATCTGGACAAATTTAAAAAGGAGAAAGCCAGTGAGATCGCAAAAGAACTCCCCTACCATTTGCTAGAATTAAAAGACTGTCAAATATTGGTAGGGAAAAATGCTAAAAACAACGATATACTCACCTTTAAAATTGCGGATAAAAATGACACCTGGCTGCACGTAAAAGATGCCCCCGGCTCGCACGTGGTGATCAGGAACCCTGGCGGCAAAACAGTAAGCCAGGACGCCATTGAAAAAGCGGCCTCGCTAGCGGCATGGTATTCAAAAAGAAAAACAGAGGGGCTTGTGCCAGTGATCTGCACGGAACGAAAATTTGTAAGGAAAACAAAAGACCTACAGCCTGGCCAGGTAATCGTCCAGAAAGAAAAAGTTGTTCTTGCCGAACCTAAAAACTGGCTATCAAAAGATTAGATTTTCCTTTGATTTTAATCCGTTGGGATCAAATTCTTTCAGGTACTGAATACCGGGAACCGACTGAAGCATTTCTTTGGCTTCCCCTGTGGAAAAAGTATCTTCAAAACCCGTTACAAATACGAGGTAGTCAAATGAATTTAATTCCGGCAACAGGAATTTGCTACCCTTGGTTTTAGTATCCATCGACTTATTTTTCAGCAGTCTGAAGGAGCTGTTTTCCGTTTCAAAAATAAAATTTGAAATGACAATATTGCCCTGGTTAAAAAATTCAAGAATAACATCCTCATTTTTTACAAGGTGAATGTCCATGGCACGGTTGATCTCCCAGGCTAGCTTATGCTCCTTGAGTACAGATATCAATCCGAACAGAGTAAAATCAAATATGAAATCAACTTTAAGTTTATTTTTGGCCATAGGACAGATACAGGTAAAATATCAGGCGTGAAATTGTCATTAAAAGTAGTAAATTTCAATTTTTCAGCAGGGTAAAAAAATAGTTTGATTTTAATGGCCGAAATGCATTTCTTTGCACTGAGTTTTAACAAAACAGTATACAAAAATGTCTGAAATTGCACAAAAAGTAAAGAGCATTATTATTGACAAGCTAGGGGTTGAAGAATCTGAGGTTACCCCGGAAGCTAGCTTCACAAACGACCTAGGAGCCGATTCCCTTGACACCGTTGAATTGATTATGGAGTTTGAAAAAGAATTTAACATTTCAATCCCGGATGACCAGGCTGAAAACATCGCTACAGTTGGTCAGGCGATTTCTTATTTGGAAGAAAACGTTAACAAATAAATCTACTATTACCCTTCTTTTATGGAATTAAAAAAGGTAGCAGTAACTGGGTTAGGCGCGCTAACACCACTTGGTAATAATGTTCAGGATTTTTGGACAGGTTTGGCAAATGGTGTTAGTGGTGCAGCCCCAATCACACGCTTCAACACAGAAAATTTCAGAACCAAATTTGCCTGCGAAGTAAAAAACTTCGACCCCCTTGATCATCTCGATAGAAAAGAGGCAAGAAAAATAGACCTGTGCGCACAATATGCCATGGTCACTGCCGAGGAAGCGATGAAAGATGCCGGGCTGGATTTGGAAAAAATCAATTTAGACCGGGCAGGAGTAATCTGGGGTTCGGGGATTGGTGGCTTAAGTTCATTCCAAAACGAAGTGATGGATTTTGCCAATGGAAATAATAATCCCAGGTTTAATCCTTTCTTCATCACCAGAATGATACCGGACATGAGCGCGGGCGTAATTTCCATAAAATATGGGTTTAGAGGACCTAACTACGCAACTGTATCTGCATGTGCGTCAGCCACTAATGCCCTGGTAGAATCCTTAAACTATATCCGCTACGGAAAAACCGATGTGATGATCACAGGCGGTTCAGAGGCGGCGGTTTGCGAGGCCGGGATAGGCGGTTTTAATGCCATGAAAGCACTCTCCGAAAGAAATGACTCCCCGGAGACTGCCTCAAGGCCATTTGATAAGGACCGAGATGGGTTTGTATTAGGCGAAGGCTCAGGCGCCATTATACTTGAAGAATACGAACACGCCAAGGCAAGAGGCGCCAAAATATATGCTGTTCTTGCTGGAGGAGGGTTATCTGCCGATGCGTTCCATATTACTGCCCCACACCCAGACGGGCTGGGCGCAAAAAATGTAATGCTCAATGCTTTAAATGATGCAGGCATGTCTGCTACCGACATCGACTATGTCAATGTACACGGTACATCTACTCCCCTGGGGGATATAAGTGAAACAAAAGCTATTGCAAGTGTTTTTGGAGATCATGCTTATAAATTAAATATTAGTTCCACGAAGTCGATGACTGGGCATTTGCTCGGAGCGGCGGGAGCTATTGAAGCCATTGCTTCTATCAAAGCTGTTCAGGAAGGCATCATCCCTCCTACGATAAATCACTTTACAGATGACGAAAACATCGACAATAAACTAAACCTGACATTTAACAAAGCCCAAAAACGAGAAATAAAAGCTGCTTTAAGTAATACATTTGGTTTTGGTGGGCACAATGTATCCATCATTTTTATAAAAGAATAACGATGGGGAGTCCTTGATGAAAAGGATAATCTCAATTATTTCATTCAGTACATTTGAAAGAGATCTCAGTTCTGCTGTGAAAAATATAGTAGGAAAGAGACCTATCAATATCTCTTTGTACAAACTCTCCACCCAACACAGGTCCATCGCCAAACCAAATTCAAAAGGAATCCGCGAATCAAACGAACGCCTGGAATACCTGGGCGATGCAGTCTTGGGAATGGTGGTAGCAGAATTCCTGTTTAAAAAATTCCCCTTGAAAGACGAGGGATTCCTCACCGAAGTACGAAGCCGGATTGTTAACCGTGATGCGCTTAATCAGGTAGCCAGAAAGATTGGCATAGGAAATATCGTCGAGTTCAACAGCAGCAAGAAAAGCCGCCTAAGCTACAAGTCAATTTACGGAGATACGCTCGAAGCCCTGATCGGGGCAGTATTTCTGGACAGAGGACTTAAATTTTGCAGGAGCTTTATCTTAACAAAACTGATCCTCCCCCACTACGACATTGATGAAATCATTAGTGTAAACACCAATTACAAAAGCAAAATCATCGAGTGGGCGCATCAAACCAGTAAGGACATCGAATTTAAAATCACAGAATCCACAGGCATCAACCATCAGAAGGAATTTACCGCCGAACTTTATATTGAAAACAAATCCTACGCCAGGGGCATCGGTCACAGCAAAAAGAAAGCGGAGCAGTTAGCCGCTCAAAAAACCTGTGAAATTCTCGAAATTGAGTGATATATTTGGCACTTCACTAGCATTCCCCTTATGAGTATTTTGAGAATTGCAGGCGCTGCCTTAAATCAAATCCCTTTTGACTGGCATAATAATGTCTCCAATATATTGGATGCGATCAAGATGGCGAGGGAAAAGGGCGTTGACATTCTTTGTCTGCCGGAGCTCTGCATCACCGGATACGGATGTGAGGACATGTTCCTGAGCGAATGGCTTTGGAGAGAGGCCACTGAGCAGCTTCCAAAAATCATCGCTGAAACCAGGGACATACTCGTAGTTGTTGGATTGCCATTAAAACACGATGGAAAACTTTATAATTGTGCCGTTATTATCCACAACGAAAAGATAATTGGCATCAGGGCCAAACAACACCTTGCGCACGATGGAGTGCATTACGAACCCCGCTGGTTTACCTCCTGGCCTGCTGGCAAAACAGACACTTACACCCTTCACAACTTTAAAGTCGATATTGGGGATATTGTTTTTACACATAAAGGGATTACCATTGGCATGGAAATTTGCGAAGATGCCTGGCGTCCAAACGAGCGACCTGCCCCCAGCCTGGCTCAACGAGGTGCCCAACTAATTATCAATCCCAGTGCAAGCCACTTTGCTTTTGGAAAAACAAAAATCCGTGAGCAGATTGCTATTGACGCCTCAAAAAAATACAACCTGGTGTACCTGTATGCCAATTTATTGGGCAATGAATCAGGCAGGATGATCTTTGACGGTGAAATTTTCATTTCTGGCCCAAAGCAGATATTGGGCTACAACAACCGGTTTTCATTTAAAAACATCAACCTACTGTACAAGGATATTGACTTCAATGACATTTCTAATCACGGCGCCGACCCACTTGAACCTGAAAACAGGAATAAGGTTTTTACCAATGCGGTTACTTTGGGCTTGTTTGATTACTTGTGGAAAAGTCATAGCAAGGGCTTTGTGCTGTCACTAAGTGGCGGCGCTGATTCCAGCACCTGCGCTATCCTGGTTACCGAAATGATCAGGCGCGGCATCAGCGAACTCGGCATAAGTGCTTTCCTCGAAAAAACAGGCAGGGAGGATTTAATCCCACTAGTCAATGGTAAAACCGGCGAGGAAGCAGTAAAACTAATTGTCTCAAAGATCTTGATTTGCGCCTACCAGGGAACCAAAAATTCATCGGAAAAAACGCTTAACGCAGCCAGAAAATTGGCAGAAGAATGTGGCGCTACCTTTCACCATTGGCAGATAGATGAGGAAGTAAAAACCTATACTTCCAAAATTGAAGAGGCTATTTCAAGGGAGTTGACCTGGGAAATGGATGACATTGCCCTTCAGAATATCCAGGCCCGGGCCCGCAGTCCGATTATCTGGATGCTGGCAAATATCCACAACTGCCTTCTTATAACAACATCCAATCGCAGCGAAGGGGATGTGGGATATGCGACCATGGATGGTGACACCAGCGGTTCGATCGCCCCCATTGCCGGGGTAGACAAATATTTTGTGATCAACTGGCTCAAATGGGCAGAAAAAGAGTTGGGATACCAGAGCCTGGCTTTTGTCAATAGCCTCGCCCCAACCGCCGAGCTGAGGCCTCAGGAAAAAGACCAAACGGATGAAAAAGACCTGATGCCATACTGGCTGATCGTGGAAATTGAAAAACTGGCCATCAGGGATCGACACAGCCCGAAAGAAGTCTACAAGGAATTGAAAAGTAAAGGCATCGATTATCCCGATGATGACCTAAAAAAAGCGATCAAAAAGTTTTATACACTCTGGACCCGAAACCAGTGGAAACGGGAGCGGATCGCGCCCTCCTTTCACCTGGATGATCTGAATGTAGACCCAAGAACATGGTGCCGGTTTCCGATACTTTCAAGTGGGTTTAGAAAGGAACTGGATGAATTATCGGATTAGTTCCTTTAATATTATTTTAAAAATGGAAAGCTCATATCTTTGCGGAGCTAAAAAAAAATAGAATCATGGGTATTTTTGAATTCATCATCTGGTCAGTTAATCCTGAGATTTTTCCAAACATCGATAAGCTACCTGTTCGGTGGTACGGCCTCTTGTTTGCAATGGCATTCATCGTTGGACAACAAATACTCTATTTTATTTATCGTAAGGAAGGCCGCCCCGAAAAAGACGTGGACATTTTCACCCTGTTTATCTTAATTGCCACCATTCTGGGAGCCAGGCTGGGGCACGTGTTCTTTTATGAACCTGCCGACTATTTAAGAGAGCCTTTGAATATCCTTAAAATCTGGGAAGGTGGACTCGCAAGCCATGGAGCTGCCATTGGAATTATTCTGGGAGTTTATCTCTATTGCAAATATGACATCAACCTTTGGCCTCCTAAATTCAAGTGGAAAAAACAAAAGCGAAAAAACCAGGACTTCTTTTGGGTGATCGACCGTCTGGTGATACTTGTGGCCCTGGGAGGTTGTTTTATTCGTTTGGGCAACTATTTTAATTCCGAGATCATCGGCAAGCCTACAAACAGCGACTATGGTGTAGTATTCGCCGCTCCGCTAAAGGAAGCCATTCTCGAAAACAAATCGATAATCGATGTTAATATTTCCAAAGCAAAACCAGCAGTGGAATCAAAGGCTCCGATGGTAGCAGTTGATCTTCAGTTTATAGCCGGGATCGAAGAAAGCCAAATAAAGAATTACATAGAAAGAAACCTCCAATACATATTGACAAACTACCATGAAATCCCAAAGCACTTTGCTCTGACGAGCACGGGCAAGATGGAATATAAAATCGACCTCGCCAATAAACTCACTCCGGAGGCAACTGTTTACCTGGAAGCCGTACCAAGGCACCCAACTCAACTGTATGAAGCAGGCACTTCCCTGTTGATCTTTATAATTCTATTTTTAATCTGGTATAAAAAACAAGAAAAACTTCCACGGGGATTGATTTTTGCTTTGTTCCTGATCATTCTCTTCGGGTTTAGGTTTATTCACGAAATGTTTAAAGAAAACCAGGTAGATTTTGAGGACACGATGTCTTTAAATATGGGTCAAATACTTTCTATCCCCATGATTCTTGCCGGGATTTTCATATTACTGTTCCTCAGAAAAATTCAACCAAAAGAAAAAGACAATTAAGTTGATTGTTCTTTGGCACACCCGACCTGTATTCTTTTTATGATTATATTTCAAATTGATTGACAGGCAATATCACAATTATGTACAGAGGTGTATTGATCATCTTAATTACTTTTTTTCTTTCCAATCCGGGAATTGCCCAAAAAAAAAATAATGGAAAAAAAGAAGACCATCTTTCCCAACGCCAAATAGACAGTCTCAATCAGTTTGTCGAAATAGACCGGATTTTTATTGTCGGCAATAAAAAAACGAAGGAAAAAATTATCCGCCGGGAATTGGATATCTACGACGGACAAGTCCTTACCAAAAAAATGCTGGGCGAATTTGTTGAAGAGGACAAAAACAAACTCAACAACCTTTCGCTATTCACCTTCATCGAGTTCACAGTGATCGACCTGTTGAATGGCAAGGTAGACATCATCATTCGTGTTTCAGAACGCTGGTATTTCTTCCCGGTCCCCATTTTCCAATTAGCCGACCGAAACTTCACCGAATGGTGGGTCAATCAACATCGAAGCCTCAAGCGGGTGGAATATGGCCTCCGGCTCCGCCATTTTAATTTTAGGGGAAGAAATGAAAAAGTAGACTTAACCGCTCAGTTTGGCTACACCAAGCTATTCAGCCTGGCTTATAGCATCCCCTACATCGACAAGCAGCAGAAAGTAGGGCTCAGCTTTGCTGCGGCCTATTCCACTAACAAAGACATCGCCGTTAACACAGTAAATCACCGGCTGAACTTCATCAGGAAAGAAGACAACTTACGCACTCGCTTTTTGAGCTCCGCCTACCTGAACCTACGGCCCTCCTTTTACAATTTCCATCGGCTGGGGGTTTGGTACTCGAACGTACACATCCATGACACGGTCGCGATGATCAACCCCGACTACCTCTTAAATGGAAAGACAGATCAACAATACGTCGCGTTAACCTACCGCTTTAGAAGGGATCTGAGGGATTATCGTTCTTACGCGTTGAAAGGATTTTTTATTCAGGCAGAGATCAATAAAATTGGGCTCGGCTTTTTTGGTGATGCTGACATCGTACAGCTCAATGCTATGTTCCGAAAATATTTTGACCTGGGAAAGAATTTTTATTTTGCGTCCAATTTCTCACTGTCTTCCACCTTCCCTGAAAAACAACCCTATCGAAATTACAACGGTGTGGGTTTTGACGACAACTTCCTGCGAGGTTATGAAATCAACGTGATCGAAGGGCAGCATTTTATAATCAATAACAATTCGTTTAAAAAGAGGATTTTCTCACGAACCTACGATCTTGGGGAAACCATGCCGATCCGTGAGTTTAGCAAAGTCCCCATCAATATTTATCTTTCACTGTTTTACGATCACGGCATCATAGATAACTATTCGGACTATGAACAAAATTCGCGGTTGACCAATACCTATCTTTTCGGCGGCGGTCTCGGGTTGGATGTGGTCACGATGTACGATTCCGTGCTTCGCTTTGAATATGCTATCAACAAGGACGGGCAGAAGGCGTTCCGCTTAAATATCCATGCGGCTTTTTAAAGCGAATGCCAAAGCGATCTCTTTCATTAGTCTATTTCAATCGCCTGGCTCCAGCCAGGTGATATCTATTTCACAGGCCTCTGGCCGACTTTATTTCCAACTCCAGTTTTCTAATGCTTATCTATCATCGCTACAAGCTGAAAGCTTATAAAATATTAATTACCCGGCTGGAGCCGGGCCAATTGGCTTGGACTTAGATGTGTCCACATGTTTTTTTATTGCAGATGTTATTTTCTTCTTCTCTTCCACTTACCTTTTCTAAAAAACATATTGCCATATTTAGTTGACCTTAATACCACATTAAACATGAATGGATCAGCATGCAATAGTGGATTTAACTTTAACATATGATGTTCATTTGGATAAGCCTCTAATATTCTTGCATTAAGCACGCTATCTTTCACGCGGATACTACCATACATTGTGTCATTTGGAAGGCTTTTATATATTTCAGCATTGAGTTCATTTAAACCCTCATTTCTGATATACATTATGTGATCATTTCTAAATTTATACTCACCATAAAATTCGAAGAAATCATGTCTTCCTCCTTTCCAACTATGGTTGATTTTCTTTTTGTAAGTATGAATTAATTTGCCCTCATTCATAATATTCAGATACAGGGTATCTTTCTCAATTCTAAGCCAATAGTGTTCATACTGCCATTCCGTATTTTCACCTTTGAATAAATCGGTATTAATTATGTAATCGCCCTCTAAATCAGATTCTTTGACTTTCATTGGGCTTGTCATAAAATCATAAACTATGTTAAACAATAGCCCGACAATGATAACAGAAATAGGTGCTAAAAACGTAGTAAAAAGAATGAATCGCCATGTAAGGCTTTTTTTAAATAATTTCACAATCAACATAATTAGAAAAGTCAGGATAAGAATCCCAGCTAATAGAATTGCGACGATCAACACCAGTGGCGGACCAAGTGACATGGCACAAATATTCATAAATTCAGATTCAATTATTGTTTACTACTTCAATCGCTTGGCTGAAGCCAAGTGATAACTATTTCCAAGGCCTCTGGCCGACTCCATTTCCAACTCCAATTTTCTATTTGACACTCCCGATGCCACAAGCTGAAAGCTTATAAAATATTAATTACCCGGCTGGGGCCGGGCAATTTGTTTAAATGGTTCTTTTTGAACAAGGGGCTTAGGTTTTACCTCCGATAGCAACAACTCAAGAACCGGCATCATATACCTCAATCCACCGCTGTTAATGATAATCTTCCATAGAGGTTCCATCTTTTTCCAGCCACCTGTATAGAAAAAATGTTTTAATTGATGCTTTAACTGATGATGATTTAGCGATGCCCTTAAAATATTTGACCAACCATAAAAAGACTCATAAGCAAAATCGTAACCTTCTTTAAGTGTTTCAGCGGTTAATTTTTTGGTTTGATACACCACATTTCTAGTGTCATATAAATTCCAATTTCTAGTCAAAATCCTTCCACTATTTTCCATGTCATGAAACAACTTTGTTCCTGGATAAGGGGTAAGGATGTGATAGGTTGCTGTAGTCAACGAATTGTTTACTCCCCAATCTACCGTTCGTTTGAATACATCCTTGTCATCATCATCCAAGCCAAAAACAAAACTACCATTGATCATCACACCCAGAGAATGAAGGCGGTTAACAGCCATTTCGTAATCTCTTTTTAAGTTTTGCTTTTTATTACTCTGCATTAGATTTGACTCAGAAAATGTTTCAAACCCAACAAACAGGCTTCTTAATCCAGCCTTTACCGCTCTTTCAATGAGGTTTCCTCTTATTATCGAATCCACAGTCCCTGCAGCCTGAAATACTCTTCCCATCCCTTTCATACCATCAAACAATGCCTCAGCAAATTTTGCATTTCCTAACAAATGATCATCCAAAAAATAAAGATGTTTGCCTGGGAGTCCATCAATCTCAGAAAGTGCATCATCGACCAACTGTGTATAAAAAGACTTACCTCCTTTGAAGAAAGCATCTTTGTAACAAAAATTACAGTGGTGTGGGCACCCCCTTGTTACCACAATACTGTTCGGTACTAAATACCGATTACGCTTGATTAAATCCCTTCTAATCGGTGGTATAGTTGCTAAAGTCCTAGTCTTAGATTCATACACCTTTTGGGGATGGCCATCCCTAAAAT
>JBNLGG010000033.1:0-45010 GCA_050305935.1 Cyclobacteriaceae bacterium | reverse complement strand
AAAAGGAAGCTCCTTAAATTTCTTGCGATCTTTTTTGGGCAGGGGCGATTCTTCCGGATCCCGGAACTCTTTATTTAGTTCTTCCTGGTAGGAATTGATGCTTGTAGTGTATGCATTAGACTGAGCTTGTATGCTGTCATTGATCAAGAGCAGGCCGGTCAAAATGACTACCAAGCTTTTCAACGCATCGAGTTTAAAATTATCACGCATTCTTTGTCAATAAACATTGGTTCTTCGTGGCAAAAAGATAATGAAAAAAGGTTAAAATTATTCACTTAGCCATTGATCATTAGGTATTTATGATTTTAGTCTGTAAATTATTGGATATCAAACTAGTAGTTCAAACTAAACCTAACACTATGAAAAAGAATATTTTATTGCTCATATTGATCATTTTTGGTTTTGGCTGTAGCGGACCAAAACCCGCCGCCGGGACTGTTGTAGAAGAAGATCTGGCTGATCAGATTGAGGGAGTATGGCGATTGACGGAAGTCACCATGACCAGTCCAGACACGACCATTGTCACCACCGAATTTGAACATCCGTCCTATAAAATATTGTCAGGAGACCGTTGGGCTTTTGGTCACCAGGCGGATGATTCCACCATCATGGCAGGAGGTGGCACTTTTACATTTGATGGAGAATCATATACTGAAAACATCGAATATCATAGTGTATCGGGTGTGGTTGGACAATCGATTACATTCGATATTGATCTTGACAGCACTACCTGGCATCACGTAGGCACCATCACTATTGACGGTGAAGAAACGGTATTGGATGAGGTCTGGGAGAGAGCGGATTAGGCAAAAAAAACCGTCTTAAAAGTCAAGTTATTCCCGGACTCCTATCAACCGACAGGAGTCCGGGAATTGTCTCTTTTGTTTATTACCGTTTTTTTTAAGCCTGCCCAAACTTCTCTTTTACATGTGGTTTATTTAATTCGATGATGGTAAACACACCCAGCAAGATCCCCAGGATGCCGGTGAAGCAATTTAAAATGGCCACCACAAAAATGAAGGTGTAGTTTTTTACTTCCTTGAGATAGTGTGATGCGAGAATGGTCAATATTCCCATGATAATCACCAGGACAAAAAAGACGCTCCCGATGACAATGAAAATCAAACCAATGTTAAAAGGGGGCGCCTCAGGTCCATAGTTTAATTCATCGATATTTCCGAGAAACCCTCCCAATGCGGCATACAGCAGCGGGAAAACTGAAAATAGCAAGGTAAGAATTCCTTTCACCAGAAAGAGTATTCTAAAGGTGGGTAAATTGTTGGGTAAGGTTTCCATAACTTAAAGGGTTTAGGTCAATGTGTTTTAACTAACGAAGGGACCAATGCCTGGCAGACAATTTTATATAAAAGGTACAAGGTCAAACCAAAGATCAGTCGTCGATGGTTTGAAATACCAACTGACGGAATTTCCAGCCAGTTTCGTCATTTACGGGACCCTGCGTCTGTTTCATGATAATGCCAATGACCTGTTCTTTGGGATCTGCAAAATACTGAGTGTTGAAATAGCCACCCCAGTCGAAAGTACCTTCACTGCCCAAGCCGCCCTTGTTCTGGCCCTGTTTGGTGAAAACACCAAAAGCCAAGCCGTAATATTCGTTCCCTTCGCCAAAAAGGTCGCCAGATTGGTTGCCCATGATCGACTGGACAGTCGTCCTGCTAAGCAGCCGCACACCATTGTATTCGCCATTGTTCAGGTACATTTGTAAAAAGGTAGCATAGTCTTTTGCCGTGCTGCTTAAGCCTGCTCCGCCCGAGAAAAAGGCCTTCTCACCTTTGATCGGGTAATTCGTATCGTAAAAGGTCACGGGGTAGTTTTTCCATTCGCCTTCTACTTTATGCTGTACTTTCACCAGTCTGCTAGCCTTTTCTTTGGGCAGGTAAAACCGGGTGTCGTTCATTCCTAATGGATCGAAAATGTGTGTCTTGAAAAATTCATCCAGCGGCATCCCGGAGACAACTTCGATGAAATAGCCCAAAACGTCGAGGCCCTCACTGTAAGTCCAACCTTCACCCGGATGGTGGTGCAGGGGTAGCTTGGCCAATTTTTTCACACTCTCCCCAATGGTGATTTTCTCCGTCGTAAACAGATCGGTTATGCCTGCGTCAGCATAGATCTTTTTAATCCGGGGATCCCCGTCGATCACGCCATAGCCGATGCCCGAAGTATGTGTGATCAGGTGCCGGATGGTGATGGGTTTGTTTGCGGGAATGGTGGTGTAGTGCCCGTCTTCGTAGAGGGAATCGAGCACTTGTGCATTTTCAAATTCAGGGATGAATTTTGAGATAGGGTCGTCCAGTTTGAATTTACCTTCCTCCCAAAGCATCATGACCGCCGTAGAGGTGATCGCCTTTGTCTGGGAAGCGATCCTGAAAATATCGTCTTTTTTCATCTCCCTGTCTTTTTCATTGTCTGCCATCCCATAGGCTTCATGGAAAACGATCTTTCCATTCCTGGCAACCAATGCAACGATTCCAGGCACCTGCCCTTCTGCAATGGCTTCTTTGCACATCTTGTCAATGCGTGACAGTCTTTCTTCGGAAATACCCACTGTGGCCGGTTTATCGTATGCGAGTGGTGGGGATTTCTGTAATGATGTAGTCTGTGAAAAGGACGGGTAAAACCCGATCAATAGGAGAAAAAGTAAATGTTTTTTCATCGTAGTATTATTGGTTATTGAATTTTAGTAATTGTTACGGAGTGATGAAATTAATCAAACGGAGCGAATTTGAAAAACTTTGACGGTAAAGCAAAAGGAGAGGATTTTTTAAAGTCAGCTTGGAGGGGTGATTGGAACGTTTTAAATAAAACGGATCTCTATTGATTAGCAATCCTCGCCACCTTGATCCGCAAAAAAATAAGGAACTGCTCATTCTTCAGTCCCTTATCAGGATTAAATTATCAATCGCTGTTCGTTAAATCATCTCCTCATTTTTTTTCTTCCTCCGTCACCTTTATGTCGGCCAATTTTCTTCCTACCATGGCGGTGTAGTGGATAGGTTCGCCGCTGCTTGACATCCTGTGCACGTAGGTCTTTTCGTCCACGAATTCCATAAAATCATCTTCTATCAAGTTCAATGCCTTCCTAAATCCTGATTCATCCTCTTTGGTGAGAAACTTATCACGGATGTTAAAAGCGATCCATCCTTCCTGCTCAATCAGGTTAAAAGCATTTATAAAACTGGCTGGAGGGATGTGGTCAAACCCAAGCGCCGCTACAGAAACCAGGGTGTTCAGATCGAAGCTTTCCAGCTTTTTCATTGCCATTGGTTCGGCCTTCGACAGGTCGGTCACAATATAATCGGTATAAATATTTTTCCTGTCCCTCATGGCAGCTTCCCTTGCCTCATCGATGATATCCACACCTACTATCACTTCGGGGTGCCCCAGGTCGAGCGCTTCGGCAACCAAGCCATTTCCAGCACCAAAGTCCAATATCTTTAATTCTTCCGTTTTGGTTTCTGTCGCGTCGATATTTTTGAACAAAATATCTTTGATGACAGTAGGGGACTGGCA
Organism: Cyclobacteriaceae bacterium; assembly: GCA_050305935.1. Lineage (GTDB taxonomy): Bacteria > Bacteroidota > Bacteroidia > Cytophagales > Cyclobacteriaceae > CAJXNP01. The sequence continues at coordinate 41,476 of JBNLGG010000033.1, read as the reverse complement.
TTTTAATGTTTCATGAAAAATAGCTTCGTAGAGGCCGGGTATTTGATAAATTCTTTCATAGTCGTGAAATTGAATTTTTTCATCCTCGTTGCCTTTGAGGATGAAGTATTCTTCATTTTGTTCAAGTGAATCATGGAATTCGGGAATTTCTATCTCGATAGGTTTCATTATAAGTTTTTAGGTTAAAAATCTATTTGAGAGCTTCTTATTTAACATTTATCGATGGAATTCCAAGGAAACTCAATTTTAATTGGAAAAATTATCTGTTAAGGCAATATTGTTTTCCAACCTTTTCCGGCAGGAAGGTGTTATGAAAATTAAAAACGACGCTTTTATGAAACCCAATCATGTATTCGTTTCCCTGGTTTTATGTTTGACAATTTTTTCGTGTGACACAAAAGAAATTGCACGGGAGCCTTCCTTTGAAAATGATGGTGAATTGACGGGAACCTGGGGGGTCTTTGAATCCGGGTATTCACCAGGAGCAGGCTATATAGTGGAACCAGTACCCTCTTCACCGCTTCAATACCTTTCTTTTAAACCCAACGGCAATGCTTTTCAGTCTAATTTTCATGGATTAGAGAATTTCAAATTTTATCTTATCATTGATGATCCCGACTCAGAAGAGGACATCCTTGCCCTCTATCATCAATTACCGGAACATCCCGAAAATGAGGAGATAATGAACTTACAGCACAGTTATATCATCCATCCTGTTGAAGATGGGAAAGTAGAATTGTGGTACCGCTTCTGCATTGAAGGGTGCCACATTGGGATTAACAAAGTGGTAGCCATTGACTAGTATAGGGTCGACAGTCTGATGGCCGTCGACCGCGGTCTTCTTACCTTAATCGGGAAAAGAGGTCCTATCATTAATTTGTTTTTACCTATCATTGTACATCCAATACAAGCGCCAATGAAAAACAAAAATCTTCCTTGGATTATTGCTTTTTTTCATCAGTTCAAGCAATTCTCTTGCGGAGCAGTTTGATGATCAAAACAAAACATTTACATAAAATCAATTTATGACCAGCCCGGTTTCATCAGGATATTCAGATAAGCCACTTGAGCAAAAACTTGGGTTTAAGGATGGTTTTGACATTTTAATGATCACCCCCCCTGAAAATTATTTTGCGCTTTTCGACCGGCTGCCCGAAGGAATCTCTTTTCATGGGGAACCCGGTGGTTTAATGGATATTATTCATGTATTTGTCTATTGGAAAAATGAATTAGACCTAACAACGCTTAAAAAGCAAATCAAGCAAAATGGAATGGTATGGGTAAGCTGGCCTAAAAAGGCTTCCAAGGTTCCGACGGACATGGATGAAAATTTTATCAGGGAATATGCTCTTTCAGTTGGACTGGTGGATGTGAAGGTGTGTGCCGTTGATGCCACCTGGTCAGGCCTGAAACTAGTCATTCCGGTGAAAGACCGAAAATAGTTTTTTTGGACGAAAAGTACCATCCCAAATTGCTTGCAACAACACGTAGTCGTCGTGTATTCAACTCCGCTAAGCAAGGTTAGTTGACTTTTAATAAAGGTATAATAGACATTTAACTATATTTGAGTTTAAAAATATCTTCACGTGAAAAAGCTGTTCTATCTACTCTTATTTGTTTTGGTGGCCTGTACGGGAAAAAAAGAAAAAAAACCGGAAGCCGAATTCAGCGATTATCCAATTCAACCCATAAATATCCAGAATGTCCATCTGACGGATGATTTCTGGTTACCGATCATAAAAACCGTCCAGGACAAGACCATTAGCTATGCGCTGGAAAAGTGCAAGGAGGAAGGAAGGTTTGAGAATTTCTTGATTGCCGGTGGTGCAATAGAAGGAGAAACCAGGGGCTATATGCCGTTTGATGATACGGATGTGTACAAGATCATTGAGGGCGCTTCGAATTCGCTGATCAGCTCGCCGAATGAAGAATTGGAAGTATTGCTAGACTCATTGATTGCCATTGTAAAAATCGGTCAGGAAGAAGATGGCTATCTCACTACCTGGCGTACCATCAACCCTGCCAAACCACCCGCACCCTGGGTAAAAGTTGTGGATGGTAAACGCTGGGAGTCGTTAGATGCAAGCCACGAGTTTTATAATAGCGGACATCTGTATGAAGCCGCCGCTGTTCATTACCAGGCAACAGGTAAGCGAAATTTTCTGGAGATTGCGCTGAAAAACGCAGATCTATTTGTTGAGACCTTCGGACCGGGAAAAATTGAAACCGTTCCGGGGCATCAAATTATTGAGACAGGATTGATCAAGCTGTACCGGATAACTGAGGATGAGAAGTATTTAAATCTGGCAAAATACCTGCTGGATCATCGGGGAGATTCTACCACTCACAAATTATTTGGTCCATATAGTCAGGATCATATTTCTGTCACAAAACAGGACGAAGTAGTAGGTCATGCGGTGCGGGCAGTCTACATGTATGCTGGTATGACAGATATTGCGGCCATCTATGGAGACCAGGATTATTGGAACGCTACCCAAAAGCTTTGGGAAAATATGGTCAATAAGAAGATTTACATCACTGGTGGTATCGGAGCGAAGCACGATGGGGAGGCTTTTGGCGAAAATTATGAGTTACCAAATCTGACAGCTTATAATGAAACCTGTGCTTCGATAGGAAGTGTGTACTGGAACCAGCGGATGTTTATGTTAACCGGTGATGTGAAATACTATGATGTGATCGAAAGAACACTGTATAACGGTTTGATTTCGGGTATTTCACTGGATGGTGAGAAATTTTTCTATCCCAATGCACTGGAATCAGACGGTGTATATGAATTCAATCGGGGTGCTTGTACCCGCCAGTCCTGGTTTGACTGCTCGTGCTGCCCCACTAATGTTATCCGGTTCATTCCCGCAATGCCTGGTTTGATTTATTCGACACATCAAGACACCTTGTATGTCAATCTTTTTGCCTCCAATCATGCAACAACCACAATGAACGGGGTTTCGTTGGGACTGGTGCAGGAAACGAATTATCCCTGGGATGGGGGAGTGTCCATTAAGGTGTCACCGGAGAAGGCTTCGGAATTTACCGTCATGCTTCGTATACCCGGATGGGCGAGAAATGAGGTGCTTCCTGGCGATCTGTATCATTACAAGGACAGCAATAAGCCTTCCTACAAGGTTTCGGTAAATGGCGAACCCTTGGAGGTAAGTCCTGTCGATGGTTATATCGTCTTGACAAGAAAATGGCAACAGGGCGACCAGGTGGAGCTATCCATCAATATGACAGTCCGTTCAGTGAAGGCCAACGACAAGGTAGCAGAGGATAGGGGGAAAGCATCCCTGGAATATGGGCCGATTGTTTATGCATTTGAAGAGGGCGACAATGGTGATAAATTGGATCGTATTTCCATTTCTGAAAACGATTCATTCATTGTGGAATATAACGCCGATCTTCTTGGTGGTATAAATGTCCTGAAAACAGATAATGGAGTGGAGAGTTTTGTCGGCATTCCCTATTTCGCCTGGTCTAACCGGGGTATTGGAAAGATGAAGGTCTGGCTACCGGAAACAGAAATGTAAAATTCTTTTTAAAGTTCTGCTCATCCCTATATATTGACGGCTGGACTTAAACCTGACTTTTGATGGAGCAATTATATTCCCGGGTGTTGCTGACCGAGCTTTTTTTTGCGGTAATTGTTTTCTTTATTTTGTTTAAGGTTAGCGCACCCTATGGGAAATTTTTGCGTGGAGGCTGGGGCGCAAATATGTCTTCCAAATTCGGATGGATGATCATGGAGTCGCCGTCAGTAATTTTGATGGTCTACTTTTTTATCTCCTCCGAAGGATGGCATGATATGCCCAAAAACCTTTTCCTTTTGGTTTGGTTGAGTCACTATGTGCATCGCACCTTTATTTATCCCTTCACCATCACCAGCAAAAACAAGCCCTATCCCATACTACTGGTTGTCTTCGCGGTGCTTTTTAATTGCATGAATGGATTTATAAATGGCTACGAAGTGTTCAATCAAAATTTCTATTCCAATTATTGGTTCACCTCACCATTGCTGTACATTGGTCTGGGAGTATTCGCTGTAGGATATTTTATCAATAAGCAGTCCGACTATATCCTTTCCCACTTAAAAAGGGACGCAAACAATAATTATGTGATTCCCTATGGTGGGATGTTTAAGTATGTGTCAAACCCCCATTATTTTGGGGAAATCATTGAGTGGATAGGATGGGCCATCATGACCTGGTCTGTTTCAGGATTGGCTTTTGCAATTTTTACCTTTGCTAACCTGGCGCCACGGGCAATTACGGCGCATCATTGGTACAAAGAGAAATTCCCCGGTTATCCTCAGGAAAGGAAGGCGATAATTCCTTTCTTGTGGTAGTTGGCGAGCGAATTAATTTGCTCCCTTAAAGGTTTAAATACCTTACTGTTTCCCCCCACAACTGCTTTCTGACTGCTTCGTCGGTGCTGTATTTGGACGGTTTAAGGATTTTTTTGTCTTTGAATAGTTTGCCTGTTACCCCCTTTAGTTTTTTCGCCGAAGCCAGGTAGACTATTGTCTCTGCACCCTTTTCTGGCGTGCGCATAAAAGGTTCACCCAATTTGTAAGCCAGCCGAAAAGCCTTCGGAAAGGTATTGGCAATATTTGTATAAACTGTTCCGGGATCGACGCAATTGACTGTGATCCCCAAATCTTTTAACCGCTCTGCCAGTTCAAAAGAAAACAAGGCAATCATCACTTTTGATTTGCTGTAGGCGATCAGGGGGCGGTACCTGTTTTTTACCATAAAATCCTTCCAGTCTATGGTGGACATCCGGTAGGTAGCAGACAATACATTGATGATCCGGGCATGATCACTTTTTTGTAGCCAGTCCTGGAGGTAGTGAACCATCAAAAACTGGCTAAAATAGTTAGTGGCAATGGTCAGTTCATGACCATCAGCATTTTCCAGCCTTTTTGGTGTACCCAGGGTCCCGACATTATTGATCAGGATATCTAAACGGGGAAAGATGTTTTTAAAGGAATCGGCCAACCCTTTTATATCGTTTTTTCTGGAGAGATTGGCTTCCAGCACATGGATGCTATTGTTATCAGAGAGGTTGATCAGTTCATACTTTACACGTTCCCCTTTTTCCCTGTTTCGGCACGTGATCACGATTGTGGCGCCTCTTTTGGCGAGGTTTAAAGCCACTGCTTTACCTATTCCTGAGGTGGCTCCGGTAATTAAAATAATTTTGTCCCTCATTAAAAAATCAACAAGCTGTGTGGATTCTAAGATACCCAATAAATTTAAAAGTGTTTTACAGGGGTCTTATTTTCGTTTGGTCAAGAAATCTGAAACGGTGGGTTTTCACTGGATTCCGGGGCTACTTCATATGTTCAATATCATTTTTAACCCCAACGATAAACAAGTCCAGCTCTTTGCGCAATTCGGGGGCATCATTTTCCAGGTTGAGGTGGAGCCTTAGAGATAAGTTATTGATTTCGTCCTCCCAGCTTTCCTGCTGGTAAATTTCATTTGCTACCAGCCCTGTAAAATAATCCGGGGATCCTTTTTTCAATTTATTTATGCAGTAGTGGGTGTTATCCTCCAGGAGCGAGATGCATTTTTTTCCTAAATATGGGCTTAATTTTGGGCTTGCATTTTGGCAAATATTCATAAAGCATTTGAAGTAAAAAGGGGTGAACTTTTCATCGGGAGTGATGAGAATATTCATCAGGGAGTTGGTGGAGTCATTTTCTTCGACTGAAAATTGATTGTAGTAGTATAACTTCACGATTTCCGGCAGATCAGGGTTTTTCAGATAGTGATTGATGGGTAGGCCATCTATAAATTGGTCGGTGAAGGCAATACTCCCTGTTGTTTTTTCAGGCTCATCGTTTGTTTCTGGTTTTTGATTGGAACAAGAAAATAAGACAAAAAGGAAGATGGGGAGGAATAAGTATTTTGTCATAGTTAGTTTTCTTCAATGTGTTGCTATGAAGATATAGCATATCGGAGGAAAATCAATGGATAATTTACTGAAAAACCGTCTCTGATTGCCTTCAGTGGAGATAATTTTCCTTAACTGTTTGATTGATAAAAGGTTAAAAAATCACACATAATTTAATGTCGACCCTGCCCATTTTCCGGGATTCGCTAAATTCGGAGGTCGATGACCACCAAAATGCCGGGTTGCCGTACTCCGTTTTTGTAGACTGATTGGAATAGCCAACACTCAATCCAAGCGCTGTTTCGATAAAATTGAGCTGATAACCTGCACCAGCTCCCCAATACAATCCTCCCTGAGATTTATAATTTTCATATCCCTGTGGGGCACTGTCTTCTACTCGCAAGCCATAGCCAATTTGAGTGAAGAAATAGGGAGAGAATTTTAGCTTTTTAGGGAAACCTCTGTATTCAGCATAAATGGGGACCGTTGTGATATATTCATAACGATTGTAATTAATACCAACTCCGCCATGCAGCATGGGATGAAAGCGATAGCCGTTGACCATCGTGGCAGAAAAATCACCGTAATCATTGCCACTGAGCAGGCCAATTCCTATCGAATGATAAAATCCGGGTTCAAATTGGGGATAATTGTTGTTGACAATTACCTGGGCTTTGTCATTAAATCCGTTTGCTATCTCCCGATTCCAATTTGATTTAAACCTGATACTCCGGATGTTGTTTATGGGAAGCCGGGTGATTGTTCCATTGATGTTTAGGATCACGGCGCTTGAATCAAACCGCTCTACGATGTTCCCCTTCAGCGAGCTTCGGTCCTTTAGGTTTATCCTGGCATATTGCTGCGCCCTTGATTGGCCTGAAACAAAAATAATGAAAAATACTGCCATCAGGAATGGCAGTATATTCGGTTGTTTTGCCGATGTCATCATTTAGAGATTTGAAGGATTTTCCACTTTGATAACACTAATCAAGGTAATGTCATTGAGATCAGAATAATCAAATTGATACAAACCATCCTGCCCGATGAGGTAGAGGGTGTTGTTAAATGGAATAACATCAAAGGCATCGATATTATTTAGATGAATGATTTGGTTTTCACCAATCTTCATTTCGTCTGACGCATCAAATACTTTCAGCCCGTTGACACCTTCGCACACAAAAAGAGCGTCACCGTCGATTCCCAGCCCATGGGGGCTTAGCATGGGGTATTCTTTTAATAATTGAGGATTGTGAAGATTGCTGATGTCAATGACTTCAAGCTGATTTAGGGCACCTCCCCGGCAATTATTTCCGGAACGCAGGGTAACGTACGCCAGATCGCCCTGTACCACTACCGGATCACAGCTAAACACATGGCCATATTGGGAAATGAGCTCAGGATTTCCCTGATCAGAATTATCAATGATATACATGCCTGTTTGCGATCCGACAAAAAGATTTTCCTGATAGGGGAAGATGGTTTCAATTCCCCACCCAAGTGGTAAGATATCTACATTTTGCGGATTGTCGGGATTTGAGATGTCAAAGGTTAAGACGCTTGAATTGTCCAGGATGTACAGATGGGTATCGACAATGGTAAATGTAGCCATGGATCCCCCGATGCCAACGGATGAACTGGGCGGCGCTGCCATAAATGCCACGTCCATCGACGCTTCAGCCAAAAATCCCCGCGATGAATTCAGGTAGAAGTATTCCGGGAAGTAATTATCCTGAAAGTCACCGGAGGTCACTTCAATGATTTCCTTCTCAACGTAGTCGACGACCAATCCGCTGTCAGGATCTATGTAAACTCCCGTTTGAAAATTGTAGTCGAGAAAAATATCATTTATCCTGTTGATCTCTGTGATATTGTCGAGGTTGCTTATGTCGAGGATGACAAGGTCCATGTAGCTGTCTGCGTACAATTTATCATCCCGTACCGAGAAGTCGAAATTTCCCGGTATACTAATAAAACCAATCGCTTCCGGGTTTGACTGATCGGTGTTGTCGACAAGGTGGATACCATTACCCGGATCATTAATGAGCACCATGTTTTCATATATATACAATTTTCCGGTAGTGGTGATGGGCATTGGTTCGGTGACATCCACACTTTCCCGGATTTCGCTGAGTGACATGTAAACCGGTTCATAAATGGTGTATGTCCTTGTTACTTCTACCTTGTCCTCACAAGCTGATAGCAGGAGTGTAAAAAGTGATAGAAATGATATCGGAAGGAGAATGTTTTTACGTGTAGAGATATTTTTCATGATTGTCGATTTGGTTTAGTTCTATGACACAGGGATTGGTTTTTCGGTTGGAACCACCCCGAATTTTTGTTTTCCTGGAGGTTTTCTTGTGGTTTTGAATAAAAATTGTGTACATCTTTACCTGTATTATCCATCACACCAAAAAATCTAAGCATGAAAAAATTACTCGTCATAATTTTCTTTTTTGCTGCGCTGGGTTTCGATAAAAAGTTTTATTGGACAGGGGGCGGCGAATGGATATTTTCATTTGTCGATGGTACCGATGGAGCCAAGGACTGGGGATCGGTGTTGCGATATTCGCCTGTTCTTAACATTCAGTCTTTTGCCAATTATGATTTTTCAGCAAAAGCAGGGTTTTTTAGTGGATTGGCAGTTAGAAATGTAGGTTTTATTGCCGATACTGAGCCGGGGGTCAGGATGAAATATCGCAGCTATAATTTGGGTATTCCAGTGGCGTTAAAGGCCGGGGATTTGGATGGCTTTATGTTTTATGGAGGATATTAAATTGAAATCCCATTTGTTTACAAAGAGAAGCGATTAGAAAATGAAAAGAAGGTGGACAAGGCGACAATTTGGTTTTCAAACAGGAATAGTAGTCTTATGCATTCTGTGTTCGCCGGTATCCAGTTTCCTTACGGTACCAGCGTGAAGTTTAAATACTATCTCTCAAATTTCTTTAACCGGGATTACAAAGGGGTGGACAAAAACGGCCAAGCGGTTAATCCCTATACCAATTACGAAGCTAGTATTTTCCACTTTACGCTGAGTTTCAGGCTGTTTGATAGAGGAGAATTTGAATATTAAAATAGATTTTTAAAAAGGAGCTTTAGCCAAAAAAAAGACACTCAGATCGAGTGCCCTTTTTCGGTTGTGGTTGGACGCTTTTCTTAGTACATTTTCACTACTTCCTTAATCCCGAAATGTTCTGTCACAGCATGGTAGTCATTTAGGTCAACGGCCATCCTTCCGCTATCAAAAAACTGTGCGGGAACTACCACAACTCGGAATATCTGATCATTTGTATACTGGGTTCCAAGAATTGAAATGTCAAAATTGGCCTGCATAGAGACAAGAACGGAATACAGTGTATGGTTAAAGTAGTATTGCAGGATTCCTTCCTCCAATATGTGTAACTGAGGCAATGGTTCCCATACCTCTACCGTTTCACCAAATTCGGTCGTCGTACCCTGATAGATGTAGACGAGCGCTACGTCAGACTCAAGTAATTGGAAATTGGAAGGCAACTCCAGTAACGACTCGTAATCGGGCGCAGCGAAATTCGAAATATATTCAAATGTAAAACCTTCTGTTCCTGGTTCACCTTGTGGCCCCCTGTTGCCCTGCGGTCCTTCAGGACCCTGCGGCCCAACCGGTCCCTCACATGAAAACATAAACGTGGCAATGGCTAATGTAATGATGGTTAAATATCTCATGATCTTAAATTTTAAGTTTCAAGTTGAATGGTCATCTCCAAAGGCTATGCCAAAATGGTAATACCTCAGACAGTTTGAGTCAATAAATTCGAAAATATTCTATTAAGACAGAAGAAGCAGGCAAATTATCTTTGCCTGTAATGCACGTCAGAAAGCATTTTAAGTCGCTCGGCCGCGCCTTCTGGGGTAATGTCTCGTTGCGGCTCGCCCAGCATCTCGTAGCCCACCATAAATTTTTTTACGGTGGCTGATCGAAGCAGGGGAGGGTAGAAACACATGTGAAAGTGCCAGGACGAATGATCCTTTCCGTCGGTAGGTGCCTGATGAATTCCGGCAGAATAAGGAAAAGAAACTTCAAACAGGTTGTCATACCTGACCGTCAATTTTTTATAGATATCGGCAAAAGCTTCTTTTTCGGCCTCGTTCATTTCAGCTATAGAAGGGAAATGCCGTCTGCTGATGATCATGGTTTCAAAAGGCCAAACGGCCCAAAATGGCACCAAAGCAACAAAGTGATCGTTTTGAACAACAATTCTTGTTTCATTCTTAAGTTCCTGGTCCAGGTAGTCACTCAGCAGGCTCTTCCCATGCTTTTCGAAGTATTTTTTTTGGGTCTGCGTTTTTTTAGCAGGCTCCTGGGGGACTTCGTTTTGTGACCATATCTGACCGTGCGGGTGGGGATTGCTGCATCCCATCACAGAACCCTTGTTTTCGAAGATCTGTACGTAGTTGATAAATTCATTGCTGCCAAGGGTTTGATATTCATCTGCCCAGAGATTAACTACTTTTCTGATCGAAGCCACATCCATTTCAGGAATGGTCAGGTCATGTCTAGGCGAAAAGCAGATGACCCGGCATATACCGCTTTGACTGGAATATTGAAACAGCTCATTGCTATTTTCCACAGCAGGAGGAGTATCTTTCAGGAGTGCACTAAAATCATTGGTGAAGGCGTACACGCCATCGTACGTTGGGTTTTGCTCGCCATTTGCACGGGTGTTTCCAGGGCATAGATAACAGTCAGGATCATGTTCAGGGCGTTGATCTGCGTGCCCTTTTTCCACCTGTCCCTGCCAGGGTCGTTTTGATCGATGAGGGGACACCAGCACCCAGCTTTCAGTGAGAGGGTTAAACCTTCTGTGAGGATGTTCTTTTATATCAAAACCCATAATTTATAATTTTCCTGACCCGTTTTCTATGCTGACAATGTAGGTTTCGAGATCGATATTGAATTCATCTTTGTAGGCCTTGGTCATTGTGGAAATGAAATCCTTTTCCGCTTCTTTTTTGACAATGTTGATCGTGCATCCGCCGAATCCTCCTCCCATCATACGAGAGCCTATGACATGGCCCGATTCCTTTGCCTTTTCGACCAGAAAGTCCAATTCCTTACAGCTTACTTCGTAATCATTGCTCAGACCATCGTGGGTTTCGAACATATCTTTGCCGAATCCCATGAGATTATTTTGTTGTAACTTTTCACATGCGTCAATGACACGGGCAATCTCGCCCACTACATACTTGCATCGCCTGAAGACGACTTCCTCGACTTCATTTTTAATTGTTTCGAGCTGATCGATCGTTACGTCTCTCAAAGAGTTGATTTCCGGGTAATGTTTCTGTAAGGCAGCAACACCGGTTTCACATTCCCTTCTCCTGGTATTATATTCTGAGGAAGCCAGCGAGTGTTCCACTTTGGTATTGCAAAGGATGATTTCATAGCCCGTCAATTGAAGAGGGAAGTATTTGTATTCCAATGAACGGCAGTCCAGCCGGAACACATGATCTTTTTTTCCAAACATGCTGGCAAACTGATCCATAATACCACATTTGACACCAGCGTATTCGTGCTCCGCCATTTGCGCCATCTTGACCATTTCTTCTTTTTCAAATCCAAGGTCAAACAGTTTGTCAAAGGCAAAAACGAACACACATTCCAGTGCGGCGGAAGAAGATAAGCCTGCTCCTAATGGAATATTCCCTCCAAATACACAATTGAAGCCCCTGATCGTCTTTCCTTTTTTGTTTAATTGATCAATCACACCCAGGAAATAATTCGCCCAGGCTTTGTCAGAAGGCCTAATGTCCTGAATACTGAAACAAATTGACTCATTAAGATCATGGGAGAAGACGGTGCATTGATCAGAGCCACTTTCTGCTATCGCGACGATGATCTCTTTATCGATGGCCGCGGGAAGTACGAATCCATCATTGTAATCCGTATGTTCCCCAATTAAATTGATCCTTCCCGGAGATCTAAACAGGGAAGGATCAATATTAAATTTTTCTTTAAATGTGATTTTAATTTGTTCGTAATGCATCTAATAAAAATCGTCTACCAAAATAGTGCATAAAGTACTGCTGTGATTAAGCAGATGGCAAATGCTGCTATATTGAATTTTGAACTCGTATTGAAATATCCTTTTCCCAGCTTAATCCCTTTCGGATCTTCAGCGCCTTTTCCGGTGATCTGGCTTACAATAATGATAACAATCATTGTGGCAATCGCGGTAATCCCCATCTGGTGCAAGAATGGCAGGTCAGGGAATAACCAGCTAAGGCTTGATCCCTCGGTGATCCATGGTTTGCTACCCACTTTGAGGTAAAACGCGATCGGTATTGAGACTAGCGCACCCACAATAGCTCCCTGGTTAGTGGTTTTCTTCCAGAAGAGGCCAAGCATAAAGATTACCAGAATACCCGGGCTAACTAAACCTGTATATTCCTGAATGAATTGGAATGCCTGGTCGATTCCTCCAAGTAACGGAGCCATAAAACATGCTATTACCAATGCTGCTGCTGCTGTGATCCGTCCTATTGAAACGAGTTGTTTGTCACCGGCAGCTTTATTTATATAAGGCTTGTAGATATCCATTGTGAATATGGTGGAGGTGGAGTTAAGCATGGATGCAAGCGACGAAACTACCGCGGCAGCAAGTGCAGCAAAAGCGATTCCTTTCAAACCTGAAGGCAACAATTGCAAAAGCCAGGGATAGGCTTTGTCAGATGCCCCCGCTCCAGGAATATTGGATTGGCCTAAGTCACCTACGCTGGCCATTAATTGAGGGTCACTTACAATCACATAAGCTGCGATACCCGGAATGACCACAATAAATGGTATGACCAATTTTAAGAATCCGGCGAGCGCAATTCCTTTTTGAGCTTCGTTCAACGATTTCGCGGCGAGTGTCCTTTGTATGATGTATTGATTGAAACCCCAGTAGTAAAGGTTAGCTACCCAAAGACCTCCTATTAAAACCCAGATACCTGGGAGATTTTTAAATTCGGGATTCGACTTATCCAGGATCATGTGGAATTTCTCAGGTGCAGCATCCAGCAATCTGCCGAATCCGCTTGCGATTCCTTCTCCTCCTGAAACGACATTTAGTGCGAGGTAGGTGGTCACAATGCCACCCAGCACAAGGAAGAATACCTGTATAACATCCGTCCAGGCTACTGCCGAAAGACCACCATAAAGTGAATAGGCCGCTGCAAAAAGTGCCAATCCGATTACTCCATAGATCAATGGGACACCGAGAACAGTCTCTAGTGCGAGCGCACCCAGGTAGAGCACCGATGCCAGGTTAACAAAAATGTATAAAGCGATCCAGAATACAGCCAGGATAGTTTTTAACTCTGTGCTGTACCTTTGTTCCACAAACTCCGGGATGGTGTAAAGGCCTTTTTTTATGAAAACCGGAAGGAAATATTTTCCCACAATCAGCAAGGTGATAGCCGCCATCCATTCGTAGGAAGCAATGGATAAGCCAACTGCAAAGCCGGAACCCGACATGCCGATAAACTGTTCGGCAGAAATATTGGCAGCAATCAGGGAAGCCCCAATAGCCCACCAAGGAAGGGATTTGCCTGCTAAAAAATAGTCTTCAGCACTTTTGTCCTGCCCTTTTTTATTGCGTGAAACAAATAGTCCGACACTAAGGATCAAGGCTCCGTATGCTGCAAAAATGACAAAATCTAGAGTTGTTAAATTCATTCTTGTAGTATTTAGTTTTCCATATTTATATTAAAAGTGATTCCAAATGACATATTGCAGTCTTTTCATCGGAGACTGCAAATATAAAAATAAACCGTAGTTTATACGTTTAATTAGTTTTTATTTTACTCGTATCCCAAATGAAGCCCTGATAGCTTCATTATTCGCTAATTTGAATAAACCAAAGCCATTATTGAAAGCATCAATGCACGCACTTTGCGGCTCTATGGCAATTGATTTTCTGTGAGGTGGTGTGTAGATCTGCAAAAAGTTAAGCTTTTTATCCCCGGTCTCCTGCCACAAGGTAATGCCAAATCCCTTCTTATTGGTCAGCGTCGTATCACAGATGCCTCCTAAATCCAATATTTCAAAGCAGTCGTCGAGATTAACGTCTTTCAAAGATGCTGCTTGCGAGAAAGCAGTCATATCGCGGGTTTTTCCGGTGGGTATCATCCTACTATCTACCTCAAAATGCTTCGAGACAGGAAACTGTAGTTCCCATTCGTCTACCTCACCGCCCAGCGTAAAATACGGATGCCATCCATACCCAAAGGGAAGGTCATGGTCTGTTTGGTTAGTGAATTCAAAAGTGCATTGAAAACCATTTTTCTCATTTAATATAAGTGTCAGGCCCATAGTGAAAGGGAAGGGGTACCCGGCATTATGACCATCGTAATGGTGGACGAGTTTAATCGTTACCTGATCTGCCTCCAGCTCTTCGGATGTAATTTCAAAGAGTTTGTTATAAACCAAGCCATGCAGGGCGTTGTTGTTAGGCCCTTCGTTAATCGGGAGCTGGAATTTATTTCCGTCGAAAGAAAATTTTCCGTTGTTAATCCGATTGGGAAAGGGAGCCAGAAAAGTGCTTTTATACGCATTGTTTTGCTTAATCTCCTCCTCGTTTGCCGGTCCGTCAATGATATCTTGGCCATTTAATATCAGTGAACTCACCAGCGCTCCGGTGGTGGGAATGAGGGAGATGGCATAGCTATTATCTTGATTATGAAAGGTTATGGCTTCCGTCGAGCCAATGTTGGAAATCTTTTTTTTAAACATACCGGTTAATTCTCGTAGGTGAAATCAAATTTTCATTACATGTAATTGATTTCACTTTTTTAAAACATTTTCAAAAGTTGCCAAAGATATAAATTGCTTGCATTCTAACGGGGATAAATTTTAAATATTTAAATCATGCAAAACGGGATATTTTTAAATAGATTTACAGAAGGAACAAAATGGACAACTGCCCTGTATAACATGCTGGCAATGATAGATATAAGCGAGAGAGAAGCACTGGAAGTGCCAAAAAACATGCGGATTTCAGAAAAGCCAGATGGTCTGATGATCGAATATTCCTGGTTTAAAGTGAAATACCTGTTGCTGATTTTTCTTTTCCCGATGTGTTCTTATGTGGTGGCCCAATCTCCATATGTTTCCGGATCCCTCGATCAAATTACCCTGCCAATTGCTGCGATTATAGCGTTGAATGTGGGAGTATTGTACTATTCTCTCACCCGCCTGGTTAACACAACCCAAATTAGCGTCAACAAACATCGGATATCGATAGAGCACAAGCCCTTGCCTCTTAGCAGGAACATCAGCATCAAGCGTGAAAACCTGACCCAGTTGTATGTGACTAAGCACAGAACAGCGCACCGTTATTACTTGTATTCATCTACTTATCAGGTAAATGCAATTCTCTCTGACAAATCTGTGGTACCTATTATTACCGGTTTGTACTTCCCCGAGCAGGGTAGGTTTATCGAGAAGAAAATTGAGCATTTCTTAGGCATTACTGACATCACGGTAGAAGGCGAATTGGAGAAATAATTTTCTCAATAGGGATTTATTGGTTTTTTAAGTCGTCAATGCTGTTTCTCCTTTGCATCCCGATCGATTTAAAGTAGGAGGGATTTAAGCCGGTCACTTTTTTAAATTGGTTGGACAAGGCTTGCACACTGCTGTAGCCAAGTCGATAGGCGATTTCACTGAGCGTTAATTCGTCATAAACCAGCAGTTCTTTTACACGCTCAATTTTCTGGAGTATAAAATACTTTTCTATCGTAATTCCTTCTGTGGATGAGAAGAGGTTGGACAATGACGAATAGTCTTTTGCAAGCAACTGAGACAAATAGTGGGACATATTTTCTTTCATCGTGAGGAGCTTGTCATTATAGATCAGGTCAATGATGGACCCCTTGATTTTTTCTACCAACGTTGAATTCTTGTCCTGTAATAGTTCAAAGCCATTTAACTCCAGCATGGCCTTGATATCTTCAATTGGTAAAGAATTTTCAGATGAAACTTCGGCCACTCCCAGGTTGACCGAAACGGGCGTAAGGCCCAGGTTTATTAGTTCCTCCCGGACTACCTTAATACATCGCGGACAAACCATGTTCTTTATATGCAACTGTTGCGTCTTCATTGCTTAGAAATGATGTAAATATAGTTACGGTTAAATAGTAAGCAATTACGAAATAACATAAAATAATTAAAGGAAGCTTTGTAATATTAGGGCTCAGAGTTATATAATCTTATGAAGGAACTTCCCAAGGCTTTTAGTCAAAACACTATTTTCAAGAACCTGAAAATCTTCCGGGCAAATCCGGTGAAATATATGGAGGATAGTTTCAGGCAATGCGGTTCGCCTGTCAATTTGAATCTACCCATGGGTGATTTTGTTTTAGTTGCTGATCCTGAGCAGGCCTTTGAAGTATTGGTAAACAACCATTTAAAATATAAAAAAAGCCGGGGTTACCGGGAAATTGCCCGGGTATTAGGGAATGGGATATTAACGAACGAGGGGGAAGCCTGGAAAAAGCAAAGGAAAGCGCTGCAACCGGCCTTCCATAAAAACGAGATCAGGGAGTTTGCTCCGGCCATTTGGAAAACGGGGGTGGATTTTATTGAATCATGGGAAGATAGGTTTGTGTTACCTGCAGACAAGCAAATGGGAAGGCTTACATTGACCGTGCTCTTAAATACCCTGATCCAACAACATAGCGAGGAGATCAAAGATTCGATGGCAGCGAATGTCGTCTTCGGGCAGCGGTTCGCCACTGACAGAATTCGAAGCCCAATCAAATTACCTACCTGGCTACCCATCCCGAAAAATATAAAATATCATCGCTTGAAAAAGGAGATGGATCGCCACATCCATTCCTTCATCGAAGAGCGTAAGAAGGTAGATTTTATGAATATAAAAGACCTGCTTTCTTTGCTGATGATTGAGAATGGCGTGGATGCTTTTAGTACCATTCGCGATGAACTGATCACCTTCCTGGTGGCGGGACACGAGACGTCTTCCCTGGGATTGAGCTGGACATTGTATTTACTGGCAGGCCATCCCGATATCCAGGAAAAGGCAAGAATGGAGGTCGATAAAATCAATGCACTGGAAGATATAGATCTCCACGATTTTTCCAATTTGACCTATCTACAAAAAGTAATAAAAGAGTCTTTGAGGATTTATCCGCCGGTGTGGAACATTGTTCGTGAAGCCCAGGAACCAGACGAAGTGGGAGGATATCTTATTCCGAAGGGGAAACAGGTGATGATGAATATTTTCCTCATTCACCGAAATGAAAAATACTGGGAGAATCCACTTGTTTTTGATCCGGATCGATTTGAAGCCAGGCACGAGGAAAATTGGCATAAGTACCAGTATATGCCTTTTGGTGGTGGCCCCAGGTTTTGCATAGGAAATAATTTTGCCATGCACGAGATGCTGTTGTTGATGACGTTGTTTTTGAAGCATTTTCGATTTAAAAGAAAGGACAATGATCCGATAGGCTACGATCCGCTGCTGACTTTGAGACCGGGAAGGGAGATTGAGTTGGTGGTGGAGAGGGTTGGCGCAGAGAGGTAGAGTCGGAAGTCCGATGACCGAAGTCCGAAGTGCAGAGATGAAGAGCAGGGGGCGGAGAGCAGAGATTGGGAATTGGGCATTGGGTGTGTTTCCTTCATCCCATCACTGGACAAGCGCATGGTTTGCGGGAAGTGATAGGATGAATGAGCGGGGAACAAGGTGAAAGGAGCAAGGGGCAAGGGAGCCTCCTATCGTCGGCTCAGTCTTGACTGAACCTGATTTGAAAATGAGTACAACTATTGAAAAAATTAAAACCCCAAAAGAAAAAATGACACACTTTAATAAACAGAACCAAAAGAATCTCAGTTGGCAACGATTGTCAATGGCCAACCAATAACTCAATAGCCAATAACCAATAACTGAATAACTCAATAACTACCCACTAAGCATAAATTCTTTAAAAAATTGTTATGATAAAAAATGAAATTTTGTAATATAGCCAACTCTTAGTAGTACATTAGGTACACAACTTTTAGACCTAGTTAGTCCACACACGCAAACTAAATTTTTAACTAAACCAATAACTATGGCAAATCTCAGGATCTATTTAGAAGCAATTAAGGTAAAAGGGAAATACCAGCTAAAACTGTCAGACAGCGATGGGAATACCGGAATTGACCACCTTGTTTCAAAAGCCAAGCCTGGCGCAATCGTAAAATGGGAACCTAAACGACACACCGAAATCAAGATCAAAGAAATATCTAAAATCGGGGCAAAGGATGGCAGCGATGACATCTTCGGAAAAACCCTCCAGCCGGTAGGAAGAAACTGGAGAGGAGTAGTGAAAGCTGATGCTGCGGGAAAAGAGGAGGAGTATTTTATTCACTACTTTGTGAAGGGTGAGGAAGAGGAGCAAATTTGTGATCCCTATATAAGAGTCCCTCCTCGTCCTTAGTTAAATTAGTCTTCTCAAATTGAAATATAACACGGTTTATATTAGCTATCTAATTTTCATCTTCCTCAACTTTAATGTTTTAACACTTTCTGCAGATGGAAATGAAGATAGCTTGTTCTATGAATATTATAGTGCTTCTAAGTCACAAAGTAATCCTGAATTATCTTTAGAATTTTCCTTTAAAGCCTTAAAGGAAGCTCAGCTTCAGGAAGATGATTCGAAACTAGCTTTATCGTATTCGCAAATCGGTTATTCATATCGATTATTAGGTGATTTAACAAAAGCTTTAGAATATCAATTTAAAGCATCTAATATTTTTAATGCCTCTAATGAAGATATAAATTTAGCATCATGTTATAATGAGGTTGCAACTATCTATGGTATTCAGGGAAATTTAGATCTATCTGTTGTATACATAAAAAAGGCTATAGTGATCAATAAATCTCTTGGAGATGAATTTAATCTTGCAGGAGATTTTAATAATCTTGGTGAAACATATAGATTATGGGGAGTTTTTGATAGAGCGAAATTTTATTTTCATAAATCATTCTTGTTATATAATAAATTGGCCTTTGACTTGGGCATAGCCTACTCTCTTGGCAACGTTGGTCTCGTCCACGCAGAACTAGATCAATACGACTCCGCAGAATATTATATTCATCAAGCCACAGAAATCCTCGAAGAACTTGGCGACCGCTACCCCATAGCGGTCTATCAAACCTACATGGCGGATATCTACCGTGATAAGCAGGAATGGGATAGGGCGTTGGAATATGCCCACAGTAGTCTTCAGATAGCGGAAGAAGAAGGGCTCAAAGAACAGATCCGGGATGCCAGTTTAAAGCTTTCTGAACTGTATCACGACACGGGTGAGTTTGAAAATGCTTACAATTACCAGTCACAATACATCGCTTTTCGGGACAGTATTAACAATGAGGATGTGATCCGAAAAATGGCAGACCTGCGTACGGAATATGAAGTCTCCAAAAAACAAGCGGAAGTAGACCTGCTGGAGCAAAAGCGGGAAAACGAAAAGTGGATTATGTTTAGCCTGCTTTCTGTCTTGGGATTCATCAGTGTGGCGGCTTTTTTTACCTTTAGAAATAACATAGCCCGTAAGCGAACCAATATGCTGCTCTCTGCCCAAAAGGCTAAAATCGAATCACAAAACGACAAGTTGGAGAGCCTGATCAAAATGAAAGACAAGTTTTTCGGGATTATTTCTCATGATTTGCGCGGCCCGGTCAATTCACTCAATGGCATTACCCAACTTCTCAAGCATTATGTGAAAACAAAGAACAATGAAGAGCTGGAGCAGCTTACCACACTGATGGATAAATCCGTGGAAACCCTGTCTACACTGTTGGATAATTTGCTTAGCTGGGCATTGTCACAGCAGGGCGCATTGCCCTACGAACCAAAAAATATTCCCGCTGAGACCTTGATTAAAAGTGTACAGAATGTCTTCAAAAATTCCGCCCGGGCCAAATCCATAGAGTTACATTCCGAGGTGGAAGAAGGTCTGGAGCTTTATGTGGATGAAGACAGTGTTCATGCCCTTTTAAGGAATGTGCTGAACAATGCCATTAAATTCACCCCAGAAAAAGGAAAGGTGGCAATTTCCGCTAAAAAAGATGGAAACAGCGCATCAATTACCATTACTGACAATGGCCATGGGATGAACGAGTATCAACTGAGAAACCTCTTCAAAGTCAACAAAAAAAAGGTCAACAAAGGCACCATGGGAGAGAAAGGCTCCGGCCTCGGTATGCTTCTTTGTAAGGAATTAGTAAAACTCAACCAAGGAAAGATTGATGCGGAAAGCGAGCAAGGGAAGGGGTCAAAAATAGAAATATCACTTCCCCTGAAATCCGCATGAAGTAAAACTTCACCAAAAAAGGATTGAAAAGAAATGCGGGTTCCTTCCGGCTTTTGAAATCAAACTCTTTTTCAGAAGAAAGCTTAGTGTCATGTTAAGGAGGATTTCTCCAGTGGGAAATCAAAACGGTCAGACGGCCGAACGGACATGCTAACCATTTTCGGCTTTACAATTTAAGCCGTCAGACCGATTGGTCGCGATTGTCTTAATTATAAACTAAGCATCCGCCACCCCCCTCAAAAACCTTTCCCAGCGGATATTCTGAAAATAATTTTTGTCGGGATTATCGTCCACCGACCAGTAGATGAACAATGGCTTTCCGACGATATGATCTTCGGGAACAAAGCCCCAAAACCTTGAATCTTCGGAGTTGTGCCGGTTGTCGCCCATCATAAAATAGTAGTCCTGCTTGAAGATATAGCTTTCGAGCGCATTGCCATCCTGAAATAGCTTTCCATCGCGATACACCATGTTTTCGTTTCGTTCGAAGTGGAGGATTACATCTTTGTAACGCTCGGTGTTTGTTTCATCCAGGATAATTTGATCACCCTTTTTTGGTATGTACAGCGGGCCGTAATTGTCCTGGTTCCATTCACCATTCATGTCGGCATACATGCTTCCTGTATCGGCTCCTTTTTGATAATCTATGCGTTGCACTGATTGTACAAATTCCAGTTTTTGCAAATCCTCGATATCAGCGCTGGATGCATGAACCACATATCCCCCAGCTATCTTATATACATCGCTGATGTGGTGCTTGTAAAATATTCGGTCCCTGATAGTGGTATTGGTTTCTATAAAATAACTAGACTGCATAACGCCAGGTGAATGAAGTACAGACCCATTGAGGTAGATTTGTTGGTCAATAATGCTCAGCGTATCACCCGGAAGTCCCACACATCTTTTTACATAGTAGGTGCGCAGGTCTACCGGATATTCCTCGTGTTCAGCCGGGTAGTTAAATACCACGATGTCATTGGTCTTGACTTCCGTTAGTCCAGGTAATCTGAAATATGGTAGTTTGACCCAATCGAGGTAGGCGGGAATATCAGTCCCCCAGATCTTTTGATGTGTCAGTGGAATTTGCAGAGGCGTTTCCGGAAGCCGTGATCCATAGTGAAACTTGCTAACGAACATGTGGTCGCCCACCATCAATGTTCCCTCCATGGAAGGGGTGGGGATGGCGTAAGCCTTCATAAACAGAGCTCCAACGAGGGTAGCGACAAACACCGCAAAAAGGATGTCGCCAAACAATCCTTTAAAAATACTTTTCCTTTTTCTGATCATTTTGAATTCATTTTAAGGGAGTGAAACGAATTGACGCGCGATTGATCAGAAAATTGTGATAAGTGGCAATAAGAGACGACGAAGGCTCGGAAAATTATTTTTCTTTTCGCTCGTGAAAGAAATACACGTACACCACCAATGACACTGTGCTGTATACCATGATGATCGTGTCGATGAATGCTGTGGGTATGCCCAGCACCAATGTTTTGACAACGTAATAGATAATTAAACCCAGAAAACTGATCATCCAGAGGATTTGCCAAAGCGGTCTTTTCATTTGATTATATTTTGTATTTCAGCGGCCAAAATGCCGTGTCTGCCGACATGCCTGGAACTTCGTATTACACCAGCCAACAGATCATGCTCGGTTTCACATGCTTAAAATTCAACCCTGTAAGTTAAGAAAGGAAGCAAACCAAGTTGGTATTTTGTTTCCACTTTTTCAGTAAATGGGTCAAAATATTGATAGGCGATGTTTTGCTGTGCGGTAGCATTCTGAATGTCAAGAGAGAGTGTTCTTGTATATTTTTCTTTGTTCTTTTTCAAATACACACGAACGTCCGCCCGGATGAAATCATCGTATTTCTGCGAAAAGGCCTGATTTTCAAGATATACCGTTTCGCCAGCGGCTTTCGAGGCATCAAGGTCTATCGGAGTATGCCGGTAGCCTCCCTGCCATAAAAACCGGAGGTTGAAGCCCACTATTTTGTTTTTGGTATTGGTGATTCGGACGATCTCCTTGCCAATGCTCAGGGATGAATTGTAATTTCCGTTAAAGCGTGTCTTTCTTTTTACCCCGTCTAGCGCCTTATAATTGGCATCATACAGCGACGAGCTCACCAAAAAATAGTAGCCATTCTTGAACGCCCGGTTGATCATTAGCTCAACCCCCAAATATTCACCGGATCCCCCATTGGTGAGTTGCTCTTCGATATATGCATCGACAGCATTCAGTAACGAGAAGGTGCTGTTGGGATTCGTTGATACCGGAACATTGTAGTGGTACTGGTAGTAGCCTTCCAGGCTGATGCTTGTTACCGGGTTCAATTGGTAGTCAAAACTGACGACCCCCTGATGTGATTTGGCGAGTTTCAGGTTCATGTTAGGAAGGTTGTTGGTCATTGTATCGACCACAAAATAAGTTTGAGGGAAATGTGATTGGCTCACCAGCCCGTAATTGAATCTAAAAGTCGACCTTGGTGAAAGCAGGAACTCCAACCCGGCCCTTGGCTCGATGGATAGTTCGTCATTCAGGTTAAAATAGAGCACATGTACGCCCAGATTGGCAATGACTTTTGGGGAAAGTGCAGCCGACCAGTTTGTGTACAATTTAACGACCTGGTAATTTCCTTTGCTTTGCACGGTATTGCTTAGTGTTTCTCCCGGATTGGATGCCGCAGCACTTCGAAGGTCATACCCGATATGGTTAAGTGTCAGGCCGGTATAAAACTGGTGGTGCCGATTGAGATTGTATTTGAATTGGCCGTTAAATGACAAAAGTTCTTGTCCGTAAAGATCGCTTTCAATCAGGAGGGCATTAAGATCATCATCCACATAAGAGGCATTTCGTTCCGCCTTGATCTTTGAATAGGCAATGACCGTGTTCAAACTGGATCGATTGCCCACGCGCATTTTATTGGTAATACCAATGGCTCCCATGTTTGAGATGAACTTCGTATCTACCCGGTCTTCATTTATTTCCCACAAGGTGGTATCGCGCTCAGCTTCAAATTTTTCACTGCTCAGCCCCAGCATGCCAAATGCACTCCATTCACTTTCTTTTTTGGTCGGGATGTTTACATTGAATGCCAGATCCTGGAAATTGATTTTCTCCGGGCTGACTTCAACACCCATTGCCTCCAATATGCCGATAGTAGAATACCGGTAATTAACCAGGTAGGAAGCGTCCGAATTCTTGCTGAACGGGCCTTCCGTCGCCAGGTCAAGCCCTAATAACCCTGCCTGAAGCGTGTGTTCACTGTCCATTGAATTCCCTTTTCTGAGATTCAAATCCATAAACCCTCCTAAGGCATCGCCGTAGTTTGCCGGAAACGCACCGGTAAGCAATCGGGTATTTCCCATCAACTGCGCGCTGAGGATGCTCACCCCACCGCCTACCACTGACACCCGATCCGTAAATGTGCCGGCATTGATCAGGTGGTTTGGGTTGACAATATCGGCGCCTTCCAGCTTCCACTTGTTGGCGAAAGGACTATTGCCCCGGATGGAAATGTTGTTGGCCTGGTCATTAGCAGAAGTTACTCCGGGAAAGGAAAGTGCCATCCTTCCCGGATCATAAAAGGTGGCTGCAAAACGCTGGGATTGTTCAATGGGAAATGTGTGAGAACTTGGTAAAGCGTATTCCGGAATGATGGCGTCGTTGTCAAAAACAGTTACTTCATCCAGTTGATAGGGTGTGTTTCTCAAAGCTATGGCCACCTGCTTGACCTTACCAGCCTCCACAAGGATATCACGTTCTATTTTTTCCTGATAGCCAATATGGCTTATGAACAGGTTATACCGGCCAACAGGCACTTCTTTAAATTGAAAAAGGCCGTTCTTATCGGTGGAAGTTCCTTTTTCATACTGCTGGCTTTTTATTAAAATGTTGACACCTTCCAGTGGCAAATCGTTTCCTTTATCGGCCACTATCCCATGTACTTCCTGAAAAACCAAGGCCTGACTACGTGCGGGGGAAATATTTAAAAAGATACCGATAAAAATTAAAGCTGTAGTTAATCTCATTTCCTTCCAATAATCTTGAACCGCAAAACTAAAAGGCGATGCTTCAAAACCAATGAAATCATAAGCGAACGGTCAATAACATAATGTAATGTTTCCGGTTCTATTTTAATTGGTGTTTAATTCCTATTTTTGTTAATTGAGTACAATTAATTATTTGAATAATATAAATTTTTTGTAGGTTGAAATTTAACATTGTCATTAGGTTGCTATTGGTAATTTGTGTTGTGCACCTCTCTGCGACCCACTCTTCCGGACTTGGTATTCGGCAACAAATTGATAGTCTGAATAATTTGCTGCTGGACGCCAAAAAAGTTGATAGCATTGAATTGTTAACAGAAAAAGG
Source organism: Cyclobacteriaceae bacterium (assembly GCA_050305935.1). Lineage (GTDB taxonomy): Bacteria > Bacteroidota > Bacteroidia > Cytophagales > Cyclobacteriaceae > CAJXNP01. The sequence goes on along the minus strand of JBNLGG010000033.1, from coordinate 16,850 downwards.
GCGCTTATACTTTAAAAATGATGACAATATCAAAGCCGTTGAAAGCTTCTACCAGGCGTTAAAACTGGCCGATGAAGTAAACGATAATCAAAAGAAAGCAACTCTAGTAAATAACATTGCCGCTATTCAGTATAATACCGGCGATCTGGAAGCCGCACTTGCAAATTTTACCCAGAGTTATGAATTGGAAATGAAATTAGACAATCGCCTGGGTGTAAGCAAATCATTAAACAATATGGCCATTGTTTATAATGAGTTGGAACGCTTTGATGAATCGCTCGATTTTTATAATAAGTCTTTGACAATACGAGAGGAGTTAGGGGACTCAGTTGGCATTGCGACTATTCACAATAATATGGGGCTGGTTTTTATCAAGAAGAAGGACTACGAGCGAGCCATTAACCACTACCAAAAATCACTTAAAATATCGATAGCCCATCAGAATAATAAAAGTGTTGCGAATACCTATGCTAATATAGCTAGGGCATATTTATTCCTGAAGGAGTATCAAAGTGCTATTGAATACATTGATAAGAGCTTTCAATTTATTGACAATGAAAGTTCCGTTTTTATCAAGAGGGATAATTACTTGACCCTTTATGAAATCTACAAGGAAATGAATAACCATAAGCTGGCCTTGGAGAATTATGAAAAATATGATGCGATATGTGATAGTCTGAATGTTGTTGAAATAAACGCAAACCTCAATGAGCTTAAGCTCCGGTTTGAATCAGAGAAAAACGAACGGGAAAACATCATGTTAAAAAGCGAACGTGATCAGCAAAAGGCTTTTATTCAGACCCAAAACATTATTGTTATAAGCATTGCTGTGGTATTACTACTGCTCTCTGTTTTGACTTTTTTGATGTATAAAAATGCTCTGCTGAAGAAAAAATCTATTGCAAGGCTTCAGCGTCAGAAGGATGAGATCGAGGAGAAAAACCTCGAACTTCGAAAACTGAACCAGATCAAAAACAAGATATTTTCGGTTATTTCACATGAGGTGCGCAGCCCTTTGGGTTCACTGCTGGGCACAGTAGAACTTTTGACATCAGGGTATCTCTCACCGGAGGAATTTTTTGAGCTTTCATCAGACCTGAAACAAAAGGTCAATCAGACCACGATATTCCTTAACAATATCCTCTTGTGGGCCAAATCGCAAATGCATGGCATGACGGTGAACCGGGAAGATTTTGTTGTCAATGATCTCGTGAACGATATGGTGGATATCTTAATAGAGCAGGCGGTCATGAAAGGGGTCGAGATCGAGCGAAATATTAATGAAAAGATCTTCGTGAAAGCCGACCGTAATATGATAGGTATCGTGATCAAAAACCTGATCGCTAATGCCATCAAGTTTACGGAGAAGGGAAACAAGGTGACGATAGATGCTGTAAAAAACGGCAAGTTTGCTGTGGTCAATGTGAGCGACCATGGCGTAGGAATATCCAAAGAAAACCAGCAAAAGATTTTCGGTAGTGAAAGCATCAGTACCAAAGGTACTGCTCAGGAGGTAGGCACCGGGCTGGGGCTCACGCTTTCCAAGAGTTTTGTGGAAGAAAATGGAGGCAAGATCTGGGTGGAAAGCACCGAAGGGCAGGGGAGTACGTTTAGTTTTTCAGTCCCGTTGAATTGATTTTTAAAGGTGAATTCACGATGGTTACTGGTTTTTCAAAAACTTGTAACAAAAAAACCGGGTAAAAATCCCGGTTTGGCATTAAACCTGACAGGTTTTGAATACCTGTCAGGTTTTTAATATTATCTGAAATCAAATCTTGACTACATCATACCGCCCATTCCACCTGGAGGCATACCACCTGGCATACCACCTTTATCTTCTTCAGGGATGTCAGTGATGACACACTCGGTAGTAAGAAGTAATGAAGCAATAGACGCTGCGTTTTCAAGCGCTAATCTTGTCACTTTTGTAGGGTCGATGATACCGGCTGCAATAAGGTTTTCAAATTTGTCTTCCCTTGCATTGTAACCAAAGTCACCTTTACCTTCCTTCACTTTTTGAACGATGATCGATCCCTCTACTCCAGCGTTTTCAACGATCGTTCTCAATGGAGACTCAAGCGCTTGTTTTACAATGTTTACACCAGTTTCCTGGTCAGCATTTTCAACTTTAACTTTGTCAAGAGCAGCAATCGCACGTACAAGAGCAACTCCACCACCAGGCACGATACCTTCCTGAACAGCAGCTCTGGTAGCATGTAATGCATCATCCACTCTGTCTTTTTTCTCCTTCATCTCTACTTCAGTAGCTGCGCCTATGTAAAGAATTGCAACTCCACCTGAAAGCTTAGCAAGTCTTTCCTGAAGTTTTTCCTTGTCGTAGTCTGAAGTAGTAGTTTCTATTTGAGATTTGATTTGATTTACTCTGGCATCAATATCTGCTTTTGCACCATCACCATTAACAATCACTGTGTTGTCTTTGTCGATGTTGATCTTTTCAGCAGTACCCAGGTAATCAAGTGTTGCATTTTCCAGTTTGTAACCTCTTTCTTCTGAGATCACAGTTCCACCGGTAAGGATAGCGATGTCTTCCAACATTGCTTTTCTTCTGTCGCCAAAGCCAGGAGCTTTTACAGCTGCCACTTTTAATGAACCTCTGATTTTGTTGACAACCAGCGTAGCAAGCGCCTCACCATCCACATCTTCAGCGATGATCAATAATGGCTTGCCAGTTTGAGCCGTTGCTTCCAATACAGGGAGCAATTCCTTCATCGCTGAGATCTTTTTGTCATAGATCAGGATGTATGGATTGTCAAGCTCTGCTTCCATTTTTTCAGTATTGGTAACGAAGTATGGTGAAAGGTATCCTCTGTCGAATTCCATACCTTCTACAGTTTTTACTTCTGTGTCGGTACCTTTTGCTTCCTCTACAGTGATTACGCCGTCTTTACCTACTTTGTCCATCGCTTCTGCGATCATTTTACCAATTTCCTGGTCGTTGTTGGCAGAGATGGTAGCTACCTGGGCGATTTCTTTTGAATCTTTAATGGATTGGGATTGTGCCCTTAAGTTTTCTACGACAGCAGTTACCGCTTTGTCAACACCTCTTTTAAGATCCATTGGATTAGCGCCGGCCGCCACGTTTTTAATTCCGTGGTTGAAAATTGCCTGGGTCAATACGGTGGCGGTAGTGGTACCATCACCTGCATCGTCAGCGGTTTTAGAAGCCACTTCTTTTACTAACTGAGCGGCCATGTTTTGTACCGGATCTTCCAGCTCAATTTCTTTTGCGACAGAAACACCGTCTTTTGTTACCGTCGGTGCTCCGAATTTTTTGTCGAGAATGACATTTCTCCCTTTTGGTCCGAGTGTTACTTTTACTGCGTTAGCAATAGTTTCAACACCTTTCTTAAGGCCTTCTCTTGCTTTGGTATCGAATTTTATATCCTTAGCCATATTTTTAAATAGTTTTTTTAAAGTTTAAATTAAATGATAGCAAAAATGTCAGACTCTCTCATGATGAGGTAGTCGTGTCCTTCAACAGATAATTCTGTGCCGGCGTATTTGCCATATAATACAGTGTCGCCAACTTTTACAGTTAAAGGCTCATCTTTTTTGCCTGTACCAACTGCAACAACCTGACCTCTCTGAGGTTTTTCTTTAGCAGTATCAGGAATGATGATACCTGAAGCTGTTTTTTCTTCTGCCGCAGCAGGTTCAACCAGAACCCTGTCTGCAAGTGGTTTGATACTAACTTTTGACATTCTTATAAATTTTTGATTTGATTTAAAATTCACATGCTACCCCGTTATCATTTCTTATGCCAAATCCGTTTTTATGAAATAATAGGCATGAAAGCTGACATTTTTTCACATTCAAGACAGAATGCTTGTTTAAAAATGAAATGGAATTTTTTACTTAAAACTTGACGAAAATTTTCAAATTGGCTATATTAATGATGTTTGGTTAAAATTTTTTTAGCGTATGGAACGATTAGATGAAAATTGGTTAACAAATGGATTGATTGATTTCGAATACAAGAAATACATTTTGCTGTCATACCTTAAGACAGTCCGCGAGCATTTCAATGACAAAAAGTTATTCCCTTACATGTCAGATCTTATTTTTCACTACCGCAACCTTCAATTGTTTAAGGAGAAAAAAGAGATCATTGTGAAGGGATTTCCAAAGGAAATATCAGAGGCGGATTTTAAAAACCTTAAGATCTATTATAAAAAACTCATTGAAGATGATGAGATCATGGAAGAACTCAACTCTATCATCGAATATTCGACCAGCCGCATGAAAGTCAGTCTTGACGAAGGAAAGGAAGTCTATGATACTTTTGAAAAATCAATCCAGATCATTCCTATTGGGCTGATGCCTTTGAATTTCTCGGAGGGTTATGTTTTTATTACTGAGCTTAAAACTACTTTTTATCAAGTATATAGGTATATGATCACCGTGTTTGAAAACTCTATGGATAAATACAGGGCGATTAATCTCCAGCACATTGGTACGTTTAAAAAATTGATATCAGAAACCTATGAATCGGTAAAAAGAAACCTGATCAGGGAGTATAGGGAATTGCCGAATCCGGCTACGTACCTGATACAGTCAACGGTGGAAATACCCTTTGAGGAATCTTATTTGCCCATTGCCAAAAGGATGCTCATGAAATACGTCAATAGCGCAGCCTGATTTGAGTTATTATACATTATTTCTTAATTTATCGATGAATGGCGCAATAATTTGCTAATATTGCCGCGTTGCAATCTATATGTTCCTGGCGGTATGATTTGGAGTGTTAAACAAATTGTAGGAAGAATTGTGCCAGCCATATTTTTATTTTAGATTAGCACAAACAGATTAAACCTATTACCAACTTTTATTCACACATGGAAGGAAAAGAATATAGAGACGAAGAAGAGGAAAATAAATACTCTGATTCTTCCGATAATAATGATTCATTAGATGATCAGGGAGCTTCTGATGACTTTGGTTTACCCGAGGTAGAAGATGCTGATTCAAGCTTTTCTGGTGATACTACAGAAGATACTTTTGAAGATTCTTATGAATCAGGTAGCGATGACTACTCATATTCTTCTGATTCAGATTACAATTCCGGAGAAGATCAGCCTGATTATTACGCGTCTGACCAGGACCAGGATTATGACGAATATAACCAGGATGAACCAGCAGAGGCGACCAATGATCAAAAAGATTATTACATCCATGGTCTGGATGATGAGGACAAAGGAGGCGGCAGTGCTGGCTGGATAATTGGTATTATCATCTTTATCATACTGCTGGCTGTGGGTTACTGGTGGTTTTTCATGAGGGAAACGCCGGAGCCGCCAAAACCGAAGCCAAAACCAAAACCAAAGGTCGAGGTAGTGGATACCATCCCTAAAGTAGAAGAACCCATCATCAAAGATGAACCGGTTTCCAACACTATCCCCGGACAAGTAATACAATTATCATCGCCGACAGGACGTTACTATGTCATTGTGGCAAGTTTTGTAGATGATGACCTTGCCTTGGATTACGGGAATAAGCTGGCGACGACCGGTGTTGGTTCCACCATCTTATCACCAAAAACCGAAAAGGGATTTTACCGGCTGGCATTAGCTGATTTTGAAAGTCTCAATGACGCCACCCTGGAAGCAGAAAGATTAAAATCAACTTACGGATCTGACGTTTGGGTAATTAGATATTAAATATGAACATATTAGCACAGATTAGTACACCTACTGCCATCGATACAGTGGCAGTAGGAGAAGGTACTGAGTCCTTGCAACTGATAGACTTATTATTTAAAGGGGGTTACATGATGATCCCCATTTTTATTTTGTCTGTTGCTGCAATCATTATTTTTGTGGAGCGCTATCGCACGATAGCGCAAGCCGCAAAGATCCCTCTAGGCTTTATGGACCAGGTGAAGAAGGCGGTTGCTAAAGGGGATGTCAATGGAGCCAAAGTTATTTGTGCCCAAAATAAAACTCCTATTGCCCGGATGATTGAAAAAGGTGTGGCCCGGCTGGGTAGCCCGCTTAAGAATATCGAAGTATCCATAGAAAACGTGGGTAAGATTGAGGTCTATAAGCTGGAGAAAAACCTTTCTATTTTAGCAACCATCGCCGGTGCCGCCCCCATGATCGGGTTTTTAGGTACGGTTACCGGGATGATCCAGGCCTTTATGGCCATTGCGCAGGAGGAGGGGTCGGTTAGCCCGAAGCTTTTGTCGGGAGGTATTTATGAAGCGATGATCACCACCGCCGCCGGCTTGGTCGTTGGTATCATTGCCTACCTGGGCTATAATTACCTCGTGACCCGCTTACAAAAAGTAGTGCATATGATGGAATACACCTCCATTGAATTTGTCGACCTGCTTCAAGAACCACAGTAATGAATTTAAAGTCCAAACATAAAGTCGATGCCAGTTTCAGCATGTCGTCCATGACTGACGTGATCTTTTTGCTGTTGGTGTTTTTTATGCTTACGTCTTCGTTTATAACCCCATCCGGATTGAAAGTGAATTTGCCTGCCAGCAAGACAAGCACTATTGTCATGCAGAAGGTGAGTGTGACGATCACAGATGATTTACGTTACTATGTAAATGACCGTAGGATTACGAAGAGCAGATTGGAACACGAATTGCGGAAGGAACTGGAAGGTAAGGAAGGCGTGGTGGTGTTGCACATCGACAAGTCTGTGCCCACCGAGTACCTGGTGGAGGTGGCCGGTATAGCGACCAGCCTGGAGGCGAAGGTTTCCATTGCGACGCAGCCCAATAAATAAAGCGGAATGATGACTCCCGATGAAAGGAAAAATAGAAGAGTTGGCATAGCAGTATCGACATCGATACATGCAGTGTTGATCTTGTTGTTTCTGATCATCAATGCCTGGAAAGCCCCTGATCCCCCTTTGCCGGAATACGGAATTGAATTGAATTTCGGACTGACAGATGACGGGGCGGGGGATGTGCAGCCACAGCGTCAGGAAATTGGGGAAACGGTAGAAGAACCAGTCGAAGAGGTACTGGAAGAGGAGGTCGAGGAAGTAGAGCCTCAAGAAATTGTCGAGGAAGTGGTGGAAACTCCGCTCCTTCAAGACGAAAGCCCGGACGTGATACCACAGGAGCCTGAGCCAAAACCAAAAGTAGAAAAACAGCCCGTCAAGGAAGAGAAAAAAGAAGAAGCCAAACCGAAGCCAACTGTCAATGAAAATGCAGTGATGGGCTCAAAGTCAAATAGTAATCCCAATACCAGCACCAGTCAGGGAGATCGTAAAAACACGAGCGACCAGGGTGCCAATGACGGTTCAGTCGATGCCAGGGCTTTACATGGCACACAAGGTGGCGGAGACAATGGGCCACTTTTTAACATTGCCAACTGGAAATGGGACAAAGTGAGCATTGTAAAAGATGCTTCCAACGAAAGCGGGAAAATTGTATTTCGGATAAATGTGGATGACAGCGGATATATTATCGGAGTTAATGTAATCGAAACCACCGTCAGTCCGGGAGTTGTTCAGTATTATAAAAATCAGGTTGAAAAGTTCACTTTTAGTTATAGTGTTGCGTCAGGATCGCCCCCACCTCAATCATCAGGTACCATTACCCTTTTCATTCGTCAAAATTAATGAGTAGTACATTTAAAGAGGTCGTCGAATATCTCTACGGTCTGCTGCCTATGTACCAGAGGGTGGGAAACGTTGCCTTTAAAAAAAACCTCGATAATACCATTGCCCTTTGCGAGCACCTGGGGAATCCACATTTACAGTTTGAGTTGATACACGTGGCCGGAACCAATGGGAAGGGCAGCTCCTCCCACATGCTGGCCTCCATACTGCAGGAAGCGGGCTATCACACGGGCCTTTATACTTCCCCTCACTTAAAAAGCTTCACCGAGAGGATCAGGATTGACGGCGTCGAAGTGTCAGAAGAATTTGTGGTGGAGTTTGTACAGCAGAATAAAGCCATTATAGAAAAGATCCAGCCTTCATTTTTTGAATTGACGGTCGCCATGGCATTTCAATATTTTGCCCTAAACAAGGTAGATATTGCCATCATCGAGGTTGGGCTGGGTGGCAGGCTGGATTCTACGAACGTCATCTCGCCGCTCGTATCACTCATTACAAACATTGGTATGGACCACATGGACATGTTGGGAAATACCTTGCCCCTGATCGCAGCCGAGAAAGCCGGCATCATCAAGAAAAACACTCCTGTTGTTGTTAGTGAATTGCAGGAGGAAATAGAACAGGTTTTTATCGAAAAAAGCCGGAAGGAAAACGCTCCCCTGTTTTTTGCTTCCAATGAATATTCCTGCACCAAAAGGGAAGAAAAGCCCTTTTTTCTTTCGATGGATGTTTTTAGAAACGGTCAATTGGCTTATGAAAACCTGATCACAGACATTCCTGGGATCTACCAATTGAAAAATATTCCCGGAGTTATCAAAACAATTGAACTACTGCCCGAAGAAAAGTTTGTGGTTTCTGAATCCGAGCTACGAAAAGGGATTGCCCATGTTAAAACAAATACCGGCTTGAAAGGCAGGTGGCAGGTGATCGGTGAAAACCCCTTGATCATTTGCGATACAGCCCACAATTCGGAAGGCATCAGGGAAGTAGTGAAAGGACTTGGCAGTATTCCGCATGAAAACCTGCACATCATCCTGGGAACGGTGAAGGATAAAGACACCAATAAATTATTTCCGCTATTGCCAAAATCGGCAAAGTATTATTTTTGTGAGCCCAATATTCCCAGGAAGAAACCGGCGGAACAGCTTTTGTCAGAAGCACATGCATTTGGTATCCATGGGGAAGCTATTTTAAATGTCAATGAGGCGATTGCGAAAGCTAAAGGCGAAGCTTCAACAAATGATTTGATATTCGTGGGCGGGAGTAATTTTGTCGTAGCAGAAATAAATGAGTTATAACTTTTGAGAAAAAAACAAAAACGTTTTCAGGACAATGCGGAGAGCAGGAATGTCATTGAACCAGGAAAAGAAATCTTTGAAAACATTAAGGGCAAGTGGCATGCGTTTTTTGGCAATGATCACCCTATTTCACTGGAGTTAGCCTGCGGGCGGGGGGAGTATACAGTGGGCTTGGCAAGGGAATTTCAGGATAGGAATTTTATTGGAGTTGATATCAAAGGCGCTCGAATCTGGAAGGGAAGTAGTATTGCGAATGAGGAAAAACTGAACAATGCCGCATTTCTGCGGACGCAGATTGATCACATTGAGAAGTTTTTTGAGAAGGGTGAAGTGAATGATATCTGGATCATACATCCCGATCCGCAGCCGAGGGACAGCGATGAAAAAAGGCGTTTAACAAATAATAGCTTCTTAGATCGATACAAAAATTTCCTTGCTTCCGGGGCATGGATTCGCCTTAAGACTGATGATATTGGCTTGTTTGAATACACGTTGGAAGTGTTAAACCAAAGGAAAGATGTGACAAATCTTGTCTGGACCAAGGACCTGTACACATCCGAGTTGCTCTCAGAACATTACGGGATCCAAACGAACTACGAGCGAAAATTCCTCAAGGAAGGTTTTAACATCAATTACCTCAAATTCCAATTCAAATAAAACCCCGGAAGAGAATGTTTCGTTTTCAATAGCTCATCACTAAATCACCAAATCACCAAATCACCAAATAGATATGGGTAAGCAACTCGATAGCCTGAATGATGAATTAATCGACTTCATTCGTCAACAAAAAATCTTTTTTGTAGGAACCGCCGCCAGCGAAGGGAAGGTGAATGTATCACCAAAGGGTATGGACACCTTTCGTGTCATTGATCAAAACAAAGTCCTTTGGCTGAACCTTACCGGGAGTGGAAATGAAACCGCCGCTCACATCCAGCAAAAAAACCGGATGACCATCATGTTTTGCGCTTTCGAGGGAAAGCCCTTGATTTTGCGATTGTACGGAAAAGCAAAGATTTACCACAACTACGATAAAGAATGGGATGACCTGAAGCGTCATTTTCCTGAAATCACCGGCACCCGTCAGATCTTTGAAATGACCGTTGAAATGGTGCAGACTTTCTGCGGAATGGCGGTTCCCTTCTTTGACTACAAAGACGACCGCAGGGAATTGGAGAGCTGGGCGCAGAAACAAGGTGAAGAACGGCTGGTCAACTATCGTACAGAAAAAAATACGGTCAGCCTGGATGGATTCCCCACCGGGGTAAACCGCTGAGAAAAACCTTAATTGCTTTGCCCTTTTTAGGTTTGAAAATCAGGTGATCGCCCGATCCAAATGTGTATAACCACCATCGACAAAAAAGAGCTGCCCAGTGGTATGTGACGATCTCTCAGAAAGGAGAAAAACTACAGCATCGGCGATTTCCCTGGTGGTAGTCATTCTTTTTTCAAGGGGGATGTCGTTTTCAATTTTCCTCCTGGCTTCGGACGGATCAGGAAAAGTGTTCAGGTAATGCTCGTAAAGGGGGGTAAATACTTCGGCCGGTACGACGGTATTGACACGAATGTTGTATGGCAACAACTCTACTGCCCACTCTCTGGTCAGTCCCAAAATACCCCCTTTTGCAGCGACATAGCCACTTGTTCCCCCCTTGCCGGTTACAGCAGTTTTTGATCCGATGTTCACAATGGGGGCAGAAGTTGCTTTAAGCCTTGGCAATAAGTAATGTGTAAGCGAATATACCTGGATCAGGTTTTTTTGAAGGGATTCAATAAATGCACCCGGATTTCCATTTTCCAGTCCAACGCTGTCATTTACACCGGCGTTGTTGATCAGACCCTCGATGGATGGATGTTTGTCCATGATTTCATCCACCACCTTTTTGCAATTGGCTGGATTGGACAGGTCGGCATAAAAAAAGTGAGTATCAGGGGCAAGGGAAAACTTACCGATTTTTTGAAGGGAGGCGTCCTTATCCCGGTCAATAATAATTGGCAGGGCACCCTCTGCAAAAAGGGAATCACTGATGGCGCCGCCTATTCCCTTGGCGCCACCGGTGACGATTATTTTTTTACCTGCTAATCCGAGGTCCATTTGGCTATCCCTTATAGGCAACTGCTTTTTGCTTTGAAATTCCCAGGCCTTCTATACCAAGCTCCACTTCATCACCCGGCTGCAGGTATCGCGGAGGCTTGAAGCCCAGTCCTACTCCGGCAGGCGTTCCTGTGGAAATGATATCTCCCGGAAGCAAGGACATGAATTGGCTTAGGTAGGAGATCACAGTTTGGATGTCAAAAATGAAATCAGAGGTAGAGCTATTTTGCAGCATTTCGCCATTCAATTTCAACCAAAGGTTTAAATTATTGGGGTCGGCGATTTCGTCTTGTGTGGCCATATATGGACCGATGGGGGCGAAGGTGTCGCAGGATTTGCCTTTTACCCACTGACCACCCCTTTCTATCTGAAATTCGCGCTCGCTGTAATCATTGTGAAGCACGTATCCCGCCACATAGTTCATGGCGTCTTCCTTAGAAACATAGCTGGCCTTCTTTCCAATCACCACAGCCAGCTCTACTTCCCAGTCGGTTTTCTTGCTGTTTTTTGGAATGACCACATCATCATAGGGACCACAAATGGCAGATGTTGCTTTGAAGAAAATCACTGGTTCTTTTGGTACATCCATACCGCTTTCTGCGGCGTGTTTGGCATAGTTTAAACCAATGCAAACAATTTTTGAAGGACGTGCTATCGAAGGGCCAAGCCGAGTAGATTTCTCAATCACCGGGCAACTTTCAAGGTTTTTATCCAGCCATGTTTTTAGCCGGTCGATTCCATCGGTGGCAAAGAAGTGTTCGTTGTAATCTTCGCCAAAGGCGGCGGTTGACCTCCATTGGCCTTTTTCATCAATGATGCCGGGCTCTTCGCTTCCGGCAATTCCGTATCGTATTAATTTCATTTTTTATGGAACAAGTTTTATAAACCCGCCGTCAATGGCATAGCTGCTCCCTGTGATAAAGGAAGCCTCATCTGAGCAAAGGTACAGCGCCATGTAGGCGATCTCCTCCGGTTTCCCCATGCGGCCTATCGGTTGGGTTTTGGATAATTTATCAAATATTTCTTTCTCTTTTCCAGGATAATTTTTGGTTAAAAAATCATCAACAAAAGGTGTATGCACCCTGGCCGGCATGATGCAGTTGCACCGGATGTTCTCAGCCAGGTAGTCGGCTGCTACTGACATGGTCATCGATTGCACGGCGCCTTTGCTCATGGAATAAGCAAATCGGTCGGGGATACCCACCTCGGATACGACGGACGCCATATTTAAAATCACGCCTCTGTTTTGCTTTTTCATGGCCGGAATGCAGGCATACATGGCATTGTAAAAACCCTTCACATTGACATTAAACACCCTGTCAAAATCCGATTCCGAAGTGGTATCTAATTTTCCGATGTGCGAGATTCCTGCGTTATTGACCAGTATGTCAATGGAATTTTCCTTGTTAATTTCCCGGACTATGTCAAAGATTTCCTGTTGGCTGCTGACGTCACATTTGTAAGATCGGGCTTTTTGCCCCTTTGCGATAATGCTTTCAGCAACCCGCTGTCCATTTTCAACATTGTAGTCCAGTATCGAGACGGATGCTCCCTGCTCAGCAAAAAGCAGTGCAATGGCTTCTCCAATTCCGCTACCTCCGCCGGTAATAATTGCATGTTTTTTTTCGAGACTAAAGATGGGCATGGGTTAGATCGTTTTGGGGGTCAAAATTATTGGGAAAATCTGAATGAGCAAATAAATTGAACAATTGATAATAGATTGTTTAAAAAGAAGCGTGTGTAAATTTTGTGATGGAATAATTCTTATTCCCTTTTTAGAAAAAGCCTTTATTTTCCTAATATTGGGTAACACTACCAACTAAACCCCATGGAAAAGATTAAGTCCTTTTTGAAGAAACTTCTTGCAATTGTTTTTGTGCTCGGAATTATTACCTTGGTGCTATTGTACTTCGCCGACTTTAGTGAGGGCACCCGCGCCGGTGTTCCGATGAAATTGAGCAAGAGAGGTGTTTTGTTTAAAACCTACGAGGGGCAATTAAATGTGGGGGGCATGACCAATACACCCGAAGGTGCCATCCCGACTGTGTGGGATTTCTCCATTCCAAAAGCCAATGACAGTGTCATCGTAAAAATGAACGATGCCATTGATCATGGAAAAAGAGTCAAAGTATTTTACCATGAAAAATACATTCGTTTTTTCTGGCGGGGGGATACTAAATATTATGCTTACGATATCGAAGTGATCGACTAGCCCAAAACTTTGTTATACTTAATACACACTGCCAGGGTAATCCTCGCTCGATAGGCAGGTGCTTCACAAGTCTTTCCGTTTGGTTTAACCGGTTAGTGAGGACACAGAACCGGGGCGTAAATGTCATATGACAAGTAGGGCCGATTGTTTTTTCGATCAACACCGCCAATACCCCTAAAACTTCAATCGGTATTTCTGTTCTAAATTCTGATCGGGTTTTCCGGCAAATTTACCCTGATGCCGGTTTTCACTCTGGTAAAGATGGAAAATATTATTTGCCTAATTTATTTTTTAGTTTAATCTAAAAAATTAGATTTGCATATCTAAAAATTAATTGCGATAAAACTAATCATATGAGGCTGGCTTGTGTTATTTATTTATTGGTTCAAAGTTTCAGTTACACCTTGTTAGCACAAAATGGTGCTGTCTCCGGATATGTGAAAAATGGAGAGGATCCACTTCTATTTGTTAATGTGGGTTTCAAGGATTTTCCAAAAGGTGCTGTGACTGATGAAAATGGTTTTTTTGAAATCTCAAATGTCCCCTATGGCAATCATACATTACTTGTTTCCATGGTAGGGTTTGAATCAATTACGTTACCGGTCGTGATAGATCGGGAAAAAGTTCGGTTAGACGAATCAATTATCTTGGTTGAGAAGCCTTCTTTTCTGGAGGGTGTCGTAGTTACCGGCACGATGAAGGAGGTGAGCAAACTGGAAAGCCCCGTACCGGTAGAGGTTTATTCCCCCGCATTTTTCAGGGCAAATCCTACCCCTTCCGTATTTGAATCGCTGCAAAATGTCAACGGAGTGAGGCCGCAAATCAATTGTAATGTCTGTAATACAGGCGATATCCATATAAATGGCCTGGAAGGCCCTTACACGATGGTGATGATTGATGGGATGCCCATTGTAAGCGGCTTGTCGACGGTCTACGGACTGACAGGCATTCCGCAAAGCTTGATCGATCGCGTTGAGATAGTGAAAGGACCGGGATCCACCTTGTACGGGTCTGAGGCCGTCGGTGGCATCATTAACCTGATTACTAAAAAGCCTTCCAACGCGCCCCAGGTGATGGTTGACGTATTTGCCACCACCTGGCAGGAAGTAAATACGGATATCGGTGTGAAATTCAATATGGGGAACAAGGCCCAGTCCATCCTGGGTGTGAATTATTTTAACTACCAGCACCCGATTGACAACAACGGCGACAACTTTACCGATGTCACGCTTCAAAACAGGATCTCTGTTTTCAATAAATGGGATATTAGAAGAAAGGACGACAAGGCATTTTCTTTTGCAGGCCGGTATGTGTATGAAGACCGGTGGGGCGGTGAAATGCAATGGAACCGGGAATACCGGGGCGGCGATGAGGTATACGGGGAAAGTATTTTTACCAGTCGGTGGGAAATGTTTGGACTGTATCAAATGCCTACTAACGAACTGATTAATTTTCAGTTCAGCGCCAACGGGCACAATCAAAATTCGGTATATGGAAGCACACTCTACCTGGCCGATCAGTACATCGGCTTTGGGCAGTTTACCTGGAACAAGCAACTCGGTTTGGCGCATGATCTGTTAATGGGTGCGGCCTATCGGTACACCTACTATGATGATAATACCACCGCAACGGCGGACGGTGATAATTTGACGAATCAGCCATCCATAACCCATCTACCCGGATTGTTTATTCAGGACGAAATAGAGATTAACCCAGTGAATAAATTGCTGTTAGGACTGCGATACGATTACAACAGCATTCATGGCAATATTTTTACACCACGGGTAAATTATAAATGGAACACGATTAATAAGGATCACGTGATCCGACTAAGTTTTGGGAATGGCTACCGGGTAGCCAATGTATTTACCGAGGACCATGCTGCCTTGACGGGTGCGAGGGATGTGGTGTTTGAAGAAGAGTTGGAGCCGGAGACTTCCTGGAATGGGAACATTAATTATGTATACCGGATTACCTCATCAGAAAATATCCTGATCAATGTGGACGCCAGCGCCTGGTATACCTATTTTACTAATAAGATCATCCCCGACTACGAGACTGACCCGAATAAAATCATTTACAGTAATTTGAATGGCAGCTCGATTTCCAGGGGAGCTTCGCTCAACCTGGACATGTCCTGGGCCAGTGGGTTTAAGGTAATCGCCGGAGCGACCTTGATGGATGTCACTGTCAATGAAAATGATGAATCGTATCGTCAATTGCTTACCGAGCGCTTTTCAGGCGTGTGGAGCATTGGTTATGAGTTTGCGAAGACAGGCCTGACCATCGATTACACGGGAAATGTCTTTAGCCCGATGAGATTGCCATTGTTGGGCGATCTGGATGACCGACCGGAATACAGCCCGTGGTACAGCATTCAGAATATTCAGTTGACCAAGAAACTTCCCCGTGGATGGGAGGTTTACGGAGGCGTGAAAAACCTGCTTAATTTCACTCCCGCGGCGAATAGTATAGCCAGGGCGTTTGATCCTTTTGACGAAGGGGTGGATTTTGATTCTGAGGGGAATGTGACTCCGACACCAGACAATCCCCATGCGCTTACCTTTGACCCATCGTATGTCTATGCGCCAAACCAGGGGATTCGGGGATTTTTCGGCGTCAGGTACACCCTGTTTTAGGAAATTGACTAAATAATCGATTCAACTTTCTGTAATTATTTGAATTCTTTTGTATTTTGGTAGGATTGTTTACCTGGTAAAAGTGAAAACCTGCGTGCATCGAGGAAAATTAGTTGGGACTATTGTACAGTTTAAAAGAGGTATTGCAGTATCGCTTTTCCTGCTTTTTCTCATACACAATTTAGGGTTTTTCCTCGTGCTACATTCCATCCGGAAGGCACACCGAAGCGAATTTTCGGCAAAGGTCTCACAGAAGGATTTCGATGCCAGGCAATTAAAAACAGCAGCGATACCCATTTCTTTTCCTTACCAGCATGATGAGAAGGAATTCAAGGAAGTGAATGAAACCATGGAATTAAATGGTACGCTTTACCACATCGTAAAAAAGCGTTACGAAAACAACATGCTTCACATTGTCTACCTGGACGACGAGACATCAAAAAAGGTAAAGGAGCAGTTTGATGATTGGCGAAGCGCTGCTCAAAACGATGGCACCCCGGCGCCAAATTCCAACGAGCAACCCAACGTGTGGAGGACATTAGACTACCAATACCTTTTACCGGAATTCTCCTTTTTAACCCTGCAAGAAAGCCTTTCTAAGAATTTGAATTTTAACTATTCAGCGTTGAATTGCCCATCTGTTTTTATCGGGGTATGTACCCCTCCTCCCAAACACATTTCTTAATAAGCTCCTTTGGTATCACAGGAACCGATACCTGGTCTTTTCTTTTACTTTGACTGAAAAGCGATTTTCTTCTTTTTATTTATCGAATTTTAATGTGCACCAAAAGCACATTGCCTGTAAGAACATGAAATATGATGAAAAAGAATACGAATAAATGGATGGTGTCAAAACCACTTAGAACACTACTTTTAGTTGCCCTGGCATTGGCGGTGTTTATGATCGCCAATACCATTTACCTCTTGTTAAACCGCTTGGCCGACGGACTAAACCTGGAGTTTTTTGCGATAGGAAAAACGTCCATTCCCATATTGTTT
Organism: Cyclobacteriaceae bacterium; assembly: GCA_050305935.1. Taxonomy (GTDB): domain Bacteria; phylum Bacteroidota; class Bacteroidia; order Cytophagales; family Cyclobacteriaceae; genus CAJXNP01. Next base: position 8 of record JBNLGG010000033.1, on the reverse strand, counting down.
CAAACCAT
>JBNLGG010000032.1:0-45462 GCA_050305935.1 Cyclobacteriaceae bacterium | reverse complement strand
TCATGTACAAGATCAACCTTAGCTTTTATGCAGGGCTGTCCGCTTCTTATCGCGCCGCGTTGAAATATAACGACCAAACCCTAACCACCAATGCCGAAGATGTTTTTGGTGGAAGCGGGTTGATCCGTCACAAAGTATTCAAAGGCTTTTTTGCCTATTCGGAATTTGAATACCGGAGCGCCCCGGTTACTTACCAGGGGCAGTTATCTACTGAAACCATCATTAAGCGGGATTGGGTTCCCGGCATGCTTGTAGGTATGGGTAAAGAGTTAGCCCTAAAAGGTAAGCTCAGAGGAACTATCATCCTCACCTACGATTTCCTCCACTCTGATAAAAGCTTCAACAAGTCTCCCTGGAACATCAAATTCGGTTTCAACCTCGATGACCTCGACCTCAAAAACCGGAAAAAGGAACTGGCGAATAGTTTTATGGAGAGTATTGGGAAATGACGCTAGGGGCTACAATTTTTGATTTATAACCTTTTACGAATACCCCAGACCCTATATCGACTTACCTGACAACCCCAAACCTAAAAAAACCCCGGAAGCGTAGGCCCCGGGGTTTTCCCCTTCAAAATATATAACCGGTGGTTATTTTCTAATTACCGTGGCATCGTCCTGCTTGTTTATCTCCACATCTGCACCACCCCGATACTCGATCCTGCTGCCATCTATCGCGTAGATGTTCAATTCTTTTGACGCATAGACTTTAACTTCCGAGGCGCCCCGTGAATCTACATTTACATTGTCCACATAGTAATCGAGTCCGTTAAACTTCGAGGCATTTCTGGAGCTAAGCCGCAGCCTCTCCCCTTTGCCAAATAAGTTGACTTCAGAACTTTCCTCGGTAGTCACTTCCAGGTTGTCGACATTGCTGTCAAAATCAATATTCGCCGTCCCACTTGCAACTATTTTAACATTTTTAACATTAAAATCATTTACGCGTATCCTCACAGCTCCACCTCCATCCAGGTGGGTTATCTCCGGCAATTCGATGGTCACCCTGATTTTATCGGAAGCTACAAAATCTGGCCCTTGCTGCCTAACCATCAATTTATCGCCACGCTGCTGGACCGATACTTTGTCCAGATCCTCTTTCTTCCCATTTAGAACTACGAGGTATTCCCGGCTCCTCTGAATATCCACCTGCAAATCCCCCAGAATCTCTATCTCCTCAAAGTCGTTAAATTTGAACTCACGATCATTAACATCCGAAGAGCGCCTATCTTCTTCCTCATCGATGTTTTCCTTCTCTTGCTTTTCTTCAAACTCCCTCTCACAATCAACACACCGTAGGACATCCTCTTCAAAATACCAGGTTTTTTCGCCTGCCTCGTAGTCACTATACCCTTTCCTCCTGAAATAATTGTCCAAAAGACTTAGCATTCCCGCCTCGATGACGAAATGCTGTCCTTCCGGAATAAATAATGTCAAATCCAATTCCTGGTCACGGAATTTCGCATTTTCCTTAAAGGTGAAGTTGGAATCAAAGGTGAAAACACTATCCATCCTTTGAACGCGGTAATCAATCATGTCTGCATTGTCCTGGGCAGATTGCTTACTCCGGCCCCTGGCGCTAAATTCCCTTTCGAGCCTGACCAATGAATCTTCACTTATCCTGATGTTCATATCAACCCCATTGTAGAAATCGCTATCGACTGGGTTATATTTTAATACCAGCGTTTTTTGACCCAGATCCCAACTTTCATCTGTTTTAAATGAAGACTTCCTTGAAAAATCAGAAAAAATTAAAGGTAATGAAAACGACAGCACCACGATGCTGATAATCCAAATTCCAAGTAATGACCATCCGATGGTGGCATTGAGCAATGCTTTTTTTGTGATGGTTATGAAACCTAAAATGGATAGGAAGATAAATGGCACTACCAGCGCGAAGAACAGGGCTGATGCCGAATACCAGGTAACATCATTTGAAATGATTTGAAGAGGCCAGTCATCAATTTTCACATAATCAGGCGCATTGTAAAGACCAATCAAAACTGCAATTAAAATGATCGTGCCCACTACCAATGCGATCCCCGCTATGGCCAGGATTGCCCCAACCAGGATCCGTACCGCTTCCACAAGGAAGGTAAGCATTGGCCCCAATGATTTGCTTAAAAACTGGAATAATAGGGCGATCAGACGGAAGGGAAATAGAAGGATTTTAACGAATATATTTTCTTCTCCCTCCTGTACATTAAAGCTTTTTTTGATGTTGGATTCAATATTGCTCAAGGTTACCGGCTGGCCCTTCATCTTCATTTTATCAGTAATGCTCACAGCCTCGGGAAGAATGATCCACAAAATGATATAAAGGATGACGCCCGTTCCCACAAAAAAGATGGATATGAAGAACAACAATCTTACCACCACTACATCGATACCAAAGTAGGCAGCTATCCCACTACACACACCCCCCAATACCTTTTTATCAGGATCACGGAACATCTTTTTTAACTTCTCCTCTTCCTCTAAATCATAGGAGATGGGAATGATGATCCACATGGCTATGTAAAACAGGAACAAAAATGGTCCAAGTGCCTCAAGCGCCCTGATCCCAAAGAAGAGTAACAAGTATAGCAGCCGTATCCACAAAGGATCGACAGCAAAATAATGGGCTATCCCTGACAGCACGCCGCCAAGAATTTTTCTCTTCCCATCCCTGTGAAGTTTGCGGGGCTGTGATTCGCTTTCGCTTTTATGCTCTTCCTTGTCAGCCCTGGGCCTCGCTTTTTCGCCTGGTTTTTTCACTTCTTCCTCTATGTAGAGTGTTTCCTCTTCCAGGGCTTGAAAATCCTTTACACTACCCATGGTCGCTATCAGCCCATCCACGTCATCTTTCGATATGACTTGTTTGCCATCTTTTAGCTTAGACAAAAAGATTTCTGCAATCCTCCCCTCAATGTCTGCAATGATCTCGTGGCTGTCGTCAAAGGTTCCAAAATAACGATTGATGGAATCAAGATACTTTCTCAGATCGTCGTAGCCATCCTCCTCAATATGAAAAATGATCCCACTTATATTTATGCTAATATTCTTTTTCATGATGCGTTAATATTATGCTCCCTTAGAGATTATCTGGTTAGTAGATTGTAAAAGTTCTTTCCAAGTTGCATTCAATTTACTTAGAAAATCCCTTCCCTCGTCTGTCAATGTATAATACTTTCGGGGAGGACCGGAATTCGATTCCACCCACTTGTATTCCAATAAACCCGCCTTTCTCAATCTTGTTAAAAGTGGATATAAGGTACCTTCCACCACCATGATCTTCACAGACGTTAGTTCTTCCAGCATATCCGACGCATAAACCTCTCCCCGCGATATGATATGAAGAATGCAGAATTCCAGGATTCCTTTCCTCATTTGTACCTGTGTGTTCTCTACGTTCATATCCAAAAATTTTCTTTTCCAATCAAGTTTACGCAAACCTACCTTGTATAGCCAAGTACTAGTTAAAAAATATTAGCTTGCAGTGCAAATTTCTTTTTTTTAACCTACACCTTCCGGCAAAAGTCCAAAAAGCTTGTTCAATAGCGGACACACAGTTACTTCAAAATCACCATTTATCAATTGCAGTGCGTGTTACTTTTTTATATTTGTGAGAATTACTTTAAGTCAAAACAATTGAATTTGGTCAAAGCTGTATTAATCATTTTTTCCTTTTTGATTTCGGTCATTACCTACGGCCAGACAGATGCGCCAAAGTACAGTAATGAGTTCCTGTCAATTGGTGTAGATGCCCGCGCAATGGGACTGTCCAAGTCTGTCATCTCATCGGTAGATGATGTAAGTGCCGGTTATTGGAATCCTGCGGGTTTGCTTGATGCAAAAACGGATTTTGAAGGCTCGCTTATGCACTCTTCTTATTTTGCCGGGATTGCCAATTTTGATTATCTGGGCTTTTCCGCGAAAGTAGATTCCTCCAGTAGCCTGGGTGTTTCCTTCATCAGGTTTGCCATTGACGATATTCCGGACACCCGCTTTCTCTATGATGCGAATGGAGCTATCAACTATGACAATGTCCGGTTTTTTTCGGCGGCTGATTATGCTTTTTTAATCAGCTACGCCAGGAAAATACCCAAACTAAGCAATCTAAATCTTGGCGCTAATTTCAAAATCGTCCATAGAAGCGTGGGAAATTTCGCCAATGCCTGGGGTTTTGGCCTGGACGCTGGTGCGATCTACAAGGTACAAAAGTGGCGCTTCGGCCTTATGGCCAGAGACATCACGGGTACTTTCAATGCCTGGTCATTTAATTCGAGCGAACTGGCAACTATATTTCTTCAAACGGGAAATGAAATACCATCCAACAGAATTGAGGTTACACTTCCACGGCTGATCATGGGTGCTTCAAGGCATTTTAGGATCAAAGAAAGGTTCAGCATCCTGGGCGAAATAAATCTGGAATTTACATTCGATGGAAAAAGGAACACCCTGGCAAAGTCTGACTTCACATCGGCCTCTCCGCGTGCGGGTATCGAGTTTGGATACATTGACAAAATATTTATGCGCTTCGGTGCGGGGGATATTCAGCAGGTCAAGGATTTTGACGATGAAATGAACACAACCTTTCAACCGAATTTCGGGCTCGGAATAAACGTCAAGGGGTTAAAGATAGATTATGCGCTCACCGACATCGGCAATCAGGCTGAAGCGTTATATTCACATGTGTTTTCTTTAAAATATGGCTGGACACCAAAAAATGATTAAATATAAGTACATAGCGGCTGGCGTTCTATTTTTCCTTTGCCTGAAAGGAAATAATGCCTTTGCCCAATATGGAAACGAATGGATCAACTTTAACCAGCAGTATTACAAAATCAGTACTGGCCAAAATGGGATATACAGGGTCACCTATGACGACTTGCAGAATAAGGGCTTTCCGGTCAGTACCGTTGACCCCAGAAGGCTCAAACTTTTTCATCGCGGTACGGAATTAGCCATCCATTTTCAAGGGCAGTCAGACGCCCGGTTTGACCCTTCAGATTATCTGGAATTCTATGGGAAGAAAAATGACGGGGCGATGGATCGGGAATTATATATCTCTGACGATGCACAACCACATTCTTATTATAATATTTATTCAGATACTACCGCCTATTTTCTCACCTGGTCGCTGGATGGATCAAATGGAAAGAGAATACAGAAATTCAAGGAAAACAATATTGACAATCTTCCTGCTGAGACCTTTCATTTTGACGAAAAGGTAATCCTCCAAACCAACAGGTATTCGGTAGGTTTGCATTATCCGATTGGACAGCCAAGTGCAGAAAATTATATAACACCTTTCGACTACGGAGAGGGATGGACAGGCCCTGCTATCCGTAAAGGTCAAAGCACAGATTTTACATTTACCGGTCTTTCTAATTTTTACAACCTCAGCGCAGAAACTCCACGGCTTGAAATGGTATTGATTGGGGCAAATAACCTTCAGCACAAGGCAGATATCTATGTAGGTCCAAATGCTTCAAGCCTGCGGCTGCTGACCTCGGCAGAATTCAGTTCCTATTATTCCCATAAAGTGGACGAGGAATTGTTATGGTCAGACCTGGCCAGCTCGTCTCAACTGGTAGTCAGGATGGTTGTGACAGGTGTATCCACTGCTGCCGATTTTGTATCGGTTTCCCTGGTTAAACTGGTTTATCCGGAGATCTTCGCCCAGAATGACCTGACGGGGAAAAATTATTTGCTAACAGCAAACGCCAATAACAAATCCTACCTGGAAATTTCTGATGTGCCGACGAATACCCGTTTGTTTGATGTGACAAATGAGGCAAATCTTATAGAAATAGAATATAACCGAACAGGCACAGACATCAATGCCATTGTGCCTAATACAAATAGTGCGAGAAAAATTTTGGCGACCTCAGACTATTTTATTTCTCCAAAAATTGAAAGTGTGGCATTTACAAACATAAATCCTGCCCAATGTGACTACGTCATCATCACCCATCCTTCGCTGCGACAGTCCGTCGGTAATTACCCGGATGTCATTAAGGGATATGCCAGCTACCGGTCGTCTGCCCAAGGGGGAAACTATGATACCCTTACATTTGATGTGGGAAGGCTTTACGATCAATTTAATTATGGAGAAGTGAGCTCCCTGGCGCTTTATCACTTTCTCGACTTCCTGAGCAATGAAACTTCTACGAAACATGTTTTTATCATTGGAAAAGGCCTTACGCCTAATTACAATTCTCATCGCCAGGATTTTGGATCGCAAACCTATCCAGACCTGGTTCCTACCGGTGGATATCCCGGAAGTGACTGCATATTTAGCGCTGGCACAAGATCAGCGACGCACAAACACAAATTGCCCGTCGGTCGACTGGCAGTAACCAAGCCGGAAGATGTGGCCTCCTATCTGGAGAAAGTCAAAGAAATGGAAAGCCAGGGATATGAAGAGCTTTGGCGGAAGGATTTGATACACTTGAGTGGGGGCGGTAGCGCAAATGAGCAACAAATCTTTAGAATTTATGTGGAAAGCTTTGAGCGGATTGCAGAAAATGAATTTCTTGGTGGAAGGGTAGTCACACAATCAAAAAAAACAAACAACGAAACTGAGTTAATCAATATTTCCGACGAAGTAAATAAGGGGAAGTCGTTGATTACATTTTTTGGGCATTCTTCCACAAGCATCACTGACATAGACATAGGGTTCGTCTCAAACGATGCTCTTGGTTATAACAACAAAGGAAAATATCCGGCCATCATCGTTAATGGCTGTAATGCGGGTGACACCTACTATCCCGGAATTGGTTTTGGGCTTGACTGGATTGTCACCCCGGAGAAAGGCACCATCGCATTTATTGCTCACACCGGTACCGGAAATTCTTCCACCCTGCGCCGCTACACTAGTTTATTTTATGAAGTAGGCTACGGCGATAGTTTATATATCGAAAAGGGAATTGGAGAAATTCAAAAAGAACTATCAAGCAGGTATTTGGACAGGTATATCAATGACCCCATAAATGTCGCACAGGCACAACAAATGGCGCTGATAGGGGACCCGGCTGTTAAACTTTTTGGCGCTCATCTTCCTGATTATTCCATTAGTTCGAACGATGTCAGTGTCAAATCAATCGACGGGAATCCTGTAAATGCCTTTTCTGAAAAATTCAATCTCGTTGTAGGGGTAAAAAACTTTGGCAAGGCCATTATTGATGGCCTCGACATCCTGGTCACACGACAACTGAGTAATGGAAATAGTATCCAACTCGATACCACTTCTTACAAGGCCACTTTTTATAAAGATACGCTTAGCATCGAAATCACTTCCGCAGGAATTGAATCCTATGGCATTAACAGGTTTACCATCACTCTTGACCCAGCCAATAAAATCAGCGAGTTAAGCGAAACAAACAACACTGCGGTGTTTGAATATTTCCTCCCGTTAGGTGGGATGATCAACAGATACCCCGATAATTTTCAAGTGGTTGATACCACAAATTTTTCACTTATAGCCCAGTCACTTGACCTGCTTATGGGCGAAAGGCAGGTTGTCATCGAACTGGACACAACAGATAATTTCAATAGCCCACTGTTTACAACTGCCACCATCGATGGTAAGGTGATATATAAATGGCCGGTCTCGATCGATGTCAGTTCGATCGACGATTCCACTGTCTTTTACTGGCGGAGCAAATTTGCGCAACCGCGAGAGGGGGAATTGGACGAATGGTCCCAGACTTCATTCACATTTATAAAAAACGGTGATGAGGGATGGGATATGTCCCACTTTCCTGAATTTAAAGCTACTGACAACCAATTTATTGTACATAACAGCGGGCAACGCAAATGGGATTTTGAGCAATTTGCAACTAATTTGTTCGTCAGAACTTTCGGTGCGAACAATGGTGAATTTGACTTTAATGATGTGGAGGTGAGCATTAACGAAGCGGCCTACATTTACCCAGGCCAACTTTGTACCAATAATTCGCTCAACATATTAGGATTTAGAAGCTCAACAACGACACCCTACAAATTACTTGATTTTCCGGGGCCAGACATTCTGGACAGGAGAAATTGCGGCAGGGTTCCTCAGGTGATAAACAATATCTTAAACAATGAATTAATCCCTCCCCGTGAATATTTATTAACCTGCATAGAGGCCGCTGCGCAGAATGACTTTGTAGTGCTTTTTTCCATTGGCAATGTGGAATATGGTACCATCCCTGCCACCACCTTAAATGCCTTAGAAACTATAGGAGTAGATATTTCGGCATTTACTGCATTAAACCCGGGAGAACCGGTTATCATAATTGGCCAAAAAGGCTTGAATCCTGGGGAGGCGATATTTATCACTTCAGATCCCGCAAGTGCAACTCCCACTGATGAGCAGGAAATTTCAACCGAAGAAATCATTAACGGCACCATTGTGGAAGGAACCATTACCTCTCCTGTGATTGGCCCTTCGGTCAACTGGGATCATCTATATTTTTCTATCACCAGTCTGGACAACCCGAATTCTGATGTCAATGAAATCGAAATAATTGGAATTAATGATTCAAACCAGGAAACCGTGCTGTATCAATATATCCTTTCAAGCCCATTCGATTTGGCGGGAATAGATCCTCAGCAATATCCGAAGATAAAACTCCGACTGAATACAAATGACGAAACCAATCTGACACCGGGGCAGTTGCAAAACTGGATGGTGACCTATGAGGGTGTACCGGAAGGAATATTAACATTCAATGACGACGCAGAAAATCAATTGAAGGTGCAGGAAGGAGAAAGCCTCGTTTCTAACTGGGCATTTGAAAATATATCAAATAAAAATTACCAGGATTCCATTAATGTCAGTATTGAATATGCAAACACTTCGCTGAATCAGGTTTTTCATGACACAGTTAAAATAGCCCGGCTTGACAAATGGGCCTCGACAAATTTTAATGTCAATATTGATACAAGAGGTAAAGCCGGTGAGGGCGCATTAAAAGTATTTGCCAATCCATACGAACAGATTGAAAAGACCTATAACAACAACCTGATCTCCATTGAAAACTATGCGGTGGTCAGCCCTGACAAAAGCAATCCGATTTTGGAAGTGACATTTGACGGTTCATTTATTATTGACGGAGACATCGTTTCTCCTTCCCCGGAAATACTGATCAGGGTGAAAGATGAAAATACCGTGTTATTAAAAGAAGATACATTGGGAATGGAAATAAAGCTAAAAAGGCCTTGCGACGGCTGTGATTTCGAGCGCATATATTTCTCAAACCCTAATGTCAGCTGGGAGGCAGCCACTGAAAATTCAAATTTCAGGGTGGTATTTAAACCGCAAAACCTTGAAGACGGTATTTATACGCTGTCGGTACAGGCGTCAGATGAATCGGGCAACCAGGCGGGTGCAGAGCCTTACCGGGTGAATTTTGAGGTAATTAACGAATCGACCGTTACGAATTTCTTCCCATACCCAAATCCTTTTTCCACCAGCGTCCGTTTCGTTTTCACGCTCACAGGAAATGAACTGCCAGATGATCTCATCATCCAAATAATGACTGTTTCGGGAACGGTGGTTCGGGAAATTACCATGGCTGAGCTGGGTCAGATTAAAATCGGAAACAACTTAAGCGAATATGCCTGGAACGGGAAGGATGAATTCGGGGATCAATTGGCAAACGGGGTGTATTTGTACCGGGTGAAGATCTACAAAAACGGCCAGCCCATGAAATTAAGGGCCACCTCGGCTGATCGCGCATTCAAACACGGGGTGGGGAAAATGTATCTCTTACGATAGCGAAACATCGTCAGGCAGAACTATCTGATCGGTATAAAATTTTATTCTTGAATGATTATAATCCAGTAAATCCACTTTTTCAATACGATCGTCCTTATGATTGTAAAACACCTCCACGTAGTAATTTTTCATCAGGTAAAGATTTACCTTGTAGCCATAATACCGAATTGCAAAGATGAAACTCCCTTCCTTATATAGAGTATTTATCCTGTCTAATAGACTCAATTTTAAAAACTCCCTGGCTACCATCTATGCTTTACTTAGTGTTTTTGTCCTTCATACTAAAATAAGTAAATGAATGGAAAATTGCTTGTTAGGAATAAAATAGATTATATTTATTCTACACTAAACCATTATGCCATGATGAAAAAATTGCTCGCGGCTATGCTCTTTTCTCTCTTATTTCTTCCTTCTATACATGCCCAAATCATCATCGAACCCGGTAAAGGAATTAAAAATTTGAAGATAGGAAGTACTCCCGACGAGGTAGTTTGGGAGCTGGCTTTCAAAGGAATCAAGCTAACGAAAGCCGGGGTTCCGGAAGTGCTAAAAATTCAGGCCGAAATGCTATCGATGGATTTTGATTATGTATATAACTATCAGCACATCATGGCGGTCCCGATTTCTACTGTTTACTTTAAAAATGATAAAGTTGTGATGATTGTGGTGAGCAGTTACCCGGAGTATAATGAAGTACTTTGCCTGGGTGTGAAAACCAGGGAAGGCTTAAATTTTTGGGATGACGAACATGCGATGAAAAAGATTTATGGCAAGAAACATGAAACCCATCAGTCAGACTTTGTCTTTCATTATTACCCTGAATTAGGCCTAAGCGTTTCCATTGATGACAAACAAATACGTACTATGACTATTTTTAAAACACAATAACACTATTAACTATAAACTTTGATATATTAGCAATTCTTTTTATAAAGAATAATTTAAAACCAAGAAAAAACTACTGATTATGATTTCTCATATTGTTAACTTTTCAAAGGGGACAATTGCCGTATTTCTCTCCCTTTTATTTGTTGCAGCCTGTACCAGTGATAAAAAAAATGAAGGCAGTGCATCTTCAGAATTCGACGCTGCTTCTGAAAACATTAAAGAGCAGGTAGAAAAGGTCTTATATGAAATCCCTTCCCCTTCGGAGATCCCATATATTATCCAGGCAACTGGTGCGGATTATAATCCAAATATTGCGAATAGTATTGACAAATATGAGTCTTACACTATTTCGCAGCATAAGGCAGCCTTTAATTTAGGTGTATACGCTACAGACATTGGATACCTAAGCAGCTATAGCAATACACAGGAAGCCTTAAATTACATGGACGTTTGCATGAAGCTTAGTGAATCAATTGGAATTCAGGATGCGATTGACCTGGAAGTGTTAAGCAGATTTGAGAAGAATTTAAGCAATACCGACTCACTGGCAAGTATCATTGATGAGAGTATTGAGAAAAGCGACTCATACCTACAGGAGAACGAAAGAGGTAATATAGCAGCATTGATCATCGGTGGCACCTTCGTGGAAGGCCTCTACATCGCCACACAAATAGTGGACACATATCCAAAAGACATCCTGGCTGACGATCAGCGAATGACCATTCTTAGTCCATTGATCAGACAAATCGCTAGCCAGAAAAAGCCATTGGGCCACATGATTGCCCTATTGAAAAGCGTGGATGATAAGGGCGATTGGATAGAAGCAACAATTAACAGTCTGGAGGAATTGCACGAAAATTTTGAAACGTTTAACCCTGAAGAAAAAATCGCAAACGGTCAAGGAAACGAGGTGCTGAATGATCAGGTGCTTCACAACCTGACAAAACAAGTAGCCTCCATCAGGGAAAATGTAGTGTATTAAGCTATAAAAACATTCCATAAAAAAGTATTGAGAAACACCTCAATACTTTTTTTTTTCACTTTTAATTAACAACCCTAATAACTATGAGTGAAAATATCCTAATCGCCATCACAAAACTTTTTGCGCTGGTAGCAAGAATTGATGGCCTTTCCATTTCAGAAAGGGACAAACTCATTGAGCTACTGGATTTGTTATTAGGGGAAAATGAAGAGAAGCGCAGGCTCATCGAAATTTTTGATCTTTATTCCGGGCATATCCCTTCTTCCGAAGAAGAGTATCAATTTCAAAGTAAAGAGGAAATTTTTGAAAGAATTGCTGCCATCTGCCATCAAATTAAAAAAGAATCCTTCCGTCAGCAGCGCATCAGGCTGTTGTCCGAGCTGCTACATTTGATAGTGGTGGATGAAAAGCTCACGGAAGTCGAGCAAAATTCTATTCGACTTATCGGTGAAGAGCTAAACATAGAAAAAGAAACCGTATCCCGGCTCGAAAAATTCGTTCTGGCTAAGGAATTAAAAGAATTTGATGACCCTGAAATTTTAGTTGTCAAATCTGATAAAGAGGGTCTCGGGGATAAAACTGGATTTTATAAAGTAAAAAACCTCAACGGATTTCTGGCCTTTCTGCACTTACCACACCTTAAGATTTTCTTTTTTAGGTATTTAGGAGACCAGCATTTGCTGATGAACAAAGCCCCTGTCATTAATTACAGAATAGACGCCTTTTTCCCGGGCGGTAATATTAGCAGCGATACGTTCGACCCAATTTATTATTCTGAAATCACCAGCCATTTTAAGTCGGTGGATCCCGATCTTATGTTTTCCTTGGTTGGGAAAGACATAACCTTAAAATTCAAGGCAGGGAATTTCGGTTTAAGGAATGTTGATATTGCCGACAAGGAGGGCCAACTAATTGGGATAATGGGGGCGAGTGGCTCTGGTAAATCAACCCTGGTCAATGTGCTAAATGGAAATGAGCGGCCCACCTGCGGGTCTGTCACCATCAATGGCATCGATATTCACGATAATCCTGAGCAGATTGAAGGCATCATGGGTTACGTCCCCCAGGACGACCTGCTCATTGAAGATCTTACCGTATTTCAAAACCTGTTTTACTCAGCCAAGCTCTGTTTCAAAAACAAAAATGACGAGGAGATCACGGAGATAGTTAATAAAATCCTTTACGACCTCGGGATCTATGAGACCAGAAACCTGAAAGTGGGTAATGTACTCAATAAAACCATAAGCGGTGGACAAAGAAAAAGACTGAATATTGGCCTGGAGCTGTTGCGGGAGCCTATGATCATGTTTGTGGATGAGCCAACATCAGGGCTTTCATCCAGAGATTCGGAAAATATAATGGATTTGCTGAAAGAGTTGACCTTTGAGGGCAAGCTCATTTATACGGTAATCCATCAGCCATCCAGCGAAATATTTAAATTGTTTGACAAACTTTTGATCCTGGACGTAGGCGGATATCCCATTTATTACGGCAATCCTGTCGAAGCCATCTACCACTTCAGAAATTCTTTAAAAATAATCGATAAGACAAATGCTGTCTGTCTGGATTGTGGAAACGTCAATACCGAGCAGATCTTTAATCTTATCGAACTGAAGGTGGTGGACGAGCATGGATACCCGACCAAAAAAAGACGCTATTCACCTGAATACTGGAATAAAGTCTATCAGGAGACCATCAAGGTAGACGAGCCAAAAAAAATAAGCAATAAGCCAAGAACCCGCCTCGATATTCCATCAAAATTAAAACAGGCAAAAATATTTGTAGAGAGGGACTTTCTTTCGAAGATCAGCAACAGGCAGTACGTGGTCATCAATTTACTGGAGGCGCCATTCTTAGCCTTTATCCTGGCAATGTTTATCAGGTTTTATCCGGGAGATGGTTTTACTCCTTCTGCATACACATTTTTTGACAATGTGAATATTCCTGTATACATTTTTATGGCCATCATTGTCGGGCTTTTTATTGGGTTGACAGTAAGCGCCGAGGAGATTATTCGCGACCGTAAAATCCAGAAAAGAGAAAATTTCCTCCATTTAAGTAAATCAAGCTATATCATTTCCAAGCTCGTCATTCTGTTTGGCCTTTCGGCGATTCAGTCATTGCTGTTCGTATTAGTGGGAAATTTTGTCATGGAAATAAAAGGAATGCTTCTGCCCTATTGGGCTGTTGTATTTTCCATCGCTTGCTTTGCCAATGCGTTGGGTCTTAATATTTCTTCCGCCTTTGATTCCGTTGTGACCATATATATCCTTATCCCAATTCTCCTGATCCCACAAATGTTACTTAGTGGGGTGATGGTTAAATATGATGAATTAAATCCGTCTTTTACCAAGAAGACACGGGTACCGTTGATCGGAGAATTGATGGCGGCCAAATGGGGATACGAAGCACTTACCGTTACCCAATTTAAAGACAACGAATTTGAACAATTGTTTTACGATGAGGACAAGCTCATCGCAAACGCAGATTTTAAGAACGTGTACTACATTCCCAAACTATTAGGGAAACTTGACTATGCCTTTGTGAATTTGGACAGCGACCAGCCCGAAACATCGGAGCAAATTGATCGGGATTTGGCCATTGTACGGCATGAGTTTCTGGAAGAATTAAGCTACGTAGGTGCAGATAAATTTTCTCATCTCGACAAGCTAAATAGAAATGAATTTGACTCCCTGGTCTACAATGAGGCAAAGATGTTTTTAAACACACTAAAAAACCTTTACCTAAACCAGCACAAAAAGGCAACCGCCAAAAAAGAGCAAATTATAAATGACCTCACTTCCTCACCCGAAAAGCGGGAAGAATTTGAAAAACTAAAAAAAGACTACACCAACGAGCAGATTAAATCCATAGCACTTAATAATAAAGTGACCCATCGAATCATTGAGGCGGACAACGAGCTCATTCAAAAAATCTATCCAATCTATATGGATCCGGATCCGCATCACCCCTTTGACTTTACTTCGCAGATGTACCAGCCAAATAAACATTTCCTTGGCTATTCCATTGACACATTGCTATTTAACCTGGGCATCATCTGGATTATGACAACTGCGCTAATACTTGCGTTGTACCTTGAGTTACTTCGAAGAATAGTGAACCGGGAAGAATACAAAGGGGTAGCCAAAAAATAGTTCGCCATGTTTTTTGTCCTGTCCAAACTACTCAATTTCCTGACCAAGCCATTTTTTGTACTCTCTGGCCTGCTCATCATTTCATATTTTATTAAAAACAAAGCCTGGGCAAAAAGGGCTCGAATTTTTGTATTTATTGGTTTTATTATCACCTCCAATGGAATTTTAATAGACGAAGTGATGCGGGCTTGGGAAATCGGTCCGATCGCGATGGATGCCATTCCCAATGAGACCTTTGAGGCCGCCATTGTACTAGGTGGAGGCGCAGATCCGGAAAGGATGCCCCAGGACCGGCTGTATTTTCACAAAGGTGCAGACAGGGTAATTCATGCATTGTATTTGTACAAAACAGGGAAAGTGAAAAAGATCATTTTCACAGGTGGTAAAGGAGAGGTTTTTGAAGAGCCGGAAAGGAACAACCAGCAGATCAGGGATTTTTATATTCTTTGCGGCGTAAAGGAAAGTGATATCATCATGGAAAATATCGCCAGAAACACCTATGAAAATGCTGTGTTCACCGCCCGCTTAATCGACAAAAATAAGAAGCACATCCTCATCACCTCCGCTTTCCATATGCGGCGTGCCCAGGCATGCTTCAAAAAAGCCGGTCTGGACACCTTGCCGTTTAGCTGTGATTTTAATTCATCGAAAGAAAAGGACAGGTTTGCCATTAAGGGTTTCATTCCCTCGGCTGAAGCGATGTCCGGCTGGGAAATTATCCTCAAAGAGTGGGTTGGCCTAATGGCCTATAAAATTTCAGGGTATATTTAGCATATCACTTAAAGGCCTGAATCCCGGTGATCTCCTTGCCGAGAATTAGCAAATGAATGTCGTGTGTACCTTCATAGGTAATGACGGATTCCAGGTTCATCATGTGCCGCATGATTGGGAATTCACCGGAAATTCCATTTCCACCATGTATCTGCCGGGCTTCCCGGGCGATCTTTAACGCCATTTCCACATTGTTCCTTTTGGCTAATGATATTTGCGTGGTCGTCGCTTTGCCCTCATTCATCAGTGTGCCGAGTCGCCAGTTCAGCAATTGAGCCTTGGTAATTTCGGTAAGCATTTCGGCGAGCTTCTTCTGAATCAATTGAAATGAAGCGATCGGCCGGTCAAACTGTATCCTTTCGAGGGCATACTTTTTCGCATTGTAAAAACAGTCCATCGCCGCCCCTGTCGCTCCCCAGGCGATGCCATACCGCGCGGAGTCAAGGCAGGCCATGGGAGCGCCAAGCCCTGATTTTTTCGGCAGCAGATTTTCCTTAGGGACTTTTACATTGTCAAAGACCAATTCGCCCGTGCTGCTCGCCCTCAATGACCACTTGTTTTTTGTTTCAGGGGTCGAAAAACCATCCATGCCCCTTTCCACTATCAAACCGTGAATCCGACCACCTTCGTCCTTGGCCCACACTACGGCGATATCTGCATGCGGGGCATTGGAAATCCACATTTTACTTCCGTTCAATAAAAAATATTCCCCTTCATCTGAAAACCGGGTTTTTAACCCGGCAGGGTTTGACCCAAAATCCGGCTCGGTCAAGCCAAAACATCCGAGCATTTCGCCGGTCGCCAGCTTGGGAAGGTATTTATTCCTATGCTCCTCTGAGCCAAACTTATAAATGGGATACATTACAAGGGAGCTCTGCACCGAGGCGGTGGATCGCATTCCTGAATCGCCCCTTTCTATTTCCTGCATGATCAAACCATAGGAAATATAATCCATGCCTCCCCCACCGTATCTTTCCGGAATTTGCGGCCCAAAAATCCCCATCTCGCCAAACTTCCTTACAATCTCTTTAGGAAAACAGGCCTCCTGGCACCAGCTTTCTATATAGGGGGATATCTCCTTTTTAACAAAATCACGAATCGACGAACGTATTAATTTATGTTCTTCGGTTATCAGATCATCAATCCCATAAAAGTCTGTAGACTCAAACTCATCCTTCTTAGAAGATTTAATAATGGTTGCCGGATTTCCACCCATTTTATTGAAGTTCTATTTGAAAATAATTTACTAAATAAATATCTCTGGAAATAATTTTTAAATGTCAATAAAATCCACGTGTCGTTTATTTTTTATTAAATCTAACCCGATCGTCTGGCGGTTTTCTTTTTAAACAGAACAGTAATATATTTCGAAAATGATTGAGTGTTTATGTGAGCATTTTTTCGGTAAATTTTACCAATGAAAGGGAAGACCAACCATATCGGTATTAATTTCTTTTGGTTATCTAAGGTGGCTTCGTGGCTACATTCGGGGTTAATCCTTTTATTTTTTGACTTCTTCCTTGTGACAACAATACCAGCAAACGCACAAACCAATGAGATACGCAAATATTATGATGCTGACAAAACCCTGCTCAAAGAAAGGTATTTTATAAAATCTGGCGACGACCCTGTTATACATGGTTTGTACGAATCCTTCTTCTCTGATGGTGCGATCCAGACCCGAGGGTATTACAAGAACAATGTCCCGGATAGCCTTTGGATGTATTTCTATGAAAAAGGAGGGATCAAAATGAGTGGAAACCTGAAAAACGGCAAAAATTTTGGCCTGTGGCAGTTCTTTTTTGAAAATGGCTCGCTAAACATGAAAGGGGAGATTTATGGTAACAGAAAAGAAGGCGACTGGATCTACTACTACGAAAACCGGCAGTTGAAAGCCGAGGGTGCCTATAAAAATGATCTCAAATCAGGCAACTGGATCTACTATAATGAAGACGGAACGACTAAGGCCAAGGCCAATTTCACCAATGACAAGGGAGTTTACAAAGAGTACTATGCCAATGGGAAATTAAAAGCATCAGGCCTAAATGCTTTTGGAAAAAGTGATAGTACATGGACCTACTACTATGAAGATGGTACGATTAAAGGGAAAGGAAATTACAAGGATGGACTAAAAAGCGGAAGATGGGTCCTTTATCATGAAAATGGTGAAAAAGCCTCCGAGGGTGATTATCTCAACGGACAAAAAGAAGGTAAATGGATTTACTACCATGAAAATGGAGAGTTAAGCTCAGAAGGTGCACTGCAGAAGGGAAGAAAAGAGGGCTATTGGAAAATATTTAACAACAGTGGCCAGTTTATGGGTGACGGAGTTTTTGTTAAAGGTGAAGGTGAATACCATGAATATTATGAAAGTGGACAGTTAAAAATTGACGGATTTGTAAAAGACGGAAAAAATGTAGGGCAATGGTACTATTATTACGAAGATGGGGGGCTGGAAGGCGAGTGTTTTTTTGATTATGGCGAGGGTGAATATATTGGGTTTTATAGAGACGGAAACATTTACATGAAAGGCAAAATAAAAAATGGTAGGAACATCGGCCTATGGGAGTTTTACAAGCCAAATGGCGAAATAGCAGGATATTATCGACCTATATACGAAGGCGATCAGCCTACATACAGGTTAGTAGAGGAATCTCAAAATCAGCAGGGGGAAGGATTTAACAGGGATTATTTGAAACCTGACTACAAGTATAAAAAGAGGAATTTCAGGTATTTTGAGCCACAAGTCAATGAGTTTCAAGCAAAAATAATAGCCACTAATCCAGCCGGAATGTTAGTTGGAAAGATACCGCTGTCATTTGAATACTATTTTCACGAAAGGCTGGGCTACGAAATGCAAATCCAGTATTTGCGGGATCCTTTTTTCAAAAAGGACAATAAGATAGCCTCGAACGAACTTTATAGCAGAGGGTTCGATGCTTCCATCAGGCAAAAATTTTATAACTATGAGAAACAACTGGGAATGTTTTATTTTGCCCACGAAATCCGATTTACCAATCTCACGCATAAAAGCAATATCATCGATTCCCTGACGACGCCCGATGTAGACCTGAAACTTGAAATTGATGCCAATGAAAACCGGTTTGAGTATGCAGTTATGTTTGGAAACCGATGGATGAAATACTATGGAGAGCAATATATCAAGGACAGTAAAAAAGGTGGAATTACGGTCGACTTCTATATCGGTGTGGGCATAGGATACAGATCGTTCAAGAAAAACTATCCGGCTACACAGGCCTATGAGCAGATCTTCAATGAGGTAAACCAGCAGAGTTTTAGCCTTACACCCAGGGTTGGTCTAAACATTGGATATGTATTTTAAAATGAAAAATCAGTATGAGAAAATCTATCATTTTGGTCGTGTTGGCTTTTTTATCTATCAATCAGTGGGTATGGAGCCAAAGCCAATACTTCAGCAACATTTCCTTGACTATCGAAAATAATAGATACTTCTACAATACAGATACTATTTTATTTCAAGGTGAGATGCACCTGGCTTTTATTTACCATACCAATGATGCAATAGCATTGATTAACCTTTACCCTAAGCCAACTGGCAAACAGATAAAATCCCTTACATTGCTTCCGTCAGACGAATATGAATTGCAGGATTCTGTTTACCTGATTGATAATAAGTACTTCCAGGCCAGGGTAAAGTTCAATGACCTCAACGAAAGTAAATTTCTGAAAGTGCTTCTTAACGTTGTATTGGAAAACGAGGAGAGTGTCGTAATCCCACTAAGCCTATTGCCTTATACAAATACTTTTGCCGAATTACGTACAGAAGACAATCAGCTATACATAGGTGAGGAAAGAACCTTCGAAATCTCGTCCAATAACTTCCAAAACATTAAAGCTACCAATAAGTGGATCAAGGGGGATAACATTGAATACAAAACCACCTATGACAACGGAAAGCTTCTTCTTCACGTCCTGCCACACCGTACAGGGGGTTTCATCGTAGAGCTCCCGTTGGAATTAAAAAGTCCATATATCAATGAGAATAAAGTCATAAGTTTCAACCTACCACCTATACAGCAGGCGTTTGTCGCCCGCCCCAGTCGCCTTCGTTTTTTGGAAATTGATGCAAAGGAGGTCCAGCTAACGTCCCCGGACAAGCAACAGGTTTCTGTTCAAATACAAAGCAACAGCGGACTACAGCTTAACAAAACCTATCGTATTGAAAACCAGGAAGAACCAGGCGGCGAGTTGGTTGGGGAATTATTTGTAAGGAGATACCTGACGAATAATAAAATGCTAGCGTGGCTTCGTACGTATAAATACCACGACCAATCAGACGGCTATCTGTACATCAAAGACGGCGATGTCTCTGAATTTATTACTAACCTTAGCATCATTCCCCAAACCAGTATTGAAAAGATACAAATACTTCGTGAAGGAAAGGACTGGGATTCAAATCTGACCGTATTCCCGGGTGAAACCATAGAGGTAAAGGTTGAAGGGAAAAGTCTGCACAAAGCCAGTTTCAAATTTCCCGTGGCAGAAATCCTGGCTTCTGATACCGTAAATAATAACCCAAAGCAAACAGTTTTTACACTTAGGATACCACTGAACATTCTGGAAAGAAAAATCAATATCATGAATGGGATCGATCCTACAGACTTTTCATTGAATGTAAAAGAATATCAAAGGCCAAGAACTTTTGACTTTCTGACTGTCAATTTTGGCGAAAGGGATGTAGCGGTTTCAGAGATCAATAAACCCATTTTATATGAAAATACCATCCAGGATGTAGTGATCGACTACATAGCCAATTTAATTGATCAAAATGGCACGCCTCTTTATGGGAAACAAATTATTGATGTCGATATAAAGATCACAAATAAGCAAAATGAACTCCTGGAAATCCAGAAAATAGAGGGCCTGACTTACTGCCCGGGTGAAACATCGCCGCGATATAGTTATTACCGCAGCTCAGACTGCCGAGAAAATCCGTTTTTATTAAACCAGGTATTAAGGAAAAAAACGTACGATCTTCCCGAATGGTCTAAAATTGAGTTGCAGTTCAAGCACCAGAAATCCAAGTATGGAGGTGAGGGATTTGAAAAGACCATTGAGATTTACAACAAACGGCTTTATGCATTTGACATCGAGGTGTCCTTCCCGGCAGGACTCATTGAAATTTCTAAGCCGGACGAAGGATCAGATAAGGTCGGAAACCTTACCGGGATAAGCATGGCCGCCTTAGCTCAGTTCAGCTTTTATCATAAAGAAAAAATAGCTCGTTTTCTGCCTTACAAAGTAGGTATTGGATTTCTTGCCATAAATGCTTTTGACTTCAATGCCAATGAATCTCAAAGAGACCTGGGAGTTGTTATTTTAGGAAGCCTTTATCCAACTACCAAGGATGTTAAACTAACCTTCCCGCTATATGTTGGTGGAGGTTATTATTTAAATAAAGAAAGGCTGTTTTTTGTAATAGGTCCGGGAATTAGATTGCGCCTGTAGTATGATAAATTACGTTTCTTCAAAAAGATTGAAATATTGTTTCGCATTTTCACAGTTCTATGAAATTTTATACCATCACATTTTGGAGTTAAAAATTTAATTTGGACGACGTAAATTTAAAATCTGGTCATTTTTTTATCCTTAAATTGTTTTCTCGTTTATGATTTTTATCATAAATTTAAACACAATGCTGCATTAATTTTATTTCACTTTTTCAACTGATGGGAGTCACAAAGTGATTGAATCTTGGAGGAACATTCACTTTGTGGCTATTTTTTTTATATATACTACAACTTAATTATGCCTCTTTTGTTGTTTCCGCTTCATTAAAAAATACATCGCCCATAATTTTTTCAATGGCATTTTTTGGCAAAGCTCCAGCTAACATTTGAGGTTGGCCTTCCACAGGAATAAATAGCAGCGACGGGATACTTCGTATGCCAAAAACCGCAGCCAACTCCTGCTCCGCTTCCGTATCAATTTTGTAAACTTTCACCTTTCCACCGTATTCATTTGAAATCTGTTCGAGTACCGGCGCCACCATCTTACAAGGCCCGCACCAATCTGCGTAAAAATCAATAATTGCCGGAAGGCTGTCTTTATATTTCCAATCTCTGCTTTTTTCGTAGTCGAAAATATCGTTTAAAAATAATTCCTTGTTCAATTGAATTGTTGCCATCTCTTATATTTATATATGTTCAAGTTTTCATACGAATATACAATTCCCATGTTTCAATAATTATTAATCTTTTTGATAATTTTATTCCCGAACGGAAAACCGGTGTCTATTATATGAAAACTCTTTACATCGTCAGGCATGCAAAATCCAGTTGGGACGATCCTCACCTGGACGACTATGATCGCCCCTTAAATAACCGCGGGAAGCAAAATGCTCCGGAAATGGGGAAATATTTAGCAAAATCGGGTGTTCAGCCCGATCTAATAATCTCTAGCTCGGCGAAAAGAGCTTTTTCAACTGCAAAAAAAATTGTCAAAGAGTTGCGCTACGATCAAAAGGAAATCGTGAAAACCAGAGACTTATACCTGGCCAGTATAGGAACTACCTTGAAAATAATTCGGCAGGTAGAGGATAGCATTAACTCGCTGATGATATTCGGGCATAATCCGGGATGGACAGATCTCACTAACTATCTTTCAAATGCATATATCGATAACGTCCCCACATGTGGTGTAGTAGCCATAGAATTTGATATCAACCATTGGGTCGAGGTGGACAAGGGCAAGGGAAAACTGTTGTTTTTTGAATACCCAAAAAAATTATAAAAAAAAGAGCCGCTTGTGCGGCTCCTCTTAAAATACCCTATTCCTTTTTCTCAGACTCGGGGTAAAGCACTACCTCTGCTTTACTTCCAAAGTCAAAATATTTCTTAGCTGCCTCTTGCAGTTCTTTTGCATTTAATCCCTTTATCCTTGCTTCATAGTCAAGTATATCTTCCAAATCCCAATCGTACATCAGGCTATTTTTAATAATGCTCCTCCAGAAGCTATTCTCCTTCAGGTTAACCTCCATTTCCCGTCGTTGGGTTTCTTTGACCTTCACCATATCTTCCTCTAAAACGCCATTTTCTTTGATTTTATTGATCTCTCCATAAGCCGAATTAATTAGGTTTTCGACATTTTCAGGGGCACAAGGAAAATAGACGATGAGGTTATAATTTTCATAGGGGAACTTGCTGGTTTGAGCAAATGCCCCGGTAGAATAAACGCCACTTTGATCTTCCCGAAGTATTTCAATCAGCTTGATATTCAGGGCTTCGGCAAGGGAATTCAAATGATAGTTGGTTTTACGATCAAACTCAAAATCATTGTGAAAATAAATATATACCATGGATTTTGGATCATTTCCTCTGTACACATCCTTTGCGACATCACCTTTTGGTGGCCTGATCCCCAGGTCTTTCCATGCCAGGCTTTTATCACTGGTTGGCAAGCTCGCTACATACTGCTCCAAGTATTTTTTAAATTCCTCCACCTTAAAATTGCCAACGAAAACAAAATTGAATTGGCTTGCATTGCTAAAAAGCTCCTTATAAATCGAAAATGCTTTTTCAAACTCCACTTTCTCAAAGTCCTCCTCCGTAGGGTAGCCTCCACTGCGGGGATGGTCCTGAGTCAAAAACTTTATCCTTTCGTTATAGAAATAATTGATGGGGTTCTCCAGGACATTTTTAAAGTATGCTTTCAGTCTGCTTAAATAAGCGTTGTAGAGATCTTCATTTTGGTTTGGCTCGGTAAATGCCAGGTGAATAAGCTGGAACATCGTTTCAGCATCTTTTGGGGTACAGCTACCATTCAAACCTTGCTGTAGATCTGAAACAAAGGGAGATACACTTGCCACCTTACCAGCAAGGATCTTTTGTAAATCACTGGGAGAATATCCCCCATATCCACACCCCTGAACAATGGCATCTGAAAATTCGGCAGATTTGGCCACGTCATCGGGATAGGCAGAAGTACCACCATCAGCGTAGGCTGTGAATATTATCTCGTCATTCTTGAAGTCAGTAGGCTTTAATGCTACTTTTACTCCATTTGATAGTTCAAGGTAGGTAACACCGGTTGTCTCATTAGTTGTTTCCTTGACAATCGCTCCAGCCTTCGGTAATGCAGCAAGTAAAGCTGCACCTGATACTTTATCAACATAAGGATCTAATTTCACTGTTCCCACTTCATCAACAACGGCCTTCAATTGCGCTTCAGACGGTAGGGCGAGACCCTCTCTTTCCGGAGCGGAGACAATAATCACCCGGTTATCCTCAGAGATAAATTGCGAACTCATCGCGTTAACATCTTCTAAAGTAATCTGGTCCATGATGTGAGCTGCGAAAGCATATTCAAATTCGATTCCCGGAATTACTTCTTGTACCAGGAAATTACCCTGGTATTCATCTACATAGCTTTTTGATTCGGTTTTTCCTCTTTCATTATATGCCTTCTCATATCCCTTCAATAGTTCTAATTTGTAGCGGACAAGTTCCCCCGCTGTAAAACCATGTTGTTTTACCCGCTCACTTTCTGTCATGACTGCATGCAGTCCCCGCTCTATGCCTGTTTCTGATACACCGGCGTAAACCGAGAAAGCGTCTTTGTTGCGGTTATACGTGCCACCAAAATCTCCGCCCGCAAAAATAAAGGGAGGATCGGGCTGCTGGGTTAGCTCCCTCAGCCTTATATTTAACATTCCGGAATATAAATTGTGGATAAGAGAAAGTTTGTAGTCATTCAAGGTTTTGATCCTAAATGGATCTGTCTTATAATACACTTGCACGGAAGTATTGGTGGCTTCTTTGTCTGACACCACCTTCACGGCTGTTCCTTCCTGATCAGGAATTTCAAATATTTTCCTTTTGGGCCCTTTTTTACTTTTTGGTATCCTGTTAAAATGTTCTTTTATCTTTTTCTCTATCAGATCAGGATCCAAATCACCAACGGCAATGATTGCCATCAATTCAGGCCGGTACCAGTCTTCATAGTACTTAGTCAGCGATTCGTATTGAAAGGTCTTAATACTTTCAGCTTCCTTAACAGAGTTTAAAATATCTTCGTAGACTGGATTGTTCAATAACACCGGAATATATTCATTAGCCATCCTGAGATTCGCATTGTTGCGCAAACGCATCTCTTCTACGATCACACCCCGTTCTTTGTCTACTTCTTCTTTGTCAAAGGTGACATTGTGAGCCCAATCTTCCATGATTTGAAAGCCATTCTCGACAATGGTATCATTGTCCGTAGGAATGGGAAGAAAATAAACGGTTTCGTCAAAGCTGGTGTAGGCATTCAGATCAGCACCAAACTTCACGCCAATGGATTGTAAGTATTTGACAATGTCATTTTTTTCAAAGTTTTTGGTGCCATTGAAACACATGTGCTCCACAAAATGAGCCAGGCCGTTCTGATCGTCAGCTTCCAATAACCACCCGGCATTCACCACTAATCGTAGGGTGAGCCTGTTTTCGGGTTTAGAATTCTTTTTGACATAGTATGTCATCCCATTATCCAACACACCTTTTCTTACTGTGGGGTCTATTGGAATTTCATTTTCAAGGTTTGAAAATAAAGTCTCATAGTCCTGGGCTTTTGCATATAGGGAGCCTATGAGGAGAAAAATTGTCAACAAAACAGTTTTCTTCATGTCGTTGGTTTTTATTTGAAAAATAATAATTGTCTTCTTTTTATGGTTTTAAATTATGTAAGTGGGGTAAAAAATTGATAAATGCTAAAACTTCAATCCTATATCAAAGCCCAGAATATCATTTTTTATTGAGAATGCTTTGCTTTCAAAATTTTCCTCATTTGAAATATTGATCAGTCCTCTTTGATAGGTGACGCCAAAAAACAAGATCGTGTTGGTGCCAAGGTTCATATCCATTCCTCCTGAAAAAAGGATGGGAAAATCAAACACGGTAAATTTCTCAATAGCATCCTCGCCACCGGTTTTGTTTTCGTTATACACCTGTATTTCTGCGTTAAAGCCAGTTTGAAAGTATAGTTTTTTGTCGATACTAATTTCATTGGTATAAAGCTTAACTGTAAGGGGTATCTGGATGAATTGAACAATGTATTCCTGGGAAAACGGCGCCGCGTTGAGAGCATCCAATTTTATTTTCACCGTTTTGCTCATATAGGTTACTCCGGTGGCAAATGTATACGTTGCAGCAAGGGGAAATTCGGCTATTAAACCGAAGGAAGGCCTAAAGCCCGTACCGTTCTTTGTGACATTTAAGGTGTCGGAATCACATTTAATCCTGTTAACAACAAATGACGGGGAAAGCTTCACACCTAGCTTCACCTGCGAAAAAGCTTCAACGGAACAAAGCACCAGAATTATGATGAGAAATCTTTTCATCTGTTTATTTTTCTGTTTTCAATGGTCAGATGGAACCTTTGATGATAAAAATAATCATTACACTGTGTGCTTAATTATTATTTTAATCATGTCGGTTTCATTTTGGTTGTGACTAATTTTAGCCCTTCAAACTAATCCAACAATTGGGCTCATTTTTACACTCTTTTAAACCAATTATTGATGCCAGCTTTATATGTTTGTGAAAAATTTGCCGTTAATCTACAAGTTTTAATTCTTTAATGTGAAATGATTGCTGTTCAATATCTATTTATTTTTATTAGCCTTCATTAAAGAAAAAAAACTGTTCAACAGAAAATTTATTATGCAAAACCTGATTTACATATTTTTGCTTTGTACTCTTCTGCAATTTTCATGCGAAACAAAAAAGCAAAGAGAATATCCTGACGTCTCAAACATTTCTGTTGATATTTCCATTGTACGCCTGGATGAAGAAATCAGAGGCATCAAATCAATCCAGAAGATGGATACTTTTCTCTTTGAGAATCCGATGTTTGCGGAGTTTTTTCTTGGTGCCTCGGAATACCCGGATCGCCGAATGGTCGTAAAAAGATTCTACGATTTGATGGAAGATCCCGGGATCGATTCACTGTGGATGGAAGTAGACGATGTATATTCAGATCTGTCAGCCATTGAGTCGCAATTTGAAGAGGCTTTTAAACATTTGAAATATTATTACCCTGACACAAAGACCCCAAAAATCCAGACAGTGGTGAGTGGAATTCTAAACGATCTTTATCTGTCGGATTCTTTAATCATCATTGGTTTGGATTACTATTTGGGAAATGACGGCACCTTCATACCCGACATTCCTTCCTACATCGTCAAGCGCTATCAAAAGGAATATCTGGTGCCACAATGCATGATGCTCATGAGCGCGAGTTACAACGCAAATAATGTCGAAGACCAAACGGCTCTCGCTGACATGATTTTTTATGGAAAAGCTTACTATTTTACCGAGCAGATGCTCCCCGGAATTAGTGACACACTTATTACAGGTTACACCACCGAAGAAACAGAAAACATCCATGAATTTGAAAATGTAATTTGGGCAGGACTGCTGGAAAATGAAGCTCTATACGAAACAAGCCACATGATAAAGGAGAAGTTTATGGGCGAACGCCCAAAGGTATTTGAAATCGGCCAAAACTGCCCCGGAAGAATTGGGAGATGGGTCGGCTATCGAATTGTATCAAAATATATGGAAAAACACCCTGATGTCACACTCCAGCAATTGATGGCAGATCCCGACGCTAAAAAAATATTTATGGAGTCCAACTACAGGCCTAAGTGACGTGATTCGGAACTTACAATTGGTTTGATTTCCCGGATTATTTCTTTCACCAGCATGGTTCTGGAAAATTGTTCCTGGGCTAGTTTTCTCGACCTGATTTTCTGGGTTTCAATTAGGTCCGCATCACCTAAATATGGCCTTAGTTTAGCTGTTAGGTCTCCCGGTTTTTCGGGATTTACATAAAACCCACATTGATGGTCATCCACTAATTCTTTGATCCATCCTCTCACATTAGTAATAATTATCTTACCCGCTGCAATGCCGTCAAAAAATTTGTTGGGGCTATTTGCTTCTAGTACCTTATAGTTTAAAAAAGAGATGTAGGCAGCGTCCGTCACATTTAATAATTCGCGGAGTTCAAACTTGTTAAGGTGACCAACAAACTCGAGGTTTCGCAATCCTTTTTCTGAGGCCAGATCTTTCAGTGCTAATTCCTGACCTCCCTTCCCTGCTATAAAAAATCTTACAGTAAGCCCCTCGTTCTGACACTCTAATGCTTCTTCCAACAAATATTCAAGATGATTCACCCAACCCAGAGCGCCAAAATAACTTATCACAAATTCGTCATCCCGCACGTCGAACTTCCTGAGCATTGCACGGCTCTTTTCCTCGAGGGAGTAAAACAGGCAGTCAGACATATTGGGCACCCGCAGCGTATTTAAATACAGGTATCTTTTCTTAATATCATTTTCGATGGATGGAGAAAGGCAAATTATTCTTTCGGCCCGGTGATAGATCAGCTTTTCAAGCTTGTATGATAAACCAACGAGAAGCTTATTTTTCAGGATCCCAAGCTGTACCGGTGCCTCCGGCCAGATATCCCTCACCTCAAAATAAAATGGCTTTTTATTCCGCCACTTATTCCAGACTGCTATCAGGCCCACCGTCAAAGGCGTAGATGTGGCATAGCAAATATCATGATCAATTTTTTTGATATATGAATTGGCAATGATTAAAAACCGCAGAAATGACCAGAACCTTCTTAGCACACCATATTTATTGTCATAAAAAACAGGCAGATAATGCACCTTGATGCCTTCCACATCTTTTACGATTAGCTTTTTACTGTTGTGGGAGGTGACCACATGTACTTCCATACCATCATCCACCATGGCGCTGGCAATATAGTAGCTCCTGATAGCGCCGCCCTCCATGGGTGATTTAAAATACTGGTGAATGTATAATATTTTCATTAATCAAACTCCTTTTGCAGCCAATAACCTAGAGTCAATATCGACCACAATTCTTGCGCATGATTACCTTTTCGTCCTTTGTGATGAGATAATAAATGCCTAAAAATTCCTTGTTCTAAAAAATTAAAGATGACACTATTTTTATTCTCAAACAAACGCCACAGGAAATTGCTTTTATCATCTGCCAGCCAATTAGTTAATGGTAAACCAAACCCAACCTTTGGAATGTCTGGAAAGCCTTTAGGAACATGCTCCGACAGGATTTCCTTCAATATCCATTTCGTCCCCCGGGATAATAAAAACCCAGCCTCAGTTGAGTTTACTTTGCTTAAAATAGCATTGGTTAAATAGGGCATGCGCATTTCCAGGCCAACGGCCATGGACGTTGTATCGCTTATAGCCAACACATCATTGGGGAGATAATTTGTGAGGTCATCGATCAGTAAATTTTTTAAAGGATCGGATGTATTTAAACCCGGCTTATAGTCTGAAGCAAAAAATTTTCGCAATTCTGAAAAATGAGAGGTAACGAAGTTTTGTGATGTACTGATTTCATCTTTCTCAAGTCCATGAAGGTAAAGCTGAGTGCGCTCGGGAAGAAGCTTTTTAAATACAGGATAGCTAAACTTTTTTAGCAACAATGAAAGCTTCTTATACTCCAAATAAGCTTGAAATGCCTTGTGTCTGTTGTAGCCCCCAAAAAGTTCATCCGCCCCGGCTCCTGAAAGCAGCACTTTTACATCCTGTGAAGCATACTCAGATATTTTCCAGGTTAACAATCCCGCCGAGTCCGCGATGGGTTGATCCAGCTTCTCCACATATTTTTCAAAATCATTTAATATCTCTTCGGTGAATGAAAGGATTCGGTGATCGGCAATCAACTTTTTAGTCAAAAAAGAGGCGTTACGTTGTTCTTTCGATTTATCTTCTGAAAAAATTGAATAGGCAGGAATCTTCATGCCCTCGTGGCAGGCTAATGAAAGCAGCAGAGAACTGTCAACGCCGCCGCTCAATAACAAACCAACGCCACGCGTGCTATTTATCTGCTGATATAAGCTATCGATAAGGTCATTTTTTATTTCTTCGACGCTTAATCCTGACGAGGAATATTCTGGGCAATAATATTTTTGGGATTGGCTTAAATTTCCTCTCTCGTATTTCAAATAACTTCCTGGCGCTAATTGGTACACATCTTTATAAAATGTCGCCGGTGGAATTGCATATTTGTAATTAAAATAATTGGCGATCTGACGGTCGTTTAATTCCTTTTTTACCAATCCGCTAGAAACAATTGCCCTGGTTTCTGAGCTGAAAACCAAAAAGTGATCATTCTGCGAATAATGTAGAGGTTTCATGCCAAAACGATCCCTCGCCGCTATCACAGTCCCGTCTGAAAAATCGCAATAAACGAAGGCAAACATTCCTTCTAGTTCGTCGATTCTTTTTTCACCAAATGTTTTGATCCATTGAAATAAAACTTCGGAATCGGAATTTGATGCGAAAGAAATACCAAGTCGAATAAGTTCATTTTTCAGGTCAAAAAAATTATAGATCTCCCCATTAAATACCAAAGCCGATGATCTATCACTTGAAAAGATGGGTTGATCAGCACTGTCAGTGTTCTCGCTGATTCGAAGCCGGGACGCACCCACAAAAGCCTGCGACTGATCCGGAAAAACGTGCTGGTAGAATTGATGGGCATCGGGTCCGCGGTGGCGCTGGGACTGAACCATCTTGCTGATAGGCTGATCGTCCAGAATTCCCTTTTTGTCGATGATAAAACTAATGCCGCACATAGAATGATCTCTATGGCGGCAAAATAAATTCTTTATTACGGATTACCGATGATTTATTGATGGAATTGCAGGCTTTGAAGCCTGGAAAATTCAAGAATGCTATTTACTACACTGTCAGGAGCTTTTATTTCGAGATTTGCTATTTCAGCTATCAAATCCCTCATGTCATTATAAAACTCTCGCAATTCCGAGTTGATTAAAAGTTCCTTTTCGATGTCAACTTTTTCGCATTCCGAGGTTTCATCATAAAGATACCTCAGAATGTCATTCTGAGTAAAAGCTTTGGTCATAGACTACTGTGTTTTGGCTGAGCATTTTCCGGAGGTTGATCAATGCATATCGCATTCTACCAAGTGCTGTGTTAATGCTGACCCCGGTGGCATCGGCTATTTCCTTAAAGCTCATTTCCATGTAGCTTCGCATGATCAAAACCTGCTTCTGGGTGTCTGGTAACTCCTGAATTAATGCCTTTAACTTTTTATAAGTTTCTTTTCTAATTTGAGCTTCTTCAATCGGTGCCTCGGAAAACTTTAAGGTGTTGAACACATTGCTGCCATCTTCCATCACTACTGTAGGGTATCTTTTCGCCCTCCTAAAGTGATCAATCGCCAGATTGTGGCCAATCCTTAAAACCCAGGGCAGAAATTTACCCTCCTCATTATATCGACCGTTTTTCATGGTATTAACCGCCTTGATAAACGTTTCCTGCATCAGGTCTTCCGCCAGGTACCGGTCTTTTACTACCAGATTAATCGTAGTAAAAACACGGTTTTTATGTCGATTCATTAATATTTCAAAAGCTCCTTCATCTCCCTTGATATACTGCGATACCAAAGCGCTGTCTTTGATTTCATATTTAGCCATAAAAATTTCATTTAGTTAACGTAGATGTTTATCTCATAGTATGACATTGTTGACGTTTTCCATAATCAGGTCTAATCAAAAGTATTTATTATGAAAGGAGTTGTAAAGGGATGGAGACGGGTCAAATGTTAAAAAATGTTAAAGGCGTTGACAAATTTTAATAATTGTGCCTCCAGGAGTTTTTTTACCTTTTTCAGGGAAGAATTTGTCCAAATAAAGTTTTAACATTGCCAATCTGTTACGACATCAACTAATGGAATACTACACCGAAATAGACTACCAGGCCATTGACGATCTTGACCCCAAAAAATACATCGTTATTAAAAAGGCCCGGGTAAACAACTTGAAAAATCTCTCGGTAGCCATTCCCCGAAATAAATTTGTCGTGATTACAGGCCTCAGCGGCTCCGGCAAATCGTCCCTGGCGTTTGACACTCTTTTTGCAGAGGGGCAGCGCATGTATGTAGAAAGTCTCAGCTCCTATGCCCGCCAGTTTCTGGGAAAGATGGAAAAGCCGGAAGTGGATTATATCAAAGGCATCTCACCGGCCATCGCCATTGAGCAAAATGTAAGCTCTCGAAATCCCAGGTCCACTGTAGGCACCACCACAGAAATCTATGATTACTTAAAGTTGTTATTTGCCAGGATTGGTGAAACAATTTCCCCCATAAGCG
The DNA here is from genome assembly GCA_050305935.1 of Cyclobacteriaceae bacterium. GTDB lineage: Bacteria > Bacteroidota > Bacteroidia > Cytophagales > Cyclobacteriaceae > CAJXNP01. Next base: position 13,720 of record JBNLGG010000032.1, on the reverse strand, counting down.
GCCGGGTGGTCAAAAAGGATACGGTCAGCGGTGTTGTCGACAAGATTATGGAGCTGGAAGATGGCACTCGCTTTACCATATTATGCCCTTTGCTCATTAAGAAAAACAGGAAGATCAAAGATGAGCTGAATATTCTCCTCAGCAAGGGATTTTCCAGGATTATGGTGGACAATGAGATCCATTTTATAGAAGATTACATTAGCCAGGCGACTACCCGGAAAGATCAAAACATCTTCATCGTCATTGATAGGATTGCCCTGCAAAAGGATGATGAAGACCTCCAATATCGAATGGCAGATTCCATTCAGACCGCCTTTTTTGAGGGACATGGCGATTGTATTATAAACATATCCGATGGAAAGACCCTGGAGTATTCAGACCGATTCGAGGCCGACGGGATCACCTTTGAGGAGCCAAGCGTCAATTTCTTTAGTTTCAATAACCCTTACGGCGCCTGCAAAAAATGTGAAGGCTTTGGTAAAATCTTAGGCATTGATCACGACCTGGTCATTCCCGACAAAAGTTTATCGGTTTTCGAAGGGGCTATTGTTCCCTGGAGATCGGAGACTTTTGGCTATTTTAAGAATGATTTGGTCAGCGTAGCTGATAAGTTTGATTTTCCAATACATCGTGCAATAAGGGATTTAACTCATGAGGAATATGAATTGCTTTGGACAGGAAACAGTTATTTTTCGGGATTGAATGATTTTTTTGAAGAGCTGGAATCCAAAACCCACAAAATACAGTACCGCGTGATGCTATCAAGGTACAGGGGACGGACTACCTGCCCGGAGTGTAAAGGGTCAAGGTTAAGAAAAGATGCAGCTTATGTTAAAATCAACGGCAAGTCCATTATCGACCTGGTTTTAATGCCAATCTCGGAAGCCAATTCATTTTTTCAGAAAATTGAATTGGATGAGCAGAGAAGGCTGATCAGTAAAAAGATCCTTATTGAGGTAAAAAACAGATTGGAATATGTGGAGAAGGTAGGTCTGGGCTACTTAACACTGAATCGCCTGACAGCCTCCCTTTCAGGTGGTGAGTTCCAACGAATTAAATTAGCAACTTCCCTGGGAAGCGCGCTGGTAGGTTCGATGTATATCCTCGACGAGCCAAGCATCGGCCTTCATCCGCGCGATACGAGCCGTTTAATCGAAGTCTTGAAATCACTCCGCAACTTGGGAAATTCGGTCATCGTCGTGGAGCACGAAGAGGAGATCATGCGAGCGGCCGATCAGATAATCGATATCGGTCCCTTTGCCGGATCCCATGGGGGTGAGCTGGTTTTCCAGGGTACGATTGACAACATGCAAACGCATAATTCCACCTATACTTCACAATACATTACCGGTAAAGAGAAAATTGAAATTCCTTCCCAAAAAAGGAAGGGAAAATATTTCATAGAAATAAAAGGTGCCAGGGAGAATAATCTAAAGAACATCGATGTGCAGTTTCCGCTCGGCTGTTTTACAGCAGTTACAGGCGTGAGTGGTTCGGGTAAATCTACATTGGTTAAAAATATTTTATATCCGGCACTTGGGAAAATAGTTTCTACCGTCTCCGAATCAACCGGAAAATTTGACTCGCTGGAAGGTGACTATCAAAAGGTTAAAAGCATTGAATATGTTGACCAGAACCCCATCGGAAAATCCTCCCGATCCAATCCCGTCACCTATGTGAAAGCGTATGACGCCATCAGGCAACTGTATTCCGATCAAAAATTGGCCAAACAACGGGCCTACAAGCCAAGTTATTTTTCATTTAACGTGGAGGGAGGAAGGTGCGAAAATTGCCAGGGTGAAGGAACTGTAAAAATCGAAATGCAGTTTATGGCGGATATTTATCTGACCTGTGAAAACTGCAAGGGCCAGCGATTTAAAAATGACATTCTCGAAGTAAAATATAAAGACAAGAATATCAGTGAGGTATTGGACATGACCGTGGATGATGCCATGGATTTTTTTGCAGATCAAAAGCCGATCGTTTCAAAATTAAAGCCATTGCTCGATGTAGGGCTGGGGTATGTTCGCCTAGGTCAGTCTTCGAACACCTTGAGCGGTGGCGAAGCCCAACGCGTTAAGCTGGCTTCTTACCTCAGCAAGGGGTCGACCAAGGATGAGCACACTCTATTTATTTTTGACGAACCAACCACTGGACTTCATTTTCATGACATCAATAAATTGCTTACCTCCATCAACAAATTAGTGGAAGTAGGGAATACAGTTATCATCATAGAACATAATATGGACATGGTCAAATGTGCTGATTGGGTGATCGACCTGGGGCCTGAAGGAGGCGATAAAGGAGGAAATGTAGTATTCTCAGGTTTGCCCGAGGACCTGGCCAAGGAAAAGAACAATTATACCGCTGCATTTTTAAGTGAAAAATTCAAATCGTAATTCAATGAAAATTATACTAACTTTAATAGCAACCACAATTTTAACCGCTCAATACTGCGTATCGTTTGGCCAATGTGAAAATTGCCCTGAAGCGGAAGGATTTGAAACAGACTATTGCTTTACCAACCAGAAAATGAATGGTCTATGTGCACAATTCGGTCTGGACGAATCGCACATCTATCTGTCCAATGGAAAAAAGAAGAAATTAATTCCTCTGTCAGAAAATGATTCCCTGGGCTATTACGTTTCATTGGTATCCGAAAAAAAATTAAAACTCTCAGCCCTTGAAATACTATTTATCAAGGAAGCAATACCGGTTTGGAAAAAAGAAAAAAGAGATATAGGCATGGAATTTACAGAAAGTGGATTGGGATACAAAATAAATAAACAAGGCGAAGGTGAAGCTCCGCAAAGTGGTCAGAAGGTGACCGTTCATTATACCGGCACACTGGAAGACGGCACGAAATTCGATAGCTCGTTAGACAGAAACCAGCCCTTTACATTTACGCTGGGCGTCGGCCAGGTGATCAAGGGATGGGACGAAGGGATAGCCCTCTTGAACAAAGGAAGCAAGGCCGTCCTTAAAATCCCTTCTGACCTGGGATATGGGCCGCGTGGCGCCGGTGGAGTTATCCCGCCAAATGCCACACTCTATTTTGAAGTGGAATTGATAGATTTCCAATAACCTGAACTTCAACCAAAACAACGTTTATCATGAAAAAAAATGCCTTTATACTAATCCTTTGTTCATTCATTTCTTTTGCAGGCTTTACCCAGGATGATGAAGAAGTAAATGTCGTCGGGTTTAAATTTCTTGACTACCAGGGTTCAGGTTTACCTGAAGATTTGTTAAAAACCAAGTCAGTAGTATTTGTGAGCGTTCCCACCAAATCAAAGAATTCTTCGGAAAGGGGAAATTGGCATTCGATTTCAGAAGAGGCACACACAACCTTTAAATCACTGGGCATTGATCCTGTAAAATATTACTATATCGATGACGTGCTTGCTGGTGATGAAGTTTCCGATGCCATTGCCAGTGAGTTGTCCAAAAGGGAAATAACGAATATCATTATCCTGAGTCACGTTGCATTGAAAATTAAAAACAACGACACGGAGCGTTTTGTGCTGGTGGTCACACCATTTAGTGGTGATAATCAATTTATGAAAAACGGGCAGGTGGCATGGAAAGACCAGGGCAAGTCGCTTGATAATGTGCTAAAAAGCCTTTCGAAGAATGCCGGTAAACTGGGGAAACCGGAAAATTTATTGGTAACAGACAACCCCGAGTATTTTACGACCATCGACATCATTCGAGGAAGGAGAAATGAAAGCTTTAGCCAGGATATCCGAATTGACAAGCTGGCCGTTCCAAAATTTGAAGAAATCGACATCCCTTCCAATCCTCCTGGTGGAATTATAAATAACAATGTCAAAAAAGAAGCGGAAAGTTATAATACCACCGTTCAAAATTTAAATCACAGCCTTGAGGCGGTCTTTTCAAAATACCCGTACGAGTATGGCTTTATAGACGACTCCTATACTGACAAGAAACTGCGGGCAGAAGGCTACGATTATAAACTAGTAAAGATCAGAACTGCAGGCGAGCGGATCAAGGAGCTGCTGGAATATGAAACCGATGATATCATGGACGACTACGTCACAGTGAAACAAGTAAATGGAAAAAGTATTCTTAGAAGTATTCCGAAAATGGCTCCTGTTTACAAGTATTATCTTGTCCATATTTATTCTGGTGATGTCTACCTGGGAGTTGGCTGGGACGCTGATGAAACCTGGCAGGAAGCACTGGAAAACCATTTGAGGAATTTAGTAGCGGCTACTGAAAAAAAATAGTTTTTTAGTCATTTCAAAACAAATATTGCCACCCTTCGTTTTTCTAACATCTAAAGGAAAAAAATTACATCAAGATTTATACCTTTTAATTTATAAATCGTTAAAGGATACATGCCAGATTTTCGTGATAGAACTTGTCAACTAAAAAACGGTTTACAGGCACGTTTAAAAAATTTCCTTAAATAAATCGCTGACATGCTAGAGATTGACCATAAATCAACTATATTTGTATTAATTTATTTACAATTAATTGTAATAATCCAAGATAAATAGCCATGATAAGTGTTTCATCAACTCATTACAACCACGAAATGATAGAGGCCATACGTAAAAAAAGAGAGCATTTAAATGTGATGATTATTGGAAACAATCCAATTGAAATCACCTCTATCTACAATAGTTTGAACGAATATCGCGGCAAAAATTACATTGCCGATGTTTGCTTTAGCATTAAAGACAGCATTACCAGGATGCTAAAAAAACGACCTGATTGCATCCTTTTAGATGACAACATCCTGTTGGATCAATTGAAGTCATTTGTGTTAAAATTGAAGGAAAGCTCAAGGCTAAAAAACATTCCGGTGGTTTTATTAAAAAGTTCTAACCTTAATTTTGCCGTCGGTAATGACGTTCAGGACTTCCTGCTAAAAGGAAATTTGACGACCGATATTTTAAGCAATACGATCGAAAAAAACGTGAAAGCTTTTAAGAATATCTGGAGATAATTAAACGATAATCTATACTATTTCTCAAATCCCCAGAATTGGGGATTTTTTTTGTCTTCAAAAACCTGCACTTATCCCCACCCGAATTACCCATGGACTGTTGTAGGGCCGGTAGGCACCGGAGTAGTTATTTTGATAGGTGAAGTTGTAAAGAGCAGTAGCCGTGAAAAATAAATTTTGCGAAATTGGTTGCGCAATACCTCCTCCGCCAAACAAAGACGAATAATCACCGCTTACATCATCATCAAACGGCCCGTTGTATTTATACATCAGGTATTCATATTCGAGCTGTGCAAAAAGCGGCTCGTACACTTTGGCAATGCCAAACAACCTTCCCCCATAATTGTTGGCAGAATAATGGTAAACTTTGTCCTCACTATATTGATAAATGATCCCACCGCCTACTGAAAATGTAGAAGAAAGTTTGTAACCTACTATTGGTGAAATATTAAAAAGGGTATAATCACCAAACCTGGCCCCAAACGATCCACCAAAAAACATTCTATCGCGTACAGATGGTTTATCCGAATTTTCTTTCTCCTTCTTTTCGGATATTTCGCCTGTAGAGCCAGGATCCTGACAAAAACTGCTTGACGAGACTAGTAGTAGAATTAGTATAATGAAATTCCTCATTCCTCCTCAACGATTACATAGACATCCTCATTTTCCTTCTTCATGAGATATTTCTCCCTGGCATATTTTTCCAGTTTGTCCATGTCGCTAAAAAGTTGCTCACGATCCTTCTTCACTTCTTCGATTTTTTCGATATAGTAGTCCTTTTCCTTTTCCAGATTGCTCAGTTTTCGTCGTAACTGATATTGTGAGATCAGATCATTGGAATCAATGAAAAGCATCCAAAAAAGGATAAATACCGTGGCGATGAAAAAAAAGTTCTTGGTAAAAGGTGGAAGCTTGCTAAACATCAATGGCTAATTTTTGATAAATGTAGAGATATTAGGACAAATATGAAACTAAACTTTATTAGAATAGTACAAAAATGCATCTGTCTTGACAGCAAAGAAAGTATTAACCCAAACAAAATCAAATGCCAGCTTACGCCATACTTAACATTGATATTCACGACGCGATCGTAATGGAAGAATACAAAAAACTAGGCCCTACCACCGTGCAGGCACATGAAGGTAAATTCATTGTGCGGGGTGGCGAGGCCACTGTGCTTGAGGGCGCCTGGAATCCCAAACGATTGGTGATCATTGAGTTTCCCACGGTTGAAAAAGCCAAAGAATGGTGGCATTCTTCCGCCTACCAGCATGCAAAAACCATCCGCGAGAGAGCCGCCAATACAGATCTGATCATTGTGGATGGGGTTTAGAGTATTAATTCAATAGCCACAACAAAGGGTTTTGAGCTTTGCTATTTATTTAAACATGACCTTGCTTGTTTGAGAAAAGTGTTCGGTTTTTGTTTCAAGAAAATAGACTCCGCCCTTTGCCTGCCCAATTAATTCGCTGCGGGTAAAGCCTATCTCATTTTTGCCCTCGGGGAATTCCTTTTGGAACTTGAATACTTCATCGCCAAACACATTGATTAGTTTGATCTTTACTACATCACTTTTTGTTAAATTAAATCCGACGTTAAGCATTTGACCGACTGGATTTGGGTAAACGGAAAACTCTGGTTGTGTGTCGATTAATCCTGTAACAGCCTGTGAAGAGGTAATTCTTGCTACCCCGTTTGATCCATCGACCAGGTGGCTTTCTTCAGCATCTATAGTAGGCAAGGACGTCATATCGATTTCACCACCAGCATCATTTAGATTAAAAGTGAGCGTGAGGAATGTTTGGTTTGCCGGAATCATCACTTCTTCCGCTCCGCCCTTCTCATATAAAATCTCCAGCGAACCGTGCGATGTGGTGTGAAAATCCATCTTCCCGCCTAACATACTTTCAAAATGCGAAAATGAAATAGCCTGCTCATCGTAATCAAATTTGACATTGAAAGCCTGGCAGGCTGTTTCCTCTTCGAATGACAAACCCAACTCCAATGTTTCTTTTTCCACAATCACATCATTCATTACTATCCGGATATCCCGTGTAGCAGCCAGGGGACTTTCGTAGCTCAAATCCACGTCTCCATTTATCAACCCAACAAATTGCACCTTTTCCTTTTCCCCAAAATGGAAGTTCGCAGATGTTTCATATTCAAAAGGATCTTCGAAGAGCAAACTATCCACTGCTACAAAACGCCATTCATTCGGAAAATCCTGATTTCGCTGAAAAAACAATGTCTTTAACCGCCCCATGTCCTCCTCTTCCAATGACTTTGACTCATCGAGATCAGCCGCGATAAATTGAAATGGTGAAAGGAAAGAAGGTCTACCGGAAAGTTGGTTCCTCAATTGTACAATGTCATTCACTGATACGGGTGGATGGTTTGGGACCTCGTTTTTTGTGACCCGTAATTCGTAGTTGGAGCCTTCAGCAATTGGTACTTCGAAATAATCGTACCCTTCCTGGGATATGGTGTCCTTGCGGTCTTCGGCAATCGTTAATTTCGTCTCTGACATTGGATTGCCAAAAGCATCGGTCACAAAGCAGTTCAATGTTGAAGTTCGCAACACCTCGATTGCAGATTCTTTGAGAATATCCAATGGCATCTCCAGACTATTTACCCTGGTAACAAAGCAGAGGCTATCTACTATGTTTACATTAGTCGACCCTTCACCGCCAACTATTAGAAAATCCAGGCTCAACAACTCGGTTGAATCTTTTTCACCAAGCGCTTGCTCCATTTTTGAAACGCTTATGGATAAAGTCCCTTCTTCCGACCCTTGTTCGATTGATACTTCTGGCCCATCGACGTCATCCTGGTTTTTCCATCCTACAAATTGCAGGTAATCCGCATTCCATGTTAATCCCAGCCCCAAGACTTTGACATCAACTAACGACTCTGCCTTTAGTTTTATCTTTATCGTGTCTCCCACCTTGCCTTTTGCTGAACTAAGGCCCACATAAACGGGCGAAGCCATCACCAAATCAAATGATGGGTTGCCCTGTTTACCAATACGAATTGTCTTTTTAAAATTTTCTGTGACAGGTAAAAACTCACTTTTTACCCGGTCAAATAAATACAGGTAATGTGCATGCCTGAATTCGGAGGTTTTGGCTTTCAATCGAACAAGCCCCTTTTTTCGAGCATCAATTACCAATGGAAATTCCCTTAACCCTTTAAAATCCGGGAAAGTATTGATGGCCAGGTTCCTCTCCTCCGTTTTGGAGGAAAGGTTGAAGCCGGAAGGAAATTTTATGGCATCACTACCAGGATCAAAACCGAAGGTGCTGTTTTCCTTTATCCCAATTACCACTTCATCAGAGTCACCTGAATTATTTTCAAGAAAAAAACGTATTACAGAGGGTTCTGCGTTTCTAAAAGTTGTCCCCAGGTTTTGCGATTTCGAAGATTCTGAAAAGATAAGTGACTGGCCTGAACCATTGGCCTTAACAAAAAAGGACCTTCCTGCCGGAATGTAGGGCTGACCCCCGTTTTGGGAAATACCATCTACATAGGTGGAATATTGTCTGTTTTCAGTATCCCAAATGTAAAATGCATTGTTTACCAGCAACTCATCAGACCGGGTTATACTTTCCCAATGAAGTTCACCGAGGTAGGGGTTCGGCACTAAATTCCACCCGCCACCATCGTAGGCAGTAGAAGTAAATGACAGAGGGTATGAATAAGTTCCGCCGGCGGTAGACCCGTCACCGATGAATGGCTCACCCCTGTTATCTAAAATCAAGGCCCCCTTTTTAAAAGCTGACTTAAAAAGATACAGGTCGACACCATGTTGGGAAAGAATCGTATTGCTTTCACCCACCGGTCGCCAGCCGTCACTTCCGAGAAAAGTATTTGAACCAATTGGCTCTTTATAAAAATACATGACCTTATTGGCATTTGGGTGCTGATTGTCCATTCCCTGGATTTTAACATCGTCCTGCCAATCGACCACCGTTTGATCCTTAATCGGTGTAGTGAGAAAATACCATCCAGCTACAGGACGATCACCGATAAATCTCCGCCAGGTCACATTTCCTAAAATTTGTCCGCCCATCTCCACCGGAGCGATTTGAGCAGTTCTATTTTTGTTGCTTAACAAAATGAACTCCTTTGTTCCATCTGCACCGTCCGCATCAAAGGTCGCGTTTTGCTCGATTTTTATTTTGTTTGCCAACCTAATCTCAGCCTCATTTGCCACCTGCGAATTTTCCTTCAGAATAATGTTTTCAATTCTTAAGATTTTTTTGCTATTAATGATTTGTACCCCACCTCCCGAAAAGCTAATGGTCCCACCTTCATCAGTGAATACTCCACTGTTTTCGAATTCTCCTTTCAATTCAAGCTCAATGCTTTCACTCAGTGTTAGTTCGCCCCCTTCTTCGATGATCAAATCTCCATATACCACCAGGTCACTTTGTACACCAAGGTGTTCACCATTCCTGACAACCAGGTCACCATTTCCAGCAGAAATCAAGCCTGTATGAAACGTTCCGTTTAGCCCATCACCCGCTATCGTTGCCTGAATGCTAAAGAAATCACCGGCACCTGTATACCTGAGTTCTTCCGTCCAGGTGAAGGTTCCATTTTCCAGGTTTACATTAAGCTCACCACCATTTACCGCTTGTAAACTTCCGGCTCCCGAAAATAAGGAAAGGGCTACACTCCCGATCTCATCTGCATCTACATTGCCGTTTGCATCTGTCGCTGTAATCGTAAATCCGAAATCCTCGCCAGGAACATAGTTTCCCGGATAGCCGCTAAATGAAAGCTGAGTTGCCTGTACTTCGATCGGCAGCTGATTCGAAACGGTTGCTGATCCAAATGGGCTTTGAAACTGGGACGAATTAGTATTATCAGCCAGACAGTCATGATCATCCGCCCCTCCGGCTATGGTGAATTCAAGGATTTCTCCTTCAACTACACTTTTCTTCAGCCAAACCGAAAGTGTAAAATCTTCGCTTGAGTTTGCCGGAATTACTAAAGAACCAGTCTCGAAAGCCAAGGTGATTTGCTCATTCGCGATGATCGTGTCAGCAATAGAAACCACCTGGGATGTGTTGCTATTTTCCAATTTGACACCACCTATGACGTCTTCCCAGCTTGCGGTATTATTTACACCAGGAAAAAATGACAATTGATAGACCGATGTAGGCAATCCATCGTCGTCTGTTTCAATTTCCCCCTGATCATGTATCGCGAACCGAAAAACTTTCTGAACTTCATCGGGCGAATCATTCGAGGAAAATATACTCTGGGAAGGTATCTGGTTGCCTGGATCGGGTGAACTGAGGATTGAATTATTATTTGCGACTACAAGGTCGTCGAAAGTAGCCATCGCAACATTTCCATCAGCATCTTCTATTACTAAAAAGACATCCAGCTTTTGGGAAGATACCAGCCCTTCCATTTGAAAATACCCTACTTCATTCTCTCCGAAAGACGATTGATAGAGAAAGTTTTCGACAACAAAACCTGAAGTAGGTGGCGGAGCATCGTGATCCTGCCAATACACATACAAGTTTCCACTTTCCGAAACAGAATGACTTATTTCAAAACCATCAGCAAAGTAATTCTCAATTTGAGGAAAACCTTCATTAAATGCAGGTGCCAGCAAGTCTGATGAGTTTCCTAAGACAAGGACGTCATCAATTTGAAAAGTCCCGTTTCCGCTGCCTGAATTGAACAAATATATTCTGAAACTGATGGCCGAATTAAGCCCATCAAACCCAGTCAATGGAATTGAAAAGGACTCAAAAGCTGTTTCGACTGAATAAATGGTTTCATTTACATTGGCAGTAAATCCATCCAGACTGGAGCGAATCACAAACTGGCTTGGCCCCTGAGATGACCGCTTGCACCGGAATGATATTTCATCTAAGCCAATCTCATTTCCTGCATTTGGCTCCAGGGAAAATTCCAAATAATAGCTATCGGTTGGTTCAATTACACTGGTCGCAAAACCCCGGCAACTGAAGACGTCATGCGCCGGTATCGCTAATTTCAATACATTACTACCTTTACTAAAGTCGCTTACCGAAATAAGGCTGTTTTCCCATGTACTTGGTGAATTGCCATCATTATCAAATTGATAGCCGGTAAATTCATAGTAGGTCAAGCCATTCTGAAAAGCAAGCGGAGCGCTGGTTGCTTCGGTTGGATAATCTGATGAAGTCGTTATCGAGATACTTTCCGGAGTATCATACGAAACACTCCCAAAAAGCACCTGACCATTTACCAGCTCCTTCGCTCCTCCAAAATCCAATACGCCCGTTCCGTCAGAGACAAGGCTAACGGAAGCATTCGCGTCTTTATCCAAATTCCCATACCCATCTACTGCCAGCGTCAACACTTCAAATGGTGCACCAACAATGGCCTTTGTGATTATGGGATCGAAAACCAATTGGTTTGCATTGACAGTAATAATGTTTTCTTCATTGTCAATGGGTGTGGCCAGGCCTCCTTCTTCCAATTCATTGAATTGGCTAAACGATCCTGGATCACCACCTTTGACATTAAAAACCCTGATCTGCATTTGCTGGTTGTCTTCGACGCTTTCCTGAAAGCTGACTCGAATACTAAAGGGTCTGCTTCCATCGTCAGCGACACTAAAACTTAAACCACTGAATGTCACCTTGTCATCCGACACCACTTCCTGAAGATTCGTCGTTCCGTCAAACAGGGCGATTTTATAAATATTTTCGTAGCCAATTAGTTTAAATGAAAGTTCTGAAAGCAATGTAGGAAGGGCGTCGTCATCCTGGTCTTTGCAAACAAATCTTGCAATCTCCAGCGAATTGGAGGAGTTAAGCGTATTCGCCTGGAAGTCCTGGTAAGAAAATGATCCGGCCACCGGATAGGTAAAACTTTCATCTAACAAAATTTCAGAAAAGTCAAGATCAGATGTCTTAAAAGTAATTGAGTTCGCCCCATTGTCAACCACGTTATAGTAGGATTCAATTCCTTCGGATGCACAGTAATTAAAATCAAAAAGTTGAAGGGTATAATAGGTGTTTGGTAACAAACCGGAAATAATTGTATTAGCTGATTGCTGGTCAAGCACAACAAAATGACTTTCACCAATTGCATCTCCTTCTCCAAATTGGGGATCTGAAACGTAGAAAACCCCATTCGCAGGAAAGTTGGTTAATTCAATTCCCTCGGTCATAACTCCGACCAGACCATCACCATCCCCAGGTTCAAAATTTACTCTTACGGAGGTGGATGAAAGTTGATCCAAAAAAATGCTGTTGGATTGGCTTGACGGGAAAGTGCATTCGCGATTTTCAATAACTATGTCATCAATTAGCCAACTGCTGGCATTTCCTTCCGAATTACCGCTGGAAACATATTGGAATACAAGAAATCCATTTTCGGTATCCTTGTCAGAGAGGTCAATGTAGCCTGACGAAGCCCAATTGTTACTGCCAGATGGATAGCTAAATGGCAGTGATTCCCAATGGTACATATCCAGTGCCGGATTGCCAAAACCCGGATATTCGTCACTGAAAAATACCTTTAGAGGCAAAATCTCACCATCATCGGTTCCGCTTGATAATAGTTTGAATTCGAGAGAAGCATTGACAAATTCAGAAAAATCTATGGCTGGAGACACAAGCCAGGCTTCTGTGGATGACGCCTCCCCAATGCCGGAGATGCTCATGGATCCCGAACCACAATTCCAGCTATTTCCCCTGATGGAATAGGATGTCCAATCCAATGCCCCACAGTTTGTAAATCCCTGATAGAAAGAAGGTGTGGTGTAGGAATATTCAACGGCATCCGGTGAATATTTTACTTGTTCATTCTCACAATTCAATCCTACTATCCTGAAGAAATAAGTTGTATTTGGATCAAGCCCCGTAATTTGTGCCAGGTTTCCGGTTCCTAAGAAAACCAATTGTTCGCCCTCCTTTTGCCATTCATTTTCTGCCGACGCGAGGGGAATTCCGTCCTCGAAGGAAAATTCAAATTCATTGACGTCGTTCATCATGACTGCCCAGCTCTGGGCATCACCTCCTTCCCAAATTATGTTAAGAGAATGAAGGGTGGGGTTAGTTACATTCACATTTGAAACCGGTAGGGTTGGGGTAACACATGTAAAGGTGGAAGTTGATATTGGTTCGTTGAGATAATTCTCTGTTCCATTCTCTCCATTAAAACCAAAGACAGAGAAAAAATATTCGGAAAAAGGATTCAGATTACTAACAACAATCGAATTTTCACTGTCTGAATACAAAACAAACACGTCATCTCCTACCTCTTCCCCAGTCCCGAAATCCAAATGCCCTTCAAAACCGACACCATCCGAAGGCAGCGTTTCTACGACGTTTGTTATGCTCCCTAACACAAGGATCCTGTCGCCCGCCATGAGATCTCTATCGACGTCAATTCGTATTTGCGTGTTGGAAATGGGGGCGGCAGTGATGCCGGAAACAGGAAGTGTCGGTTCAGCACTCAAGATAGTGAATGCCACGGTGGTGTGCGGACTTAAGGTCTCTCCGAAGGCGACAGAAAGCGTGAACTCCACGTTGGTTTCACCGTCATCGTAGCTAACGGTTGATTTAAGGCGTTTCTCACCGGAATAAAGAATTGTATTATTGAAATCGACAATTCCACCTCCACCGTCACCGGCTGTTTTAGCAAGTTGCAGTTGGGTATCTTCGCCAACCTTCCCTACAAGCCCATCGGCATCCCTTGCTTCTATAACAAGATTAAAATCCTTCCCAGCTT
>JBNLGG010000031.1:0-47445 GCA_050305935.1 Cyclobacteriaceae bacterium | reverse complement strand
CCATCCTGGAAGTTTCCGATCATGGTAGCAAATAAATAATTATCGCGGGGGTTCAGGTTATAAATAATGGTTTTTGCCAATTGATCCGTATTGTCCAATCGTCCAAAAAATTTGACATCGGCCTGCCCATATCAAAATCCCCAATCGAATCGAAACCGGTGTCTGGGCCCAACTCACGCATCATCCTCGGGTTATTGTTCCTGATTGCGCCTAAATGAAACTGCTGTGTCCAGCCCTTTTCATGATCCATTCTGGCCAGGATGACCAGCATGCCGGATTTAAATTTCAGGATTTGTTCATCGGTCAATTGCTTTCCTGCCCTGGCTTTCCCAAATATATCCTTCAGTTCAGCTCCGGTGTATTCTTCGGCGTATATCGTCTCAAGCCCATGGTCTGACAGCTTACAGCCCATCTCCGCAAAGAAATCGTGGCGCTTTTGCAACACAGAAATAAACCCATCAAAATCTGTTATGCTCGTGTTCTCAGCAGCTTCAAGTTTTTCCACATACGTTACAAAATCGGTTGCACTCTCTACCATCATCGCTTTGTCCGGGCGGAACGTAGGAAGGATTTTTACGTCAAATCCGCTGTCTCTAAGCTGCTTGTGGTAAGCCAGATCATCGACGGGATCATCTGTAGTACACACTACTTCGACCTTCATTTTATGAAGGATTTCTTTTGCCGAAAATTCGGGAGTATTTAACATCGCTGATGCCTCGTCATAAATTTCCCTGGCCGTGTGGCCATTCAAAATGCTGGTTATTCCAAAATACCTCTGCAATTCCAAGTGTGTCCAGTGATACAATGGGTTTCGCATGGTAAAGGGAACCGTCTCGGCCCATTTTTGAAACTTGTCAAAATTGGAAGCGTTGCCCGTACAGTATTTTTCATCTACACCGTTCGTCCTCATGGCCCGCCATTTGTAATGGTCGCCCTCTAACCAGATTTCTGTCAAATCCTTGAAATTTCTATTCTCTGCCACATCTTTTTGCGGCAGGTGACAATGGTAATCAATGATTGGCTGGTTTTTAGCGTGTTCGTGGTAGAGACGCTCCGCTGTTTTGGTTTCTAATAAAAAATTTTCATCTAGGAATCCCTTCATGTTGGCATGTGTGTTTTTTTTTATAGGCTTGTTCTGTTATCATTATTCCGGAATTCGAACGCAATATTAGCTACTCGAAGACTTGGCTTTAATGCCAAAATTAACATTGAAAACGCCATTTTCAACATTATCAAAAGAATACTTATACTGGTTCTTAACTTTTAATTGGAAGACCTTAAATTGTGAGCAATATTAACATATTCTTATCATAGGCCTTTAATTTTTTGGTGATTTTAAATTGTGATTTGAAGGCCTCCAAAAAAGGAAAGTAAATTGAAAGATGGTTGTGAGAAAATGGAGGATACGTCTGAAATCGAAAGTTAATTGTTCTTCAAAAAATGAATGTATTCTTTACTTTTGTGAAAAGAATTAATTGTGATTGAACTTAAAATCAAAGAGAAAACAGTTGAAACGTCTCCCTGGGAAGACAAACTAATTGAGCTTTCGTTGGCTCATAAAGTAGTCGTTGAACCATCGCAGGAGCAACCTGTATTGACGCACGGAAATGAGGAATACCTGGGGGAAAAGGATATCTCAGCCTACCTGGAAGAACTGGAAAAGTTTGTGTTTAATTGGAGGAAATGTGCTTGCGAAGGTTAGCAAGCACATTTTAAGTCCTGGTTTTATTTCAATCGGATAGTACCATCTTTTCTTTTTGCATTTTATCGGCATTTCCATTCTCATCATGATGATGAATGTGCAGGAGATTTCCATATAGCCTGCATTCGTCCAGTCGACAGGAGTTTACCAGCTTTCCTTCAAACACACACATATCCGGACAATCATCACACATATCTATGTTACCATCGGGAAGAATGTCCGGAGCCTGGACGATACCAATACCAATCGCCTTCACCGGGTAGAAAAGCCTGAAAGGGTTTCCGGCAACATATTTCAAAAAGTTTCCAAATGCCTTTCTTACTGTCTTATCAAATAAAGACATGGCAAACACCCGCTTTCCGATTTTTATTTTTGGATACACCAGGTAGGTGCCGAAAAACAGATGATGAAATACCTGTGCCAGTTCCAAGGTCTTTTTCCCAAAGGCGCCAAAAAGCTTCCCTTTCGAATTGACGATGATATTTCCAATCAGCCATTTCAGCGAGGTATGGTCATGTGTTCCACCCAGATAACAGCTAGCCTCGTACTCGGGAAAATGTTCCTTGATCGTGGCGTACACGTCCTTGCTTTTTAGCTTAACCTTGCCTGCCGCATCGTCTTCGATGGCATAGCCCAGGCTACCCAGGCTTAAATCAACCGGCTTACCATTAGAAAAATATTTAACCCCGTCATGAACAGGTAAAACCCTATAGATGATGAGCGAAATACCTGACACCATGGAGATATTATCGATTCCCCATTGAATAAACTGTGGAACTTCCCTGATACTTTTTTCGGTGACCGTAATACCAAAATGAGCATAAAAGCCAAATTTCTTCAGCATTTTAGCATACCTAAGACGCAAGTCATTGAGGTCAAGCTCTGATGTTATTTCCTCCTTTTTAAACTCGGGCCTGGTTTGCGTAGAATCGATGTGAAAGCTAAGACCTGTCAATCCTGCCTTCTTCAGATCACCCAACAAGGTTTCTGTCAGTGCATATCCATTCGTTAAAATGATGCTCTTCATTTTTAAAGAATGAATAAACCTGATGATATCTAAGATCTCAGGGTGCAGTATGGGCTCCCCACCTGCCAGGGTGATATTATCACAATTCCTCCATTTTTTAAGGAAAAGTATTTCCTCCTTTATTTGTTCCGCAGGCTTATGACCCTCGCCCATGATGAGCCGATAGCATCCCTTGCATTTAATGTTGCAAATATCCGTAACTTCCTCCCATCCGATTGGATTGTCATTGGTGGACCAGGGTAATCTGTAAAGGTTTTTCTTGTCGGGGTAAATTTTCATAGTGTATTGTTTATCTACTGTTTCATTTTTATCATAAACAATGACACTTCCCTAAAAAGTTCGTAAAAACAAAAAAATCCCGCCAGTAAATAGCGGGATTTTCATCTATACCAATTATCTGTCGTAATTGTTAATTGTAATTCGGAAGAAATGAATAATTATCGCCGTAGTACAGCATTTGATCTACGAATGACTCCGGAATCTCAACCTTTACGTCGGCAATTTCCTCTCCTTCCATCACAGGTACCAGCCTTGGCTGAATAAATGCAGAATAGGGGGCTACGTTAAGCGTGGAATATCTCTCCAGAACTTCCGCATGTAAATTGGGATCGACGTTCACGCCATACCCCTCCACTAATTCTTTCGCAGATGCAAAATCACCCTCAGATTTTATTCGCTGAATTTCCCTCAGCAATTGGCCAAAAAGATCTCTCAGCTTTGCATAATCATTGATCACGAAATAAGTTTTTCCATCCACTATTTTCTTTTCGATCACATTTTCAGCCTGGCCTTTCTCATAACACCACTTGGCCACCAACTGGCGATTTCGCATGTGGTCTTCTTCCACATTTTCTCCCAGTTCCAACCTTCTCAACTGAAGCATCAAACCATTAATGATGTAGGTGTCGTATTCTGCCATGCCCACTTCAATAGAAGGCATGACGCCCAACTCCACCAGCTTTTCATCTGTTGCAAAATATAGCGCTACCAGGTCAGCTCTTCCCTCCTCTAATGTGGATGCATAGTTTTTCAAGGTTTCATGGGGATTGCCAACACCCGGATTTATCTTTCCGGAGGCGTGGCCAATTACTTCGTGAAGGGCTGTGTGAAGCTTACCGGCAAGCTCCTTATGCTCTTTAATTCGGCTTTTTGTCTCAGGTTCAAGGAAAAACTCGTCTAATGTTCCTTTGCTGGAAGCATTATTATATGATGAAGTAATATTGCCCAGACTTACCGATTTCGATCCGTGTTCTGACCTGATCCAATTTGAATTTGGGAGGTTGATGCCAATCGGTGTAGAGGGTGCAGCATCACCAGCTTCCATGGCTACGGTGATCACTTTATAGGTAACACCTTTTACGCTGTCCCTTTTGTGCTCATCCATGATGGAAGAATTATCTTCAAACCATTGGGCATTTTCTGACAAGACGGCCATTCGCTTGCTCGCCTCAAAATCCTTGAAGGAGACCACCGACTCGTAGGCTCCTTTATATCCAATAGCATCACCGTACACTTCGATGAATCCATTGATGACATCTACGGTAGATTCTGTATCTTCCACCCAGGCAATATTATAATCATCAAACACTTTTAAATCGCCCGTTTTATAAAATTCGATGAGCTTGCTGAGCGTTGTTTTTTGCTGCTCGTTTTCAGCTACGCCAGTAGCCTTTTCCAGCCAGTACACGATTTGCTCAATGGACTCCGTGTACATACCGCCTACCTTCCAGGTTTTTTCTACGATCTTTCCATTCTCCATGACCAGTTTGGAATTTAATCCCCACATTGGCTGATGGTCGCTCTGGCCTTTCTTTTTGGCGTTGTAATAGGCTTCCACTTCAGCCTGAGTCAGGCCTTCGTAATAGTTATTGGCAGATGCCACCACATTATCAACACCGCTATCTTTATTTACTTTTTTTGCGTCCATGTCCATATCGAAAATCAGGGGTGTGAGGGTTTCTACCAAGCCCTCTTTTGTTTCACCTTCCGCCAATGGAAGGCTATTTTCGTCGGACATATCTACCAATTCCTTAAAAAAAGAAGCGCTAAATCCCGGCTCCAGTTTTTTGTTGGAATAGTGGTGGTGAATGCCATTTGATACCCAAACCCTTTTAGCATACACATCAAAAGCCTTAAAATCATCTGTGGTTTTATCGCCTGGATAGGTTTTGTAAATCCCTTCGATCGTCCTGCGGATTTTTAGATTGTGCCTATAGTTTTGATCATAAATAATGTCTCTTCCGGATAAAGCCGCCTGCGATAGGTAGTAAACCAGCTTTTTCTGGCTAAGCGTCAATTGATCAAAATCAGGCACTTTGTACCTCAAGATCTGAAGGTCTGCAAAGCGGTCAGCAATGTAAGTGAAGCCCTTATCCTGTTCTTTGATATCCTGGAATGTTTCCTGGTCGGGTTGTTTAGTAGTACAACCAAACCCTATCAGCAGGATCGCAACTACATAGATCAAATTTGTTTTTTTCATTTTACTCCTTTTTCATTCGGGCGCAATTTAGAAAAATGGTTATCAAATGGTCAAGTTTGCTGGACGAACCAAGACAATTTGAGGATAGAGATGTACCTGACCCAACTGAAAACAAATTCTACGTTTTTTTTATTGATTGACAATTTTCTTCGACAACAAAAACAATTCCTCCACCCTCTTGTCAAATCCCTTTGAAATATCCACCGGTACGAGGATATCCTCCAACAAATAAAATTCCCTGGGGATAGGTGTTTTCTTGCCTTTCATGATATCAATGGCGACAAGCTTTGACCAAAAAACTGCCTTCAATTGCGTTTTGTCTTTGTTCCACATTTTCATTTCCACCACCACTGCAAAGGTGTCAAAATGAATCAGCATGGACTCCATCACTACCATTTCATTCAGGTTGGCCGGTTTCAGATAGGCGATCTGGTTTTGCATTACTACCCAGCCATAACCAGCATTTTTTGACAGCTCATAAATATCGAGATCGTAATACTCCCTGAGGTGGTCTTCGCGTGCGTTCATGAAGTAATCAATATACTTGCTGTTATTCAGGTGCCCCAGTGGATCGCAATCCTGAAAGCGGATGATCTGGGTGCTGTGTGGATGTTTTTCAAATGTTTGTTCGCTCATGGTTTAAATCGTTAGTTCTAGTGGCTTTCCTAATTCAGTTTTCTTTAACAATGGCTTGTGGTAAATATTTACATTGGGAAATTTTGACGAATAATGTGAAAAACATCCGTAATGAATCGGTAATACGACCAATGGTTCCAGGCAGTCGATCATGTGATCCAGCATATGGTCATTCAGCGTTAACGGCCCACCAAATTTATCCTTCATCACCTCCCCCATGTTGGGTACGAGCACATCGCACATTTGATTTCCAATGTACTCCTCCATTGTTTTATTGCAGACAGTATCTCCTGTGATGTAAATTGATTTCGTTTCGTCTCCCGCTCGAACAGTCAGCCAATATCCATTTACATTTCCAGCAAAATAAGCGCTCAGCATATTTGAGCCATGAATCGCCGGTATCGCTTTCACACTAACTTTTATGTCGTTTTTTACGATCTCACAATCTTCTCCCCAGGCAAGCGTATCCACATTTTTTACACCTTCCTTCGCTAACCATTTACTGACATCCTTTTGAACCAATTTCCTGGACTCATTTTTTAAAAAAGAGATCCCCTCCTCATCCAGATGATCTTCATGATTATGGGTCAACAACCAGCAATCGACGTTCTGAAAATCCGATGACTCGTAAACAGGATCTTTCACTCTTTCTGATTTAAAAAACTTAAAATCAAAATGAGTACCTTTAGGGCTCAGGCAGGGGTCACATGCCATTTTCAGTTGTCCATTTACTTCCAATGTAAAACAACTGGCTCCAATCCATTTAAATATCAGTTTCATGTGTTTATTATTTGTTTTTCAGAAAACATGTGGAACCTTAAAATTTTAATTATTGGTCTTGGTGGCGTTTTCAATTGATCGGTTTCACAACCTAGACCACCTAGTCTATTTATGGTCAAATTTTTTTACACACTTAATATTTTATCCAATTGTTCCTTAATCACTTCCAGATGCCTTATATCACTATGGGCTTTGGCAATGATGGAGGCTCCCTCGATCAAATTGATGATAAACATCGCCGTAGACGTGGAGTCTTCCACTCCATGCAGGTTAAGGTAGGCTTCAAATGCCTTTTCCATCTTTTCATACACTTGCATGCAGGCTGCTTTGATGGTCTCATTCGCCGTGGCACTTTCAATGGCGATGGCGCCTATCGGGCAGGAATACTGATAGTCTGTCTCCTGTAATTCTTCAATAATGCGGTCAATTACAGCCTTTAATCCCTCCACGACCGTCTTCTTGTTTCGCATCGCCTCTGAATATGTGCGCATTTGCTTTTTCCCGGAATATATGACCGCTTCTTTCAGTAATTCATTTTTCCCACCCGGAAAATGATGATACAAAGAACCTTTCGGAATATTGGCTTCTTTCAATATCTCATTGACCCCGGTGCCAAAATAGCCTTTAAGCTCCATAATGCGTGAGGCTATTTGGATAAGCTTGTCCCTGGTCGATACCTGATCTGTTACTTCCATCGGTGCAAAGGTAAGGAATTAGACCAACTGGTCAAGTGATTTATCTAATAAAGTTTTCAAGAATAATTAATAATTATTTCACATTTTTGAATTATGGTTAAACACTCCTTACAAATTATTCTCTTCCTGTTATTATCCGCGGCTTGCAGCACAGGTCAAAATAAATCGCAGCAAGGAGAGGGCAGTGCGGACGAAGTGAACTTCGGTGACGTTCAGGAACAGGCCATCATCGGCAAATGGATCAACAGCACCATTGAAGTCGATCTACGCACTTATAATAATTCGGACACGTCCTTTCGCGTTTCCATTAATGAGGACAATTGGAAGCTGAAAATGAATATTAAACCCGTGGAGACTACGTTAAGAGAAAATGGCACCTTTCTCAACAACTACCTTGACACCCTCGGAATTGTGTTCCATTCAAATTCCGGTATCTGGTACCTCGATGGCGATTCCCTTTTTCTGGAGGAAGAAAGTGGCGAAGTGTATTCTTTTGAGGTGATTGTGAATGGTGATGTCATGGAAATGCACACCATTGTTGATTATGACGAGGACGGAGAGAAAGATGATAATTATTTCGGCACATACAAAAGAGTAACAACTAATTGATATAAAGATGAAGCGTTTACTAACTATTAATTCACTACTACTTCTTGCTATCATAGCATTTGGCAGTTTTACCATTACATCGACGTCTTATTTAAAGACCTCCCTGAAGATCACTGTACTTGATGGAATGGGCAGCTACGTAGAAGGGGCTACCGTTACCATTTATGCGAATGAAGATGATTTTAAGGCAAGCGAGCATCCTGTACAAGAACCTCAACTAACGAATGAAAAAGGCGTTGTCACTTTTAAAGACCTGAAGCCACAGGCGTATTTTGTGGATGTGAAAAAGGACAAAATGAACAACTACGGTGCAGCGCAATTAACACCAGAGTTGGCTGAAAACAAGGTGAACAAAGTCAACATAGTGATCGAATAAACGTGTCTTTTTCATTCCGACGGGCCTATTGTGCTTTTCTTTTCTGTTTGATCTTTATTGCATGCAGTAAAGAAAAGGATCCAAATGATGGGGCCGCTTTTCAGATTGGGTTCTTTCCACGTGTAAAATCCTCCCTTGGAAATAAAGAAAACCCATCCGCCAGGGAAGACTACTGGACACGGCTTCAGATTGATCCGGCCACCGGAATAATTCCTCAAAATATCCGCGAAAAAGAAGTAGCTTTTTCAGCATCATTACCTGTCCGGTCAGCTGATGACCGCTTAAGGGTGCATGTTTCTGAATGGACATCCATTGGTCCCTACAACATGGGTGGAAGAACGAGGGCAATAGCTGTTGATGAGGAAGATGAAAAAGTGATAATAGCAGGCGGCGTAACCGGTGGAATATGGAAAACCGTGAATGGTGGCGAAAGCTGGATAAAGAAAAATCCACCCGAAAGCCTCCACAGTGTGACTACGCTTGTCCAGGACCGTCGACCCGGAAAAACCAATACCTGGTACTATGGGACTGGGGAGCTGCAAGGAAATTCGGCTCGCGGTCCATCGGCTCCATTCCGAGGAGATGGAATATTCAAATCAACCGACAATGGCGAAACATGGACACTCCTGCCCTCCACATCGCTGGGGGATGCCACGAGGTTCAATTCCCAGTTTCAATATGTCTGGAAAGTCATCACTAATCGATTTGAACAAAGTGTAGATGAGGTATATGCCGCGATAATGGGAGGAATCGCAAAAAGTGTAGATGGTGGAAATTCCTGGCAAATTGTTTTGGGCGAAGCTTATGAAACGACAGATGATTTGGACCTTAATTTTGAAGTAGCTCCGAGGTTCACAGATATCGTGCAAACGGAAGAAGGTCTTTTCTATGCAATATTAAGTTCGGAGGCTTTTGATGGAGAATATCCAAAACATGGGGTTTATCAATCGGCCGATGGCGAAATCTGGACAGAAATAACCCCGGACGACTGGCCCGGCGGATTTTCAAGGGTAGTAATTGCTACCTCCGTTTCCTCACCGAACGTACTCTACTTTTTAGGGGATTTCGGCAATAGCGACTTTTTATGGAAGTTCACACATTCAGGAAACGGGCTTGGACAATGGGAGGACCTCAGCGCAAATATCCCTTTTCTGGGAGGAAATGTAGGCGATTACGATGACCAGGATTCTTATAACATGGTCTTAAAAGTGCATCCCCAGGATGATCAGGTGATTTACCTGGGCGGCACCAACCTTTACCGATCGTCTGACGGCTTCGGGACAGGCGACAATATATCCTGGATAGGTGGCTATGACACCGCGAACAACTACCTGATCTATCCAAACCATTATGTAGACCAGCACGATATTTTCTTCTACAAAAGTGATCCCGACAAAATGCTTTCCGTGAATGACGGTGGGATTTTTTTATCTGAATCAAATCGATCGGAAAACCTGAATTGGAAGCCCTTGAACAATGGCTTCGTTACCGGGCAAGCCTATACCATCGGATTTGATCCGCATACCTCCTTTGGAAGTGTTATCATTGGTTTTCAGGACAATGGCTCTCATATTGCGAAAAACCCGGACTTCAACACCCGGTGGACCCGGTTTATCGGAGGTGATGGAGGCTACTGTGCGATCACGAAAGATGAGCAATACGTCTATGCTTCCTTTCAGGACGCCGAAACGTACCGCTTTACCACCAACAACTCTTTTGGAAAAACGTCGTACGCCCGCGTTGACCCAATAGGAGCGGGAGAAATCGATCGACAATCCTACCTGTTTATCAATCCTTTTGTGCTCGACCCTAATAATAATAATGTCATGTACCTGGCGGGCGGAGACGCAGTGTGGAGAAATAAAAACCTTTCACAGATCCCTTCAGGTTCTCAAAACAAAACATCGGTCAACTGGGAAAAACTCCATGCCACACAAATTTCTGATGGACGCATATCCGCAATTAACGCGTCAGTTAATCCGGCACACGTGGTTTTCTTCGGCAGCTCTTTTGGGCAGTTGTTTAAAATAGAGAATGCATTGAATGGTAGTCCCAATGTTACTGAAATTACTTCGCCAGCATTTCCTGGAGGCGGTTATATTAGTTCAATTTCAATTGACCCCACCGATAATGAACAACTCATGGTGGCTTTCTCGAATTACAATGTTCAGAGTATCTTTCATTCGGGGAATGGTGGAGTTGACTTTACAGATGTTTCGGGGAACCTGGAGGAAAACCCCGATGGCACCGGCAGCGGTCCTTCCGTGCGCTGGGTGGACATAGCCCCGACCAGGGATGGAGGTTATTTATATTTTACTGCGACCAGTACGGGAATTTATTCCACCACCTTGCTTGATGGAAACAATACTGTCTGGACAAGGGAAGGTGGGGACGCACTCGGTAATGTAGTAAGCGTCATGGTCAAACACCGGCCTTCAGATGGAACTGTTTTTGCGGCCACTCACGGAAATGGAGCTTTTCAGGCTACCTTCGAAGAAATCCTTGACACCACGCCCACCGCGAGGAATCAGGTTGCTGAGATCGGACCGGTTTATCCCAATCCCTTAGTTTCGGCAACCACAATTCCGTTTGTCCTTTCAAAGGATGGAAATACTTCGGTCGCAATTTATAATTTGCAGGGTCAAAAAGTTAAAGGTCTTCTCAATGCATATCTGTACAAAGGAAAAAACTACGTTACCTGGGATAGAACGAACGAATCGGGAGCCTGGGTTTCTTCAGGCACGTACCTGGCAAGCATTTTTTCAGAGGGCAATGTTAAATCAACAAAACTTATCGTAAGCAAACCTTGAAAAATTTACTTTTCCTTATAATTCCCCTAGCGCTATTTTCCTGTCACCGTGACAAGTCTGAATATGAAAATTCGGCGAGAAAGCTATTGGAGACCGGACAATTTGACGAAGCGGTGATGATTGCCAACGAAGCGTTAGAGCATTACCCAAATGACCCGCAACTTTATATTTACCGGGGTGTAGCCAATTTTGAATTGAAAAATACAGAAGCCGCCATCAATGATTTCAAAACCTCGATCAAATATGACTCCGGAAATTACAAATCGCACTACAACCTTGGTAACTGTTACTTCCAAGAGAAAGAGTACGAACAGGCAATTGAGCAATACCTGCAAGCCATTCGCCTTAATTCTAAGGAAGTGGAAATTTACATCAACCTTGGCAACACCTACTTTGAACTGGAAAACTTCGAGAAGTCACTTCAGCAATTTGAATTTGCCCTGAAACTTGATAGCGCCTCTTACCTGGCCAACTTCAATGCTGCCAGAAATCTAATCATGACCGAAGATCTTGACAACGCAGAGCCATTGCTCCAAAAATGCACTACTATCAATCCTGACAAAGGGGATGCCTTCTATTTTTTGGCTTATATCTACTACCTGCAAGGCCGCGAAAAAGAAGAATATTGCCTGCTTTTGTCTCGTAGCAGGACACTGGGCTTTGAGCCAACCAGCAGTCCACTTGAGGGCCTTTGCCAGCAGGCTACTTATGAGCAATAAATATGGGATGCCTCGATTGTTTCAAAATGTTTTTAGCCACACTTGGAATAAATAAATTAGAAATATGGGACCGCCCATAGGCGCCCATCACTATCAGCGGATTGCTTACACTCTCAGCAAACGACATGATTTCCTCCGATATGTTTGTCCCTTCCAGCAGTTGCACACCTACGTTGGTATGATGCTGCTTCACCAATTCTAACAAGAGGCGTTCGTTTTTCATTTCTTCTTCCGCAGAAGGGGTAACCGTCAGGATGGTTATTTCCTTGTCCTTCATCGACTCTGAAAAAAGTGTGCTGAACATCCTGATCGCGAATACTGAAGACTCTTTACCATCGTAGGTGAAGATGACATTTTCGATGGCATTTATATCTACTGGTAATATCAGCACCGGGCAGTTACACCCCTTTAATAACTGATAAATGAAAGTAGAATCTGGCTTTCCTGTTTCGGGATTAAAAAAAACATTGTAACTAAACACCAGCAGATCGGCATATACGCTTTGCTTTACAAGTTCGTATCCGGAAACTTCAAAATCATTGTAAATCCTATAGTTGAGGTTCCTTTCCATGGCTTCCTGCTCAAAGAGTGAAATCACTTCTGCCTTTTGATTATCCAGTTCGCTCCACTGTGCATCTTTATCTGGCAGTAATCCCCTAAGTGATGTATCTTCGAGGTAACTGGCAATATTTTCCTTATAGGATATCCCTTGTAGCAATAATCCCACAAAGAGCTCTTTTTGGATATTGATAAATAATGACTCCGCAACCTTGAAAAGATTGCTATTAAATGAATTGTTGTTTGTTAACGCTATAAGAGTTTTTGCCATGACTAAAAAATTAATGTTTCTGTTTAAAAGTCCACACCGGTCTCCTGGCATGATTTACCACATCCTCCGCTATGGATCCACTTAATAAATGCATTAGCCCCGTCCTTCCATGCGTCGAAAGAGCTATCATGTCCGCATCGATGTCCCGGGCAAAGTAGATGATCCCATCCTCTTCCACCACATCGTTGTAAATATTGATGGTGTAATTGTCAAGCTTATGTTTCTCCACATAGCCCTTGATAATGGATTTAATATTTCTGGTGGTTTCAAAGGAATTAGGAGTGACTACCCTTACCAGGTGAATTTTCGCACCAGTAATGGAAATAATTTTCCTGAGTTCGTCCATTATGTGGTTTTCTTCATGCGTAAATTTTGATGCATAAACGATGTCTTTGATGGACTCAATTTTGACACTGGACTTCACGGTTATTACCGGGCATTTAGCATATCGAACCACCTTTTCTGTATTCGACCCCACTAAAAACTCTTCTACCCCACTTGAGCCTTTGGAGCCCATAACCGCCAGGTTAAAAGCGCTGTCTTTTATCTCCTCCACTATAAATTGAAAGGCATTGCCGAATTCTATTTTTTGTTCTATTGAAACAGCATACCCTGAGAACTTCTTCAGAAATTCCGCCATCTTTTCCTCTGCATTTTCGGTCAGGCTTTTTAATACCTTTTCATCAAATCCAATTCCAGCCGTGGTACCCAGCATGGAGTAGGAATTGCCAATGGCAGAGTAGTCAATAAACCCCGAAAGGTCCACCATATGAAGAGCCAAAACAGACGCACCAGATTTTTCAGCGATCTGGCAGGCAAACTCCATAGCATTAATAGCTTGTTCAGAAAAATCGGTGGGAACCAATATCTTTTTCATAGTCTGTTACCTTTTAGTTAAGTAAAAGGTAATGACCAAAAAAACGGAGATAAAGTCAATATTTAAATGATACCAATCAGAAAGCTAAATGATAATAATCATTATATTTGGCGCTTTTTTTTCAACGTCCATAAAAATCAGCCTCCCTAATCAGGTCCTGAGGCTTTAAAACACGTATTTTCTTCCCTTCCAGGGATATTATTTTCTGGCTTTTAAATTCTGACAGCAAACGGATAACGGTCTCCGTAGCAGTTCCAATAATATTGGCGAGATCTTCCCTGGAAAGAGCGATGTCGATAAGTTCACTATTATCCCCCTCCATGCCATATGTTTCTTTCAGCATCAGAAGTGTGGCAGCTAACCTTTCGCGTACGGATTTCTGTGCGATGGAAACTAACTTCTCTTCCATGACGCCCAGGTCATTACAAAGCCGGTTAATAACTCGCTTGAAAAATGAAGGATTAGTGTTGAAAATTTTGATGAAGCTGGACTTCGGGATGTAGCAAATCGCCCCTTCTTCGATGACGGTGGCTGAGGCATTATAAAACTCTTCGCTGATCAGCGCCCTGTATCCCAGGAAATCACCAGGTTTGGCCAGGTACAAAATTTGTTCTTTTCCGTCGGAGCTGATTTTAAACACCTTTATTTTACCTGTGTTAATACAAAAAATACCAAGCGGCCTCGTACCCTCATAAAAAAGTGTTTGTCCCTTTTTGTACCTGATGCAGGTTTTCGAAGAAGTCAATTGTTCCAACTCCTCCCTTGACAGATCACTGAACATGGAGTTGTTGACATTCTGACAAAATGCACAGGGTATTTTAATATTGTTTTTAATCACAGCCGTTATATTTTACAGATCAAACGTTTCTTTCTCAAAAATAATAAATTGCCCTATAATATCAGCGTCCTAGGTCAAAAGCAAACCGATCCCGAATAAAATTGTCAAAATAGTCGTCGAAATTGCCAGTTGCTTCAAATAAGGATCCAATTCGCGGGCATTTGTTTTGGTCGTGACGGCTATTCCGTTCCTGAAAAACAACGGTGTGGTAATCAAAAACAGCAACTGCCAGTAACCGCTGAAATTCAGCAATGTAAATAATAACAGCATCACTAAAGCTCCCACTAGTAAGACCCAATGATAAATTACAGCATTTTTTCGCCCTATCCTCACAGGAATGGAAAATTTCCCTGCTTCCTTATCTGATTCAATGTCACGGATGTTGTTCACATTTAGCACCCCGGCAGATAAAAACCCGAAGGCAACCGCAGGAAGTATGACAGAGTACGTAATGAAATTGGAATGAAGGTAAAAGGAACCCCCAACACCCAGCAGGCCAAAGAACAAGATGACGAATACGTCACCGAAACCCCTATACCCATAGGGGTTTTTGCCCATGGTGTAATTAACAGCCGCCGCCAAAGAAGCCAATCCAAATAACAAGAAAAGCAAAGCCTTTAGATTTAAATGCTCAAAGGAAACAAAGAGCAGTATTACTCCACAGGCAAGGGCTAAAAATGATATTATTCCAATAGCCAGGAGCATTTCCCGGGGCAGGATCATTCCTGACTGGACCAGGCGATCAGGCCCCTGCCTTTTTTCACTGTCAGCCCCATGCTTAAAATCACCGTAATCATTGGCTAGATTTGATAAAATCTGTAGTAATAATGTGGTCAACGCACTGAGGTAAAATACCGGAGCGTTAAATGTCTTATAAAATGCCGCAAGAAATGCCCCCATTCCCACACTGGAAATTGCTAATGGCAATGTTCTCGGCCTGATCGCTCTGATCCACAACTGTACTTTTGACATGGCTTTTATTTTACCGTCCCTTACCCCAAAAATAGGGCGTAAACAAAATCAAAACTGTAAATAGTTCTAACCGGCCGAGCAACATAAGCAAAGACAGCACCCATTTCCCAACTTGGGGCACCTCTGCAAAATTGTCTACCGGCCCCACCTTGCCCAGACCCGGGCCAATATTCCCTAAACACGTAGCCACAGAACCAATGGCCGTCTCAAAATCCAACCCTAAAGCCGCCATGATCACTGAACCAGCCACAAATACCATCAAATAGATGATCATAAATGCAAGAATGTTAAAAGTAATTTCGGCCGGGACAGCTTTCCCATTTAACCTGACAGGAAGAATAGCGCTGGGATGTACCTGTCTTTTCAACTCCAGAAAACTATTTTTTAACAACACCACGTGACGTACCACCTTAACACCTCCCGCCGTTGACCCGGCGCTGGCGCCTATAAACATCAACATAAAAAAGACAACCGTTAACAGTGGGCTCCATGCCGTATAATCAGCCGTCACAAAACCTGTCGTGGTAATGATGGAAACGGTTTGAAAAAGTGTATCACGAAAAGCTTTTTCAAAGGTATCATCAGTCGCCGCATATACAAAAAAGGCCAGTACCGCTCCCAGCATCACGGTGAATTTGAGATAGGTTCTGAATTCCTCATTTTCCCAAACCTTTTTCACATTACCATGCAAGCCAAAATAATTGATCGTGAAATTAGTGCCCGCCAAAAACATGAAAATGATGATGACGTATTGCGTATAAGAATCCGAATAGGCCGCTATACTGGCATTTTTTGTTGAAAAACCACCCGTGGCCATTGTGGTGAGGGAATGGTTGATCGAATCGTAAAAGGGCATGCCGCCACTCCATAGCAGGATGCATTCCAATCCGGTCAATCCGCAATAAATCAGCCATAACCTTTTTGCTGTATCCGTAATCCGAGGCTTTAGTTTGTCCGGTGAAATTCCCGGAGCCTCTGCTACAAATAGCTGCATTCCTCCAATACCAAATAATGGAAGAATAGCAACGGTGAGTACGATAATACCCATTCCCCCTATCCACTGCGTCAAGCTTCGCCAAAATAATATTCCCCGGTTTATTCCTTCGATGTCTGTGAGTACACTTGCACCGGTGGTGGAATATCCCGAGAGCGTTTCAAAAAACGCATCGGTAAATGAGGGAATACTATCGCTAAAAATGTAGGGGAGCGTCCCAAATACAGACATGAACACCCATCCCAAAGTTACAATAAGATAGCCCTCCCTTTTACGTAAGGGATCTTCCTGTGAGCTCTTAAAAGCAAACCATGCGATAAAACCTAAAACAAGAGTAATTAGTCCGGAATAGGTAATGGCCATCCAATCATGATCATTATAGTAAAGTGAAATGGGTAGGCAGAGGAGCATGAAAATCCCATTTAACATCAACAACAAGCCGAGAATGGAAGTTATTAATTTGAAATTTATCCTCATCTAAAATATTTCTCTACTTCATGGATTGCATCCCGCTTACACAGTACTACCACCCGGTCTTTTGGCAAAAACTCAAAATCCCCAAAAGTGGTATACCCTTTTCTATCCCGCACGACACCTCCAATGATAGCCGACTTTGGAAAATTTATATTCTTGATCTTCTTACCGATTAGCTTGGAGTTTTCGGGGACAATAAACTCCAGGAGTTCGGCATCTACACCGTGGATGGAGGCAAGTGAGATCACCTCACCTTTTCGAATATACCTGGAAATAAAATTAGCGGCGATCAGTTTTTTGTTGATCATCGTGTCAACACCAATGTTTTGTGACAGGTGGATGTAGTCCATGTTTTCCACCAGGGCTATTGTTTTCGCAACGCCAAACTGCTTAGCCAATAAACAGGCAATAATGTTTGTCTCCGAATTATTAGTGACTGCAATAAATGCGTCGGTGTGGCTTAACTCTTCTTCCTTTAAGAGCTCTACGTCACTGTATTCACCGTTTATGACCAGAATCTCCGGGAGCTCATCCACCAGGTCAAAACAGCGGTTTTTATCTGCTTCTATTATTTTGACCTTATACTTCTTCATCAATCTTCGGGCAGCGTGATAGCCTACTTTCGAACCACCGAGGATCATCACATTTTTTATATCGACGCTCCTCTTACTCGTTAATTGCAATACTTTATTCACCCCATCAGGTTGTGCAACAAAATAAGCATGATCATTTGCCTGAAAACGGGTGTCACCGTGAGGAATAATGGTATCGTTATTTCTGAGTATTGCTACATTGATGAAATTGTGATCCGGATTAAGATGGGCAGTTTCCCTGATCGCTTTATTGGCCAGAAAGCCATCTTCGTCAATGTTGATTCCAATCAGGGTCAATTGTCCTTCGTCAAATTCAAAGGTATCAGTCAGGGCTGCCTCTTTTAACAGTCTTTTAATCTCCCGGGCTGCCAGTGACTCGGGCGATATCAGTTCATCAATTCCCAGGGTTTTGTGATCCAGTTTATCCTTTTCAAGTAGAAACTCAAGGTTGTCAATCCTGGCAATGGTCTTGAGCGCTCCTAATTTCTTCGCTATTACACACGTGGCAATATTTGCCTCTTCGGAAGAAGTTACGGCGATAAACAGATCGGATTTGTCTACTCCCGCTTCCTCCAATACCTTAAAAGATGTGGAATTTCCTTTGACAGTAGAAACATCAAGATGCGCAGAAGCATAGTTCAAACGTTCCTGGTCCATGTCGATGATGACGATATCCTGTCGTTCGTCTGCTAATAACTTCGCTAAGTGAAATCCTACCTCACCAGCTCCGGCTATGATTACTCTCATTTATGTATTTAAAAAATACTTGACGCCGTAAATATAACCACCGCAAGGCGTAAAAGTACATTTTATTGAATTATTTAAAGGTTTTCGCTGTCGAAGCAATTGATCAATTAAGGTCTTCCTCCCTTTCCAGCATCAGGATAGCCGATTGGGGAACGATAAAATATTTCTCCCCTTCATACTGAATTTCAAAGGCGCTTTTTTGTAGAAATATTGCCAAGTCCCCCTCTCTTGCCTGCAAAGGTATATATTTAACCTGCTCGTCTTTTTCTTTCCAGGGCTGATCATCATCCACTGGCATCGGTATGGGCCATCCGGGACCTGACTTGATAATGTAGCCACTTTGGATCTTCTCCTTTTCCTGGACGCCTGGCGGAAGGTAGAGGCCACTTTTGGTTTTATCACTGTATTTTTTTGGCTTTACCAATACCCTGTCACCTACTACGATAATTTTCTTCAGCTTATTATCTGGTGTAATCTCCATAACACATCAAAATTGAAGACAAAATTACAAATAGAAAACCGGAAATATGAAGATTAAAAATGGGTTTTATTCTTCGGCCCGGTCCAAAAGACGCTGATCAATCAGTTTGCTGGTTTTGGCGCCAAGCTTTCTAAGCCGTTCTGTTTTTGATACAAGGTTATCCTTTCCGGCAATCAGTTTGTTCATCGCCTGGTCATAATTTTTGGTAGTGGTTTTCAAATTTTGCCCCACAACAATCAAATCATCGGAAAATGCTTTGAATTTATCGTACAAGAGTCCTCCTTGCCGGGCAATTTCCATGGCATTTTTGTTTTGCTGGTCTTGCTTCCAGATGGAAGAAATTGTGCGAAGGGTGGCAATGAGCGTAGTCGGGCTTACGATTACAATGTTTTTCTCATAGGCATCGCTGAACAGTTCGGCGTCATTTTGAACCGCCATACTAAATGCAGGCTCAACAGGCATAAATAAAAGTACAAAGTCCAGGCTTTCCAATTCATACAACATTTGATAATTCTTTTCGGAAAGACCTTTAATATGCGTCCTGATGCTTAATAAATGCTCTTTGATCAGTTTCTCCCTCATTTCTTTGTCTTCTTCGTTGACGTATTTTTCATATGCCACGAGGCTTACCTTGGAGTCTATGATGATGTTTTTGTTATCGGGAAGTTTAATGACCACATCGGGCTGGAGACGTTTCCCATCATTGTTGGTCATGGACACCTGCACTTCATAATGCTGGCCTTTTATCAATCCCGATTTCTCCAGTATCTTTTCCAGGATAAATTCGCCCCAGTTACCTTGCGTTTTTGATTCACCTTTCAGGGCTTTTGTCAGATTTTCGGCCTCTTTTGTGATTTGCTTGTTTAGCTCCTTCAGGCTAACGATTTGTTCCTTCAGTGAGCTGTTCCTTTCAATGCTCTCTTTGTTGGTTTGCTCTACTTTCTTCTCAAACTCACTGATCTTTTCTTTTAATGGAGTGAGGATATCGCTAAGGTTCGTTTTGTTCTGATCGGTGAATTTTTTGGACTTCTCTTCGAAGATCTCGTTGGCGAGGTTTTTAAACTCCATTGAGAATTTTTGCTGCAATTGTTCTACTTCTTCCTTTTGTTCCCTCAACCGATCCGACAAATTTTTATAATCGGATTCCCTGGCCGACAATTGCCTGGTAAGCTCTACAATTTTATTTCTTTCCTGGTCGAGTGTCTTTTTTAGCTCCATTTCATCCTGTCTCAATTTTATGATCAGGTCCTCCTTCACTTTATTGTCAATGGTCAGTTCGGTCTTTTCCTGTTGTAATGATTGTACTGCCTGATTGGCTGAATTTTCTTTTGACTTGTTGACAAACAAAAAAATAAAATAGGCCACGACAGCCCCTGCCAGAAAACCAATTAGAAATGTTGTAATCTCCATAAAAATATAAAAAGCCGCCTGGCCATATGTTGGTTAAGCGGCTATATGTTTTTTTTTTAATTTTAAATCTTCGCTTCCAGTTCTTTGATTTTTACTTCGGCTTGTAAATTTCCTAATGCCATCGCCTTTTTATAAAGGTCAATTGCCTCCTGGTAGGTTTCTTTCTTCTTTTTTGGGGCAAGTTTGGTTCTATTTGCCGCCTCTTCCACCGCCGAGGCTCTGGCGAAATAAGCGTCCGCTTCACTCACCTGCGATTGTACCATTAATTCCATCATTCTGTTGTCAAGTAATGCCAGCTCCTCCTTTTTTTGTTCTATCAGTTCTTCCTTGCTTTGCAATTCTGCTTCCTGCAATTCTACCATTGTCAGCAGTTGGTCATTCTCAATCTTGTAGCCCTCCACCATTTCCTGAAGCTGCTGGATTTCTTTGGTTTTTGCGGAAAGGTCTTTCTTTAACCTGGATATGGTAGAAACATAGGCTTTGTTTTTTTCAGATGCTTCGGAAAACTGCCCTTCCAGACCATTCAATTTAGCCTCTGTTTCACTTACATATTTTGTAAGCTCTTCCATTCGCTTTAAATAGTCCTGGTAGCTGGTCCCTGCTTCCAGGTCAAGCTGTATGGCATTTCTCATCCCATCAATGGAGTCCATTAATACCCCAATCTGCTCCAGGGTAGAAACACCCGCCTGTGCCCTTGCCAATTCTGCTTCAAGATCTTCTTTCTGCATTTTTAGTTGCTCATTTTCATCTTTCAATCCGCAGCTAAAAAGAATGAAAGGTATCATCAATAATAGGATTGCTTTAGTTTTCATGTGTTGATTGTTTTGTTTTTTTAATAGGCTATGTCACCAATTGACTACTTACAAGATTAAACTTTTGGTAAAATATTGTTTAAGCCGTATTGGTTATGCATATGCCTGGTAGATAGTTGGATTTTTCAGTTCGAATTTAAAAAAAGCTCATGGTTTTATGATCGAATCCGGGCAGATAAATTTAAAAAAACGGTGTTACCCTAACCGGTAAAAAAAAATAGGGCTGTCGCCCTATCGTTTTATTTACCAGGTGGTAAATTTCAAATGCTTGGCAGCTCTCAATATATCACGCTTACTCACCTGGCCTCTCAGGATGCCATTTTCCACCACTGGAAACCTCCTATACCTATGGGTTAAAAATTTATTGGCCACGTCCACCACATCTTCAGAAACATCCACTGCCAGAATATTGGTGGCCATATATTCACTCACCAGGTGCTTGCTAAGAGGCTGGTTGTAATATACGCTGTCAATGATCACTCGCAGACAATCCTGTTCGGATATCACTCCAACTAGTTCCCTTTTTTCGTTGAGCACTGGAGCACCGGAGATCTTCTTGTTCATCAGCGTTTCGATCACGTAACCAATTTCATCCTCCGGTCTGAATGTAATCAGGTCCGTCGCCATATACTTGGTTATGGGCTCAAACGCCTTTGTTTTGACATGGTCCATCTTAGGTGTAAAATTCATAATACCTCCGCTTTTAATGGTTAAACAATTCTTTGATTTAGGCAATCGCTTTTTCGGCAATGTATAATGTACACAAAATCAACAGTTTAAGCAAGGTATTTTTTTAAATAATAACAGTGAATAATATTAAATCTTTAAAAAAGCCTGGAATAAAAATGCCAGTATCATTTTTAGAACAAATAATATAAACTTTCTTAACACGGCTTTAATGATCCGCCGTTTTCAGCATGCAATCGCATAATTTTTCATATATTGCTCGTGTAGAAACACTTTTTATTGAGTATGGATTTACTCAGGGAAATCACACTTTCTCTTCGCAGTTATACAGAAGCCGTTCGGTTTATTGACCAGCACAAATTGTGGAAATTATTAATTGTACCTGCACTTTGCTCGCTGATCATCGCCTGCTTCGTGGCGTGGTTTGCCTGGAAGACGTCGGCAGCAGTGACAGATTTTGCAGTAGTAAAATTCAATCTTGACAGCTCTTATAGTTACATGAATACGTTTCTGGAGTTCATCGTTTTCTCTTTCATAAGGTTGATCATCATTTTTACCTACATCAAACTATACCGGTATTTATTGCTGATCATCCTTGCCCCTGAATTTTCCTACATCATTTCAGTGGTTCAGTCCAGGGCTACGGAAACCCGGCATGAATTTAAGGTCCGCCGGTTTATTTTTGATGTGTGGAGAAGTATTAAACTGGCCATCAGGAATTTCCTGATCGAGTTGATTTTAACTTTGCTGATTATCATTTTCGGTGTCATTGTGACATGGCTTATCCCTATCATACCAATTCTTTTGCTACTATTTGAAGGCTACTTCTTCGGATATTCATTAGCTGACTTCAGGAACGAATTTATGAACTTGCGACCCAGGGAAAGCAAATCCCTGATCAACGATCACAAAGGACTGGTGATTGGGCATGGAATAGTATTTAATTTTTCACTGCTCATCCCCATAATCGGCATTCTATTCAGTCCCACGATTTCAATCATTGCAATGGGATTGTCATTAAACGAATTGGAAGAAAAAAGTCAAAATTATTATGCCTCTTCAATCAGTTAATCCATACAACAATCAGTTACTTAAAGAGTACCAGGAACACGACCACAAAGAAATCCTTGAAATAATCAACAAAGGCCATGAGCAATTTCTGTCATGGAAAAATACCAGCTATAACCATCGCGCTTCCCTGATGCACAATTGCGCCGACATGCTAATAACCAGCAAAAGAGAACTGGCTCTTTTAATTACCCGCGAAATGGGAAAGGTCATTTCAGAATCTGTTGCCGAAATAGAAAAATGTGCGGTAGTTTGCCGCTACTATGCGGACAATGCCGGGCATTTCCTTGCTAACCAACCTCTTGAAACGGAGGATGGCGAGGCATTTATCCATTACAGTCCGCTGGGGCTTTTACTGGCTGTGATGCCCTGGAATTTCCCCTTCTGGCAGGTCTTTCGATTTGCAGCGCCTGCATTGATGGCCGGCAATACGGCCCTGCTTAAGCATGCCTCGAATGTGCCCCAATGTGCCCTTGCCATCGAAGAAACTTTTAGAAAAGCCGGCTTTCCTGACGGGTGTTTCGCTACATTGTTAATTGGCCCGGATAGTGTAAATCATGTGATTGATCACCCCTATGTCGTGGCTACCACACTGACCGGAAGTGAAGGCGCCGGAAGTGCAGTAGCAGCCCGGTCTGGAAAAAACCTTAAAAAGAGTGTTCTAGAACTCGGTGGAAGTGACCCATTTATTGTTTTAAAACACGCAGACCTGACAATAGCCGCAAAAACCGGAGTCAAATCCAGGATGATCAATTTTGGCCAAAGCTGCATTGCGGCAAAAAGATTTATCATAGAAGAAGAAATTTATGACCCGTTTTTAAAGGCGTTTATTGCTCAACTGTCAGGTTTGCAAAAGGGTGACCCGGAAGATCAGCATACAAATTTTTCCGTACTGGCGAGAAAAGATATTGCGGAGGATCTTTATCACCAGGTAAAAAAATCAGTGGAACTGGGAGCCAAAATTGAATTCGGGAAACTTCCTGAAAAAATTGATTCTGCCTATTTCCCACCAATGATTATTTCCAATGTAAAACCCGGTATGCCCTGCTTCAATGAAGAATTATTTGGGCCGGTGGCTGTTTTTTATCGGGTGAAAGACTCGGAAGAAGCAATTGCCGTGGCGAATGAGTCTGAATTCGGACTGGGTGGTTCTGTCTGGACAGAAGATATTGATAAAGGACTAGAGGTGGCAGAAAAAGTGGAAAGCGGGGCAATGTATGTCAATAAGATGATGGCTTCCGATGCAACAGTTCCATTCGGAGGAATAAAAAAATCGGGATTTGGCAGGGAACTCTCCTACCTGGGAATCAGGGAATTTGTGAATCAAAAGACGGTTTGGGTGGGGTGAGTCATACAATTAAACATTTCATCTTTTTTTTAATTTAAACCTTCCTAAATGACCAAAAAAGGCACAAGTCATTATATTTGTAGCGTTCTAAATTTACCAATCATTAAAATTACCTAACCGGGTTCAGATAATTAATTTAATAGTGTTGAACCAATGTTTGTTCGTTCCATTCTCTTCCCATCTTTATCCATTTCAAAATGAAAATTAAAATAAAAATCCTCATAGGGTTCATTACGCTTGTTATACTTCTCGCAGCCGCCGCAACTTATTCTATCATTGAGTTCTCCCATATCAGCTCTTCAGTAAACGCCTTCCTGGATAACAATTATAAAACAATCCAGGCTTCCAAAAACATGCTGGAGGCAGTGGAAACAGAGGAAAGTGGTATACTCCTTTTGTTGATAGGAGAGTTTGAAAACGGACGGTCGAAAATTCGCCAGGGAGACAGTACATTTCTCACATCGCAAAAAGTGGCAAAAAATAATATCACGGAAGAAAATGAAGATATCGTGCTGGATTCTATTAGTACCAGTTATAAAAATCTCCAGGAAATAATAAAATACCCGATCGTTGGCACGAGCAAAGAACGAAATATCGACTGGTACAACACACAATTTCATCCGGCATTTTTTAAACTGAAAAAGCATATCAATGACCTGATGATACTCAATCAAACATCGATGTACGAGGAAGCAAAATTCCTGGAAAGCAGGGCAAAAAGAACCATCATGCCCTATATCGTGTCAATCATTGCAGGTATTATATTTACGCTGACCTTCAATTTTCTCATCAACTATTATTATCTGACTCCGCTAAAAAGAATTATTGAAAAGGTGAAAAACACCAAATCTGCCAGCATGTACGAACTGGACGAAAATGCCATTGATGAACTAAAAGAACTCGATATGAGCATTAGAAATGTAATGGGAAATAAAAACACCTACTGATGCGCGTACCACTGATCATAAAATACATCGGATCGATCCTCCTTTTCTTATCGATCTTTCTTTTTATCTCCCTGCTGATTGCAATTTTAAATCATGAAGACACTATTCTGAATTTTTCCTTTTGCCTTATCCTGAGTTTACTGTTCGGCATATTTCCCAACATTTTTATTCCCGAGTTTCACGAACTAAACACAAAGGAGGGTATCTCCATCGTAGTAATGGGATGGTTTATTGTCTGCCTTATGGGGGCCATTCCCTACATTTTCTATGGAGGAGAATTTACACTTATCAACGCATGGTTTGAAAGCGTAAGTGGGTTTACTACCACTGGATCAACCGTTCTTAATGATATTGAATCACTGCCCAAAAGCATTCTGTTCTGGCGGTCATCCACCCATTGGATTGGTGGTTTGGGAATAATCATTTTTGCCATCATTATACTTCCTGGCAAGGAGTCTAAGGGCCACATCCTGTTAAATACAGAGCTTTCAGAGATTGCCAAACACTCTTTTAATTACAGTGGGAGAAAAATTCTCAAGATGCTGTTTATCGTGTATCTCGGATTGACGCTGGCTGAAACGGTGTTATTGATGGTATTCGGAATGAGCTTCTTCGATGCTATTAATCACTCCTTTGCAACAGTTGCCACAGGAGGCTTCTCCACCAAAAACTTAAGCATCGCCCATTTTAACAGTGTGCCTATTGACATCACCGTTATGATTTTTATGGTTTTGTCCGGATTGCATTTCGGGCTTTTGTTCCAAACTTTCGCATTTGGACCGAAAAACATCCTGCGATCTGAAGTAGCCAAATTTTTCATTATTGTGCTGGGAGTCGGAATCCTGCTTGTAACGCTTGATTTGTATCATTCCGGTTATGGCAGTTTCTTTTTTTCCATGCGATATGCGGCATTTCAGGTTATTTCGCTCGGCTCAACCACCGGCTTTGCCAATGCTGATTCTGCCATCTGGCCAGCTTTTTCCATCTTGATCCTCACCTATTTTACCATTCAATGTGCATGCATTGGATCTACCTCAGGAGGATTGAAATTTGACCGGATACTCATTTTCACAAAAACGATCAGAAAACAGATAAAAAAGACATTGCATCCAAGGGCAATTATTGTGAAAAGAATTGATACACAATCAATCTCTGAAAATGTGGAGAGCCAAACGCTTCTGTTCATCATTCTTTACCTGGTGATCATATTTGTATCGACCGTTGTGCTGACGTTGATGGATGTGGATATTCTAACCGCATTTTCAGGCGCCGCAGCTACGATAGGCAACGTTGGGCCTGGATTCGCAAAAGTTAGCTCCCTTGGTAATTTCGGCGGTATACCTACTGCGGGGAAGTTTATTTACACTTTAAATATGCTTATTGGCAGATTAGAGATCTTTAATATCCTTTTATTCCTGTCGCTCAGAAAAGAACGCTTTTAGCCCAAATTACACAATAGGGTTTTCCAATGCGTAATTTGGGTTTAACCATTGAAGCAATCCAACAGGTATTAGATGTGCATTCTTTTCTATCAGTCCTGCTTTGTCAAGTTAAGAATCGACCCCCTGTTGTGTGCCTGTCTGCAAACAAGGCAGGTTTTCACCAACGGGAATACTGTGGAAATTGCTATCCCGCCTCACGCTTGACTTGCTGCCACCGACCTGCTTATTGAACGGTCTTCCTGACAATCACCTCATTGTCTAAAATTACATTGGTGCTCCAGATAAATTGCGCATCGCTACCTGCTGCATCAAAAATATCAGTGTAGTTTGTATAGCTTGCTTTATTATTAACACCAATTTCATCGTTTGTGTAAGTGGTAGCGGCAGGCCAGTCTGAGTCATCGAAAGCAGCATTCATCCAGTCACCTGGTAACTTCCAATGTACCGCATAGTAATTACTTCCGTCATTAGAATCTTCCGTGTCACAGTTGGCCGACAAACGGGAAGTTCCACTTTCTGACAGGCAGGCAAGTTGTTTAACCGGAGCAGTATAAAAAGTCTGAGCCTTCCATGTGCCGTCAGTTTTTGCAATTATATTTTTAGACTCATCAATAAAAACGGCAACCATTCCACCATCTCCTGCATGATGGGCAAAACCTTTATTATCTTCTGTACCTACACCGAGATTTTCTTCCCAGTCGACCAGATGCATGGCTATGGTAAAAGGTTTAGTTACCTTGAACCGGACAATGTCGGAATTGAAGTCAGTAAAAGGCACATTATCCTTTCCTACAGGTATCCCATTGACGTACATTTCGAAGTAATTGTCTGCGAAAATGAAAGCAGTTATTACTTCCCCGGAAGCGTCAATTTCAATAATATCAGATCCGTCTAATGCTGCTACCGCTTCGGCAGCAGTGGCATATTGCACACCACTGCATGGGTTATTCATTTCTGAAGCAAAAGGAAAGCTGTTGTTAGTATAGTTGACATCGGCGGGAACGGTCCAAACCGTGTTATCTGTAGCAGTGATGGCACCTACTCCTGCTACCCTGCCGCAATTCAACAAGTTGCTTATAACAGTAGTCGCTGATCCCTGAGTTACAGATCCCGTACCTGCATACGCTTGTTGATCTCCTGAAGGTGTATTTGAATCCTCATCATCCGAACATCCCCATGTGGAAAGAAGTAAGGT
Organism: Cyclobacteriaceae bacterium; assembly: GCA_050305935.1. Taxonomy (GTDB): domain Bacteria; phylum Bacteroidota; class Bacteroidia; order Cytophagales; family Cyclobacteriaceae; genus CAJXNP01. Next base: position 19,898 of record JBNLGG010000031.1, on the reverse strand, counting down.
CAGTAAAAATAGTTTTATTAAGTTTTGCATTGTTTTCTCTTGTTTTTGGTGATTTAATAATTCAATTCTTCAGCCACTTCATTATAACCTGGTCTTCCCTATCTGTTTTAACTTTTATAAAATACACTCCCGGGGGCAGATCTTTCACATTGATGCCATTTGACGAATCTCCGCGGAGAGAGAGTGCGCCGCAACTGTTCCTTATTTCGTATTCCAGTATTTTAGAGTTGCTCTTGATATTGAGTACATCTGTTACGGGATTGGGAAATACCATAAACTGTGAGGAGAGATACTCATCGTTTAACCCTGTGATAGTTTTTCCTTCTACAACTACCAACACACTCCAGGTATAGGTCGCTGCTGGGGTTGTTATTACATATTCTACAGGTTCGGTAAAATCGTTGGCTGTTGTGCCGCTTACCTGCTCCACACCGTTCACTGTCACCGAAGTAGCATCGTCAAATTGAAAAACGGCCACCAGACTGGATGGATCAGTATTTTCAGGGAGGGAAATGGTAACCAGGTTTGTAGCAGGATTTATTTTTGCTTCCAAATCAAAACCTGCAAAAGAGAATGCATTTAACAGGTAGTTTTCCCAATTTCTAAAAATGTAAGGTGAGCTAAAGGTGCCATAGTTTTTGTCTGAATTGAATGCCACTTCCGTACTGAGGTTGATAATGTTATCAGTATCGGCATCGTAAAAGGAGAACTTGACGGTTTCTCCTATGGTATTGGCATATACGAGCAGCAGGTAATAGTACCTGCCTGTTTCAGCCACAAAAAACGGATCCGCTGTTCCTCGTAATTCATCGCCTACCCATGCGGCCAATTTACTTTTTGTGTTGAGGTTTTCTATCGTATCTATTGATACTACACCGGAAAAAGACATAGAGTATTCGTAGTCATTTGAGTTTACACTCCAGTCAGGAGTCTGTGCAACGGCACTGAGCCTGAACATTAGTATGAATATGATGCTTAGATATTTCATGTTTCTAAATTTAGTCGGAAGACCGAAGTCGGAAGTAGTTTTTTCCGGACTTCGGTCTTCCCTGCCTCGCCTGCAGGCGGGCGTCTTCTATAACTTAATTACTTTAGTGGTAAACACCCCACACGGGCTTACTACCTTAATGATGTAGGTACCTAATGGCAACCGCCCATCAAAATCCATCTCAGCAGTTTGTCCAGCCACTTTCATGGATTTGTACAGATTGCCCAGGGCATCGTAAAGCTCGATGGTGCTGCCCTCACAAGGCAATGCGACGTTTAATTCCCTGCTGAATGGATTAGGATACGCTGTTACTGTAGTAGCAGGCAATGCCTCGTTCAGTGTGACCGGGTAAGGCTGCTCGGTGTTACCAACGATTGCGTTGGCAACATACAGTAGTTGGTTACTTGCATCAGTTACCGACTCGTTGTCTTCGTTGTAGACCGTAAAGGTAAGCTGGTCATTACTATTGCCATATACGGTAAGAAAGAAGGCGAATTTGCCATTTCCAAGCTTCTGGCCTTTTGCATATCCCCGAATTTCGTCACCCACGTAGGCCAGCAGGATGTCGCTTTCCGAAACATTGGTCTCTCCGGCTATTTCCGCAATGATCGAAAGGTTGTCGGAGAACCGGCCCGGTGAAACGACGTTCCATCTTTCTGGCAGGATTGGTGTTTCTGTGCCTGAATAGCTTACCCTGGCAGATGACAATGAACTTGTCTCAGGGTATTCATATGAAGCACTTTTTGCGCTGTAGATCATATAGCCTTCGTTCATTGTCATGTTTGTCAATGAACCGACCCAGCCAAACGATGAATTGTACATTGCAAACTGGTTTTGGCTTTTGATGATATCTCCCGTTGCCGGATTTAAGCCTGAAAGCGCCTCTGAAACAGTCATGGTCACTTGTGGCGTGTATCCTACATAATTCCAGCCCGAGTCGATCTGAATGGTCGATAACTGCGGATTCACAGGGGTGCCACTATATTTTATAGTTCCACCGTTTTTCAGGTATACTTTGTACATTTCTTCTACCTGCAGGCCTCCTTTGTTGAGGGTAATGCCTCCCCGCCAGCCTGTGGCAGTATCGTAGATATCATGGGCATCTTGCCCTTTCACAATGTCGCCTTGAACACCCACTCCGGAGAATACCGAATTAACTGTTTCCAGGTCGCTCGATTCCAGGTTGAATGACACCCAGTTCCAGCCTGAACCAAAATCAATGGATGTTGAAATGGCATCTGTTGCTATTACATCTTGTGGTGCCGCCGTGGTGCCTACAATGCTGTTGGCCAGGAAGTTCAATTCAGGTGTTACCTCATCGTGCGTTTGTCCCTGGCTGGCATCCCAAACTTTGAAACGAATGGTCTCAGTGCCTTCGCTGTTGCCGTAGATGGTCATGAAGAGCAGATACTCATCCAATGCCTCCACATACTTAGGTGTGGCTATACCCCTGATCTCGTCACCCACATAAGCAGCTACTTTGTCATTCACATCCGTGGAAACAGTATTGTCGATGATCAACCGGCCAAACAGGTTCATGCTGTATTGGTAGTTGTCTGTGTCTACTTCCCAATCCGGGGCAGGCTTAGCTACCGTTACATTGACCGTCAGCTTCTCATCAAATTCCTGCGAGGTGCCCAGGTTGATGCTGTGCTCGTAGTATCCAACGTTTAGACCAGCATTCACTGTAAACGTTAGTGTCCTTGTAGAATTAGCAGGTACCGTTCCCGTTGAAGCATCAGAAGTAAGCCATGCGGGCATATCCTCTAAGAAATAATCATATGATACGCCTCCCAGGTTGGCAATCGTAGCCTTGAAGGTAGAGCTGTTACCTTCTTCCTGTGTTACATCTATGGCGTTTTCCTGCCATACCAGTTCGTTTTGCTGCACGTAGGCTGTCCAGCTGGCGGTGGATAGCTGCCTGTTACCATTCAGGTCACGAATATCGCTGACACTGATTTCCAAGGTTTGCCCTTCTATTCTGTAAGCATCGATCAGCGGAGTGATCACAATCTCATCACCGTTGACCACAAAATCAAACGGTATATCCTGTACGGGCCTTACATCTTTGATAGACGCACCTTCTGTGAATGTCTCACCACCGGTAGCCACGGCAGGATTGGCCTGTGTAAGGAACTGAGGAGTTGCTTCATCGCTGAGCGTAGTAGTACGCACTATGCCGCCCATAACTTCCTCATACTTTTCAAAAGGCAGGTAAGCAATCAATCCGTATTCGTCACCTGCAAGTTTGGTGTTTTTGTAGTTGTTGATGTATTTCACGGGTCTCGCTGAGTTCCATATTCTGAATTCATCCATGCTTCCTTCGAAATGTTGATCTGTCGCAAAGGTGGATACGGTGGTTTTATATCCTCGCGCACCTAACCAAAGCTGGCTTCCGGCCAGTCCGGCTATGCCTGGGTTGCTGCTGGACTTTTGCAACTTCCCGTCTATGTACGACTTCGTGGTTGCATCTCTATCTACGGACAGGGCAAAGTGGTGCCATTGACTATCGAAGTAGTTGGTAGTAACGGCTGTGAAAATATTGCCTTGGCTCACCACATTTAGTTGACCTGAAGGGAGTGCGTTGATGCTCAGGGCATACAGCTCGTTATACAACGTATCAGTAAGGTCTCCTCTTCCTGATGAGAAGATAGTTTGAGTCGTTGACGGAGTCTGCATTTTGAACCAGAACTCTATGGTAAAATCTGTCTCGTTAGTGATTACTACATTATTCCCGTCAAGGGTCAGGTATTGGCCACTGCCATTGAAAGCAAAGGCATCACTGCCCGGGTATAGGCTCCAGTTAGCATCTATGACCATGTGTCTGCCTGCTGCTTTGTCCAGGGCGAGGGTGCCGTCTCCTTCATTCATGGGCCAGTAGCCATACAGTCCGGTCTCATTCCCTGATAAGGTTTGGTTCATGTATTCTACAGACTGACTCACGGTAAGGGCTTTATTCCATAGCCTTACTTCGTGGATTTGACATTCCAATGCATTGCCATTATCAGCATCGGCAGCCAAGTATGCGTTTTCAACTTCTCTGGGAGAGAAAACCACATTGCTTCTTACAAGTAGCAACTGGTCATCCATGAAAAATCTCAACTCATCAGCTTTATTATCGTAGGTAAGTCCCCAGTGGTGCCAACCGTCTACAGGCGCTACAGATGTGTAGTAAGCTGAAGGATCAATGGTGGCAGATTGTAAGCCGGCTGTCATAGAAATAGTTTCGTCAGCATTGAATGCAATTTTCAGCTGGTCTGTGCCTGCACCCTTTGAAAATACCGTTCCGGAAGTCCCAGCCTCACGCTTCAGCCAGTATTCAACTGTAAATGGTTTATTGTTGAATGTTACCGACGGTATCCTGGCGTATTCATTTATGCCGTTGAAAGATACGGCAGTAGCGTGAGATACGTCTGATCCATTCAGTATACTCCTTACGCTGATGTTATGGTCTTTTACCAATCCGGATTCAAGTTCTTCATTAAACTGTACCAAAATATCATCAGTGGGGTCCAGTATGCCATCTGCGGGTTCTGGCGTTCCGAACACGACTGGCGTAACGCGGTCGATAACCCCTGTAAAATAGTCTGTTTCTGTAACTGATCCGTCTGAGCAGGTAGCTCTCGCCCTTACCTGGTAAGTTCTGTCGGTCAGGTCGCTAATGTCCCAGATAAAGCTCACTTTGCTTCGGCCCTCCAGCAGTTCTGCCTGATCGCCATATGTGCTATAGTCTTCCACTGAAGCATCGGTGAAGTATCCTTTCACTGCAATAGGATCCCCGCTAAGGGATTTGTATTGGAAGTCGATTTTTTCGAGGGTTGAGTGATTGATGTCATACCCTGAGAGGGTTACTGCTACTTCGTTGTTGTCGTCATAGTTTACCACCCAGTTATCTGTAAATCCATCCAGCTCAATGTCGGAGCATGCGGGAAGGAAATGCGCAGAAAGATAAACGGTATCTGCTATATCTGCCTGGCTGGTCATAGGATCAAACTGACAGGCAGAGTGAAGTATCACGGCAATGCTGTCATAATCAAGTACACCACTGGCACCTTTCTGTATGGTAAGAGTTTTAGTAACCGTTTCCCATGCCGGTACAAGATATGAGCGCTCTGCAGTCAGGCCATCGATCAATACGATTGCACCGTTAGGGTTAGAAGCTTCATCAATAGTGATGTCGTACCAAACATCGCTGTTAGACTCACTCTCATTCTGAAGTTCCAACGTATATACGGCTTTTTCATTTTCAGGAACACTGTTGCGAATGGCAGGTTCTGCATCGATCTTCGGGTTTTCCCTCAATAATGTAGCAGTATGTAGTTTTATGGGTTCATTATTTTCTACATAGAAACTGGTTTCCTCTTCGCCTTCGTAAGGGCATCTGGATTGGCCACCCCTTACGGAGAAGATGGGACTTGAGATCCTGAATCCTGAGATGTTGTAGTCATTGCCCACACCATCCTGTTTGTTGTAAATGTTAGTCAGGTTATAGCCTGCGTCACATAGTTCATAGATGAAGAATGCTGCGTCGACGGCAAATGCGGCAGTGGCAATAAACGAATGTGTTCGACTCGTATATTTATAGGCGAGTTTTGTTCCAAGGGCTTTCGCTCCTGTTGCTCCCAAGCCTATTCCTGCTTTTGTCAGTTGATTTTCGATAAATTCCTTCTTCGAGGGAATGTAATCACTGAATTTAGAACGGTTAAGTATTTCAACACCGGTTGTGTTCTTCACATCAATGCTGTAATAATCTCCTTCATCGCGCTCATCAATTACATAACCAAAGGTTACGGAATGAGCTTTCTCAGCACTACCTCCATTGGTTATGCCTAAACCTATGTCAAATGTGTTGCGCAGGGTAAAACCTTTGCCGTTGAGCAGGGCGCCAAACTTCGCATTCCAGACGAAGTTCATGGTGCGTGCTGCTTTCCAGTTGTACTGTGAAGAATAAGATTCCGTGAGTTCTTCACTGATAGCACCTGCAGAACCATCTATTGATATATTTTTAGTAGTGGCGGCCTCTACTTTCTCGGCTTCATTCAGGGCAAGGGCGTTAAGCCACTGGCGTACCTGCTCATTGATAAAAGCCACGGAATCGATCTCGTCATCAGCACCTGTAGCATGGAAAGTATAGGATAGCTGCGTAGTGTCTACTGACGGATTTGCGGCTATGGCCTCCTGCTTAAACTGGTTGTAAGCATCGGTATTGTTGTCATTAGAAACTCCATAGAACTGATGTCCCCAGGGCAAATGCGATTCATATTTATCACTTTTGAATAATTCATCCCGCAAAACCAATAGTTCAGGGATCAGTTCCTCAACAATGTGGCGCTGGGAGTAGGCAAAGTAGGTAGCTGTATTTCCCTCATCAATAGCAAAGCCATCGATAATGCCAAGAACAATGTCTCCACCTGTGTCTAAATAGCTCAGACCAAACTCGTCACAGTAAGTACGTTCTATGAGCGCTAAACTCTTTGTTTTTGTGATATAAGCATTGTGTGCCTTACCAATGTAAACATCAGCGTCAGAGCCTACATCTTTCGGGTCTGAACTGGTTTCGATACGCTCATTGAATGTCCAGGTTTCGGTATACTCACCTTCATCGCTGAATTCTCTCTGAATGGTCATGCCCCGTTCCGAATCCAGTACCAGGTCAGATTGTACGATGGGGCCTGCCAGCCCGCCACCTACGCCCACGTACATACCTGTGTGCACTGTATTGTTCAGGCCAACGTTGGTATTCACATTCATTTCCCATGATTCTGTTTTAGAGAAGGATGATCCTTTTTCAATAAATGCATAAGAATTGGATCCGGGAGGGTCGCGTAATACCATTTCCACTACTTCAGGGCCATAAGTAATGAAATCTGTTCCTTCCTGAGGCATCCCTCCGAGAATATAGCCACGGAAAAGGTCGGTTTCGGGCCAAACCACATTTTCACTCCCCACGGTGGCATTTACTTGCAGTGTCTTTGTATATGAGTATTGACCATTTTCAGACAAAGAGGGAACACCGGCTTTAAAACTGTAGGTATACAAACCGTTATAAGCGGTTTTGCCTGAGGTACCTTCGGGGTTAATACCAAAGTTGTCTGTAATGTTAATTTCAGCATTCTGTACGGGTACCAGATCTTCTATAGCTCCATCAGGATGATCAGGGTTTTCATATTTTTCCCATACGTAGATCTTCATGCTATATTCTTTAGCCTGAGTGAATACGGGGAAGTTGAAGCCTGCGGTTGACAGGTCCAGCGTATCACGGTCACCGGTTTGCTGAGATGTGTAGATTATCTCACTATCCCCGTCAAATTCACCATCCTGATCGTCAAATACATAGATAGACGGAGTTTGCCTTACTACGAAGTTGAGTTTATGGTGGTAGTAGAAAGTATCTACTTCATAAGTGACCGTACCGTCTAAAAGTGTAGAAGTGCTATCGGTTACCATAATCTGCTCCAGGCTATGGCTAAGGTCCAATACAGCAATATCGCCGGGCTCGATAAAGTAATTGTCGTTACCGGCCTTTTCCACTACCCACTTTTCAGGGATCATCTCCAGTGAGTATTCGCCGCTATAAGGGTCTGTGGTTACAGATATGACATCGTAGATATTGTCATCGGTGATATCAAGGTCGTAGCCTTCAGCTTGTAGTCTGAGTTGCAGGTCGGCCACGCCAATATTGTTTAGCGAAAGTCCAAAACCTATTTTTTTATCACCTTCAACTGTACCACCTACTATACGTCCGGCTACTTTTATTTTGGTGTTATCAGTGAAGTTGACCACACGGCCTTCTGTGAATTCAAAGGTTTCAACATCACCATATTCATTGAGTTGAGGAAAATAGCCTTCGGAAAAAGTATGGCCATCTTTCTCAACAGATAGGAAATGATAGCCGATAGGCACCTGAATGGCATAATTACCCTCAGCATCAGTGCGTACAGGACTATTGTCGCTACCTACAGCTTGCACGCCATCGATGAGTATGGCAACACCTTCTACAGGTACCTGGCTATTTTCATAGGTAACTTTACCGGTAACCTGAAATGCTGAAATATCGGTAAAATCCAGTCCGTTTTGTGTTTTTGCTCCGTCACCGATGAATACTGTGCGTGAAGACGGCTCAAAAGCATGTTGTCCTAATGAGGGTGTTACCTTAAATATTTCACCTCCTGAAGCATAAGGGATATAGTCTACTGTGTAATCTCCAAATGCATTCGTTATACCCCGTATGCCTAAAAGATCGCTAGAAGGTATGATAGAAGAAAAGCCTATGCTACCCATGAAGGTACCATCATGTTTGTTGAATTCGTCAGCAGTTTTTGAAGCGTCGTAGATGTGATTACCAATACCTTCATCACATCGCCAGTAAGCAATCAAATTGTCTCTGCCGTTGTTGATATAGCGGTTGTAGTTCTCAGTAATCTGTTCCTCCGTTCTCATTACATTCCAAACCCTTACCTCATCCATATATCCCATGAAGTTGTTTTTAGCTTCATTGGTGGCTCCGTTGGCCTTGCCTAATTGGAGGGAGAAAGAAGCATCTGACGCCTGACCATTATAAGAGCTACTGGTCAATGCTACGGCCTGACCATCTACATAGGCTTTGGCGGTTTGCGTACTGTAATCCCAGGCTATAGCTACATGGTGCCATTCGTTGTCATTAACGGTTGCATTGGTGATGACGTAGTTGCTGGAATGGCCTACAAAGGCCAGGTTTCCATTACCATCCAGATACATCACTTTCTCACCCATTTCCCAGGTGTTATCAGCATCGGATTTGGTGATGATACCACACTCGGTGCAGATAGTTTTTATCCATGCTTCCATGGTAAAAGCCGCTGTGCCTAACTCGGTAACGGCAGTTTGGGTTTCCACATATCCATCACCATAGAATACGAGGCTGCGTCCTGCAGACTGCGTCGATTGTTTTTCAAAGTTGATGGCCACACCTTCCACTGCATTACCTCCATCATACTCTACATGTCCGTTGGCTACTCCGTAAGGTATTACGAAGCCCATATCTATGCCCTCATTGGTATAGATGGTTTTGTCTTCACAAGCGGCTTCACCTACAACTTTATAGTTATAGAATATGCCACCCACGGCTGTTTCATCGATGTAGATCAAATCATTATCCAGCACTTTGAGCAGGCTGAAGTTGTTTTTATCCGCTCTCGACCTGTAAATCCTGAACCTGTCGATGTTGGAAAGACTGGAATTGAGCTCCCATTCTACCTGTACAGCATCTCCAAAGTATCCTTTGGAAGCTTGTATGGAAGCTATGGCATCAGAAAGGTCCGTGCTGATATTGCCGGTGAGGTCAGTGGTAGCAAAATTACCATTAGGGCTACATTCATTGACAGCACCAATGGTATAGCTGTAGGTCTGGCATAGCTTCAGGTCAGCATCTGTATAAGTAGTGGTGGCGAGGTCAGTCGTAAATTCCACTGTATTGGAGCCATCAAAGTTAGATCTGCGGATGATCCAGCTGTCGGCATTGCTACCTTCTGGTGTAGTCCAGTTGAGTACCAGCGTTTTGTTGGCCAGGTCCTGCGTGATGGTCATCTCAGTTGGCGGGCTGGGAGGGGAGGAGGTTTTACCTTCTTTAATAGTTGAATAAGTAGCACCCACCTGACATCCATTGTTATCCCGCCCACTGGCAATGACACGATAATACTTAGAGGTCTCAATTTCCTGATTCTGCAAAGTATATGAAGTATTACTGCCATCCAGATCAGAGATAAGGGTGGTTACTCCGGTTGAGAATAGTGCATTATCCGCTCTTTGTATAGTCCAGTTTGGAGGCGTACCGCTGTTTGCTGTCCAGGACAGGTCTATAGACTTATCGCAATTGTCGAGAGATACCTGCAAGTTACCTGGCGCATCATACTGCATTTTCACACTTCCGTAATTGCTGTACCATTTCGTGTCAGAATAGACTTTTGCTCCATTGATTGTCCAATAAGTCTGTAGTATATATCTGTGCTTATCTCCAGCTGTTACATCCGTATCCTTTATTACATTGGCGGTGCCATTATGCACTTCTTTTGCATCTGACTCACGTGTAACTCGGTATCCTATTTGGTCATAATCAATATAACCCGGGCTCAGCCAGGAACTGGCCAAAGATTTCCATTGTATTCCAATGTCCGAGGTTTGGCATGTTCCGGCGGTGAAATTAATTTGAAAATTGTTCTGATCGAAAACCGGAGGCTTTACAGGAGGACTAAAATTTGAAGCTATACCTACATCGGTTTGGTCGATACCTGCATCGTATTCTGTACCAGCCGGTGAACGATCTTCAAATTTTCTGTTGATGTCTGTGCCTGTGGACTCCGTACCATGGTAGTAGCGGATCAGCTTGTTCCAGTGCGGATGCGTCCTGTTCACTTCTTCGTCATAATATTGGGATACCTGCCAATCCTCAAGTTGCGCATCCCATACGCGTACTTCTCCGGCATAAAAAGTACCCTTATAACCAGTGTATATCGAGGCTCCGCCTATTTCACATTTTCCATCACCGGCAGCAGGCCATAGATCGGCTAGCGGCCCCCCATTATGGGTAAGGGTACTATAGATTACCCTTTCGCCATCAATGTATAGTTTTATTGTACTGCCTTCGTCTACCGAGAAAGCTACGTGGTGCCATTGATTCAAAAAGGCTGGTGCATTATACCCGCTTTTATATCCTCTGGTGAAGTACCAGTTTCCACCGTTCTTCTCCGGCAGGCCTCTGGTCTCGAATGCCCAGGCACTTCTCGAGTTTCGGTTACCATCGCCCCGGTAGGATACCGTGAGTATTTTGTCACCACTTATCAGGCGGAAAAAGTTGAAGTCATTAACAGCGTTCTGGGTCATATAGATCCAGGCTTCTATGGTGAATGAACCTCCTTCGATGCCCATTTGCTGGCCACTTCCCTGGTGGTTCATCAGGATGTATCTGCCCTCTGTTCCACCTCCCGTAAGGTCTATGGAGCCTTCGCGGATAGGCTGAGCCAAACTCCAATAGCCCATGAACATCGCCAGGATGAACAGAACTAAGGTCTTCGAGTTAAATATTAAACAGCTTTTCTTTTTCATTGAGAGTTTAATCTATTATTTGTTGTTTTCTTTGATTTAATTTGGCGATATACCTTGTCTTCTTTTGAAATCATCCTCACTTTCCCATAGTTCGGCTTTCATCATAGCTTTCTCTTAAAATATTGCCAGGAAAGCTAGTTCATGGGCAAAAAAACCGGATGATTTTTGAATAAAGGAAAATTACTGAGTTATACTGTCGAACGTTAAACTGGCTGTGCCCAAAGTGGTGACAGTACCAATTGCATCCATAAAAGTGGCATAGTCAACATCTATGCTATTCGATGCCGGTAGTGATGAAGGTGTTTCAGACAATGCATAAATCACTATAGTGTACTCGTGGGTTCCGGCCCCCTGAGAGCAGGGAGATGTATACCCGATATCGTAATTATCCTTTTTGTTGTTCCTTCCTATATAGCCGATGGAAACTCCGGCTTCTCCCCAGGGAATTTCGGTTACGGAAGCACCGATATTCCAAACCTGCATGTACCCTTCTGGATTCTTGGTAGGGTCATTCGCGTCACTGGGGTTAGGGTAGTGGTACATTACTATAGCGAAGGCACCTGTACCGGCTGGAGCGTTTGACCAGGCAACGGGAATAGATCTTTCCTCAGGCTGATCGCATTTATAAGTATCTAACAATTCACCATTTGAAACGGCAGCACTTGTTAGCGTAAAGTCAGAGGAGGCTCCCAAAGAATTGAAGCCATAGGCATCACCATGTATTGTGCCCGGATCGCCATTATAGGTGAAGGTTTTTGAGCTATTTGCATCTGTTATATCAGTGGTGAAAGTGAAAGCAAAAAGGCCGTTTGCATCCCAGCTATATTCAATCATGCCATTTTTGACCACATTATTTGTTGTGGTTTTGTAAGACAGGGTGTATCCATTATTGCTGTCGTTCATTTCCAAACCTGTTATTTCATGAGTGTCAGTGCCGCCAACCAATACCACGTCGTTTAGTCCCCTTTGGGTCATGGCAGTTGGCTGTGGTTCAATCTGGTTATGCTGTATCCCCTGCTGATCGACGGTAACCACACCTCGTAGCGAAGGGGTCATGTAAGGCGCTGTTTTTGAGCTGTGGTAGTGGTAGTATCCGTTTTCATCTTCATGACCAAAATGCTCATCAAGACCTGTTACATTTGATCCATCAGGTTCTGTAAAACCATAGAGAGGAAAACCATCGAGCACAAAGGCTATGGGGTATTCATTCGTTTTTGAGCTTAGGTGTACAGGAGGGTAGTGGTAATGATAATCGTCTCCATTGCCTGAGTGACCACCGTAAGCATCTAACTCTCCGATTTGCCATGAAAGTTCTCCACTGGCATTATAGGGGTTGAAAACCGGGATGCCGTTTGCAGCAATTGCTATGGCACCTCTTTGCAGCTCGTCAACTATCGCGATGTTGTCATTTTCTTCATATTCGGGATTTTTCGGAATAGGCCACGCCATATTTTCCTGTACATTTTCAGCATATTGATACTTAAATGGTGTAGGCACCCGCTCGATCCAGGCGGTTATGCCCACCATCATTTGGTGGTCAGGAATGCCGTTAGATTCTACATAAAAATATTCATCGTCCGTATCCACATAACTTACATTACTAAAAACAGAAAACGTTTCCTGTAAAAATGAAAGGTCATAGGCTTTTGCAATCCCAGACGTTACACTGTTTACTGTAGGATCATCATTTTTATTACAAGCATTAAGGACAAGCATACAGACCAATGAACAACTTCCAAGGACAAACTTTGTTGATTTTCTTTTTGCTTTGAATAAGGCCACCAAAAATCCAATCCCTATAACAATCACTACAGCCATCGCCAGTTTGGCAGCATTTGAGTTCGATGCATGTTGATGTGTTAAATGGCCGTTAAGCGCTTCTATTCTCTCGATCTTTTCGCGTACCAGTAATTGGTCTTCTTGAGAAAGGTCATCCAGTTTTACCTGTTTTATTTCACCGTGTTCATTTTCCAGGTACACAACATCGCCTTTTTGAACTAAAAATGAGCCTTTTAGGGGTTTTTGGCCTTTAATATGCCAAAGTTCCAAATTCTTTACTCCGTGTCCGCCCGGGTGAGCCATGGACATTCCCGACATAAGAAGAAAAAGTGTCGCAACAATTGCGATAAATCTGATTTTCATCAATAACAAAAGTTTAGGTTCTACGATTAATTTAAACCCTCTACGGATGAGGTTGTACACTACCCCACCCCCCTCTTGTATTTTTTTTTTAAAAAGTTATGCTCACCTGAAGATTGGGTGAAAAGCCAATGGCGTATCGATAAAGATTATCAGCGCTCACCTGCTTTTGAAACAGGTTAATGAAGTTTTGCCTGTCATATACATTAAGTATAGAAAACCCTATTACTCCTTTTAGTTTATGATCAACAGGCCAAAGTTGATAAGTTACGGAAAGGTCTAGCTGGTGGTATGCCGGAAAGCGACCGGTATAAGGTACCTCTATGGAGGTTGGTGCATCGGGGTTCGGGTTGTTTTCCGTACTCAGGTCGGGTAAAATGACCGGCATCCCTGACATGTAATTCCACGAAATGGCGCAATCCCATCGATTCAGGTCCATGATCAGCATCAGATCAACAGCATGTGTTTGGTCAAAATACGCGATTTCTTCTGCTCCATAATCTGATGTGGTTTTGCTGATCGAGTAACTTGTCCAGGCCTCAAATTTATTCCACCGCTTTTTAACAAATAAATCTGCACCTGAGGTAGTCAAACTTCCAATGGGAACCAGGCCAGTTGATCGATCAAAATTTTTCGCAACATTGTTGGTTTTTTTTGCATAAAACTCCAAATCGATGATCCAGCTTTGCCTGTCAAAGGAGGCCCCAGCCATTCCCTGGTACCCTTCAAGAGCCGGATTGTTGCCAGTTGACAAGCGCCAAAATTGATTGGCGACGAGAAAATCTTCAAAATCGGTTGAAAAGCTTTGTTTTATAAATTGATGTGAGCGTCCACCTGAAGCTTTAAATGACAAGCTATTCGTAGCAAGATAGCTTACTGACAAGCGAGGGTCTGCATACCATTCTGACAAGGGCTGATAATAATCGGTATGCAACCCGATGTTGGTGATCATTTTTGTTCCAAAATTTTTATTAAGATTACCATAGAAGGTATGTGTATAGGCAGTGGTATTTCTGCCTGGAGGTGCCGGAGGACCTACTTCGTGAATTTCCTCAAACTGTACGTCCTGGTATCGAGATTCGTAACCCAGGTTAATATTGGCATTATTATTCACCATGTAGTTTACGTCTGCCACCAGTCGATTGTCTTTTAGTATATTAATTGCCGTTTCAGACTTGCGAACATCTCCTTTCTCTACTTCATGCTTTCTTTCAGCGATTTCAAGAGAAGATTTTGTTATACTTATTGAAGTACCAAGCCTTTCAGATAATTGACCTCTCCACTTTGCTGTGATTCCCCAATTGTCAAGATCTGCATTCTGGGTTTCGGTGTTGTCACGCACTATAGAATGAAACCTGTAATTGAAATCATTCTCAATACGAATAAAACTAATCGAAGCACTATGGTTTTGAGCGATGTTGTATGTCAACTTACCATTGATGTCGTTAAATCCGATATTCAGGTCTTCCAGTTTATTATCATCATTGAGTTTGTTGGGAGAAATCTTACTACCCTGAAAGTTGAGATCAGAAAATTGCTGCATCTTGGGAGGCAGGGTTTTGAAAGGATAATTGGAACGCGCTGAAATGGAAAGGCCAAGTTTATTCTTTATAATGGGTGTTTTCAATTGCACGCCGGAAAATACTGTGTTTACCGAAGCTCCACCCGCAAACGAGTCAGGTACTTTGTCACTTGTGCGGATATCTATTAACCCACCAACGCGCCCCCCCCATTGTGCCGGAAGTGTTCCTCTAAATACTAAAACTTTGTCTACAATTCCCGGATTAAATGGAGAAACGGTACCAAAAAAATGCCCCTGATGATAAATAGGAATATCATCAAAATACACAAGGTTTTGACTAAATGTGCTTCCTCTTATCGTTAAGCTACCAGGCTTTCCACTTGGGGTCCTTATACCCGGCATTGACTTCAAAAGCTGTAGCACGTCCCCATCTGTTTCTCCGGCCAATAGTCCCAGGTCATTCATGTTTACCTCCAAACTATGGTCGGATAATTTAGAATTTACACCCCTGGTTATATAACCCACAATAGACACTTCATCTAATTCAATGGTTGCCGGTGTAAGCAATAACTCACTATTGGCGGAGATCAAGTCTGAGACAGCAAGTTGCATTTTGGTATAAAACCGGGACTCTACAGTTAATGAATCGGTAGGAAATAGATCCGCGATCACAAATTTATCCTTTTGTGCGACAAGGTATTTTTGGGGTTCATCGTTGACCTGAAAATAAAGTGCGGGGATAGTTTGTTGGGTTTCAGCATCCAGCGCCACAAATTCTACTTGTGATCGGACAGGAACAACCATGTACTCATTTTCAGCAACTGCTTCAAACCGAACAGGTGTAAGGCTTTCGATATATCTCAGTACTTCTTCAAGGGTAAGATCTTCCTTGGGCTGTTCCACCTGAAGTGGATCAAGCAGTGTGTTGTTGTATGAAAAAGTAACGCTATGCTGGTTATGAAGCTCTTCTAAAAGCTGATAAAACGGAATCTTTACACTGCGCTGTTGCGCTATTGAGAAAGTTGACACAAAACACAATACACCAAAGAAAGCAAAGCGCAAAAAACGCCTCAAAAAAATCATGTAATTCATTGCGCAAAAATATGCCAAGGATCAATCAAAGACAACTTCATTGTCTCTATTGAGGGTGTAATGAATTTCCATTGGTACAAAAATCGTTTTTAAAGCCAGTTTCAGGTCATTATGGGGCACCTTCCCGCTAAATTTCAGCTTAGAATATTTCTCAGGCAGTTTGATCTTGACATCGTAGTATCTCTTGAGGTCTTCAACTACCCGGGACAGAAGTGCTTTGTCGTAAACAGTAAAGCCGTCCATCCAATCGGGTTCACTACCTGCTACCACAAACCTGTTCATCCGGTCACTTCCTTTAGATACACCCATTCCCTGGCTGAGTTCGGTATTTTGTGTTTCGGTTTTAACACTCACTTTTCCTTCAAAACATTTTACAGTAAGTGTGCTATCATCTGCCAATACATTAAATTGAGTGCCCAACACCTGTATTGAGCCAAGAGGTGTGTTTACTGTAAATTGTTTTCCCTTGTTCACCTTAAAAAAAGCCTGCCCTTTTAAAGCTATGTCTCTCTTGTTGCCCCACTCGTCAGCATTGTAAATTATTTCAGAAACGGCGTCTAATTCAGCAATTGAGCCATCAGGAAACTCATGTCGAATGGTCTCACCAACAGTAGTAGCGATTCGTATTTCATCACTTCTTAAAAATGTATCCCACCCAAAATATGTGGCGATTAAAAGGGTCACGACTGCTGCATATCTCAAAAAAGAATGGAAGCTGACCACCTTGGTTTCACTTTTTTTGCTGATTGTCTTTCTTCGTTCCAGGTCGTTAAGGCCTTTGCGAACATCAAAATCGGGTAATTTCCATGTGGCGATGTCATCTAAAACATGTTTTAGATCATCGAGCTCGCCTGAGGCTTCAAGTTGCTTTACTTCTTCCTGGCTCAAAGTGCCATTAAGCCATTTCGAAATCAGGTTATTGCGGTCATAGTGTTTGTTCATATAATGATAACTCCTAGCAATTGTATTTACCCAACCCTCCTGCCAAAATCTTATATATTTTTAAACTCTTCAATTTTAGACTTTAGCTTAATAAGCGCTTTGGTGATTCTCTTCTCAACCGCTGTCTCGCTTATTTCCAGCCTTACAGCTATTTCCTTGTAAGTCAACTTATCTATCCTGTTCAATAAAAAAGCTTCACGCTGCCCATCAGGTAAATCGGAGATGACCCCCTCTATCTTCTCTCTGAATTCTTTTGTACGGAATATGTAATAGGGATCTTCATGGTTCGCCTGTTGTACCTGCTCTTTTTCAAACTTTAGTACCACTTTCTTCGAACGTACTTTGTCGAGGAACAGTCGATTGCCTATGGTGTAGAGAAAGCCTGTTACTGTCTCAAAAACAACCTCTTTGCATTTGTTCCAGAGGCGAATGAAAGACTCTTGGGCAAGGTCTTCAGCAACACTCAAATCTCCACATTTGTAGTATAAATGGTTGCGGAGTTGGGGGGCATGTTTCGTATATAATTCGCTGTAAACATCTTTATCGCAAACTGACTTCGTGGAGGACAATTTTATCACAAACTATAATTCTAACTTTGAAGCAGGGCCAAAGTTAGAAATTTATACTATTGATTCAAGCCGCTTGAACAAGTTTGAAACCCGGGAAATTTAATTAACCCAAACCCCAAGGCTTCTAAGAAGTTCCGAAGTCCTGGGATTCGGTATCAACAAATATCTCCATTTCTTCTCATCAGGACATTGTGCTAAGTATGGCTGCATTTAAGTGCTCCATAGATCGGACGAAAGCAAAAGTCGGGTTGACTTTCGCGCCTACTTTTTTCTTTTCCATTTCTGCAGTGTAGGCCAGATCCAGCTTTTCGCACTCCAGGTTTTTTGCACGCATTACAGTTTGATACAATATTTGCTTGTACACATTGTGCTCATACAGCAACTCATGGTTAAGGCCAACGATCAGGGCATTGTAGTACTTTTGATTGATAAAACTGAACATTACCGCCACAGGTTTTTCCGGATCGGATTTCAGGAACAGTTGTATAATGTCATATGACTCATTTTCGCACATCATATCAAAAACTTCCCTTGGCAATTTAAAAACGTTAAGACCATACGCTTTTTGATGGACGGCACTGTATAGCTCGTAGCAATATTGTTTTTGTCCGTCCGTTTTCGGCTTTTCAAAGCTTACGATGAAGCGGTCTTCGAAGGCAAGGATCTCTTTCCTCAAGTTGTACCTGTATTTCTGTCCCAGCGAAGCCAGATAAGCACTATGATCAGACCAGGATAAGTCGTCTATGTCGCAGTTATTGGGTAGCCGGTGCTCAACCAGTCCGAGTTCCAGCATGGTGTTCTTAAGTGCTGTCTGTTCTGCTTCGCTAAATTCCCGAAGCATGATGGTAGCAGCTTCTTCGGTATCTGCTGTTTTTTGCATTTGTTCGATCAGCATTTCCAATGCAGCCTCCCAGTTATTATGATTTCTATCCAGGAAAATCCCACTCCCTTTGGTGAATAGCGTCCCTGTCATTACGATTTTTGAGGTAAGGTAATAGGGCATCTCTTTTCTTTTATCCTCTATTTTCAAAGATACATCCGCGCTTGAAAACATATCATCTTTTATCATCGCCACAGTATAGCAGCACATTAATACCGGTTTTCCATGCAGGTCTTTTACTGAGTAGTAATAGAATTTCCAGTTGTTTTCGGGATCGGTATTGTCAGTAAATATTCGCTCAAGTTGCGCAATATTGTCATAAGCCAATGTGCCGTGCTGGTGAAAATGCTTTTCCCATTCTTTCTTGTTGACTTCTGAAATGGTACGATGTAGTGTTGGCATGAGGTTAAGGTGCGCATGGCTCGTGTGCTTTGTAATAGTATCAACCTTGAGTTCGATTTTTGGCAGCTTAAATTCCTTTTCGACTTGTTCCAGGCTGCTTCCTTCTTCAATAAGCCCATTCACGTACTCATTCTGTAAAGCACGGAGCATATTGGATATATCATCTTTGCTCAATTGGTTATTGATCATAAACCTGAGCCCGCTCTTTTTCATCGGAACGGCCGGAAAGGCGGCTGCGTTAAGGAAAAATCCTCTTCGCTTCATTCTGTCGATGATGTTGTATACGATCCTTGGAAGCCCGACCGGAATGAAAAACAGCGGAGACTCACTGGCTTTGTACTGAGGAAGTTTAAGTTCTAGAAGGAGTTGATTGGTGTATTCAATTTTTTCTTTGAGATCTGTTTGATAGTTGACAATATCGGCAGAGAGGTGCAGATTGGCTGATGCCAGTGCACCACCGAGCATAGGAGGCTGAATTGGGCCAGAAAATATCAGCGTGCTGCCACAATTTCGAACTTTGCGCCTCATTTCTTCATTGGGGAAAACAATGCACCCCCCTGAAGAAGCAAAGGACTTGTTCAGTGAAGTGGCGAGCACCATTTTATCGTGATGTTCTATTTTACTACGGACCAGCCCTACGCCATTTTTGCCGGTCCACCCCATGCCATGCGCATCATCTATGTACAGGTGAAACTGTTTGTAGCTATTCAGCAGAGATTCAATCTTGTCGAGTGGAGCGAGGTCGCCGTACATGGAATAAACCCCGTCTGCCAGGTACCATATCTTTTCGTGTTTACCGCGCAGTATCTTGATTTTGCTTTCAAGGCTTTCCATATCATTGTGAGGAATCACAAAAGTCTGAATGCCCCTGGATTTTAAGATCTGAACGGTCATTTGCACACTGGAGTGGACCTGTA
The DNA here is from genome assembly GCA_050305935.1 of Cyclobacteriaceae bacterium. Classification (GTDB taxonomy): domain Bacteria; phylum Bacteroidota; class Bacteroidia; order Cytophagales; family Cyclobacteriaceae; genus CAJXNP01. Next base: position 367 of record JBNLGG010000031.1, on the reverse strand, counting down.
AGTCGATGATTACCGCATCATTGTCACTGACAACAACTGGTAGTGTGGCCAAATGCCCCAAGGTGGTGCTGGCAGTGACGATAACCGGCTTTTCAAACATCTGCTCCAATGCAAGCTCCAGCTCTTCGTAAAGGCCCAGGGACAAATAAGTCCTTGATGTAGAAAACTGTGACCCATAACGATGAACGGCATCCAAAATACCTTCTTTAATTGACGGATTAAACTCCAAACCGAGGTAACTACAGGAACCGAAATTCACCAGGGAGTTTTCCTCAATCCGAATCTTTGAATCTGATATTTCGCTGTTGGTGGTATAGTGCTGGATAAGCCTTTTATCAATTGCATATTCCATAATGTCATCCAGAGT
>JBNLGG010000030.1:0-49376 GCA_050305935.1 Cyclobacteriaceae bacterium | reverse complement strand
CAAACTGACCGGCACCACCCGACTGTTTTTTATGCCGGTAGTCGGCATCTGCACCTTTCTGGATGGTTTCGCGGTAAGGTATTTTCGGTTCGTATAATTCCGCTTCGATATCGTAGACATGCTTTAATTTCCAGAGTGTGACCGTAAAATGCAGTTCTCCCTGACCGTATAAAATCATTTGTTTCAGTTCTTTCGAATACTCGAATATCGTGGTCGGATCTTCTTCATGAATATCCCTTAACACCTCCGCCAGTTTCTCATCGTCATTTTTATTTTTTGCCCGGATGGCGATCCTGATGCGTGGTTCAGGAAAATCCATGGGTTTAAATTCGAAGCTGACAGATTTAGTATGCAATGTATGATTCGTATGCGTGTTTTTTAGTTTTACCGTGGCGCCGATATCCCCGGCTACCAGCTTTTCTACGTTGTGACGGTTCTTACCGTCCATGATAAATAATTGGCTAAACCGTTCCGTCACATCGGTTTGATTATTTACCAGTTCATCGCCTATTTTTAATTCCCCCGACGTTACTTTAAAGAAATTAATTTTTCCAAGAAATGGCTCTACGATCGTTTTAAAGACAAATAAAGAAGCTGGAGCTTTTGGATCACATTTTATTTCCTCGTCTTCCGTGGTGATCTCGGGGTTTAGCTCTAGGGCAGAGGGAGCCACATTGTCTATAAAGCCCATCATCCTTCCGCTTCCCATATTCTTTTTCGCTGACATACAGAATATGGGGAAGACATCGTGCTTCATCATTCCAATCTTCAGGCCTTTTCTCATTTCATCTTCGTCTAGTTCCCCTTTTTCGAAATAAAGCTCCATCAACTCCTCGTCATTTTCTGCGGCCTTTTCCACCAATTCGTTGTGCAGTTGGTTTGCTCTTTCTTTTTCCGAATCAGGAATAGGCACCTTTTTGGGTTTTCCTCCATCTTTCGGGAATTTATACATCGTCATTTTCAAGAGGTCGATAATGCAATCAAAATTCTCGCCTTGATTGACAGGATATTGCATTAGAATGGCCGCGGCTCCAAAACGTCTTTTAACTGAATCTACTGCCACATCAAAATTGGATTTAGGGTGGTCGAGTTGATTGAGCGCAATGATGACTGGCTTTTTGAATTGATCAACATAATTCCAAACCAGCTCGGTGCTAACTTCTACCCCGTGCTGGGCATTGATCACCAGCACACAAGTGTCTGCTACCCGCAGGGACGAGACGATTTCCCCCATGAAATCATCAAGGCCGGGAGTGTCCATGATGTTGATTTTGTAATCCCGCCACTCGGTGTGCATGGAGGTGGCATAGACAGAGTTTTCTCGCTCATGCTCGATTTCGTGGTAGTCGGAAACGGTATTTTTATCCTCCACGGTTCCGCGTCGATTGATCAGCCCGGCTTCAAATAACATGGTTTCGGCAAGGGTAGTCTTGCCGCTTTTCGCCCCGCCAATCAAAACTATATTTTTGATGTGTTTTTCGTCGAATACTTTCATGATGTCAGCATTTTATGATGGAAAATAAAAGAGAAAAAAATAACAGCGCCAGTGGGCAACTGCTCTTAGTAAATCTACCTTTTCAGGGGCGGAAAAGCAAAAATATGTAAGGTAAAACCTGACCTATATCAGCTAAGATTATAAATAGTGGGGGGCTCTTAAGCGAGCTTCTCTAAGAGCGTCTAAATCAAGATATAAGACCTCTCCCTGTTCAATTAAAAATTCAATCAAAGCGTAGGAATTCACGTTGCCCACCAGATTAGTGCCCGCCATGGGGCATCCACCTAACCCATCCAATACGGAATCAAATATTCTACACCCATTCTGATAGGCGGCTGTGAGTTTTTCATTGGCTACTTCAATCGTAGTATGCAGGTGTAAACCAAATTCAATTTCCGGAAATTCCATTTTGCAGAGGCTGTAGCAATCGCCTATCCGTTTTGCCGGAGCTAATCCCACTGTGTCTGCCAATGAGATGAAGCGGATTCCTTCCTGGTCGAGTTTTTTTAACCAATAAAGAAGGAGTTCTTCATTCCATTCATCTTCGTAAGGATTGCCAAATGCCATACTAATGTATGTGACCAGTTGTTTATCATTTTTCTTACAAATGGCATTCAAATTAGATGCGCGTTTAAAAGCTTCCTCCAGATTAGAATTAATGTTCTTCCTTAGAAAGGTAGGCGAGATGGAAAATGGATACCCCAATAGGGCAATCTCGTCGAATGATGCAGCCTCTTCTGCTCCCCGCTCATTAGCTACGATGGCCAGTAATTTTGTGTTGGTGTTGTCAAGATCTAATTGTGGGACAATCTCCTTTGTATCCTTCATTTGAGGGATTGCTTTTGGCGAAACAAAGCTGCCAAAGTCAAGGAGATCGAAGCCCACTTTCAGCAAAGCGTTTAAATACTGTACTTTTTCGGTGGTAGGAATAAATGTCTTGATTCCTTGCATGGCATCCCTGGGGCATTCGGTGATTTTGATGTTTGACATAATGGCGATTACAAACCAATTGACCTCGCGATTACCAACCGCTGTATTTCTGACGTTCCTTCCCCAATCTGCAAAATTCGCTGATCCCTGTAAAAGCGCTCAATGTCATAATCTTTCATCAGGCCGTATCCGCCATGGATCTGCACTGCTTCATCTGCTACTTCCTTGGCAATTTCCGAACAGTATAGTTTTGCCATCGCAGCTTCGGTTCGGAAAGGCTTATCATTGTCCAGCAGCCAGCATGCTTTGTACAAAAGATTCCTGGCCGCTTCAATTTTCATTGCCATGTCGGCGAGTTTGAAAGAGATCACCTGGAATTTTGAGATCGACTGGCCAAACTGTTTCCTTTGCTTTGCATAATTCAGCGCCATTTCAAAAGCGCCCTGCGCCAGCCCAAGACCGATGGCTCCTATGGAAAGCCTTCCTCGATCCAGGGTGCTGAGCATTATCTTTGAACCCATGCCCCTTTCTCCAAGGAGGTTTTCTTCTGGAACTAAGCAATTGTCAAAGTACAACTCTGCTGTATCTGACGCCCTCCAAAGCATTTTTCCACGCATTTTTTTCGATGTGAAGCCCGATGTTCCTTTATCCACCACGATGGTAGAGTATTCTTTTCTGCCATCCGCCAGAGTGCCGGTAACTGCCTGAACTGTTACGCCGATACTTATCTCGCTAGAACCATTGGTTATAAATATTTTTGATCCGTTGATGGTCCATTCTCCGTTTGTGAGCTTCGCGGTTGTTTTCGTATTCCTGGAGTCTGAGCCTGCATTGGGTTCTGTTAATCCAAATGCCCATAAAGCCTCACCGGTGCATAATTTTGGAAGGTATTTTTGCTTTTTCTCCTCCGATCCGAAATAATAAATGGGACCGCAGCCTAGTGAATTATGAGCTGCCAGGGTAGCTGCCTGTGACGAGTCCACGCGTGCGAGCTCTTCCACGGCGATGATGTAGCTCAAATAATCCATTCCCTGTCCACCGTATTCAGGCGAGACATAAATCCCAAACAAACCCAGCTCGCCCATTTTCCTGGTCAGGTCGATGGAAAACTCTGCTTTTTCATCCAACTCCCTGGCAACAGGTTTAATTTCACTCTCGGCAAACTCCCGCACCGTTGAGCGGATGATTTCATGCTCCTGATTTAAAATCATGTGTCATACTTTTTTTGGTGATTGGTTTGGTGGGTTTTGAGGAGTTCGATTTGTATGAGTTGCTGGCCGGATTCTACCCGGTCGCCTTTTTTTATGGTCAGTTCTTTGATTTTTCCTTCTACCGGAGCAGAGATCTGGTTTTCCATTTTCATGGCTTCAAGCACAAGTAGTTTTGTGTTCGGCGATACTTTATCACCTTTTTTCACATTCACTTCGATTACCTTCCCGGGCATCGGGGCCGTAATATTTCCGTCAAAAGATCTGGATGGATGGCTTTGTTCCCTGTTAATTTTTTTTGTGAACAAATTGTATTTGTCTTCAAGGATAAATGTATTTCCGAACATCTGGATGAAGACCTGGTGTAGTTGGTTTTGGGAATAAGTAGCCAGATAACTTTTTGATTTAAAAGAAATCAAAATTGAGTTTTCTGATTTGATCTGATAACCAATCGCTACCTGCTTTTTGAGATATGAAAATTCAAGGTGGCTATCAATGAAATTCACGTCTTCAATATCCAATGACTTGCCATCAATCAAGATGGACCGTTGCCGATGTATTCTCCAATAGCCTATTTCATTCCAGGCCGAATCAGTGTTGTTTCTCTTTTTATTACTCAATAAAAATACCGCAATAAGGATTTCCTTCGGAACAAGGCTTTTTTTCTTAATATTTTCAGTCAATAGATCCTCCAGGAGATCCCCAATAAAATGCGTGTGGACCTTATTATCCCTATAATTTTTGTTGTTCAATAAACCAATCAGAAAAGAAAGATTGGTTTGAATGCCGTGGATCTGATAGTCGCGCAGGCCGTCGCTGAGATTCCTGAATGCCGCGTCGCGGGTTTTTCCGTGAGCAATTACTTTTGAGATCATCGGATCATAATCATCGCGGATAATGCTTGCTTTATTGATCGAACTGTCAATTCTTAGCCCGGATGATTTGCCAGGTTCTTTATAATAATGAATGAATCCCGGGCTTGGAAAAAACTTGTTTTGTGGATCTTCTGCATAAACCCTGGCTTCTATGGCGTTGCCGTTCATTGACAAATCTTCCTGTTTGAGAGACAGCGCCTTCCCTTCTGCTATTTTTATTTGCTTTTCTACAATATCCACTCCGGTAATCATCTCCGTTACCGGGTGTTCTACCTGGATTCGGGTATTCATTTCCAGAAAATAGAAGTTCAAATTTTCATCCGCTAAAAATTCGATCGTTCCGGCATTCGTATAATTCGATTCTCTTATAAGTTTTTTTGCCAATGTCAGCAGCTCCTCCCTTTTCTTATTGTTGAGACTTGGAGAAGGAGCTTCTTCGATAATTTTCTGGTGCCTGCGCTGAAGGGAGCATTCACGCTCAAACAGTGCGACCACATTTCCATGTTGATCGGCTAGCACCTGCACTTCTATATGCCGTGGATTTTCAATGTACTTTTCAATAAAGACCCGCTCGTCACCAAAGTAATTTTTTGCTTCCCTCGAAGTGCTCTTTAACGCCTCGTGCAACTCCACCTTTTTATAGACAATTCGCATTCCTTTTCCACCACCACCTGCCGCTGCTTTGATTAAGATTGGGTAGCTAAAACTCGCTGATTTTTTAGTCAATTGGTCTATAGTACCTATACTTGGCTCCAACACCGGAACACCGGCATTTTGAGCTAATTTTTTTGACTTCACTTTGTCGCCCATCAATTCGATGACAGAAGAAACCGGACCAATAAATATGATATTGTTTTTTTCACAGGCCTTTGCAAAGGCAGCATTCTCTGATAAAAAACCATAACCCGGGTGAATGGCTCCGATTTTATTGGTTTTGGCAATTTGAATGATCTGGTCAATGTTCAGGTAGGTCTCCTGTAGGGTACTTCCGCTCATGTGATAAGCCTCATCTGCTAATTGAACGGCAAGAGAATCCGCGTCATCTTTTGAATAAACCACCGTTACTTTTTTTCCGAGCTTCCTGCATGTTCGGATGATTCTTACGGCGATTTCCCCGCGATTGGCAATCAATATTTTATGGATCTCTTTCATTCCTTTTGCCAGTACGGTTTTCGTTTATCCAGGAAGCTACTGAAGCCCTCGATAGCTTCGTCGGTAGTGCGTATTTCGGCAATGATCTTAGATGTTTCCTCAATCATTTCTTCCTGCGAGAATATATTGGCTACTTTGTTAATCAATCGTTTACAGGCCTTAACGGATTCCGGAGCTGCAGTATTAAATTCATCTGTCAATTGGTCTCGGTAAATTTCCAGGTCTTCCACAGGAAGGCATTTATTTACCAATCGAATATGCTGCGCTTCTTTTCCATCGAATTTTCTACCGGTGAGCATGTATTCCTTGGCGTAATATTCTCCTGTTCTTCTTAATACGAACGGTGAAATGGTAGCGGGTATGATACCGAGTTTTACCTCACTAAATGAAAAGACAGTCTCATCGGTGCAAATTGCAATATCACAAGCCGCAAGAAGGCCAATACCCCCACCGAATGCCGAGCCATGAACTACCGCGACGGTGGGCTTGGTGTAATTATATATAGCATGAAAACAACTCGCCAATAATTTTGCATCCGTGTAATTTTCCTTTTTGCTGTTTTGCGCGGACTGGCTCATCCATTCAATATCGGCGCCTGCACAAAAGGACTTACCATTCCCCCTGATAACCACGTATCTAACATTTTTGTCGTCCTCGATTTCCTTTAATAAAAAGACAAGGCGCATCACCATCTCCTCATTCAGGGCATTCCTTTTTTCCGGGCGGTTGAGTCTTAATACAACTCCATTTCTCTTTTTCTCGACTTCGATTACCATGATTGTTACATTCTAAAAATTCCAAATTGCGGATTGTCCCACGACCTATTTAACGACATGGAGATGCCCATAGCAAGGACATTCCTTGTGTCGACCGGGTCTATGATCCCATCATCCCATAGCCTTGAAGTGCTGAAATAAGCATTCCCTTCTTTTTCGTAAGATGCAAGTATTTTCTCTGTCAATTCCTTTCGCTCTTCGGAAGAAAGTTTTTTCCCGCTTTTTGCCAATTGATCGGCCTTGATGGTGGTCAATACGCCTGCAGCTTGTTCGCCTCCCATCACTGATATCTTAGCATTGGGCCACATGAAGAGTAGGGTAGGGTCATAAGCTCTGCCTGCCATGGCATAATTGCCTGCGCCAAATGATCCTCCAAAAATAATGGTGAATTTCGGGACATTGGCATTAGCCACGGCGTGGACTAGCTTAGCACCGTCTTTTGCCAGGCCGCCTCGCTCATATTTTTTGCCCACCATAAACCCGGTGATGTTTTGCAGGAAAACGATAGGGGTATTTCTGGCACAACACAATTCGATGAAATGTGCGCCTTTCAGAGAAGTCTCAGAAAAAAAGACACCACTGTTAGCCAGAATGCCTACCGGATATCCTTTAATGTACGCAAATCCGCAAACCAATGTCTTTGCATAGTTTGCTTTAAACTCATGAAATAGGCTGTCATCGACTATCCTGGCAATAATTTCCTTTGAATTGATGGGTTTCTTATGATCGGCGGAAACAATTCCATACAATTCTTTTGGATCGTAGAAAGGTTCTTTTGAAGAGATTTTTTCCAATCGTTGTTTTTGCTTTTTTGGAAGGGTTGAGAAAATATCCCGGCATATTTTTATCGCATGAATATCGTCTGTCGCCAGGTGATCTGCCACGCCGCTTTCGTGGGTATGCACCCAGGCCCCTCCAAGTTCTTCGGGGCTTACCTCTTCCCCTGTAGCTGCTTTCACGAGAGGTGGACCTCCGATAAAAATTGTTCCCTGATCTTCCACTATGATCACCTCATCGCTCATCGCAGGGACGTAGGCTCCTCCGGCCGTACAGCTTCCCATGACAATGGATATCTGTGGGATCTGCTGGGCTGACATCCTTGCCTGGTTGTAAAAGAACCTTCCAAAATCGAATCGGTCAGGAAAAACATTGGCTTGTTCGGGCAGGAAGACTCCTCCCGAATCTACCATATAGACACATGGAAGATGATTTTCCAGGGCAATTTCCTGAGCCCTAAGATGCTTTTTTATTGTCTCTTTTAAATAGGTCCCCCCTTTAACAGTGGCATCATTCGCAATAACAATGGCTTCTTGCCCCTGAATAACGCCAATGCCGGTGATGATCCCGGCCGATGGGAACTGGTTGTCATATTGATCAAAAGCCGCCAGAGTAGACAGCTCTAAAAAAGGTGTGTTTGGATCTATCAGCAGATCAATCCGTTCCCGCGCGAGAAGTTTACCACGTTCCTTGTGTGTGCTTACTGCCCTTTCATTTTCACGGTTTGTAACGGAAGTAATTCTTTTTCTAAATGTGGATAAAAGGGATTGGTAGGATTTGACATTGAACTCAAATTCATCTTCATTTTTATCGATGTTGCTTTTTATCCTTTCCAATTGATGTCAGTTTAAATTCATTTCCGGGATATTGCCTTCTACATTGAGCTTACCTTCTGTGGCTTCTATTATTTCATCCACGCTTACCCCGGGAGCGCGCTCCAGTAATTTGAAGCCTCCATTTTCCTGAACCTCTAAAACTGCCAGGTCAGTAACTATTTTTTTCACGCACCTCGTTCCGGTGAGAGGAAGAGTGCATTTTTTCAGCAATTTTGACGTGCCATCCCGACTCGTATGTTGCATAGCCACGATGATATTTTTGGCAGAGGCAACCAGGTCCATCGCTCCGCCCATACCTTTCACCATCTTTCCTGGTATTTTCCAGTTGGCGATGTCCCCATTTTCGGAAACTTCCATCGCCCCCAAAATTGTTAAATCAATATGTCCACCCCGGATCATCCCAAAGCTTTCAGCGGAATGAAAGAGAACCGACCCTGCGAGCATCGATACAGTCTGTTTCCCGGCGTTTATCAAATCCGCATCTACATCTTCTTCTAATGGAAATGGCCCGATGCCCAATAAGCCATTTTCAGATTGAAGCACTACTTCTTTATCGGCAGGAATAAAATTGGCAACGAGTGTAGGAATACCAATTCCCAGGTTGATGTACATACCGCTTTCTATCTCCTGTGCTATTCTTTTAGCAATACCATTTTTATCGAGCGCCATTCAGAGTTTATTTTGATGTGACTGTTCGCTGTTCAATTCTCTTTTCGTAATTAACGCCTTCAAAAATCCTTTGCACATAAACACCAGGTGTGTGAATGCAATTGGGATCCAATTCACCAGCAGGGACAAGTTCTTCGACTTCTGCAATCGTGATCTTTCCGGCCGCCGCCATCATTGGATTGAAATTTCGTGCTGTTCCTTTGTAGATGATATTTCCTGCCGTATCTCCCCTCCAACCCTTGATCAAAGAAAAATCCGCGCGGAGCCATTGCTCCAACAAATACTTCTTTCCCTCAAACTCCCGGATTTCCTTTCCATCGGCGATTTCGGTTCCGTAACCGGCAGGAGTAAAAAAGGCAGGGATACCGGCTCCACCCGCTCGAATTCTTTCAGCCAGTGTTCCTTGTGGCAACAAATCCACTTCCAGCTCGCCACTGAGCAACTGCCGTTCGAACTCCGCATTTTCACCTACGTAGGACGAGATCATTTTCTTTACCATATGCTTTTGCAGCATGAGGCCAATGCCGAAATCATCCACGCCTGCATTATTGGAAATACAGATAAGGTTTTTGATTGGTTTTTTTAAGAGGGCCGAAATGCAATTTTCAGGAATTCCGCAAAGGCCAAATCCACCCAGCATGATGGTGGTTCCCGAGCCTATGTCCCTCACTGCTTCGTCGGCATTTTTCACAACTTTGTTGATCATATAACCTGAAATAGGATAAAGTGACAATTACCAATTTCATAAAATATACATTATTTCAGGCAATAAAATAAATGAAGGAAGTGTGAAATTCTTTTTTGATTGTTAATATGAAAACAGCGCTAAAATCGACGCACAAAAAAAGTCCCGCGTAAAACGGGACTTTAACAATACTATATTTGGGGAAATTCCTATTTGCTGGAAGAACCTTTTCCTTTTCCGGTACCAGAGATGGAATCCCTCATATCAGTGTCAGCCTGAATATTTTGCATTCGATAATAGTCCATGACCCCGATATTACCTGACCGGAAAGCTTCCGCCATCGCTTTTGGTACTTCGGCTTCTGCTTCGATTACTTTGGCTCGGGCTTCCTGAGCTTTTGCTTTCATTTCCTGTTCCAATGCAACAGCCATCGCTCTTCTTTCTTCCGCTTTGGCTTCGGCAACTTTTAAGTCGGCAGATGCCTGGTCGGTTTGTAACTTTGCACCAATGTTTGTTCCTACGTCTACGTCTGCAATGTCAATGGAAAGGATTTCAAATGCTGTTCCGGCATCAAGGCCTCTTTGTAGCACCAGCTTGGAAATTTTATCCGGGTTTTCCAGCACTTCCTTGTGCGTTGCCGCAGAGCCAATGGAAGTCACAATCCCTTCACCCACCCGGGCAAGAATGGTATCCTCACCGGCACCACCCACCAGTTGTTGGATGTTTGCCCGGACAGTTACTCGAGCGATTGCAATAAGCTGGATTCCATCAGCGGCAACTGCGGCCACTTTTGGTGTAGTGATTACTTTCGGATTAACCGAGATCTGAACTGCTTGAAATACATCTCTACCCGCCAGGTCGATCGCGGTCGCCTGTTGGAAAGAGAGATTGATATTGGCTTTATCGGCAGAGATCAGGGCTTTAATGACAGATCCCACGTTACCGCCTGCAAGGTAGTGCGTTTCCAGTTCCTGCGTGGTGACCTTCAAGCCAGCTTTGGTGGCCGTGATCATCGAGTTAACGATGACACTAGGGGGTACCTTTCTTATTCGCATGAATACTAGCTCAAACAAGCCAACTTTTACGCCTGAGAAAATAGCTGTAATCCATAAATTCACCGGAACGAAATAAAGAAAAATCAGTATTCCGATGATGATGGCTACAATGGTTATTAAAGTCATTACACTGTCCATATTTCTTATTTTATTGGTTCTACTAAAATTTGTCTTCCACTTATTGAAATAATAGTTATTTTTTTGCCTGCATCGACGTAATCGCCAACGGTTTTTACCTCGTATTCTTTATCTCCGAATTCAGCTTTACCTACTGGTCGGAGTGCGGAAATTGCGACTCCGTTTTGACCGGGTTTTAATTCAATCACAAATTCTTCATTTACTTTGGAACCACTAACCTTTTTTAAAGAAAGTTTTTTCCAGACGCCGGATTTGAATGCTATAATTAAAATTATACCGGTCAATACAACCGTTGATAATAGGACAATGGTACCGGTGCCAGCGCCATAATTCACAAAGCTCAAATAAACGCCTAACCCTCCTATTCCAAAACCAATTATTCCGACAATGGTAGTACCTGGTATGAAAATTACTTCAATAACAATCAAAGTAATGCTCAGAATGATCAGGGTAAGAATAATTAGCCACTCCACGATTAAAAAATTATGTTAAGTAAATATAGGTATTCATAACTAAAAGCCTCTAATAAGCCCTGGCAAATACTACTTTTTTATTGGAATCTTTTCCGGAATAAATGCATTTACCTTTCTCTTCTTTTTCATCCAATAAAATGCACCTGATGGTGGCTTTTGTCTCCTCTTTTATCTTTTCTTCCGTTTCAGGAGTTCCATCCCAATGTGCTTTGATAAATCCACCTTTTTCATCCAATACTTTTTTAAACTCATTGTAGCTAGAAACTTCGGTAGTCATGGAAGTGCGATAGTTAAGCGCTTTCTGGTAGATATTGTTCTGGATATCTTCCAATAAGAACTCAATTCTAGCGACAACTTCCTCCATCGAGATAACCTGTTTTTCCATGGTGTCTCGCCTGGCAATCTCTACTGTGCCATTTTCGAGGTCGCGTGGTCCCATTGCCAGTCGTACAGGCACTCCCTTTAATTCATATTCCGCAAATTTCCATCCTGGTTTGTGGGTATCCCTATCGTCGAGTTTTACAGAAATGCCCTTTGCTTTCAAGGTTTTTATAATGGGATCGACTTTCTCGGCGATTTCGGTTAATTGTTCTTTTTCTTTAATGATAGGTACAATCACTACCTGGAGAGGCGCAAGTTTAGGAGGTAGAACCAACCCATTGTCATCGGAATGCGCCATGATGAGCCCTCCAATAAGCCTTGTCGAAACGCCCCAAGATGTTCCCCATACATAATCCATTCCACCTTCCTGATTAGCATATCTTACGTCGAATGCTTTGGCAAAATTCTGTCCCAGGAAGTGTGACGTGCCTGCCTGAAGCGCTTTGCCGTCCTGCATCAATGCTTCGATACAATAGGTGTCTACTGCGCCAGCAAATCGTTCGCTTTCTGTTTTTACTCCTTTCAGCACAGGAACCGCCATATATTTTTCTGCAAATTCTGCATACACATTCATCATCTTTAGGGTTTCTTCCACAGCTTCCTCTTTGGTAGCATGGGCCGTGTGACCCTCTTGCCAAAGAAATTCTGCCGTTCGAAGAAAGAGGCGGGTTCTCATTTCCCACCGCACCACATTAGCCCATTGGTTAATTAGCAAAGGGAGGTCGCGGTAAGATTGGATCCAGTTTTTATAGGTGCTCCAGATCACCGTTTCCGAAGTGGGTCGGACGATTAATTCTTCTTCCAACTTGGCTTCCGGGTCTACAATCACACTCTTCCCATCTTCGGAGTTTTTCAAGCGATAATGCGTAACTACGGCACATTCTTTAGCAAAGCCTTCGACATGTGCTGCTTCTTTGCTGAGGTATGATTTTGGAATAAATAGGGGAAAATAGGCATTCGTATGGCCAGTTTCCTTAAACATTTGATCCAACGCTGCCTGCATCTTTTCCCAGATAGAAAACCCATACGGCTTTATTACCATAGATCCCCTCACGGGCGAATTTTCTGCTAAGTCTGCTCTTTTTACTAGTTCAATGTACCATGCGGAATAATCCTCACTTCTCTTTGGCAAGCCCTTGCTCATAATTTATTACTGGTATGATATTTGTTTAAAAATATAATGTAACTTGAAAGGCAAATATAGCTTTTTAGGGATTTTAAAATAACTTAAATTCGTATTTAGCGTTTCCTTTTTTGGAATGTGAAATTAAAACCATTTGATATGAAAGCGGGAAAAACAATATTATCGGGACTTTTAATTGCAGGTTTGTTTATTTCATCAAATCTTGCGGCACAGGACATTGAAAACGATGACCTGTATTTCAACAAGTCAGACCGAAAGGAAAAAAAGGCTACAAAATATAATCCGCAAGCCTCTGAACAGGCAATCGTCAAGTCGGAAGTGCCGTTGACCACAGAAGATTTCTCTTCAAAAAACCTTAATCCGGAGTACATTGCCCGCTACAAAGCAGATGAATTGACAAATGAGGCGGAGGGCAGTGATTATACAACTGATGATTACTATATCGAATCAGACGAAAGGATACAAAAAGACCAGGAAGAATATCTTTCCCAGGAAGATTCCTACACGAACAACATGAATCGGCCTGATTATTACCGATACCCAAATTCAAGCTACAATAATTATGGTTATGGAGCAGGCATTAGTCCATGGTATTGCCCATCAGGATGGAACGTTGGTTTGGGTTATGGATTTGGAAGTTATTGGGGGATGCCATATTCAGGCTACAATATTTCGATGACATGGAGTTCAGGAGGATATTACGGCAATCCATATTATGGTGGTGGCTGGTATGATCCATGGTATTCTGGATGGGGATACTCACCCTACTATTCGTATTACAGGAATCCCTGGAGACCCGGTTTCGGCATGTCATTTGCTTACGGTTGGGGCTATAACTATTGGGGTGGTGGCTACGGCTATTACGGATATCCCAGATACATTACCGTGTACAATTACGACAATTCCAATGTGACCTACGGAAGGCGTGATAGCAGGTCTTCCAATACCAATAATTACAGAGCCCGCAACTCAAGGATCCTGAATAGTACCCGAACGAATGCAAATACGAGTAGCAGTAGTAATGAAAGGGTTGCCAGGCACTACGCCGGTACCCAAAATGAATTATACAACAGAGGTAACTACCGGTCATCAAATAGTCGAACATCTACAAGTCGATCTGCCTATGAAGGTACTTCAGCTACTAATAGAAGCAGCTCTTCAAGTGCAAGAATCAACAGTGCTGCGTCAGGTAATTCAAGAGTAAGCAACAGCAACACATACACCACCAGACCAACGAGGTCAAATAATTACGGAACTTCCACTAACAATAGATACAATAACTCTTCAGGGTACTCAAACTCATCCAGATCAGGCAGTTCGGGTTATTCGACACCTAGTAGGTCAAGAAGTAGTTCATCGTACCATACTCCTAGTAGGTCTAGTAGTAGTTCGTCTTACTCCACTCCTAGCAGGTCAAGCGGTTCGAGTTATTCTACGCCAAGTAGATCAAGTAGCTCACCTACCTATTCAACACCAAGCAGATCAAGCGGTTCATCTTCTTACCCGAGTAGTGGGTCAAGGAGCAGTGGCAGTTCTTCCAGATCCTCAAGTTCGTCGTCCGGTAGAAGTAGATAAGAAGTAAGGGAGTAAAATTCGAAAGTAATGAAAGCCTTAAAATTTACACTTTTAATAAGTGCATGGATCGTTTTTGCTGGTCAAAACCTTGATGCGCAGACATTGGTGCCTGGTGCCTACGACTATTATGAGTTAGGCTTGCTGTTTAGCCAATATGATTACGGGGGCTCCGCACGTATCCAATCGCTTGGAGGCGCCCAGACAGCGCTGGGTGCGGATATCAGCTCTGCGCTTTCAAACCCAGCAGGCCTGGGACTTTACAATAAATCAGAAGTAAGTCTTACGCCGGCGGTGTATTATTTTGGTGGGAATTCCGACTATCTAGGTGGTCGATCCGATTTTGGCAGGACAAAGTTTAATATCGGAAACTTCGGTTTAGCACTTCAAAAGAACATCAACAGTGAGATCGGATTTCTGAGCGGTACTTTTGCCATTTCATTTTCGAAAATCAACAATTTTAATCAGCAGTATTCTATCAACGGGTTCAATCGCGTCAATGACATATTGGACTACTATGCACAAAACGCGAATCAATTTGCGAAAGGAAGCTGGCCGGTCCATACCAGGCAAGCTTTTGATGTTTTTTTGATTGATGAATTTCAAGACCCAACGACCAATCAATTTTTCCATGACCGCTTAATCGAAAATGAAAAACCTCAATATGCTCCTGTTCACCAATTTGAAGAAATTACCACTTCCGGTAGTCAAAATCAATGGAGCATTTCCTACGGAGCCAATGTGAAGGATGTATTTTTCATCGGGGGTGGGGTAGGGATCCAATCCCTTCGATACGAAATTGAAAAGTACTATGTGGAAGACTATGCTTCCGGCAACATTTTGATGGATATGGATCTCCTGGAGCAATTGGAAATCCGGGGCGCCGGCATAAATGCGAATATTGGAATCCTTGCACGTCCGATTAATTCCCTGATGATAGGTGCTTCCATCATTTCACCCACAATTTTGACGCTTTCTGAGATCAGCAACATCAGCACACTTTCTAATTATGATAATTATGAATACAACAACGAGACCATATTAAATGAGGAATTGGTTAGCGAGGAATATGTCTTCGATTATCAAATTACAACCCCTGCGAGATACAATACAGGTGCCACTTTTTTCATAGGAAAAAATGGATTTTTAACGGCTGATGTGGAATTTGTTGATTATTCCAAAATCAAATTTGATAGCCAGGATGACCCGCTAAGTGATCAGCAGCTAATTGCCCAAACAGAATTTAAAAATACCGTCAATTATAAATTTGGTGGTGAAGCCCGTCTGGACAATGTCCGGATCAGGCTGGGTTATGCTTTGCAGAAAAGCCCCTATGTGAATGATGGAGGAATCAACAGGGATGTTACTAAATACACCGCTGGGATAGGCTATAGGAATTCAAAATTTTATACAGACCTTTCTACGGTCTTTCAAACTGGTGTGACTTCCTATTCGCCCTACACCTTTGCTCCCGAGCAAAATGAAGCCTTGAAGGATATCAATGTAACTCCTGTTTCAGACATTGACTATAAAAACCTTAATTTTTCGTTATCGGTTGGTTTATTCTTCTAGCATAGGCATGATATGCTGGATATTGATTGAGTCGCCTTCAAGGGTAAAAGTGGACTGTCTGTAAAACTTTTCCCTCACTTTCAATTTGTCAAGAATTTCATCGAACAGCAGTTGTTCGGATTTGTCCTTGAGTAAAGGCCGGTGCGCAATCTTTCTTTTCAACCGATTGAACAATTCCTTCACCGATATTTTAAGGTAAACACTGACACCGGAGGAATTGATGATTTCCATATTATTAAAAAAACAAGGTGTCCCACCCCCGGTTGCCAGGATATAGTTTGAATGCGAAGCGACAAATTCGCTCAGGCATTTCGATTCTATCCGTCTAAACCCATCCTCGCCCTGATCATTGAAAATTTCATTGATCGTTTTACCGGATGTCGAAACAATGATTTCGTCCAGGTCATAAAAAGGAATTCCGGTTTCTTTTGCCAATAGTCTACCGATGGTCGTTTTTCCGCTTCCCGGCATTCCCGTAAGAAAAATCTTCTTTATCATGATGTCAGTCTAACTCGAGGGTCAAGCAATGCATAAATGACATCTGCGAAGATATTAATTATTATAAAAGCAATGGCGATAAAAATCGTGGACCCCATTACGACGGGGTAATCCAGGTTTTGAACAGCTTTGATCGTGATGTACCCGATGCCTTTCCAGTCAAAAATGTATTCAACAAAAAACGCTCCCGCTATCAGGGAAGCAAACCATCCAGAGATAGCAGTTAAAATGGGGTTCAGAGCATTTTTCAGGCAATGTTTAATTATTATCCTCCTCTTGCTCAGGCCTTTTGCCATTGCTGTTTTGATATAGTCCTGATTAAACACTTCGATCATAGAATTCCTGGTAAGCTGACTAATAATCGCGAGGGGCATAATTCCGAGTGTAATGGCTGGCAGAATAATATTCTTAAGATGAAGCTGTTTTCCATAGATCGGATGAATTTCCCACAGTTGCCCAGTCAGATTCAACCCCGTGAAATCACTTAAATAATATCCAAAAATCAGGGCAATCAGGATGGCCAATACATAGGACGGGATCGATAAACCCGTAATGGAAAGGCTTATGATCAGCTTGTCCACCCAGCTTCCTTGCTTAAGTGAAGCAACTATTCCAAATGATATACCCACCACCGTAGCAAACGAAATAGCTGCCAGCGCCAACCAGAATGTATCATCGATATTCTCTATCATTATGCTGCCCACTTCCCTGTTGGTCTGGAACGACCTTCTTAAATAGGGCCACTTAATTACAAAAATCCGATTGTTTTCATAATCAAGGATTTTCTTATAGCCATATTTTTCCTGGTTTTTCCTGGTGTCCCCATGAAGGGAAACAGGAGAAAGGTCATTTAAGAATTTAAAGTATTGTATATGGAATGGCTTGTTCAGACCGAGTTCGCTGGTGATTTCTTCCCGCGTAGAAACATCGCTTCGCTGCCCGGCAATCAAAGAAACAGGGTCTCCGGGTAACACATGAAAAAGAACAAAGACAAGGGATATGACACCAAAAACGATGAATATTCCTTTCAACAAACGCTGTGAAATAAAGCGGATCATTTTAGCTCCAGCAAGTCCAGAATTTCGCTGCTTGAGGGAGTATCATTGTGATGCCATTTACCAAGTACGGTGCCGTTGTTTAACACCATGATACCTGGATTAGACCTGATCATAGCTTTAATCACGGTCGCATCAACGTAATAATATGGCGCTGCAATTTGGTATTCATGCCGGAAGTTTTCAATGGTAGCGGCATCATTGGATGTTAAAAGCCAAACAGTAACAGGGCCTTCCAGTTCGTTTATCAGTTTCCGTATTTGGCCAATGTGGGAAAGGTTTGCCTTGTACACGTCTTGTATTACGATAAATAATTTTCTGCCGTTGAGAGATTCCTCTGTAAAGTCTCCATCATCGCTCCAAACATTATAATCTGTAATTTTTGGAAGGGCATCTTCATTTAGCAAGACCATCTCTTTAAATACAAAGGTGCTATCGTCCGTCACAAAATGGTCAAATTCATACTTTTTACCATCTTTTTCATATACATAGTTGTAGACGAAAGGCTGGCTTGGCTTCATTGCTTCGCCAATGTTGTTGCCGAGGTGATAAGCCCTGAAATCGATATATGGAAGGTGGTTGATAGCATAAATGGCGATGAAAACACAAGTAGCCGTAGTAACTCCCATGATAATGTCCCCGGTTTTTTTGGATAATAACGACGAGTAGCTTTTTCGACGAAGAAAAATGTAGATGATGAGAATTAGCAGGATAATGTCTTTGTAAAAGGATTCCCAGGGCGTTAGTTTAATAGCATCGCCAAAGCACCCGCAATCTGTCACTTTTCCTGTAACCGCAGAAAAAAAAGTTAGGAATGTGAAGAATACGATTAGGAGTAACAAGACCCAGCTTGTTAGTACCATGCGTTGCCTTAGCAATACTGCTACGCCAAGAATAACTTCTAGAATGACGATCACGACGGCAATAGAAAGCGAAAATGGGATAAAGTAATGAAAGAGGCCTGCAAAATCAGACGAGAATACTTCAAAATATTCTTCCAGCTTTATGGATGTGCCAATAGGATCATTGATTTTAATCAAACCTGAAAAGATGAATAATCCTCCGACAAGAAATAGCACAATGTGGTCAACTATTTTTTTAGCTCCCATAACCCATTTTTATTAGACAAAACACTGAATAGTTGATTATGTCCTGATAGTTGGCATCAACTCCTTCCGAAATTATCGTTTTTCCCTGGTTATCTTCAATCTGTTTTACACGAAAGAGCTTCATTAAAATAATATCGGTCATAGATGACACCCGCATTTCCCTCCAGGCTTCATCATAGTCATGATTTTTATTTTCGAGTAAGCCCATGGTTCCGTTGATTTTTTCATCATATAGGTTTTCCACCTCTTCCGGGCCTAAATCGTCATTTTTGTTGTCAGGTAAAGCGAACTGGATCAAAGCAATTATGCAATAGTTTATAATGCCAATAAATTCGCTTGCGATATTGTCTTCCACCTTTTGCTCGCCTTTCTCCTGAATAGAACGAATCCGCTGCGCCTTGATAAAAATCTGATCAGTGATGGACGGTAATCTCAATATTCGCCAGGAGGTACCGTAGTCTTTTGTCTTCTTTAAAAAAACATCTTTACAAGACTTGATTACTTGTCTATATTCGTCAATTGTTTTGTTTTTCAATGTAAAAAATACGTTTTAAGCTTAATTTCTATTCATTTTGGCGGCGAAAGATAATTTTTTTTATCCAAAAAAGACACTAAAGATCAGGGGAAAAGTCGTCGACCTTTCGACGCCGAAAATTATGGGAATCGTTAATCTCACCCCTGATTCCTTCTACGCAGGAAGCCGCATCACTGCGGAGAAAGAGTTGATTAAACATGTCGAAAAACTAATAGACGAAGGTGCAGACATCATTGATCTGGGAGCGTTTTCCACACGTCCTGGTTTTGAAAACATTTCGGAAGCCGAAGAATGGCAACGATTAGCCAATGGGCTCGAACTTATCCGGAGTAAATTTCCCCGTGTATGGATATCCATTGATACCTTTCGATCTGGAATAGCCAGAAGATCAATTGACTTGGGAGCCGACATCATCAATGATATCAGCGGGGGCATGGGTGATTCAGAAATGTTTAATGTCATCGCTGATTTGGGTGTTCCCTATGTACTGATGCATGTAAGCGACTCTCCGGAACTGATGCATTCAAAAACGGGGTATGGAAATTTAATAAAGGAAATGGCTTATTTTTTTGATAATCAATTGAATAGGCTGAAGTCATTGGGTCACAATGATACCATCATTGACCCCGGAATAGGTTTTTCGAAAACAATAGTCCAAAACTATGAAATACTTAAAAATTTGGATTATTTTAAAGTTTTCAATGCTCCGATTCTGGTCGGGGTTTCCAGAAAATCTTTAATTTATAAAACCCTGCGTATTTCACCCGACGAAGCTTTAAATGGAACCACTGTGCTAAATACTGTTGCTGTGCTGAAAGGGGCATCTATATTGAGGGTTCATGATCCCAAAGAAGCCCGGGAAGTTGTTGAGTTAACTAAACAAGTACCTCATTGAATCTCTTATTTCAAATAGGGTTTTTAAATTTTGACCTGGTAGACGCAATCGATGTCTTCTTCGTCACCATACTCCTCTACCAGGTGTACAAGCTGATGCGTGGTAGTGTGGCGGTGAGAGTGTTTTTGGGGTTTTTGTTTTTGTACTTGATTTTTTTGGTGGTAAGAGCCGCTGAGATGGAACTCCTTACCGCCATTCTGGGGCAGTTCATGGGGGTTGGTGTTATTGCGGTGATCATTTTATTCCAGCCGGAGATAAGAAAATTCTTATTGATTATAGGGAAGACCACTTCGCTGAAGCGGGAAAATTTATTTAAACGGTTTCCATGGAAGAAAGCAGAAACTGAGTTTGAATTAAACATTACGCCAATAATGGAAGCGGCGAAAACATTAGGGGCTTCCAATACCGGCGCATTGATCGTCTTTTCAAAATTTTCGGAATTAAAATTTTATGCAGATTCCGGTGACCGGATCAATGGGATTATTTCCAAGCGGTTATTACTATCCATATTTAATAAGTATAGTCCACTGCACGACGGAGCGGTGATTATTTATAATGGAAAAATAGTAGCTGCCAGATGTATTCTTCCGGTAAGCGATTCGGACAGCTTACCAGCGCAATTTGGCCTGAGGCACAGGGCAGCCATCGGTATGAGCGAATCCACTGACACCTTGGTGCTGGTAGTATCAGAAGAGACTGGTCAAATATCAGTCGTCAGAAGTGGGAAAATACATCATAACCTTTCAGTTGTGGAAGCCAGGACGATGATCAACAATTACTTCAAAGAGGAAGATGTGGAAGATAAAGAACTGGAAGAAATGATCAAGGAGGATATTGCATCGCCCCTCGAAAAAGAAAACCCCGATTAAACCGGGGTTGAATTTATTCGACAGTTACCGATTTGGCTAAATTTCTTGGTTGGTCCACGTTGCAACCTCTCAATACTGCGATATAATACGACAAAAGTTGCAATGGGATCACAGAGATCAACGGCATGAGCGCCTCGTGTACAGCAGGCACTTCAATGACATATTCTGCCATACCAGGTATCAAATCGTCTCCCTCCGTCACAATGGCAATAACTTTTCCTTTTCGTGCCCTTACTTCCTGGATATTTGACACCACCTTTTCATAGGAGCTATCCTTTGTGGCGATAAATACTACCGGCATCTCCACATCAATCAGCGCAATTGGTCCATGCTTCATTTCTGCTGCCGGATATCCTTCCGCATGGATATAAGAAATTTCTTTTAGCTTCAACGCCCCTTCCAGCGCCACCGGGAAATTGTAGCCCCGACCCAGGTATAGAAAGTTTCTGGCGAACATGAAGATTTTAGCAATGTCCTCTATCAGGTCATGTTTCTCTAACACCATTTCCACTTTCGACGGTACTCGCTCCAACTCCACAAGAAGTTGGCGGTATTTGGCTTCTTTGATTGTTCCTTTATTGTAAGCCATTTTGAGGGCGATCATAAATAGCACGGTGAGTTGAGACGTGAATGCCTTTGTACTTGCGACGCCTATCTCCGGGCCGGCATGAATGTATGCTCCTTCATGTGACGCCCGGGCAATGGAACTCCCTACAGAATTGCATACACCAAATATGATGGCACCTTTTGACTTTGCCAGCTCAATCGCAGCCAGGGTATCTGCCGTTTCACCCGACTGGGATATGGCGATGCACACATCTCCTTCTTTTAGTACCGGATTTCGATATCTGAACTCGGATGCGTATTCCACTTCTACAGGAATTCTGCATAATTCTTCAAAAAAGTACTCAGCTACCAGCCCTGCATGCCATGAGGTGCCACAAGCCAAAATGATTATTCTGTCCGCATTTTCCAGTTTGTGCGCATATTCTCGGATGCCGCCCAATACCAAATAGCCTTTTTCTGCATTTAACCTTCCCCTCATTGAATCAGCAATGGATCGTGGCTGTTCAAAAATCTCTTTCAACATGAAATGCTCGTAGCCACCTCTCTCAATAGCTTCCAGTTCCATGTCGATGGTTTGGATGTAGGGATTTGAATCGACATCCTCAACGCTTTTTATTTTAAGCCGGTCCCTTTTTATGATGGCAATTTCATAGTCATTTAGATATACCACCTCATTGGTGTATTCCACGATAGGGGTAGCATCTGAGGCCACAAAATATTCTCCTTTACCTACCCCGATAACCAAGGGGCTCCCCTTCCTGGCCGCGATGAGTGTATCCGGGTCATCCTCCGATGAAACAACGATAGCGTATGCACCCACTACCTTTGATAGTGCTAAACGCACAGCCTCCTCCAGAACGCAACTATTGTTTTTTTTGATGTCCTCAATAAAATGAATAAGTACTTCTGAGTCAGTCTCACTTCGAAACTTGTGGCCTTTGTTTATAAGCTCCTGCTTGATAGAGCTATAGTTTTCAATTATGCCGTTGTGAATAATCGATAATTTGTTTTGTGAGTCTGTGTGTGGGTGGGCATTTGTATCGTTGGGCTCACCGTGCGTGGCCCATCGTGTGTGGCCAATCCCAATACTTGAACCATTTAAACTTGAACCAACAAAATTTTCAAGGTCAATCACTTTTCCTTGTTTTTTGAAAACCTTTAGCTGGTTTTCTTGTACTACCGAAATCCCGGCACTATCATATCCCCTATATTCAAGTCTTTTCAGGCCCTTTATAATAACATCATAGGCATTTCTTTCACCTATATATGCAACGATACCACACATGTGACGGAAAATTAAGTTGAACGATTAAATATTGTTTCGAAGATAGGAAAAGTAAAGTTTTAACCGAATCTTATCCTTGTTAAATCGGATTTGCTGAAAGGATTTTCCGTAGGTGTTTAGGAACAAATAATATTTTGCATTTTCGACTTTGCTATTCGTCGCTACGATGGCTTGAATAAAATCAATGAAAGCAGGCCCCCTGCCTGAACTCGGTGTGTATTGATTGGCAACTGTACTTGTCACATAAACAAAGGCATTGTTAAGATTATCCTGGTCTCTGGAAATACTCATTGAAAAACGATATTGAGAGAGATTAACGCCCGTAAAAAACTCATTTCCAGAATTCACGGTTTTGAAAAAGCTTTGTCGTGCGAAATCAAAATCTGGAGTTGCCTCATAAGCATTTAAGGTAATTCCACTTGACACCCTATACAAGGAATCGACAAATGCGTCTTCAAAATACAATTCAGCGGTGTTGATCACCATTGGCCCCAGCGAATCCCTTAATGCTTGAACTGCTGTTAAGTCCAATCCCATAAAAGCTCCATTCACTGAATTTAAATATATGTTTTGTGTCAAATCAGAAGGCATATTCTCTGACAACCCATCCAGCTCGGTACCTGTAAAATTCCGCTCAATGGAGTAGGTAGGTCTTCTTGTAAAAAAGAAAACAAGTGAGTCTTCTGAAGATCCATCTGTATATTTAATGGTTACATTAGATTCGAGAAAGTTAGGATCAATTTGAAAAATAAGGTCATTGTTAATGTCAGCTTTAAAAGCTAGGCCCTTTGCATAATCATTTAGGTTGAAATTAGTGATGATATCCTGCTTGGCTGCATTAAAAATCCTTTCCCCAAATTCATCAGACAATGATCCGCTATAGGATTTATTGCTGATCAAATAGGAAGTATCGATATCCATTTGTATCTGGCCAAGAGCTGTTTCACCATATGGATAAAACGTGGAAGAATAATTTTTCCTGTCGACGGTATCTTGTAGCTCGTGAACATAAATTGTTTGATCCTGATAGACCGGTCCTGTACCAAAGAAACTCTTTGCCAGAATGCTTATTTCTGTTTTCTTATAAACAGCTGTAGCTGGTATTTCTATTGTGTCCCCACTGAATACCAATCCACAATATCCAGTTGACTCGGTGGTACCAAAAGAGTCGTCGTGATATTTACCAACAGCCATAATGCGATGGGTCATTGAGGTGTCTGTGACCAGAAATGGTTCCGCTACACCCGTAGATGCTTTAATGGGGATTTCTATTGATGATACGACAAAATCACCGGTGTCCGGTGACAATTGAATTCCTATTTCGCCCGGTTCTTCACAAGCAAAAAGAAACAGGGCCAATCCTAAGATCAGCCCTGTTTTTTTAACCAACAAGTTCATTATAGAGATTGTAATACGATTCTTCGCAGTTTTCGTCTTTTTCGATTGTATCGATTTTTTTATCATTTATTTCGGTCAATAATGCATTAAGACCATTTTTGAAGGCTGATTCCGATTTAATAACCGCATCGGCATACTCCAAACCAATTTTAATAAAGCCTTCGTAATCTTTTGATTCAAGTGAACTCAACATATCGTCTTCGATATCAAGCATTTTTACTTTTTCCAGAAGATCACTTTCAAATTTGTGTGAAAATGGAGTATCGTAGATAGTGAAAACCGTTTTTGTATCCTTGAAAATAGGATCATTTTTATAGGTGGTTTTTAGATACATAGGTATCAAACTTGTCATCCAGTCATTGCAATGTACAATGTCAGGAGCCCAACCTAATTTTTTAACTGTTTCTAACACACCTTTACAGAAAAATATGGCGCGCTCATCGTTGTCTTTGTAGAATTTGTTTTCCTTGTCGTGAAAGACACTTTTTCTGTGAAAATAGTCTTCATTGTCAATGAAGTATACCTGAAGCTTTGCGTTAGGAATAGATGCTACTTTGATCACCAGCGGCTTTTCTTCTTCACCTACTGCAATATTGATTCCCGATAGTCTGACTACTTCATGAAGTCTGTTTTTTCTTTCATTAATAAGGCCAAACCTTGGGACCAATATTCTGATCTCCATACCTTTTTCCTGCATTGCCTGAGGCAACTTTCTTACTAGCTCTGCTACATTAGAAGTTTGTAAGAAAGGATTGATTTCTGATGCAACGTAAAGAATACGAAATTTAGACATGATATTTGATTTTATCGCTTTGTTTCCCGAAATGACTACAAAATTACAAAAAAATAAGCGATTCTCCATAGTGCTTTCAAAAATAAGCGTACATTTGCGCCCCTTTTAACAAGTTTTAACAACTTTATGGAGGTTTTTAAGGATGTCCCATCATTGATTAAATACATCAATGACCTAAAATCTAAAGGCAAGTCTATTGGCCTGGTACCTACTATGGGTTATCTGCATCAGGGACATTTGACTTTGGTTGACCGATCAGCAAGGGAAAATGATGTGACCGTATGTAGCGTCTTTGTGAACCCCACTCAATTTAACAATCCGGAAGACCTCAAAAATTATCCCAGGAGCGAAGAACGGGATATGAAACTACTCAAAAAATGTGAGTGCGATGTTGTTTTTATTCCTGAAGTAACGGATATCTACCAAGAAAACAGGGTCCTGAATTTTAGCTTTGGATACCTTGAAAATATCATGGAAGGCAAGTACAGACCGGATCATTTTAAAGGAGTCGGACTCATCGTCGCAAAGCTCTTTAATATTGTACAGCCAACCAGGGCATATTTTGGCACAAAAGATTTACAGCAACTGGTGCTGATTCAACGCCTGGTGGAAGAACTAAACTACAGGATTGAGATTTGTCCGGTTGAAACTGTGCGTGAAAAGAGCGGCCTGGCGATGTCCTCCAGAAATGCCCGCCTGTCAAGCACAGAAAAGGAGCAGGCGTTGATCATATATTCCTGTTTGCAACGGGCAAAAAACAGGTATCAGGAAAACGTGCCCACAGATAAATTAAAACAGGAAATTTTTGAAGTATGTCAAAAATCGAACTATTTCACGCTCGAATATTTTGAAATTGTCAATCGGGAATCCTTGCTTCCCATCGTTAACAATGAAAGACCTACACACGTATCAGCTTGTATGGCAGGATACATTGGAAAGGTCAGACTTATTGATAATATTTCTATAATTTGATTTAAATTTGCGCCCCGGGGAGGTAAGTTATGTTTATTGAAGTAGTAAAATCGAAAATACACAGGGTAAAAATCACAGAGGCGGAACTCCATTATGTAGGTAGTATCACTATCGATGAAGACCTGATGGAAGCCAGCAATATCATTGAAAATGAGAAGGTGCAAATCGTCAATATCAATAATGGTGAGCGACTGGAAACCTATGTGATAAAGGGAGAGCGGGGCTCCGGCCAGGTATGCCTCAATGGCCCGGCGGCAAGAAAAGCCCAGGTAGGAGACGTGATCATTATTATATCCTATGCTTCTATGGAATTCGACGAAGCAAAAAAACACAAACCCACCCTTATTTTTCCTGATCAAAATAATCGAATAGTTGGATAGTCGAAGGAAAAATTTTTTCATTTCTCTTATAAAATATTCCATCAGCTTGGCGGTAGCCGGGCTTATTTTTTGGTGGGTATATAAGGATTTTGACTTTATAGAATTTCTCCAGCGCTTCTCAGATGTCAATTTGAAGTTTATCTACCTTTCAATAGTCTTTGGAATTTTTTCTTACATTTTCCGTGCCTTTAGATGGGCGTTGTTATTTGAGGCTTTAGATATTCGTATATCAACCTTCCGGTCGTTAGTAGCATTAATGATTGGGTATTTTGCCAATCTTTTAGTGCCGAGAATGGGTGAAATTTCCCGCTGTGGGGTACTGAAGAAAACTGATAACGTGGAGTTTACCACTTCACTTGGAACGGTAGTCGCAGAGCGTACCATCGATGTGTTTTGTTTGTTTGCGGTGATATTGATTGGGTTAGGTGTTGAATTTAGAATCTTAAGTCAGGCATTATTTTCAAATTTTGGCGAAAAAATAAGTTCCCTCTTTGACAATAGGATTTTGATAGCAGTTTTAATTGTCGTATTTCTATTGTTGTCAGCGGTAGGCTTTATACTATTCAGGAAATACAGGCATCGATTTTACCGAAATCCCTTGTTAATAAAATTCAGATCACTGTTTCGGAGTTTACTGGATGGTTTTTTGTCTGTCAGAAAACTCAAAAGACCATTGTTGTTTTGGATTTCAACCCTGTTGATTTGGATGATGTACTTTCTGATGACCTATGTGGTTTTCTTTTCATTTGAACCAACACAGAATCTTGGAATAAAAGCTGGAATACTGGTGTTAATTCTTGGAGGGCTGGGCATGGCTACACCGGTTCAAGGTGGGGTCGGGCCATTTCATTTGTTTGTCAGCAGTGTGTTGCTCCTGTATGGCATTTCTGAAAAAAATGCTGAGTTTTTTGCTCTCATTCTCCATGGGTCACAATTTGTTTTAATTTTAGTCAGTGGGGGGATGAGCTTTTTTGTTAGTCTTGTTTTACCAAAAAGGAATGTCAAAAATGCCGAGTGAGGATAAAATCATATCGGTTGAAAAGTTCCTGGAACTGCGATCAAAGGAATTGAAGAACAAACAGGTGGTTTTTACGAATGGCTGCTTTGATATTGTCCATTTGGGGCACATTGACTACTTGGAAAAAGCACGTGAAAAAGGTGATTTGCTTGTGTTGGGACTTAATACTGACCAATCTATCCAACGGATTAAGGGGAAAAACAGGCCCATCGTCAACGAGGAATCGCGGGCGCGGTTAATGGCGGCGTTGCAATTTGTTGACTATGTTATTTTATTCGATGAAGATACTCCATTGAACCTCATAAAATCTATTTTGCCCGACATTTTAGTTAAAGGGAATGACTACCAAACAAGTAACATTGTGGGTGCGGATATCGTTTTGAGCAATGGTGGAAAAGTTGAAACGATTCAGCTTGTTGCCGGTTATAGTACGAGCAGTATCATTGAGAAAATAAAAGAAAATTAATAGAATTATGATTATCGTTATTGGTATAGTTTTCATGATAATAAGCTTTGCGGTGAGCTCAAGGCTTAAAAGCAAGTTTAAGAAGTACTCACAGACGACCTTGATGTCAAACATGAGTGGCGCGGAGGTAGCCCAGTCGATGCTACAAGACAATGGGCTTTATGATGTGGCTATTACCTGTCAGCCTGGACACTTAACTGACCACTATAATCCCTCAAACAGGACAGTAAACTTAAGTGAAACGGTTTATTACGGAAGAAATGCGGCAGCCGCTGCTGTAGCTGCCCATGAATGTGGTCATGCCGTACAGCATGCGAGGGCTTATCGTCCTTTGGAAATCAGATCAATGCTGGTCCCTATTCAAAATGTAAGCGGTAGGATACTTAACATCATCGTAATGATTGCGATTTTTGGTGGAGGATTTGTGTACAACCTTGGATACCAAAATATCATTCTGGCGGTGATAGCTTGTTATTTCATCCTGACCTTGTTTTCATTTATTACGCTTCCGGTAGAATTTGATGCCAGCAAACGGGCATTGCAATGGATAAAGACAAAGGGAATCGCCAGCGCAGACGATCAGTATATGGCTAAGGATGCCTTGAAGTGGGCGGCAATGACCTACGTCGTAGCCGCGATCGGTTCGCTAGTAACGCTGCTTTATTATGTCATGATTTTACTTGGTAATAGAGACTAAATAAATTATCTTTCAAGACCTCATCTAACCAGGATTTGCCCGCAAGGGTGAATCCTTTTTTTGTTTACCAAAAAGTCAAAACATGGTCATCCAACTAACAGAAGAACAAGAAGCGGTTCAACAGGCCGCCAGGGAATTTGCAAAGAAGGAGTTGTTGCCCGGGGTTATTGAAAGAGATGAAACCCAATCATTTCCGGGTGAACAGGTCAGGAAGATGGCGGAACTTGGATTTATGGGGATGATGGTCGACCCGAAATACAATGGCGGTGGGATGGATACAATTTCCTATGTGTTGGCAATCTCAGAAATTGCTGCGGTCGATGCGTCTGCGGCAGTGATCATGTCGGTTAATAATTCGTTGGTTTGCTGGGGCCTTGAAAAATTTGGAACGGAAGAACAAAAGGAAAAATACCTAAAAAGATTGGCTAGTGGGGAAATCATTGGTGCATTTTGCCTCTCAGAACCAGAAGCCGGATCCGATGCCACCTCACAGCGTACTACAGCCATTGATCAGGGAGACCATTATGTGGTAAATGGCACCAAAAACTGGATTACAAATGGAGGAAATGCCTCAGTTTATATTGTATTTGCGCAATCAAACCAGGAATTAAAACATAATGGTATAAATGCCCTGATCATAGAAAGGGAATCAGCCGGTGTGACGGTAGGAAGAAAGGAAAACAAATTAGGAATAAGGGGGTCTGATACACATTCCCTAATGTTTTCAGATGTTATGGTACCAAAATCAAACCGTCTGGGAGACGAGGGGTTTGGGTTTAAGCTGGCTATGAAAATTTTAAATGGTGGCCGGATAGGCATCGCCGCTCAGGCCCTGGGCATTGCGACTGGTGCATTGAATCTGTCTGTTGCGTATTCCAAAGAGCGACATGCCTTTGGAAAAGCGATCTCGCAGCACCAGGCAATCCAGTTCAAATTAGCTGAAATGGCCACGAAAATTGAAGCATCGAAACTCCTTTGTTTTGAGGCAGCATATTTAAAAGATAAAGGTCAGGATTTCACTAAAGAAAGTGCAATGGCGAAGTATTTTGCCTCTGAAACAGCGATGTATTGTGCCTCTGAAGCCATACAAATTCACGGAGGATATGGTTATGTAAAAGAGTATCACGTGGAGAGGTTGTTGAGGGATGCAAAGATTACGCAGATATACGAAGGCACCACTGAAATCCAAAAAATAGTAATTTCCAGAGAACTACTTATCCGTTAGCCATTCTTTTTTTTTGAATATTTATGAATTATCTAAAAAATTATTGTACTTTTGAAATACTATTGTAAGCAAATTTAACGTATGGCTTATTTTTTTTGTATTATTTTAAATGATCAAATAGTAAAGATCTTTTAGTGGTTAATTGCACAATTCTAAGATGGAAGATTATAACAAGATCATAGAGTCTCTCAACGTCCATTATAAAAAGATTAATAACATCAAGGTTATCCAGCCAATAACCATTGAGAATTTTTATGATGTCGAGAACACTATATTCAGAATTAACGAAGGCGAAATCACTTTTGGCAAGGATAAGCACGTGGTTAGAAAAGGGGAGTTCCTATTTGTGCCAGGAGGTAAAAACATATCTTTGACCTTTGGACGTGGAACCCCGGTAAGCTTGTCGAATGATGAGTTTATTACCAGGAGAGAGCATTTTTTTCAAAGCCTGAAGCATCCTGAATTAGCGACCGAAACAAATGATTCGTTTAGCTATATTTCATTTGATGCCAAAGTATTTGATTCCGTTAACTTTTTTGCTTCGCTGGACATACCTTCGTTCATCATTCCTGGGAGTAAGCGCATTGATGAATGTATATTACAGGTTTCCGAAGAAAAGCACAAAAACGAGCCTGGCCACCAGCGTATCATAAAGCTTGTAACCGACCAAATGGTGGTTGAGATCATTCGATTTGTTTTACGCCAGGGTATGTTTGTGGAGCAGTTGGCCACTAATAGCACCTATTTTAAGGATCCTCGGTTGATTGACATATTTGCTTACATCAAAGACAATCTGAACGGGGATCTTTCAAACAAGAAGCTGGCAAACGTAGCGAATGTAAGTGAAGATTATGTGGGACAGTATTTTAAAATGCTTACCGGCATAAATCCACAAGACTATATAGAATACCAGCGAATGGAACAGGCTGTCAGCCTCCTTAGGACGTCAAAAAAGAGCATCAGGGAAATTGGGCATGAGGTAGGGTATAAAGATACCGCCTATTTTTGCCGACGATTTAAGATGATGTTTGGTATTCCGGCTGGTAAAATGCGAAGGAGGGAATCACTAATGAACATTTAGGGTAGCATTTAATTTGGCGATTTGCTCAGAAACCTCGGTGATCAGAGAGGGGTTTTTCTCCACTCCGTTGCCAATGATTATCATGTCAGCACCAGCCTGAAGGGCAGCCAATGCTTTGTTCGAGGTATTTAAACCACCCCCAACGATCATGGGGATATTTGTCAACTTTTTTACCATTTTGATCATCTTTTCCGGCACGGGTTCTTTGGCTCCGCTTCCTGCTTCCAGGTAAATCAATTGTAATCCCAGCATCTCTCCTGCCAACGCGGTGCAGGCCGCCACATCTGCTTTGGAAGAAGGTATGGGCATGGTGTTGCTGAGGTAAGATACTGTCGTGTCATTTCCATTTCCTATAAGCATGTATCCTGTGGGGAGGACTTCAATGTTGCTTCGCTTAATAATAGGAGCGGCCACTACGTGCTGCCCGATTAAAAGTTCAGCATTGCGTCCCGAAATTAATGATATAAACAGGATACCATCAGCCGAAAGGTCCAGGTGCATATGATGCCCGGGAAATAATAATACCGGAATGTGGCTGTTTTCCTTCATCTTGCTTATGATGGAGCCAGAATTGTTCGTTGTGATCAGACTACCTCCCACTAAAAAATAATCCACCCTATTTTCCACACACAGATTTATCAGCCGCATTAGCGACTGCTCATTTTCTATTTTATCGGGGTCAATTAATATTCCTAATGCCTTTTTATTTGTCTGGCGTAGTTCCTTTATCTGATCCAGTATCATCAGTTACCTGGGTTATTAGTTCAATCAATTTTTTCTTAGCAAGCTCCAGCAGGATAGCCAGTACAGCTGATTTTATTCGTTCAGTGAAAACCGAATGGTGCTCAAGTTGTTTGCCTTCCTTTACCTTTGCCGGGACTTTTTTTTTATCAGAAAGCAGAAGCTTCAATAAGGAGAGAGCAGCGATGGCGCCACCACCAACCAGTAAAGTTTGAACCACCCGTTTTTTAGCTGTAGCCTTGATTTCCGCAAATTCTGCCTTGAGTTCCTTTTCTAACTCGATGGACTCCGTTTCCAGGTGGTTCCTTAATTTTTCCAGTTTATTCTTTGGAGCCATGGTCATCACTATTTTCTACTTGATTAAAATGATCAGAAGCAATGAATTTCACAAACCCCTTGTTAATGATTTTTTTTCGGTTCAAAAAAAGTAAAATCAACACGATCGTATAAAAGCCCGCCACTATTATTTCTCCCCAAAATTCACTTCCCAGCCTTTCATTTATGATCCCGGCTACTGCCGTACTTAATAATATGAGTATTAAAAAGGCAAATATCAATAGCATAAATGCAAGCACCAACGAGGCTATTATTTGAAAGACATTTTCTTTTATCTGAAGTTTGATCAATTCAGATTTCACCTCAACATATTTTAATACCAACTCGGTAAGCCGGTCTATATTTTCACTTGAAAGAGGTTTTTTTAATCCCACATTAAACGATTTTGGAGTGGTATAAAAATAATAAGAAATACTACCTGGATAAATAGATTAATGCAAAAGGTAATAGGAAGAAGGTAATTATTATGTATAGAAAACCAACTATTCGGTACTTTAATGTTAATCTGCCCAGCTGATTGGCCAGAAAAACAGGGATATTTCTCATGAATTTAATTGGTAAGAAAATAAGCACACCAATTAAGTTGAAGCTCAGGTGGGCGACCGCAATGGTAATCGCTGCCTCGTTCTTAAACAGGGCGGCCAAAAAGGCTGTGAGCGTTGTCCCAATGTTTGCCCCTAAAATGAAAGGAAAGGCATTCTTGATTTTAATTTTTCCAATAGCAACTACCGGTACAAGAAGCGATGTGGTCACTGAACTCGACTGTACGGCGGCTGTTAATATTGCTCCCCAAGTGAATGACTTGTAGGTATTCTTAAATATAAAATCTTCAAATTTTGACTTTGATGCCCCAAGGAATAATGAATAAATTATTTTTGCCAATAGCTTTATCGAAACAAAAAGCAAAATAAGGGACAGTATAAATGTAGTCACAGGGCTATTGACCCACTCAAAAAACTGATCACTTATTGGAATATTCACCAATGAGGCATGAAACACCGTTTTCGAGCCCGGGTACAATCCTGCCTGGGAGAAATCAAACATACTTGTGATGGCTTCAGATATCCTGCCAATGAAATTATAAAAGTATTGTAGCGGAAGGAGGATGATGGTGACAAGAATGTTGAAAAAATCATGGGAAGTAGAGGTGGTTATTGCCCTTCTCAGCTCAATCTTTTTGGCGATGAAACTTAAAGAAACGAGATCGCTGGTAATTGTCGTGCCAATATTGGCGCCCATGACCATTGGGATGGCATGATTGATCTCCAGGGAGCCACTAGCTACCATTGCGACTATGACTGAGGTGGTGGTGGAGCTGCTCTGAACAATAGAGGTAATCAGAAGACCAATAAATAGTGCAATGAATGGATTGGAAACAAGGGAGATCATCGACCTGATAGCACCCTTGCTGATGTGTCCGATAGAGATTATCATCAAATCAATCGAGAACATAAAAACAAACAAAATGAAGACTACCAGGAAAGCCTTCCCTATCTGATTTCGTAGATGTCGATCACTTTGAGCCAATGAATGTTCCTTTTTAAATAGAGCGCAAAGATATATCTATTCAATAGAAAAATAATTTTTCGTCTGAACGTGTTAACAATTTGTTATCAAACTTTATAAAAAAATTTAATTCTATGCCTAATATGATTAGATTGGTTTGTCAGAACTGGAATAATTTAACAATTTGTTAATATTAAGTGCCAAAAGTATTTATAGTTTTGCCTCAATTTTATTTTTAAATTCAGATGGGAAGAAAAAAAAATCCAAGAATCGACACCCAAGACTTATCTAAAACTTATAAAATTTTTGATGTAGGCAAAAAGGAAAAAAACTTTTTAGGATTAATATTAGCCTTCATTCTTATTAGCTTTCTGGCCTACCCTTATCCACATATTGCTATGTGGGTGGGATTCATGTTGGCAGGGTATTCGGCGATAGCGAACGATTCTATTCAAACCATAGGTACGTTTATAGCTTCGAATAGCCACCGGAAATGGTATTATCTGTGGCTTTTCATGGGAACTATTTTCCTTGTAACCGTTACAATAAGCTGGATTAAATATGACGGTGATGTTAGTTATCAGAGGTTGATTTCTAAGGGTTTTGAAACTACTCCTTCCGAGTTCTCATTTCTACAGCTTTCTGCACCCATTATTCTGTTAATTCTCACAAGGATGAGAATGCCTGTATCTACCACATTTTTGTTGTTAAACGTGTTTACTACAAAGGCGAGTACAATTCTTGGGATCGTTGAAAAAAGTTTAACAGGATATCTGCTGGCATTTGGACTGGCAATCGTTGTATGGCTACTTCTTTCGAGCGTACTTAAAAAAATGTTGAAGAAAAAGCCAGCTGCTTATTGGGTGTATTTACAGTGGGTGACGAGCGGTTTGCTATGGTCTGTTTGGATCATGCAGGATGCTGCGAATATCGCCATCTTCCTTCCTAGGCAGTTAAACGTAACACAGTTTATCGCTTTCTCTTCGTTTATATTCTTAGGGCTGGGGCTCTTATTCTATATGAAGGGTGATCGGATCCAAAAAATCGTGGACGAGAAATCGGATGTGAGAGATGTGAGATCTGCTACCATTATCGACTTTGTGTATTGTCTTTTGCTTTACTACAAACTTTACGAATCTACCTTACCGATGAGTACTACCTGGTTGTTCATAGGTCTGCTTGGAGGGCGTGAAGTAGCTATCAATATCACCAAAGAGTCAAAGTCAAAGAGGAGAAAAGGAATAGTTACAGCGTTATTGATGATCGGAAAGGATTTGCTGTATGCGTTGATAGGACTAATCGTTTCAATGATTCTTGCATTGGCGATCAATGAGGAAATAAGAAGAGAAGTATTCGATACGATTGGTTCCTGGTTCTAATTTATAATGGATAGCAATTAATGATTTAATTCATTAATTGCTATCCATGCCATCAGGCCCATCCCAATTCTCAAGGCATCTTCATCAATATTAAAAGTAGGCGTGTGTACGCCGGAAGTTATTCCTTTTGATTCATTTCTAACCCCAAGGCGGTAAAAACAGGCATCGATTTGCTGCGAATAAAAAGCAAAGTCTTCAGCAGCCATCCAAACGTCCAGATCTACCACATTTTCCTTTCCAAGATACTCTTCGGCAAACCTTTTAGCCCGGAGCGTCAATTCCTCATTATTTTTTAAGAAGGGATATCCCGTTACATTGTTAAATTCAACATCACCTCCCATGCTTTTTGCTATCCCCATGGCTACGTCCTGAATTCGGGACAATGCTTCTTTTCTCCAGGTTTCATCAAGTGTCCTGAAAGTGCCTTCGACCTTCACTTCATTGGGAATCACATTTGTTGCCCCGAGGGCTTCAATTTTTCCGAAAGAAAGCACGCACGGAATAATGGGATTGCAATTTCGGCTTACTACCTGTTGTAAGGCAACAATAATGTGGGATGTAATCAACACAGGGTCTATGAGCGAATGTGGTTGTGCCGCATGTCCACCTTTTCCTTTGACCGTAAAATATATTTCATCTGCGCTGGCCATGTACAAACCGGGTTTAAAACCCACCTTGCCCACGGGTATCAAAGGCATGACATGCTGACCAATGATATTGTTCGTGTTTGGATCATCAAGAACCCCTTCCTCAATCATCATTTTTGCCCCACCCGGCGCTTTTTCTTCACCCGGTTGGAAAATGAGCTTAACGGTACCCTCAAACTGCTCTTTGAGTTCATTCAGTATCATAGCAGATCCTAAAAGTGAAGACGTGTGAACATCATGCCCGCAAGCATGCATTACACCTTCATTTTTCGACTTGTAAGGCACGTCGTTTTCTTCTTTGATTGGGAGAGCGTCCATATCGGCTCTTAGCAATGTCTTTTTAGAGCCGGGATTTTTTCCTTCGATTTCAACTACCACGCCTGTACCGGCAATGCCCGACCTTGGGTTCAGTCCTATCTTTTTTAATTCTTCAATTACAAACTTTGATGTCTCGTGTTCCTGAAAAGACAATTCCGGATGGGCATGTAGGTGATGACGTATTTTTGTCACCTGCTCTAATTTTTCGGAGCTTAGACTTTTGATCTTTTCTTTTAAAGACATGGTGGTTTTTATTTTAAGTAGCTTTTCTCACTTACCAAAACGGCTCCCGGAAAAGTGTTTTTTAGTAAGGTAAATGTTTTGTGTGCATCCAGCCTACTTTCAAACATGCCCACTTTTACTCTGAAATTGGGCTGCGAATACTCAAGCTTTGGGGTTTCCTCAGGAATGATGCTGTACACTTTTGACCTGATTTCATTTGCTTGTTCCCTGCTATTGCCCACATACACCTGGATGGTGTAGTACCTGACTTTCTTATTTAAATTGTCGTTGGAAATACTGTCAATTAAGGCATTTAGTTTTTTTGTTTCGTCAAACTCAGGGGCAGTGTAGGGAGCTTTAACAAGCTCCGAAGCTACTTCCATTTCCACTGAATCGATAGGAGGTCGAATCGCGCTTAAATCTTCATTGTATTCTTCCACCTTTGTCTGCGTTACCACCTTTGGTGAACACCTATATAAACCAATCATGGAAAGAGCAAGAATAAAAAAAAGGAATGAATATCTCATGCTATCAGTTTTCGAGGATTACGCACCGGTTAGTATTAATATCTTCTTCTACGCTCTTATACTTCACATCTTTCTTAATGGAACCGTCGGTGTATTGTACCGTTACCCGGTCATTCCTGCCATATATTTTCTCCGACTTAACCGGCATATGGCGTTCTACCGGTTCTCTTGTCCTTCCTTCAGGTGATCCTCCTCCGCTTAGGAGAGACCTGGATTCTTCCTTACTGGTTTTATAACTTTCACTCTTCCTTCTTCGATGAGCAGCGGCTTCCTGTACCTGATCAGGATCTCTTACAGGTATATCAGCTTTCGTAATGAAGGACATGGTGTCTTCATTCACTTTGGCTACAAACCTTTTAAAAAGCTCAAATGCTTCAAATTTGTATATCAGCAAAGGGTCCTTCTGTTCGTAGACCGCATTTTGCACGGATTGCTTCAGGTCATCCATCTCCCTT
This sequence comes from Cyclobacteriaceae bacterium, assembly GCA_050305935.1. Taxonomy (GTDB): domain Bacteria; phylum Bacteroidota; class Bacteroidia; order Cytophagales; family Cyclobacteriaceae; genus CAJXNP01. The sequence continues at coordinate 12,664 of JBNLGG010000030.1, read as the reverse complement.
AAATGCTCTTTCCAGGCTTGGTCGATGATGGCCAATGTGGCAAATTTTTCCAGGGAATTGATCAACTCGCGGCAATCTGTTTCCAGGTTTTTCTCCAGGTTGGTCGCTACACCAATTTGCTTTTTCCCGTCTGTGAATGGTACAAGCACTTCTTTAACCGTGGCCCCTTTGTTTTTATGGATTTCATTAAAGATCGGAGTAGCCCTTTGGCTTATTAATTTGTTTTTTTCTTTATAATGTGATTCAGATTGTTCAAAAAGCTTTTGGACAAGCTCTTCGGATTTTATTTTTAAGAATTCCTCTCGTTCAATTTTATAGTCAATACCTAGTGTGGTAATGACATTCAATTTGAAGCCATCGTAGTCCTCAGAATTTTTGCTATTGATGACGATATCCTCGCAGGTGTCGTACATCATATTCATCAAGTCCAATTTCAGGCGCTCGCCAAACAATGCATTCCTTCTTCGTTTGTAGATAACCTCCCTTTGGGAGTTCATTACGTCATCATACTCTAACAACCTTTTCCTGATACCAAAGTTGTTTTCCTCCACTTTTTTCTGGGCTCTTTCAATGGATTTTGTGATCATGGAATGCTGGATTACTTCGCCTTCTTTCAGTCCCATTCTGTCCATTAATTTGGCAATCCTGTCTGAGCCAAACAGTCGCATTAAATTGTCCTCCAGCGAAACGAAAAACTGCGAACTTCCCGGATCTCCTTGTCGACCTGATCGACCACGAAGCTGCCGGTCAACCCGCCTGGATTCATGTCTTTCCGTACCAATAATAGCTAAACCGCCTGCGGACTTTGACTCTGCAGTCAGCTTTATATCCGTACCCCGGCCCGCCATGTTGGTGGCAATGGTGATCGTACCCGGTTTTCCAGCTTCGGCTACAACTTCAGCTTCTCTCTGGTGTTGTTTGGCATTTAATACCTGGTGCTTGAGTTTTCTGATGTTCAACATTCTACTTAATAACTCAGATATCTCCACCGATGTGGTACCCACCAGAACTGGCCTCCCTGCTTCGGTAAGTTTAACGATTTCGTCAGCTACAGCATTAAATTTTTCTCTTACGGTTTTATAAACCAGGTCTTCTCTGTCGTCTCTCACAATTGACCGGTTTGTAGGAATTACGATGACATCCAGCTCATAGATTTCCCAAAACTCTCCTGCTTCCGTTTCAGCCGTACCGGTCATACCGGCCAGTTTGTGATACATTCTGAAGTAATTTTGGAGCGTGATAGTAGCGTAGGTTTGGGTAGCATCCTCGATCTTTACATTTTCTTTGGCTTCAATTGCTTGATGAAGACCGTCGGAATACCTTCTGCCTTCCATTACCCTACCTGTCTGCTCATCGACGATCTTCACTTTTCCATCAACGAGGATGTATTCAGTATCTCTTTCAAATAATGCATAGGCTTTTAAAAGCTGATTAACCGTGTGAATCCTTTCCGCTTTTTCTGAATAATCGGCTATTACTTCTTCCTTCTTTTTTAGCTGGTCTTCTGTAGACAGAGCAGCATCGTTTTCAAGTTTTGCGATTTCTTCGCCAATGTCAGGCATGATGAAAAATTTTGGATCTTCACCTTCACCCGTAATCAGATCAAGCCCTTTTTCAGTGAGCTCTACCTGATTGTTTTTCTCATCAATGGTAAAAAGCAAAGGCTCATCGGCCTCCGGCATCATCTTGGAATTATCCTGCAAAAAATAATTTTCCGTTTTTTGAAGAATGGCTTTGATACCGGTTTCGCTTAAATATTTAATAAGCGGCTTGTGTTTGGGTAAGCCTCTAAACGCCCTGAACAGCGCTACACCTCCATCTTTTTCATTGCCTTCAGAGATGAGTTTTTTCGCATCCACGAGGAATTGTGATACCAGTTTCTTCTGTCCATCAACTAATTTTAACACCCTTGGCTTTATTTCAAAGAACTGGTGCTCGTCGCCCCGCGGAATGGGCCCCGAAATAATCAAAGGCGTCCTGGCATCATCTATTAACACTGAATCGACCTCATCCACCATGGCGTAGTGGTGTTTTCGTTGTACGAGGTCTTCCGTTTCACGGGACATATTGTCACGCAGGTAATCAAAGCCAAACTCGTTATTAGTACCATAGGTGATATCCGCCTGATATGCCTTTCTTCTTGCTTCCGAGTTTGGCTCATACTTATCAATACAATCACAGCTAAGCTCGTGAAACTGGAACAATGGCCCCATCCATTCACTATCCCTCTTTGCCAGGTAATCATTTACGGTAACAATGTGGACGCCGCGTTTTGCCAGAGCGTTTAGGAAAGCGGGTAGGGTCGCCACAAGCGTTTTTCCCTCACCGGTAGCCATCTCAGCAATTTTTCCCTGATGCAAGACGATACCACCGATCAACTGCACATCATAGTGTAGCATGTCCCAGGTGATGAGGTTTCCTGCTGCTAACCACTGGTTTTTCCAGATGGCCATGTCGCCTTTTATTTCAATGAAATCTTTTTCCGCTGCCAGTTGACGGTCGTACATTGTTGCTTTTACTTCGAGTTGCTTATGGTCTTTAAGCCTTCGGGCAGTTTCTTTCACGATGGCAAAGGCCACCGGCATCACTTCCATTAAGACATCTTCGAGTTTACTATTCCGCTCTTCTTCCAGCTTATCGATCTGGTTGAAAATATCTTCTTTGACATTGATATCCAGGTCGTCATTTTCCGCTATTTTATTGTGAAGGGCTTCTATCTGATTATCAATGTCTTTGAGACGTTCATCGATTATGCTTTTTACCTCTTTGGTTTTTCCCCTCAGTTCATCATCGGTGATGCTCTCCAGCCGTTGGTATTCAGCGTTAATTTGAGCAACATAAGGTGTGATAAGTTTTATATCTCTTTCTGACTTCGTACCAAAAAGATTGGTAATTAGTTTAAGCATGTTTCAAATCGTTAAAAGTTTTCAAATTTAAGCCCCTTTTTAAATAGATAAATAAAAAAATAAGCTTTTTCTCTTATTGTTTTCCCCAGTTTTCAGGAGACTCCCTCCATTCTTTCAGCATTTTAACGTCTGACGACTGAATAAGATTTTTAGCCAGGGCTACTTCTATCAAGGTGGAGTAATTACTTAATGTAAAGAAGGGAACTTTTTCTTCTGCGAAATTTGCTGCTGCCTGTGGGAATTCATAGGTAAATATGGCCACTAAACCCAGAACATGCACCCCTGATGCTTTTAGGGCCTTGACAGCCTGCAAAGAACTACCTCCCGTGGAAATCAGGTCTTCGATGACGACTACCTTCTGACCTTGAACCACATGGCCCTCGATCATATTTTCCAAGCCATGGCCTTTGGCTTTGCTTCTCACATAAATAAATGGTAATTCGAGGAGATCGGCAATCAGTGCACCTTGTGGAATACCAGCAGTAGCAACACCGGCTATCGCCTCTGCCGAAGAGAATTTTTCTTTAATGATCCTTGCCAGACTATCTTTGATTTTAGTTCTTGGTACCGGGTAAGACAGCGATTTTCTATTGTCGCAATAAATGGGGCTATTCCATCCTGAGGCCCAGGTAAAAGGCTTGTTGGGACTAAGCTTTATAGCGTTGATATCCAGTAGAATTTCGGCGATTTCTTTTGAAGTATTTTCAGTCATTATGTATTCATTTAATAGGCTGACAAAATTAAAAAAAATAGCGCCTCATTTAGGATATATTCTTATTCTTGTCAAATAAAAAGTAAGTAATGCGAATATTCATTCAGGATATACCGGTAAACATTGTTTCAAAGTTTGAATTGATTGACACATCACATTTTGACTACGAAGTTGATTGCCTGCAAACTATTCCGGATTTCAATGTATTGAGGGATGTGGTGCATATAAAAAATGCCGATAAAAAGCTGATCGATTCATTTCTAAGGGATCTTAAAAAGAATAAACGTAAACAGATAGAAGAGATCACCTTTAGTGTAGATGATTATAAAGGAGTGATCAAGCTTTTTAAAAGCAAATACACGATCATCAAAGCGGCAGGTGGCCTTGTGTTTAAGGAGGGCGAGGTTTTATTGATTTACCGGCTTAAGAAGTGGGATTTGCCAAAGGGCAAATTAGACGATGGAGAAAGCTCAAAAATGGGTGCAGTTCGGGAAGTTGAGGAAGAGTGCAATATCAAGGTGGAGCTTGGAAAAAAAATATGCAGTACCTGGCATACCTACAAGCGAAATGGTAAGAGAATCTTAAAAAAAACCAACTGGTATACCATGCACTGCGTGGACGATAGTGAAATGAGACCCCAGATCGAGGAAGATATAGAGCATCTCAAATGGATGAACGACAGGGAGGCTTATCAGGCGCTGTACAACTCCTACGCATCTATCAGGCAGGTATTCAGAAGCTACTACAGCATGATCAATTAAAGGGTGTAGGGAATATATTCACTGACATCACCGCCATATTTGTGCACCTCGCGGATGATCGAAGAGCTAATGTAGGCATACCTTGGCGAGGTAATCAAAAAGACGGTTTCAAGGGAGTCTTTTAAGTTTCTGTTCACCTGGGAAATGCTGTTTTCATATTCAAAATCAGTGGTGTTTCTCAACCCTCTCAATAGGAAATTTGCATTGTGTTCGTTAGCAAGGTGAGCCGTCAGAATGTTGTACTTGATGACACTGATGTTGGCATTTCCTTTATAAATCTCGGAGACCTTTTTCATCATAAACTCCACATCGAAGTAGCGTTGTTTGTTTGCATTGTGTCCGATGCAAATGATAATTTTATCGAATAACTCTGATCCCCGCATCACGATGTCATGGTGCCCATTAGTATATGGATCAAACGAGCCTGCGAACAATGCAATCTTTTTTTTCACGGGGGTGGCCATGAGGATTAATATAAGGAAAAAACATCAAAAAACTGATGATCGGCTATTTCATCGAAAACATAGCCAAACTTCATCCGGTTAGTCTTACTACCCAGTGCAATCTGAGGAATATGTTGCTTGAGGTAGTTGTACTGCGGGGTATTTTTCCCCAGAAACCCATACACTTCAATATTAAATTGTGCAGGATCGATTTGAAGATCGGAAGTTACTAATCTAAAGTACCTCGTGAAGTCTTCCATCTTTTTGATCGGAAATTGATTATAGTAAAAAAGCTGCGAATTTCTTAAAACCGATAAATGAAGGTTGAATCGGTCAATGTACATTAAAAAATAATTCCCGCCTCTCCTGATGGTACCATTGATGATCGGGCTACTTTGATGTAAAAATTTAACCCTGGTATTAGGGTAAAGTGCTTTAAAGTAATCACAATAAATTTTTTCAGCCGCAAAAACGCTTACAAAACTGTCTTTATGATGAATCGAAAAAACATTATCATTGGAAGTAAGCCCATGGTTGAGTTTTAGAAAAGAGGCCGCATGCTCTTTGCCAAAAAAACCTTCCGGAACCATAACAAACTTTTTGTTTTTGAAGATAATGGTAACAGACTTCCAGAAACCAGCCGCTAATAAATGATGGTTGTCTACGATGTCTTTAATGATCTCCAGAATGGAATGGGAATTAACTTCCTGATTAAAAATATAGTCTTCGAGTAAGAGCGCCCTTCTTTCAAGCGTGTCAAAGATGAATACCTGAAAATCACGAATCCCAAGTTGAAGAGACAAATTGTAATGTTCCAATTTGTCAATGTTAAACTTGGGATCCTTTATTTTCTTAAGAAGCTTGTATTTGTCTTTTTCGATGCTGATCAAAATTCCCAGTTTCCTGATGTTGAAACGTCTGTCCTTGATCCCACTTTCAATGGGTTTTCTTTACCTTTTAATCTCCTCGCAGGGTTAACAGGGTATGTGTCTTTTGCCTCAAAAACACTTACTACCAGATTACCCCTAACAATTTTACCGGCAAACAATTCAAATTTCTTGTCGCTGGATCCGGGCAGGTAAGGTAGGTTTTCGATGTTGTCGATTCTGGGATAGTTGATGAGGATCACCTCTGACTCAATGTCGTCGATTTCCTCACCAGCGTCCTTATTGATAGCCTGAATTGTCGCTTGAACAGGAGATTTCATGGTCAGGGTTTTGCCTTTCTGATTACTTACACTAAACAGAACATCCCCCTTCTTGACCCTATCACCAACCGACACATTGATGTCATCGATGGTGCCTTTTAACAGACTCGTCACAGGTTCTTTCACGCGGAATATGGAGTCTTTTACAGAAACACTACCAATAGTATCCACTGTAATTCTTACACTGTCAACGCCGTAAGCCAGTGTAAATATTTCTTCTGTCGTTTGAGTGATATATAAAGTTCCTGTATCAAGAAAATTAACCAAGGTATCCCAACTTCCAGTATATTTTCCAGTTACAGCCTGGTATGCTACTTCAGCATCCCTTATCATTTTTAGTTTTTCAATAACCCGGAATTCCTGTTTTTCGATTCTTTTATCTTCTTCTATTTTAAACCAGATTCTGTAGGCCAAAAAAGCGGCAAGACCTAGAGCTATTATAAAAAATAATATGCTTACAATTCTTATCAGACTCATTTTGATTCAATTTAACTTTTTGCAAGTATAACTAATTTGTGAGGTAAAATACAATTAATCTGATTTGTATTTCATTTATTTTTTAATTGTAAAAAGTATCCGCTAACATTCAGTAAGTCAGATAGATTTTGAGCTACATTCAACAAATTGTGCAGGTGTTCTTCTTTCTGTTTTTTTACCCAATGCCAATCTTTGAATTCCACATTTTTGATTATTTCAAATGTCCGTGCGAGTTCGGGCTCCGACCCCTTCATAAGCTTACCGCCTATTCTCCTAACTAAAAAGAAAATTTCTATGGAGTGTAATGGTGGGCCGATGTATTCATTCACACAGAGAAATTTCTCAATTTCGATGAGAAGGCCGGTTTCTTCCAGAAACTCTCTTTTTAAATTTTCGGCGGCAGATTGACCAAACTCTAATCCTCCACCTGGTGGCGCCCAAAATTCGTTGCTTGCATTTACACCACGGTGGTTGACCAAAAGCACCTTTTCCTCTTCCATACAAATGCCACTTACCCTCATCCTGAGTTTGTTTCCAAACGCCTTAAAAACTTCGTTGTCGGTATCGTCCATCGCCTAATTATAAATATCTTTGGCCTGAAAATTAAGATTATTTAAAGTCGCATTGCCACTAATTTCAGAAATACTTGCCAATAAATTCCCCTACGTACCTACTTCAGGCCAGTCGCTGGTTTTTAAATTATTCGATGAATTTTTAAATAAAAAAACAAAGAGTCGGGATTGCCTTATTATCAAAGGGTATGCAGGAACCGGGAAAACCACCCTGGTGAGCACACTCACGGAAGTGCTGCCTTTATTTAACTTTAAATACCTTCAGATGGCTCCTACGGGTAGGGCCGCTAAAGTAATGAGTACCTATTCGCAAAAATCGGCATTCACTATTCACAAGATTATTTATAAGAGAAAAGTTGACAACAAAAGCGGGGAAGTGGCTTTTGCGAAAGCAAAAAACTATTACAAAAACACCGTGTTCATCGTGGACGAAGCATCGATGATATCCGACAGCAGTGGGATGAATTCACAGAACCTTATCAAAGACCTCATAGATTATATTTTTGAAAATCCCGAAAACAAAATGCTTATCATCGGCGATGCCGCCCAGCTTCCCCCCGTGGGCGCTTCAAATAGCCCGGCATTAGACCCTGACTTTCTTTCATTCCAGTTTAATCTTCACATAAAAAGCATAGAACTCACGGAGGTGGTGAGACAGGAAAAACTATCGGGGATTCTGGAAAACGCTACCCGTCTTAGGGAATTGATCAAAAAAGACCAACAGGATATATATTTTGATACAAAACCCTTTAAAGACATTTACCGCATCCAGGCTACTAAGCTGGAAGATGGAATTCGCTATGCCTATAATAAATATGGTGTCGAAAGGTCTACCATTATCTGCCGGGCAAACTGGCAGGCAGTGCAGTATAACCAGATGATCAGAAGGAACATCCTGTTTTATGATGAGGAGTTGGAAGCGGGCGATATTATTATGGTGGTCAAAAACAACTACTACTACCTGGAGCCTGATTCTGATGCGGGGTTTATCGCTAACGGCGATTTTTTGGAAATAAAAAAGATCGTGGATTTTGAAGAACGCTATGGTTTTCGCTTTGCTACCCTGACGGTGAAAATGGTGGATTACCCATCCATGCCCTCATTTGATGTAAAAGTGGTGCTGGATACCTTGTACAGCAACTCACCCGCACTTAGCCAGGAGGAAAACAGGAAGCTCTATTTCGAAGTATTGGAGGAAGTGAAAAACGAAAGCAAACAGAAGAACTACAGGGCTGCACTGCAAAGCAATGAGTACCTGAATGCGCTCCAGATAAAATTTGCCTATGCCCTGACGTGCCATAAGTCTCAAGGAGGGCAATGGGACATCGTATTCCTCGATCAGGGGCTACGTGGAGAAGCAGAAATAGACAGTGATTATACAAAGTGGCTATATACAGCCATTACAAGAGCGACAAATGAATTATATTTGATTAACTTTGACGACAAGTTTTTTAGAAAATAAAATGATTGCAATTATGAAACCGACATGATTAGCATATTCATTTATTAACTAGACTAATGAATATGTTAATTTTCAAAGGTTCCCTGTCTGCCGACAGGCAGGCATGTGATCATTAAAAATTAAATTATATACACATGAAAAGGATTTCAAGTTTGATGATTGTTGTCTTTCTTTCGGTGGGGATGCTTTTTGCCCAAACCGAACCTCAGGAAGAAGTTGTATCGGGTGACGGCCCACAGATCGTTTTTGAAGAAACGGAATTTGATTTTGGAGAAATAGCCCAGGGCGAAGTAGTTGAGCACACTTTTAAGTTTAAAAACACAGGTAATGCACCATTAATCCTGAACAATGTTTTGACTACTTGTGGATGCACCGCACCAGAGTGGCCAAAGCAGCCCATCGCTGCTGGTGAGGAAAATGAAATCATCGTCCGATTTAATAGCCGGGGAAAAACAGGCCGACAAAATAAGGTGATTACGATACAATCAAACATCCAGGGATCTACCAGCAGGATAAAGATCATGGGCATGGTACTTCCACCAAGCCAGGAAGCTGAGACTAATTAAAAGATATTGCTAGTTGTTGGTGAACTTCACCAACAACTTTCTTTACCTCAGGATTTTACTGCCGCCAGGATAAGAAATAGCCACCCAAGAATAAACGCTAATCCACCAAATGGGGTGATAGCTCCAAGTTTGGTGATCCCGGTAATACTTAGAATGTAAAGCGATCCGCTGAAAATCAGGATGCCGGCGATAAAAGACCAAGCGGAATACAGCATAAAAGAGTGGGTAAACTTTTCCATTAGCAAGGCAACGGCAAGTAATGCCAGCACATGCCAGAAATGATATTTAACCCCGGTTTCAAAAACTTCCGTTTTTCCGGTACTTTCCAGCACTTTCTTCAAAGCATGCGCTCCAAATGCCCCAATGCCAACTGCCAACATTCCCAATACTCCGGCAATAATTAAAAAGATCTTTTGCATAGGATTAATGATAATTTCGTTCCCCAAAAATACTGCTGCCCACCCTGATCATGGTGCTTCCTTCTTCAATGGCCATCTGGTAGTCGCCACTCATTCCCATTGATATCTCCTTCCAGTTTGTATTCGACAGCTTATAAGACAAGGAAAGTCGATCAAATAACTCCTTCAATTGCCGAAATTCCTTCCGTACCTGTTGTTCATTTTCTGTGAAAGTTGCCATTCCCATCAAGCCAATTATTCGAATATTAGCTAATGCAGCAAATTCTTCCGATTCCAGCAATTCGATAATTTCTTGCTCATCAAAACCGAATTTTGATTCTTCCTCGGCAATATGCACCTGTAGCAGGCAATCAATCACCCGCTCATTTTTCAGTGCCTGTTTATTAACCTCCTGCAATAATTTAAGGCTATCAATGGAATGGATCAGGTGAATAAAAGGGGCAATGTATTTTACTTTGTTGCTTTGAAGATGACCAATCATGTGCCAGTGAATGTCCTTTGGAAGGGCAGGATGTTTGTCACGAAGTTCCTGCACCTTGTTTTCACCAAAATCCTTTTGACCCGCGAGGTAGGCTGCCTCTATATCACATGCTGGTTTGGTTTTACTCACGGCAATCAGACGGCATTTGGTAGTTGCCAATGATTTTTGAAATTCCTGTATGTTTTGTCCAATACTCATTTACTGCTGGCGATGAATGACGATGTGAAAGCAAAAGTATTTTGAACATTGTTTGTATCAAATGATATTCATAAAAAACTTGTTTTTATTAGAATGTGGAAACGGTTAGATTTGCCCAAAATTGAATGGACATGGATCAAAAGAGTAAGGATTTTTTATACAAATACCTCAATAACGAGTCACCCACCGGCTTTGAGCAATCGGGCCAGAAAATATGGTTGGATTATATCAAGCCTTTCACCGACAGCTATTTCACCGATACTTATGGTACCGCTGTGGCGGTGATCAATCCCGAGGCGAAATACAAAGTAGTGATCGAAGCGCACTCTGATGAGATCTCCTGGTTTGTAAATTACATTTCCAAGGAGGGGTACATCTATGTGATCAGAAATGGAGGGTCTGATTTTGTCATCGCCCCATCGAAGCGGGTGAAGATCCATACTGACAAAGGCGTCGTTCCGGCGGTATTTGGCTGGCCGGCTATTCATGTGCGGGAAAAAAGGGAGGAAGGCAAGATGGACGAAGAAACTGTCGTGCTGGATTGCGGGGCAGCATCTGACGAAGAAGTTGCTGAAATGGGCATTAAGGTAGGCTGTGTGGCCACCTTTGACGACCAACTGACGGAGCTCAATGGAAAATTCCTGGCAGGCAGGGCACTGGATAACCGATTAGGAGGTTTTGTGATTGCCGAAGTTGCCAGAAGGATCAGGGAAAACAACGTCAAGCTTCCTTTCGGATTATATGTAACGAATGCCGTTCAGGAAGAAATAGGCCTCCGTGGCGCTCAGATGATTGCCGAGCGGATCAAGCCCAATGTAGCGATTGTGACGGATGTGACCCACGATACCACTGCACCGGGATATAATAAAATCAAGCAAGGCGAGCAAAAATGTGGAAAGGGGCCTGTGCTGAGTTTTGCTCCGGCCATCCACCACAATGTGATCAATATGCTCTTTGAGGTGGCGGAGAAAAACAAGATCCCGTACCAACGGGCGGCTCTGTCGCGGTTCAGTGGTACCGATGCCGATGCTTTTGCCTATTCCAATGAAGGAGTGGCAACGGCTTTGATCTCCATGCCGCTGAAGTATATGCACACGACTGTCGAGATGGCACACCTGGATGATATTGAAAATGCGATCAAGCTGTTCTATGAATTCCTGGTGCAGCTACAAGACGGACACGATTTTAAGTATATTAAATAAGACCTAACACGTCATTCCGGAATTTTAATCCTTAAATTTCAAAAAGGATTAAAATGTCCGGAATCTAAACTAAGGAGTACTCATTGAATCAATTTCCGGAAACTTGAAAAAGAGTGTAATATACTTTTCAGTTTTAATTTTCCTCACTTCCTGCAATAACGATTTCCAACTCCACGAAGGCGATCTACTCTTCCAGCAGTCCAACTGCGGGCCGTTTTGCGATGCGATCAATCAAGTGACCGAAGGAATCCACGGTATAGATTTTAACCACGTAGGGATTTTGCAGAAGGACCAGCAGGGTGAATGGGTAGTACTGGAAGCCGTGACGAAGGGTGTGGTTATCACTCCGGTGAATGAATTTCTGGAGCGAAGCAAGGACGACCAGGGACGGCCTAAGGTAGCCGTAGGAAGACTAAAAAAAGATTTTCAAACCATCATCCCCGAAGCTATTAAAAAAGGCGAGGGCTATCCGGGAAAACATTACGACCAGGTATTTGACCTTAATAACGACGAATACTACTGCTCAGAGCTGGTGTATTTTACCTATGTGGACGACGAAGGCAAGCCCCTTTTTGAGCTTAACCCCATGACTTTCAAAGAACCCGATACGGGAGAGATCTTTGGCATTTGGAAGGACTATTATGAAAAGCTGGGACAGGAAATACCGGAAGGAAAGCCCGGCTTAAACCCGGGAGGGATTTCCAGGTCGGATATGTTGGATATTTATTTTCCGTTTTCTGGCTTTAATGGTAAAATCAAGGCAGCTGATTAACAGCCGACATTGTATCGTTAAAATAGAGCGTATTAGGCGAAATAAATTGTGTATTTTGGTTACATTTGTTGTCTTATTTTGATCAACAAAGACCAACGAAAACAAAATTTCTATGATCAGACAGGCATTTTTACTTTTCTTCGGGTTGTTTTTTGTTTACTCTTCAGCTTTCGCTCAGGCAGATGGCGATTTTCAATCGAGACAATCGGGGGATTGGGATAATTCCGATACCTGGGAAGAATGGGTATCTGGAAGCTGGGTAAATACTGGAAACACACCATCAAGTGCTGATGGAGTAATTACGATTCTGGCTTTTCATACTGTGACTTTAGCAACTGCTACATCTGTTTCAATTGATCAGACGATTGTTGAAGGAGATGGAATATTAGAAATAAACGGTACACTAACTGTATTGGATGGAAGTGGTAACGATTTAACAATTGCTGAAGCAGATTTTATCACAACTTTTTCTGATGGAAAGCTTAA
>JBNLGG010000029.1:0-50243 GCA_050305935.1 Cyclobacteriaceae bacterium | reverse complement strand
TCCCGACCCGAAACAAATTGATCAGGTCAAGGAAGGTCAGATCAACATTCGAGAGATTAAATTTTCTTATGCGCTAGCGGGCGGAATGACGGTACAAACTGCCGGGATGGCCTTTACAAACCGGGCAAAGACAGATCTAAGCCTGGACTTTTTTCCGTTAGGCGCTGCGCCTAAATTTAACGATACCTTTTATTTTGGCAATGAAGAAACTGGCTAATAAAAAGTGGATTTCATCGGCTCTCCATTTAATAGGGCTCCCATTAATTCTGCTCGCTTTTTATATAATGTTTTATCCAAGAGATTTATTTTTTTCCAACCAACCAATTCCAGAAAACGTCCCGTACGAACTACCTATTCAGTTAAATTCTAAATCAAGTGTTGATTCATTAATGAGAATGGAGCAGTTAGGCTTCAAATGTCTATTAGCTAATTATGGTCAACCGGGGATGTATAAATCTGTCATTTGGACAAATTTGAAGGAAGAAGGCAAACTGTATCTGAAAGCGTATGATGCAATTAACGACTTTGAGCTCGAACGAATTTCCGAAAAGACAATATTGACGATCCATCCAAATGAACAACCAATCAGTCAAGAGTTTACGAACTATGATGGGGTCTGGGAAAGGTACTATCTTGCGAGATTTGAAGTTTGGTTTAAGCCAACTAACGGATCCGAGGATAAAAAAATTGGAGAACAGATATTCAAAGTGGAAGGTTGGATTAGATAAAAATTAAGTTCAAGAGAACATAACATTAGCCTTTCAACAGTGGAAAACCATTGTACGACAAATAATTTTTTATACATTCCTTTGACCCTGCTACTGAATATAATTTAAAGTATTTCGTCAGGTAATATATTGACTTTTTTTTGTTTAAATCAGGTTATAACCTTACATTTGGAGTATTGTTATCAGGTTATAACCTTACGATATGAACAAGCAAAAGCTACAATTAGAACAGCTCGAATCAAAAATGAAGTTGTTTTCCACTGTTCGGCAATTACCGAATCCACCTACCGGATGGGTCAAAGCCATTCGATTGGCTTTAGGAATGTCATTAAAGCAATTGGCGAATAAATTATCCATAACAAAGCAAAGTGTACAAGAAATAGAAACACGCGAAAAGGAGGGAACCATAACATTAAAATCGTTGAGGGAAACTGCGAGAGCGCTGGATATGGAATTGGTGTATGGCTTCGTTCCTAAAGATGGATCGTTGGAAAAGTACATTGAAAAAAAAGCCCGGTCTTTGGCTGAAAAAATAGTTTTTAGAACCTCAAATACGATGAAGCTTGAAGATCAGGAAAATTCGACACAGCGAATCAAAAAGGCGGTTGAAGAAAGAACCTCCTTAATTAAACAGGAACTTCCGAAAGCGTTATGGGATTAGACTTGGAACACTCAAATGGTCAAACCCCGTTAGACGAAGATGAAAAGGAAGGTCTTTTAATTCCGACCATCGCCACAAGGCAGGAATTAGATGAATTTGAGCAGCAAAATATTGAAGAAGCCATACAATGGGTTCTTGCCAGATCCCTAAAAGTGGAGATGGTCCTGACAGAAAAGTTTGTCTGCAATCTTCACAAGCGGATGTATGGAGTTGTTTGGGCATGGGCTGGAAAATTTCGAAAAACCAATAAAAACTTAGGGATAGATAAATGGCAAATACCAGTTGCTTTAAAAGAATTGTGCGACGATTCTATGTTTTGGGTCAACAACAAAACGTACTCTCCGGACGAAATTGCATTAAGATTTAAACACAGAATTGTGAGTATTCATTGCTTTGCAAATGGAAATGGTCGCCATAGTAGATTGATGGCTGATATCATCGTCAACAAGATCTACAATCTGCCGCTATTTACCTGGGGAGCGGGTGATTTAGCACATCAAGGTGACGCTCGAAGTTTGTATCTGAATGCAGTCAAAGCCGCAGATAATAATAATTTCAAACCATTAATAGAATTTGCGCGATCCTAAGAGGCTAATTTGATAGCAAAAAAGAAAGGTTATGCCCCTATCAGTGTTATCTGCAAGGCTAGCCTCTACAACCTCCCAGAAAGCTGCTCCCTGATACTCTGCGCCAAATTCCCATCGTACACCACATTTTCAATAAGTGTTCTGTCAATTTCCTTGGCGTAGAGCATGTTGAACACATCGGCCGCGGAGGTGCTGGTTTTTGAGCGGATAATCAATTTCATGGAGTCCCCCTTTTTTACTTTGCCTTCCTTGATCACCCTGACGTAGACACCGGAAAAACCTGAGGCGATAAAATCTTTGAGGATTTTCTGGTTACCAAAACGGATGCCTAATTTAAAACAGGGTTGGCGGGGCTGGGATACCTGTACATGAGCCTCGCCAATTTCAAAAACATCCCCAATGCAAACATCCTTTTCATTCAGGCCTTCCACGGTGATGTTTTCACCAAACATCCCCCAGTTCCATTCCAGGTCGGGGTACAGTCTTTTCCAGTAGTCATAGTGATCCCTGGAATACAGATAGCAGGCTTTGTCAATCCCCCCGTGTACTTTTTTGTCCACTACATGGTCACCCTTCACTTCGAATTGGGTTAGGTGTATGTCATTCTCGACAGGATATTTGAAAATTCCGGTTTGGACTTCGCGTCCTTTCCATTGAATGGTTTGGTTTTCGCCGATGTTTACAGAGGTTACATTCATTTATCAGGTGTTTAGGTTCATGTCAACCATTTAATCCAGCGGAAGGCAAACTTCGAATTTTGCGCTTTCACCAACCCTTGAGACGAGCTCGATGTTTCCGTGTAGCTTATCAATCATCACTTTGACAATGCTGAGACCAAGCCCGGTAGAGTTCTCCCCGGCAGTGGGTTGGGCGGACAACCGCTGGAACTTTCCAAATATTTTTTTCATGTCCGTTTGTTTAAAACCCGGCCCCGAGTCCTCTACTGTTACGGTTAGATGATTGTTTTCGTTCCGGGCGTCGACAAATACGTAGCCTAATTTTGGCGAGAACTTAATGGCATTTGAGATCAGGTTATCGAATATCCTCGTCAATCCTTCCTCATTTGTGTTGCCTGTGATTTTTTTAGCTATTTGATAATTGTACTGGATTTTTTTTTCGGTCGCCAGTTGGGTGTAGTCAGAGAAAAGGTTTTCCAGCAAAGCCGAAATGTCCATTTTCTTCTTGGGTAGTCCGGCTTTCTTTTGCTCATATTTTTGAAGGGTGGTCAATTGCTCGATCAGCTTACTTCCGGCTTTGGCTACCTCTATGATTTTTTTATTAAATATCAATTGTTCATCATTTAAGGTACCGGTCACAGCCATGGCCTCTGCTAATCCTGCGGCCCGGTTGAGGGGGGCCTTTAGGTCGTGCGCCACGACAGCCATCAACGTTTCCTGATCTTTGAGAACCATCTTCATGCTTTCATGTTGCTCTTCTAGGACATGGTTTTGTTCCTCAATCATCTGAGTCCTTTCCTGCACTTTTTCCTCCAGGCTTTTGTTGAGCTCAGACAAGTCGGCGCTAAGTTTTTCCTCATTGGCCAATGCAACGGAAAAACTTTTTGAGGTAACTGTGATTAGCGCCAGAAAGAAGGCAAGTATCCCCCAACCGATAAAATTGGCGTAGGGTGATAATTGCTGGACATACAAAATATCATTGATCATAAACAGTGTGGTCACGCCCAGGCCGATGGCGAGCGTCCTTCCACCATTGTATTTTAATTTGATTGCCCTGATGCAGATGTAAATAATATAAATTGCTCCCAATACCATCAATACATGGGTAACGTAGCCATAGTAGATGATCAGGGTAATAGGAAAGAATAAGGTGAGAAGGCTATGTAAGACAGCAATTCCCCAGGAAAATTGCAACACGTTTTTGTTAAATAAACCTGGGAAAAAAGCATAGATAAACTGCATGGTGACAGGCACAGCCAGATAAGTGGTAAGCCAGCGAATGTCAATCAGTAACCGAAAGGGCAAGTCAGGAAATAGAATGCGCAACAGCATCTCATCCACCATTGCCAGCCGTAAAAAAATGACGATCGATATGAAAAACAGATAGAGGTAATGTCTGCTTTTTCGACGGAAATAAAAAAAAATCAGTTGGGAGATGCCGATCAGCCCAATGGCTCCCAGGAGCAATGAGTCCATCGCAATGCGTTTCACCTTGTATGCAGTCATTGCGGAGAGGTCGCCTATTACCACAGTTTTCCTCATGTTTCCGTACAGAAAATGCCAGTTGGAGTGGTGTATGATGATGTCCAGGGTATCTCCTTTTTTAAATGTTCCTGGTATGGTGACAATTTTATTGGTATAGTCGGAAACTTCCTCTTCTTTGTTTGCACTTACCTTTCCCGTTTCCACCAGCAATTCATTGTTCAGGTAAATCCTGTTGGCCGAAAGGGCCTCATAAAATTTAAGACCGAGGGGGGAGTTTGTCTCCGGCATAATCAGTCTTATCCAGTAAGTGGCGATTCCCATTTCGGGCATGGGTGCACCTTTCCATGTGGCCCAGTCCCAGCGGAAGGGAAGCTCTATTTCCTCCCAATAAGCAGTGTCAAGTTGCGATTGTGATAAAAACTGGTGGGCATGAAACCGCCATTCATGCTTTAAGGAGACGGTGTTTTCGTTTAAATTGTAATCGGACAGGTCAACAGGATAATTTTGGGAAAAACAATGATGGCTTGTTATTGACAATATGCATAGCAAATAAAAAGAATGGCGCCATACCATTTTCCTGTTTCATTTAGAGTGTGAGGTGCGCGGCGAATATAGGAAATTTTTATAAAACAAAGACTTTCATTAAAGATTGGAAATGTCCCAAAGAAGGCAGTACGGTGTTAGTGGAAATAATAAAAATCATTCAATCTCGCTCAATTTTAGAATGTTCTTACCTATAACACCGACGGTATTTTTGTCATTTTTATGAATGCTATACCAACCTTGCAGTTCGTGTGGGGGATCACCTACGAAGGGCTCACCCGGTTTCCAATATTCTCCGGCAGGCCAGGAAGTCGCCTCTCCCGCCCATGACCAGAAATTGCAACCGGCCAGTGGGCCACTCTCTTTTGCCGATCTCAATACAAAATCAAAAACCATCTGAAAAAAGTTGTCACGGTATTTGGTAGTTCCTGTCGATGAAAAGTTGCCGTTATCGCGGGGAACACCGAATTCCTCAAAGACAAGAGGCTTTTTGGCAAAATTAGCAAAATCAATATGATCCTGAATGTAGGTTTTCGCTTTGGAGACAGCGTCTTCATAGGTTTCCGGCTTCCGCGAATTATACCAGCTCCAGTTTTCAATCCATAAATGGGCGGTTAGATAATCAATGTTTTTTGATTGACTTACTACTTTAAAGCCTGTGTCTACACCACCGTCAGGAAGTATTCCTTCGCCTCCGAGCGACACCAGATGGTTGGTGTCCAGTTGTTGGATTAAACCAGCCGTCTTATCTGCCCAGATGGCATATTCCATCACATTTTGTCGGCCTCTGGGTTCATTACCTAATTGCCAGGCCATGATCGTGGGATCCTGGGTGTAAAGTTTACCATTGATCGTGTTTTTTCGGGCAATGATGAATCGAAGGAAATCTTCGAAATAGCTCATCGCTTTTTTATTTGTGTAAAATCTTGCGGTATACGCCTGGTATTCGTCCCAGCTCCCGGTGTTCAACTGGGGCAGAGGGATTTCCGTACCTTCCGCCCAGGACACATATTGCGCCATTCCACCTGACCACATAAAAAAATTGTTCAGGCAAAGCACCGCCACCATATCCCGTTTGGCCAGCTCGTCCATTAAATAGTCTAGACCTTGCAGGAGCTGCTCGTCATATTCACCGGGGGCATTTTGGAGGGCTGGCTGTATACGGTACTGTTGTGAGCCAGGACCTTCTGTTCCGGCCATGATCCTTAAATTGTCAACACCCATTTCCTCCAGCATATCCAATTCCTTTAGCAGCCGTTCCCAGTTACCTCCATCACCCAGTGAAGCGAGGTTGGTGAAATGCCAGGCATTCGATCCTATAAAATAATAAGGTTTGCCATTCTTTATCAGTTGGATCCCATTTGTGGTGATGCAAGTTGTTTTCTGGGCGTTGCTGAAAAGCGGAATCAGCAACAATAGAATTAAAAAGCAGGATCGATGTAGAAGGTTCATCATTCTTTTTTTTGGTAAAATTACATTTGAATTTCGAATTAAAAGGGTGTCATTGGCTACATTGAGGGGGTGCAAATGTTACGGATAGGAATTTGATTTATCTACCAATTGTTATGATTTGATAAATAAATCAAAGGCTCAGCTTACAATTATACCCCACAGATATTGTGGTAATCTATTAGAGAATCAACATTTGGATGTCTTCGAAGTCAGCAGCGAGCCGCATCACCGTGAACCCAAAAGAGCTTTTGGAATACCAGCGCTGTAATATCTTCAAAATCAATTGCCTAGCTTGTATTTACGTAAAAATACGTAATATGTGATTTAATTACTTAGATATTAAAAATAAATACGTAATTTTGCTACGTATTTTAATCTAAATCAAGAATAGAGTCTAAGTATTTTAACGATGAGTAAGAATTCAAAAGCCACTAAAATCAATTTATTAAGTCTAAAAGCGCCGCATATGAGGGCATTTCATATGACCTGGTTTGCTTTTTTTCTTTGTTTCTTCGGATGGTTTGGTATTGCACCACTTATGGCCATTGTCAGGGATGAATTGGATCTTTCCAAAGCACAGATAGGAAATATAATAATTGCCTCTGTAGCGATCACAGTTTTTGCACGGTTACTTATAGGTTGGTTGTGTGACAGGATAGGTCCGCGCATCTCGTATACCGCGCTGCTTATACTGGGTTCCCTTCCTGTGATGTTAATTGGGTTGAGCAATAGCTACGAGTCCTTTTTGTTATTCCGTCTCGCGATCGGAGTTATCGGTGCGTCATTTGTTATTACTCAGTACCATACTTCCGTGATGTTTGCACCTAACGTTGTGGGTACGGCAAATGCAACAACTGCAGGCTGGGGAAACCTGGGTGGTGGTGTTACTCAGATGATTATGCCACTCTTATTTGCTCTTTTTGTTGGTTTTGGATTCATAGATACCCAGGCATGGAGGTGGGCAATGGTGGTACCAGGCGCGGCACTTTTTATCATGGGTATTCTTTACTACAAATTCACGCAGGACACTCCCGAAGGAAACCTGGCTGACTTGCGGAAGACTGATCCGGATTTTCAGATGAAAAAGAAGGAGAGCAAGAAATCATTTTTAATTGCGATCAAGGACTACCGGGTTTGGGGATTGTTTTTAATCTATGCGGCTTGTTTTGGGGTAGAATTGACCATTAACAATATCGCCGCTATTTATTATAAGGACTATTTTCATTTAGACCTGAAAACTGCTGGCATCATAGCAGGTTTATTTGGGCTGATGAACTTATTTGCCCGCTCACTGGGAGGGATTTTTGGTGACAGGTTTGGAATTAAATTCGGACTGAGAGGCCGGGTATATTTCCTTTTTGCCATTCTATTTTTAGAGGGCATCACACTGCTTATTTTTTCACAAATGTCAATTCTTCCCCTGGCCATTCTTTCCATGATCGTGTTCAGTCTTTGTGTACAAATGTCTGAGGGAGCTACTTTTTCAGTGGTTCCTTTTGTAAACAAAAAGGCGGTAGGCTCGATTTCCGGGATTGTTGGAGCCGGAGGTAATGCTGGTGCTGTAGCGGCAGGCTTCCTATTTAAGGTAGAGGGAATAAGTTATCCGCAAGCTCTTTTTATCATTGGCATTTCGGTCATCGTCATATCCTTTGTATCACTGGTAGTGAGATTTTCAGAAGCAGACGAAAAAGAAGTTAAAAAAGAAATGGATGCGTCTCTGGTAAGTAAGCTTGAGACACAACCTGCAGTTGTTCCTATATCCAAATAAGACCAATAAGTGGTTTTGAAAATTCCGGGGAGCTAAAAGGGCTTCCCGGATTTTACTAATTCCCTAACTTTTTAAAACATGACTATTGGTAAAACAGAAAAATTCAAATCGACTTGCTCCTACTGTGGGGTAGGGTGCGGCATAGTGGTCCATAAGGACAAGAGAGGCAAGTTATTTGTGGAGGGGGACAAAGACCATCCGGTCAACAAGGGCATGCTTTGCTCCAAGGGAATGAACCTGCATTATGCCAATCAGGACATGTCTGACAGGCTATTTGCACCACAGATGCGGTGGAGCAAAAGTCATCCACTTCAGGATGTCAGTTGGGATGTGGCGCTAAAACGGGCGGCTGCTGTTTTCAAGTCGATCATTAAAATCCATGGTCCTGATGCCGTAGGATTTTATGTGTCAGGCCAGTGCCTAACGGAAGAATATTATCTTTTCAATAAGCTCACAAAGGGATTTATAGGTACCAATAACATCGATACAAACTCCAGGCTTTGCATGAGCTCGGCAGTGGCTGGGTATTCCAAAATGCTTGGTGAAGATGCTGTTCCAAATTCTTATGAAGATATTGAGTTGGGCGATGTGTTTCTAATCGAAGGAGCCAATCCTGCCTGGTGCCATCCCATTTTGTTTCGTCGCCTGGAAGCACACAAGCAAAATAACCCAAATGTTAAGATCATAACGGTAGACCCGAGAAAAACACAAACAGCATCGTCGTCAGATATCCATCTGCAAATAAATCCTGGTACGGATGTTTACTTAAACAATGCCATCGCCCGGGTGCTTATTGAAAATGGTGAAATAGATCTCGAATTTGTCGCAAAAAACGTTGACGGATTTGACGCATATAAACAATCTGTATTTAAGACATCCATAAAAAAGGCCGCTTCAATTTGTGGTGTGGATGAAGCCTTGATTGTACAAACGGCCAAATTGATTAGCAATGCCAAGGGCTTTATTACCATGTGGGCAATGGGCCTGAACCAAAGTAGTATTGGCGTCAATAAAAACATTAGCTTAATCAGCCTGAACCTGATAACCGGGCATATCGGAAAACCCGGATCGGGGCCATTTTCTTTAACCGGCCAACCTAATGCTATGGGTGGCAGGGAAGTGGGCGGCATGGCAACGCTGCTTTCGTCGCATAGGTTGTTGGCAGATGAAAATCACAGGAAGGAAGTAGCCGACTTTTGGGGAGTTCCTTCCGTTCCTGAAAAGCCGGGACTAACAGCCACGCAGATGTTTGATGCCCTGGAAGAGGGAAAGTTAAAGGCTGTTTGGATTGCATGTACCAATCCACTGGTAAGCTTACCGGATGCTAGAAAGGCAGAGGCAGCTCTAAAAAAAGCGAAATTTGTAGTGGTGCAGGATATTTCAAATAAGAATACCTCCATCGAGTATGCTGATCTTGTGCTTCCTGCTGCCGGACATATGGAAAAAGAAGGCACAATGACAAATTCCGAGCGGAGGATTACTCACCTCAGTAAGGTAGTGAATGCTCCTGGTGAGGCAATTTCTGACAGCGAAATAATTATCCGCTTTGCCAATGAAATGGGATTTGATGGTTTTCAATATGAATCGGTCAGTGAGGTATATGCGGAACATTGTGCATTGACAAAAGGAACTAATATTGATATCAGTGGGCTTTCTTATGAACGGTTGAAGGATGAGGGATCAATGCAATGGCCTGTTCCGTCCACTCTATCCAAAGGTACCCAAAGGTTATTCTCAGATAACCTGTTTTACACTGACAATAAAAAGGCAAAACTATTTCCTCTAGCCAATCCCGAAAACTTATCGGAGCCACTCTCCGGTGACCATCCGCTTGTACTTACTACGGGCAGGATCAGAGATCAGTGGCATACAATGACCAAGACCGGGAAGGTTAATAAATTAAAGCAACACATTGCAAAGCCATTTTTAGAAATTCACCCGGAGGATGCTAAGGAGAGGGGACTGGAAAACGGCGATGTTGCCCTTGTTTTCAATAAAAGGGGGGAAGTACGCGTGACGGTAACGGTGACCGATACTGTGAAAAGAGGGGTGCTTTTTCTGCCAATGCACTGGGGTAAAATAGGAACAAGTGATTTTGCCCGCGCCAATAACCTGACCAATAATTTATATGACCCCATTTCGAAGGAACCTGATTTTAAATATTCGGCAGTCGAGGTAACGAAATATAAAAAAGCACAGGAGAAAATTGTCATCGTAGGAGCAGGTGCTGCTGCCTATCGGTTTATCAATACCTATCGACAGTTTAATACAAGGGATGAGATCCACGTCTTTTCTAATGAAAAGTATCCTTTTTATAATAGGGTTTTGCTGCCTGAGTATGTCAATGAACAATTGCCCTGGGAAAAGCTACTGAAATTCAAGCAGGGTGAAATTGATAAATATGATGTCCACCTTCATAATGAAAATGCGATTACGGCTTTAAACGCTGACGCGAAAACCGTAACCGACTCAAATGGAGTTGAGCATTCGTATGATAAACTAATTTTGGCGACTGGCAGCCGGGCATTCATCCCAAAGGATGCGCAGCTGGATATGCCGGGAGTTTTCACCATGCGAAACCGGCAAAATGCAGACGATTTGAAAAAATTCCTCAAGCCGAAAGGACATGTGCTCATCATAGGTGGAGGATTGTTAGGTCTGGAATTGGCAGCCGCATTAAAGGAAATTGATGTTCATATTTCCATTGTTCAATTGTCTTCGCGGTTAATGGAACGTCAATTGGACGAGCTGGCGGGAGGGCTGCTAAAGGAATTTGTTGAGGAAAAGGAAATTAACCTGTATATGAACAACCAGGTTGAATCACTTAACCAAATTGAAAAAGAGCATGGAATTTTCGCCAAACTAAAAAGTGGTCATACCCTGCAGGTAGATGCGGTGGTGTTTGCGATTGGCACCAGGCCAAATATCGAATTTGCCATGGACGCTGGCATCGAATACGGTAGAGGGTTAATTGTCAATGATAACCTGCAAACGAGCGATCCGAGTATTTTTGCCATGGGAGAAATTGCCGAGCACCGCGGAAAGCTGAATGGCATTACTGCTGCCGCAGAGCAGCAGGCCGATACTGCCGCCCGGTTTATCAATGGTGACCTGTCGAGTATTTATGAGGGGTCAATACCCATGAACATCTTGAAATTTTCAGATTTCGATTTGTGTTCCATCGGTATGGCCGAAATTCCAAATGACGAAGAAGGATACGAAGAAATTCTATTTATTGACAAGACCGTCCGCTATTATAAAAAATGTATCATCAAGAATGACCGGCTGGTCGGGGCAATTTTAATTGGTGATAAAACTGAATTTGCTGAGTTTAAAAGCCTGATAGAAAGCAAAATAGAGCTTTCTGACAAAAGGATGCAGCTATTGAGATCAGGCAAGCCAGCAGAGCCCGTTATCGGAAAACTGGTGTGCTCATGCAATAATGTAGGAAAAGGAAACCTTGAAAAGATTATCGATGGAGGTTGTACAGATTTTAACGAACTTTGCAAGGCTTCTGGCGCTGGACTGGGTTGTGGAAGTTGCAAGCCGGAAGTCCAGGAAATTCTCAACCAGAAGAAATTAATAACAGTTTGATTTTTCGATCTTTTTGAAAAAGTAACATGGAGACCAGGAAAGATGATCTTTTAAGGGTATTTGTGCCGGGAGGAATATTGTCACCTTCTGACTTATTGGGTATAATGGAGATTTCTGAAATGTGTGGCAACAAGCACATTTCATTTGGATCCCGGCAGGACATCTTGTTTCCCATCAGAAATGTGGCAAAAGAGGATGTGGAAAATGCCTTTAAAAAGCTGAAGATAGATTATGAAATCAGTGGTGCTAATGCGTACCAGAATATTGTCAGCTCTTATGCGGCGGTAAATGTGATGGATACTACAAGTTGGGTCAAGGAAGATACCTATCACTACATCATTGATTCTTTCGACTACCGACCAAAACTAAAAATAAACATTGTCGATCCAACGCAAAGCTTGGTGCCTATCTTTACCGGCCAATTGAATTTTATTGCTTCAAAGGAGGATAAGTATTGGTACCTCTACATTCGCAATGTAGAAAAAGACAACCAGGTAGAGCCATGGCCAAAATTGATTTTTGGACAGGATATTCCCAAAGTGACAAAGGCAATTGAAGAAGCGCTGGATAAAAACTCGCAGCTATCTGTAGAGGAACTTTTTATCAAATTACAGAATAGCATCCGGATCAATTCAAAAAAGATTGACGAAAAACTTAAATATCCGGAGACCTTTTTTCCGTACTATGAGGGCTTAAATGCTATGCCAAATAACCTGTATTGGTTGGGGCTCTATTGGAGGAATAATGAATTTGCCATCGATTTTCTAAGCGCTGCATGCCGGCTTTGTCAGGATACGATGATTGGAAAAATAAGTATCACACCCTGGAAATCTTTTATCATTAAGGGCATCAAAATGTCCGACAGAATCAGGTGGGATAAGCTGATGGGGAAATTTGGGATCAATATGCGCCATTCTTCATTGGAGTTAAACTGGCACCTACCGGTACTTGATCAGGAAGCGCTGGATCTCAAGAGATTTCTGGTGAGGGAACTGGACCAGCAGGATATCAGTACACACGGGCTCACATTTACCATTAAGACCAGTGGTAGCATGCTGCTCTTTACTTCGGTGGTAATTGCCAAAAACATGGAGCTGAGCAGCGGTAACGAGAGTATTTATAACATTCTCTACGCGAAGGATTTTAATGCGAATAACTCTGAGTACTTTACCTATGCGCGGGGAGTGAAAAAAGAAATTATCCCGACGCTCCTGATTGAGCTAAGTAAAATCTATTTCCGGCAACTAAACCCCGAAAAGGACATTATCGAAGGCAAGGGCGAGAAGAAAACCCTGAATCTGGAAACGCTTAGCTACCAATGCACGAACTGCCTCACAATTTATGATAAAAAATTTGGCGATCCCTCTGCCAATATCTCGCCAGGTACGCCTTTTGAAAAACTGCCTGACCACTATCGATGTCATGTGTGCGAATCAGGGAAAGAATATTTCCGGCCGGTTATTGAATATTAAGAGGTATTTTATACTTGAGTCGATGGATGAAATCTTGTTGACCGTAGCATGGATGTACCTGGAAAAATCCCCAAACGAAATAGCGTTTTAACATGAATTATCTTTTGCGGGCTAATATTCAGAAACACGCTTGCCTGGAAGGATTTCTCATGACTATTTTGTATTAGAAATTATTATATATTAATTGAAATTAACATCCTCCTTTTTCCTATTGAGAAAATCAAACTTATAAAATGCCCTTAGGCTGTACATAATATATTGTTCATCCGGGTTTTCGGGGAAGTCTTTCGGTACATAAAGCGCTTTAACCTCCAGGTTGATGATTTTTTTAATCGGGATCGTTACGAAAAAATTATAAGTCTTAAACTCGATATCGTGATACCTGGGTATCGGGTTGACAAACTCATACGTTTTACCGGAATTCACGATAGTCATACCTATGCCAAAATCTATTTTTCTTCTGAATATGAGATTAAAATTGTGATCGATAAGAAAACCCTTTGTATATTCCTCTTCAGATCCTAGATTATAATGTATTACATCATAACGGAGATTAGGGTAATATTCAAACCCTATTATTTTAGTTCTGATTTGTACACCGGGATTAATACTAAAACCCTGCACATTTTTTTCATAAGGATATGGTTTTGTCGGATCGGCTGGTATTACCGCTTTAAAATTGAAAAAGTTCATAGCTGTGCTTCGCCAGGTAATCCCGGCGGTTGGGTATATCTTGATTGCCTTATCCTGTCCAAAAGATCTGAGGGGAAATGTCATGATAAATACAAAAAGAATAACCCAGAAAGAATTTTGAAGAAAGGAACCGGTATCAGCCGGTTCCTTTCTTTTAACTATTGATATTGCGCGCTCCATTCTATACATCCATTATTTACATAGTACCCATTGAAATTAGAGTTGAAGACCGAATTCTTATCATAAAAACTGTCAGCAGATCGATATTCCCATTTGAGCATATCTCCACCTTGTTCCCATCTTACTTCCCTGGTTCCCGTAGGCCAGGTATCATATTCAAAAATCACATAGTGGCCATAGGGCATTCCCGGCGCCCTTTCATTCCAGTCGTTTAGAATGTAAAAGTTAACATCTTTGCTTCTTTTCTTTTTTACGTCCTTCCTGCTAAACTTATATATCTGTCCTCCCTCATGCTCTCCGTTGCCATATAAATTGATATCGAGGTTGAAAAAACGGTAGTCAGACACAATGGTGATGATATGTACCTCGCTGGCGCCAGCCGCCCAGCTTTCCTTGTGGCATTTGCATTTGATCTGGTCTACGATGGCGCTGGGAGAGGCCACTGTCCTTCCATTGGATGGTGCACCAGTTTCCGCTAAGTCGGTTTCATCCCCAAAATATCGCTCATTAAGTGAAATTACCCATACTTCATTATTCATTGCAAATTCTTCGTCAACCATGAAACCGGCTTCTTCCAACTCGCCGCTGTCACTAAGCTGATAGGCGGGGAAAACATCCTGGGAATCATCCCCCGAAAACAAAACAATTACAGGATCGGAATCCGTGGTAAGTACCCTTGCGTTCGAATTCATTTTTTCCGCTTTTAATTCCTCGTAAAAGGGGATGTAAATTTGAGGGAAAAAGTCAGTGCCGTCAATATTTTTAAAGGCGTTTACGGCCTCTGTAAACTTTTTCCCCTTGTTCAACATTAGGCGCATTTTTTCTCCAAGAGTAATTTGGTTTGACATTGAAGTGTTTGACAATGTTTCGAACAAAACGTTGTAATCACCATCAAATTGTTCTTCTATTTTCTCGTAAAGGACGTCCCTGAATTCACCATCGGCCGAGAGGCTCAATGCAGCAGAACCAAGGATTTTAAAATGATCTTTAGCATACGCAACCTGGTTTTCAAATGGTTGTTGATCCAGGGTAATCTCTGGTTTTCAATATTTCCATCTAAAAAAGCACGGTATCAATCTCACTCATATCGAAATTACCTTTTCATTTCGATAGCTGCGGATTTTAGGTAGTAACTTATAATGCAAAAAAAATCAATTTTTTATCCTCTTGGTTTTAGGATACATACATGATTTTATTTGCAAAAAATTGTTAAATAAAAATAAACAAGCTAAAATGGAATTAATACAACATCTAAAATATCACTTGTTGTTCAATTTATGTTAGCAAAAAAATTGCTAAAAATAAATGTACCAGGTGTAAGTATCATAAGTCGATTTTGAGACAAGATGTGTTGATTAGTTGGAATTTAAACTCTGTACCCTTATTCACACTTAGCTTCCATCTTTAGTGTTAAAAACCTGGAATCGCTCAGCTATCAATGCACAAACTGCCTCACGATTTATGACAGAAAATTTGGCGATCCCTCTGCCAATATCTCGCCAGGTCGCCTTTTGAAAAACTGCCTGACCACTATCGATGCCATGTGTGCGAATCGGGGAAAGAATACTTCCGGCCGGTTATTGAATATTAAATCTCGAGGAGTGGCAGTTTGAATTTAAAGATGGTTCCTTTGGGTTCATTGTTTTCTACCCAGAGCTTTCCTTTATTTTTGTTGATGAAATCCTGACAGATGGCCAGTCCAAGGCCGGTTCCCTTTTCCTTTTCTGTACCGAGGGTGGTGAAATTTTCGTAGCTGAAAATTTTATTTATATCTTTTTCCGAAATGCCGATACCCGTATCTGAAATCTGAAATTCAGCATACTTTCCATTCTGTTTAAAGTAAATTCCAATTTCGCCACCTGTTGGGGTAAATTTAAGCGAGTTTGAAAGAAGGTTTCTGACCACCATGTTGATCGATTCCTCATGGGCGTTTACAACGATATCCTCTTGCCCATTAAATACAATTTTTATATCCTTTTTGCTGGCGTTTTCCTGGAAGAGCCGTATGTTTTTTTCGGTCACTTCTTTTAATGAAAAAGGAAAAGCATGTAAATAATCTCCTGACACCTGGGATTTTGCCCATATCAATAAATTTTCAATAAGGTTTTCCGTTAGCTCGATCCTGCTTGAAATTTGCCCGACATAAATCTGGAATTCTTCCAAAGATACATCCCCTGAATTGGTCATTTCCAGGAGTGACTTTAAAGAATTAATAGGGCTCCTTAAGTCGTGAGAAAGGATCGATATCAATTTGTTCTTCGTCATTATCAGCTTTTTGAGCTTTTTATTGCTGTTTCTGATGACCGCATTTTGGCTTGAGATCTTTTCATTTCTCAGGTAGGAAGTTCGCCTTACCCGCTCCAAAGTATAGCCGCACATCACCGCGAGTGTGATATTGGTAAGGAGATTTGGGATCTGCTGCGAATGATGGTCCTGGTTCGTAGCGAGTAAGGAATAACTTAAGTAAAAGACAGCGAGCATTAATTCGATGACCAGGCCATTTCTAAACCTTAGCCCACTGATCGTGATTCCAAAAAAGCCGACTGTTATCAATGCGTTTGGTAAAAAAAAAGCGGGCATCGGGGCAAAAAAGTCCAGAAAAAAGAAACTAAAACACGTGTAGGTGATGGAAACAATAATTATTTTTTGAAGATAGGGGGGGGCAATATTCCTGTTGGCGATGATCAAATAGGTGACTGTGTATAATACGACCACACTGCCTCGAAGGATAAAAACAATATAATAGTCTTCCTGAATCCTTCTATAATCAATAAAAATAAAAACTATCGTGAGGATGATAGTGATAGTCATAATGGCCTTATACAAAAGGATGTCGGCCTTTTTTACGGCAAGCATAAATTTTCTTTCCTCCTTTTTATTGAACCGTAACAGGTATGGATTTTTATATTCGCCGCGTTCCCATTTATTCATCTTAAAAGTTGGACTTTACCGCCATTTTTGATAGTAACACAAAGAATTCTAATTATAATATAGATGAATTACTACATTTTTAAAAATGCGCGGGAAAATTGGCTATTCTGTAAAATTTCTAGTTGGGTGAAATTAAGGGCTGAGGATTTTTTTAATCGAATGGATTCCTGACTAACTTTGCACAAGTTCTTTGAAGATATTTACCCATTTGTGTCAGGTATAAGAGTGTTCGAACCTAACGTTTAATAAATACCGAACAAGCCAGAATACAAAACCAGGCCTCATCCGCCAACTGGCGGACCTCGTTTTATAAGCAGGTTAACAGTGGAAGGTTGCGTCTTTCCGGGCGGTTCAAATCTTGACTTATCCGGGTTCGTAACAACCCTCCTGACACATTGGGTTATTTTTTACCTGCCCGAGTATTCCTCGTACACCGATCTGATCCCCGCTTCCAACGAAATTTTATACTTAAATCCCATAGAAGTCAATTTGGATACATCCATCAGTTTTCTGGGTGTGCCGTCGGGCTTGGACGTGTCAAATGTTAGTTCGCCGGTAAATCCTACGATATCTTTTATCAGAAGAGCAAGGTCTTTAATAGAAATGTCTTCCCCGGTGCCAATATTGACTAATCCAGGTT
This sequence comes from Cyclobacteriaceae bacterium, assembly GCA_050305935.1. GTDB lineage: Bacteria > Bacteroidota > Bacteroidia > Cytophagales > Cyclobacteriaceae > CAJXNP01. Next base: position 32,832 of record JBNLGG010000029.1, on the reverse strand, counting down.
CACTGTATTTATCCATCAAATACACACAGGCGTCTGCCAGGTCGTCAGCGTGGAGAAATTCCCTTTTGGGGGAACCTGTACCCCAGATTTCTACTTCTTTTTTACCTTCTAATTTGGCTTCATGGAACTTCCTGATCAACGCAGGTAGTACGTGAGAATTTTTCAGGTCATAGTTATCGTTAGGTCCATAAAGGTTGGTAGGCATCACGGAAATAAAATTGCAGCCATACTGATCCCGGTAGGCATCGCACATTTTTATTCCGGCAATTTTAGCGATGGCATAGGGTTCATTGGTTGGCTCCAATAATCCAGTTAAAAGATAATCTTCTTTTAAAGGTTGGGGAGCTAATTTTGGGTAAATACACGAACTGCCTAAAAACATTAGCTTTTTGACGCCAGTGAGGTAGCTGTTGTGGATTACATTTGACTGAATAAGGATGTTGTCGTAAATGAATTCTGCTTTGTAGGTGTTGTTTGCCACGATTCCCCCAACTTTTGCAGCCGCAAGAAATACATAGTCAGGTTTTTCTTGCTTAAAGAAATCTGCCACGGCTTGCTGATCTCTAAGGTCGAGTTCCGAGGATCTTTTTAAAATAAAGTTTGAATAACCTTCTTTTTCGAGTTTTCTTAAAATAGCAGAACCGACCATACCTCTATGGCCGGCAATGTATATCTTCGCGTTTTTCTCCATTTTTTACTCGTGGTAGTTGAATACTTTATGACCACCTTTTATTAAGAATTTATCCCGTTTGAAAAGCTCGACATCTGAAGAAACCATATCTTTTACCAAACCATTCAAGTCATATTTTAATTCCCATCCAAGTTTTTGTTTTGCTTTTGCAGGATCCCCAATCAAAAGTTCCACCTCAGTTGGTCGGTAATATTTGGGATCAACTTTAACCACAATCTGGCCTTTTTCTAATTGGAATTCCGGATTTGAGCAAGATTTTACTTTTCCTACTTCATTTTCAGCCGTGCCTTCAAACTCTAGATCTATACCAACTTCCGCAAATGAAAGTTTAACAAAATCGCGGACGGTGGTAGTGATACCGGTAGCGATTACAAAATCCTCCGCTTTGTCCTGCTGAAGGATTAACCACATAGCTTCCACATAATCTTTGGCATGGCCCCAGTCACGTTTTGCATCCATGTTACCCAGGTACATAGATTCCTGTAAGCCAAGTGCGATCCTGGCGGTTGCACGGGTAATTTTTCTTGTAACAAACGTTTCACCTCTGATAGGCGACTCGTGGTTAAACAATATCCCATTGCACGCATACATATCGTAAGCTTCCCGGTAGTTTACGGTAATCCAGTAACCATATAGTTTAGCGACCGCATAGGGAGACCTTGGGTAAAAAGGAGTGGTTTCCTTTTGTGGCACTTCCTGCACCAGTCCATAAAGTTCAGAGGTCGATGCCTGATAAATCCTGGTTTTTTCTGTTAAACCCAACAACCGTACAGCCTCAAGGATCCTCAATGTTCCAATACCATCCACATTTGCGGTATATTCAGGTGTATCGAAGCTCACTTTTACGTGAGACATTGCCCCTAAATTATATATCTCGTCCGGCTGAACTTCCTGGATAATCCTGATAATATTCGCAGAATCAGAGAGGTCGCCATAATGCAATTTGAATTTCACATTGGACTCATGTGGATCCTGATATAAATGGTCTATTCTGTCGGTGTTAAAAAGTGAGCTTCGTCGCTTGATACCATGGACTTCGTATCCCTTGGAAAGTAACAATTCTGACAGATAAGCTCCGTCTTGACCTGTAATACCTGTTATTAAAGCCTTTTTCATAGTTGAAATTTAATATAATACTCTAAATCGAATGGTATGTTCGATGTTTTTTAGTTCGTCGATTACTTCATTGTCATATTCCTTGTCAACAGCAAGGATCATATAACCTATTGATTCGTTGGTTTTCAAATACTGCCCAATGATATTGAGATTGTGCCTGGCAATGATATTGTTAATCTTGGCCAATACTCCCGGCACATTGTGGTGCACGTGTATCAGTCTGTGTGCGTTTTTGAAAGTTGGGAGTTGAATCTCAGGGAAATTAACATTATTGGTAGTGGTACCCGTATTGATATAGTCTATGATCCTGTTTGGTACAAACATTCCGATGTTTTCTTGCGCCTCTGCCGTACTTCCGCCAATGTGCGGAGTCATGATCAAGTTTGGCATGCCCCTCAACTCAGACACAAACTCATCCTTGTTACTTTTAGGCTCTTCGGGAAAAACGTCTATTCCGCATCCGCCTACCTTACCTGATTCGATAGCAGCCTTCAGTGCTTTGATGTCTACAATATGGCCCCTGCTAAGGTTTAAAAAGATCACCCCGTCTTTCATCAGGGAAAATTCTTTCTCGCCTATGAGGTTGGCATTGTCTTTTCTTCCGTCTGTGTGTAAAGTGATAATGTCTACCGTTGACAGAAGATCTTCCAGCGTTTCGCATTTTTTGGCATTTCCCAGTGCAAGCTTTTCCACCACATCGTAGTAATAAACCTCCATCCCAAGGGATTCCGCTAAGATCGAAAGCTGGCTTCCAATATTTCCATATCCAATGATGCCCAACTTTTTTCCTCGCACCTCAAAACTACCCTTGGCGCTCTTGTCCCATTTGCCATCGTGCATTTGGGTAATTTTATCGATTAGGTTTCTGGTAAGAAGAATGATTTCAGAAATGGCCAATTCAACTACCGATCGGGTATTACTGAAGGGTGCGTTAAAAACGACCACCCCTCTTTTAAGGCATTCGTCCAGATCGATTTGATTAGTACCTATACAAAATGCGCCAACCGCCATGAGCCTGTTGGCATTTTCCAGGACCTTTTTTGTTACCTGGGTTTTTGACCGGATACCGAGTATGGATACATTTTTTATTTTTTCGCAAAGTTCTTCTTCGTCCAGTCCGGAGCCAATCACTTCGACATTGTAGCCTTCTTCTTTAAAAATCTCAATGGCCTTTGGGTGGACATTTTCCAGCAGGAGAACATTTATTCTATTTTTAGGATAAGAAATAGAACCCCTGATTTTGTTATGGAATAAAAATTCATCCAATGAAGGCGCTACGTGATCTGCTTTTTGCGTAACCAATTCACGCTCAATGTTTTCTGTGAATGCGTAAAATTTATTGGCCAGACCGGCAGCCTTGATTTCATAATCATTGTATCCATCTCCAATCACGTAAATATCACCGGTCAATGAAAGTTCTTTTAGCTTGTTTGATTTGCCATTGTCTCTGGACAGGGTGTTTTCTTTATCAAAGCCCGTAATTTTTCCTTCACTGTCAAATTCGAAGGAATTGGCAAAAACATTTTCCGGAGCAATCCCAAAATCAGCTACAATTGGGTCGATGATCTCTTTAAACCCGTTGCTTATAATATAGATGCTGTCACTATTAGACTGTAAAAACTCCTTGTTACGTTGAAAAGACTTAGAAATCTTTTCTTTCATAAGCTCAATGGTAGCTTCAATATCTTCCCTGGAAGCATTTAAAAGAGCAACTCTTTTTTCCAATGACTCGCGAAAAGAAATTTTTCCTTCCATCCCCAAATTAGTGATGGAGACAATTTCTTTTATCTTACTTTCTTTTTTCGGATCATTGCTTAAACATATTTCAGCCAGGATGTCTAACGTTTCCACCTGGATAAAAGTACTATCAAAATCAATAATAAAATACTTGTTGTTTTTCATTTAAGTGGGAATAATCAATTTATTTTGACCTGTGTTTCTATCAGGATTGCAAAAATAATTAATTGATTGGGTTTATTATCATTCTTCATGAAAAAAATATAAAATAAATTAAAATTTTTCTTAGAGATGTACAATTTTGAAATTCAGTCATTTGATAAACGTCAGATAATCAGTTAGTTAAAAATAATGGTTTTTTTTATAATTTGCGCCCAATGTGTTTAATTGTACTGGCAAAAAATGTGAGGGAGGATTTTCCTTTTATCTTGGTGGGCAACAGGGATGAATTCTTTAACCGTCCCGCTACCCCTTTGTATGAGTGGGACGAACACGGGATAATTGCCGGTAGGGACCTCATTGCAAACGGAACCTGGCTGGGTATTAACAAGAAAGGGAAATTTGCGGCGATTACTAATTACCGGGATTTAAAAAATTTAAAAAAAGATGCTCCTTCCAGGGGGCTGTTGACATCAGAGTATCTTAAAAATGATTTGAGTCCGGAAGAATATGTCCGGTCAATATACGATGAGGCCGGTCAATACAACGGATTCAATTTATTGCTTGGCCTAAACGATGACCTTGTCCATTTTTCCAATGTGGATCGCAAGATCACACAAATAACTGAAGGAGTTCACGGCCTTTCAAATGCCTTATTGGACACATCCTGGCCGAAAGTAAATAAGGCAAAGCTCAACTTTACAAGGGCTATCGCCAATGAGAATATTGATGAAACTGAGTTGTTGAAGGTGTTGCTTGACCGGTCGATGGCCAGAGACCAGGACCTTCCGGATACTGGTGTGCCCAAAGACTTGGAAAGAAAGTTGTCGGCAATGTTTATTAATTTCCCGGGCTATGGCACCAGGTGCACTTCGGTAATCATTAAAGATAAAAACGGCAATATCTCCTTTTCTGAAATTAGTTTTAATGAAAAGGGCGAACAAGTAAACATGGTAAATATAAGACTTTGAAAAATCTACCGGAAGATAAAAACGTGTGACTTTATTACATCGGGTATGCCTAAGATAATAACCACACGGTAGGGGAGAATTTAAATTTATTTCTAAATTTGGTTACAGTTCAAATCTAGTTTAAAGATAAAAACAGAGACAAATGCAAAAGAAACAGTTAAGCATCCTTATTCAACTTGCTACAATTGATAGTGACCTGGCAGGAAGAGAATTAAAAATGATCGAAACGGTGGCAAAAGCAAATGGCTTTTCAGAGGAGGATATCAAGGAGCTTTTAAGAAAACCGGAGCCTATTGGAGATTTATCGTCTCTCTCTGAGGATGAGCGTTTTGAATATTTATATCTGGTTATCCAATTAATGAAAGTGGATGGACTGGTATTTAAATCTGAAATAAACTATTGCGAGGATATTGCTGTCCGGTTGGGGTACAAAAAACAAGTTGTCTCTGAATTATCCAAAAACATTTACAGCGATCCCAAGATCACGGCAGACCGGGAAATGCTTCGCCAAAAAGCGCTTAAGTTTCGGGTATAGTGGCTCAAATAAAAAAAGTCCCCGGGTTTCATTCCTTAAACGAATAAAACCGGGGACTTTTTATTATTTTGAATAAACCAATAAAAATTACCCCTGAGATAAACTTTCTTAAGTATTCATTTCTTCCTCAATATCTTCCACTTCGACAGGGATGTTTTTCATGAGGTCGTCGACTCCATCTTTTTTGACAACCACATTGTTTTCGATCCGAATGCCCAGACTTTCCTCCCGAATGTAGATACCGGGCTCCACTGTAAATACCATCCCCTCTTCTATTTTCCCATACATGTTGCCGTAGTCATGGACGTCGAGTCCGAGATGGTGAGAGGTGCCGTGCATAAAGTATTTTTTATAGGCAGGCAGATCAGGGTGTTGGTTTTTTACATCTGTTGTGTCAATTAATCCCAAACCCATCAATTCGCTTTCCATGATTTTCCCGACTTCCTTGTGGTACTCGGGAATGGTAGTTCCGGGTCGGAGAAGTTTCATAGCTTCTCTTTGGACATTCAAAACGGCGTTGTAAACATCCTTTTGCCTCTTAGTGTACCTGCCGTTGACCGGAACGCTTCTCGTCAGGTCAGCATTGTAATGGGCATATTCCGCTCCCACGTCTAGTAATATGATGTCACCATCTTTACAGGGTTGGTTATTTTCAATGTAGTGAAGCACACATGCATTAAAGCCGCTGGCGATGATAGGCTGATAGGCAAATCCAGCCGATCTGTTGCGAATGAATTCGTGGATCAACTCTGCTTCGATTTCATATTCCATCACACCCGGTTTAATGAATTTCAGGATCCGCCGGAATCCCTTTTCGGTGATATCACAAGCTTCTTGCAAAAGATCGATTTCAATTTGCGATTTGACGGATCTTAATTGTACCAGCAAGGGAGCCGAACGCTCGTACTCATGCAAAGGATATTTTTCCCTGCACCAGCTTATAAACCGGTCGTCCCGTGTTTGCACATTCTTCGTCGATCTCAGGTGTTCGTTCTTGTTTAAATAAATATTACTTGCGAGGGAGGCACAATTATCAAATACTTTTTCAAATTCAGATATCCACCGTACGTTTTTTATTCCCGACGTTGCATAAGCCTCCTCTTTGGTGTACTTATGGCCTTCCCAGATGGCTATTTCATCATTCGTCTCACGGAGAAACAGCACCTCCCGCCAGTTTTCATCCGGGTGGTCGGGGAAAAGCAGCAGTATGCTTTCCTCCTGATCAATGCCCGACAGGTAAAAAATGTCGCTGTGTTGCCTGAAATTCATTACCCCGTCTGCAGACGTAGGCATGATATCGTTCGAATTAAACACAGCCATTGAACCGGGTTTGAGTCTCTGAACAAAATTTTCACGGTTATTTATAAAAAGCTGATTATCTATGGGGAGGTATTTCATGTTAATTTGCAGTTTAATTGATCGCTTCAAGTTATTGCTTTTTCCCGTCAAATATCAAGCAAGAGTCTAATGTTTTCAGGGTTGTTTATAAAACCGATGCCCTTTTTAATCTCTCAAAAAATAGCCTTAATTTTGCCGGAACAATTAAAATGGAAGATCACATCATTTACGAGTTTTCTAATGGTATCCGCCTGGTCTATAAACAGGCCCTGAATACTAAAATTGTCCATTGTGGTTATGTCCTCGATATTGGTTCGAGGGATGAGCATACGACACAGCAGGGGCTTGCCCATTTTTGGGAGCACATGGTTTTTAAGGGCACCAAAAAAAGGAAGGCATTTCATATTTTAAACCGTCTGGATTCCGTGGGTGGGGAATTGAATGCATACACCACCAAGGAGAAAATTTGCTTCTACGCCTCTGTTCTTGACAATCATTTTGACAAGGCTGCTGATCTTTTGACGGATATTACCTTTGATTCCATCTTTCCTGAGCAGCAAATCGAGCGCGAGAAAAATGTGATCCTGGAAGAAATGGCGATGTACAAAGACAACCCCGAAGATTTCATACAGGACGACTTTGATGACCTGGTATTTTCTGGTCATACGCTGGGAAATAATATACTCGGCACCAAGGAAAGCATTCAGTCGTTTGGAAGGATCGATTTTCAGCGGTTTTTGAAGCAAAATCTCGACACAAAAAAAATTGTCTTTTCGGTAGTTTCCAGCCTGCCCTTCAAAAAAGTGTTGCGAATTGTCGAGAGATATGTAAGCAGTGTCCCGTCATATAACGGGCGAAATAAGAGAGACATTTTTTCGGGATATCATGCTAAAACAAGAATAACAAAAAGGCCGATCCTACAGGCGCATTGTGGGATAGGAAATGTGGCATATAGCACGCATGACGACAGGAAAAATGCTTTTGTCTTGTTGACCAATTTGCTCGGTGGGCCTGGTATGAATTCACGGCTTAACCTGGGGGTACGGGAAAAGTACGGCTTTGTTTACTCCATTGATGCCAGCTACAATTCATTTACTGATACTGGACTATTCAGTGTTTTTTTTGCAACCGATGCAAAACACCTTTCGAGGTGCGTACAGTTGGTGCTGAAGGAAATGCGAAGGTTAAGGGACAAAGAGCTTACTTCACTTCAATTCCAAAAGGCCAGGGATCAGTTCGTTGGTCAAATTGCCATAGCTGAGGAGAATAATACCAACCTGATGCTGGCGATAGGAAAGAGCTTGCTGGACCTCGGACGGATCGATACCTTTGATGAAATACTTGCCAAAATCAATCGTTTAACCCCCGGGGATTTGCTGGAAACTGCCCGGGAGGTTTTTGATGAAAGTAAATTGAGTTTTATTTACATTAAACCGACTGAAAATTAACATGGAAATCGTTCATCCAGAAATAGAAAAATATATTGAGCAATACACCTCCGGGGAGGGCGAATTGCTAAGGCACATTGACAGGGAAACCCACCTTCATGAATTAAATCCCAGGATGCTGTCAGGCAAGGTGCAAGGAAGATTGTTGTCGCTTATTTCGAAGATGCTTCGTCCAACACACATATTAGAGATTGGAACGTTTACCGGGTATTCCGCCTTGTGTCTTGCCGAAGGGCTTACCGAAAACGGGGTGTTGCATACCATCGATATTGATGAGGAACTGGAAGAAAAGAACAAGAAAAGATTTGGCGAATCCCCTTTTGGAAGGAAAATTGTTCAGCATATCGGCGATGCCCGGTCAATCATTTCCCAATTGAATATTGATTTTGATTTGGTATTTATTGATGCGGACAAGGAAAATTATCCAAATTATTACAATTTAGTAATTGACAAGTTAAAGAGCGGCGCAGTTATTTTGGCTGACAATGTCTTGTGGAGCGGTAAAATTATCCAACATCAAAATGGAAAAACGGATAAAGATACGGCAGCGCTGGTGCAGTTCAACGAGATGGTGCAAAAGGATGATAGGGTGGAAAATGTACTATTGTCGGTGAGAGACGGGCTTTTTTTAATTCGAAAGAAATAGGATGCAGAGACTTTTGGTTTTAATAGCTGGTATTTTTGTTTGCCAATTCACATGGGCGCAAGGGCCAAGGGTGCCCTCCATGATGGACTTTGCGGGTATTAAACTTCACATCAATGACAAAGCGAGGAGGGAGATCCAGACAGATGTAGACAATATCAGGAGAAGCGAAACCTATTTTAGGAAAAGGGTGGAAAAGATCGACCTGCATTTCCCGGTCATTGAGCGGATTTTCAAGGAAGAAAAGCTGCCCGATGATTTTAAATACCTGGTAATCCAGGAAAGCGCCCTCGTGTCTGATGCAGTTTCTTCATCCAATGCGGTTGGTTTCTGGCAGTTTAAAAAAGAGACGGGTCTTGAGATGAACTTGCGGATAGACAACATGGTCGATGAGCGACTGAACCTTGCGTCCTCATCCCGGGCTGCGGCAAAGTACATGAAGAAAAACAACTTTTACTTTGATAATTGGCTGTATGCTTTATTGGCCTATAACACAGGCAGGGGAGGTGCCGAAAAATACATCTCTGACAAGAATTTCGGCAAAAACCGAATGGACATCACAGGTAGCACGCACTGGTATGTAAAAAAATTCCTCGCTCATAAAATTGCTTACCAGGATGAAATTGGTAAGCAGGACGGTCTGCCCTTCTTTCTATTCGAATACACCAATGGGGGCGATAAGACTTTGAAAGAGGTGGCGAAAGAATTTGAGATTGATTTGCAGTTATTGGAAGAGTACAACAAGTGTTTTAAAAAAGGTAAAATCCCTTCAGATAAGGTGTACTCTGTCCTTATCCCAATCGGGTTTGACAAAGCCGAATTAATTGCCAGGAAAAATGATGGCATTTATAAAAATGGAAATAAAGACCATACAAGGGAAACCACTTTGATGGTCGGGGCGAATGGCTCCCGTGTAAAGAGCTACTATTCCGCAGCCGATCAGTTTCCTAGGATCAAGAACACCGACAAAAATGATCTCTATGAGATCAATGGAAGGAGAGGAACAATAGCAAAACCGGGAGATAATTTTGATGTGCTGGCCATCAGGGGTGGACTCACACTGGATAAATTCAAGGAGTACAATGACCTCACGAACTATGACAAGGTCAAGGCCGGGCAGGTCTATTATTTTGAAAAAAAAGCTGGAAAGGCAAAATCCCACTACCACACGTTGCTACCTGGTCAAACCATGTGGGACGTTTCGCAAAAGTATGGGCTCAGGCTCAATAAGCTTTTGTCAAAAAACAGGCTGGAAGACGAAGGTGGAGTTAAATCAGGCCTTGTGCTCTGGCTCCGGTACATCCGTCCGAGGGATATCGCCCCGGAATACCACGATGTCAGGCACCTTAAAAACCAGGAGGATCCCGTGGCAAAAGCCGAGAAAGTTGTTACCGAAACAACGGGGTCGTCTGTTCAGGATAGTTCTGAAAATGAAGAGCCTTTTATAAAGGAAGAAGATATGACGGAACATATCGAAGTGTTTGAAGAAACGGACGAACAACGGCAGGAACGAAGGGAAGTCCTTACTACACCGGTAAACAAAGTGGAGGCCGACCCGAAAGTCCTTGGATATGAACAGGTGCACCATGAGGTAGTAAAAGGGGACACCTATTTTTCTATTTCAAAGAAATACCGGGTAGATATCGTGGATCTTTTGGAAAAAAATAACTTAAAGATCAATGATGTGCTGAGCATCGGTCAGATGCTGGTGGTAGACAAACCCGTGTTCGAGGAATCCAAAGACACAACCGATGAAAAAGAGACAATGTTGGTAGCAAAGGCGGATGAGGTAGATGATAAAGCCAATCAGGTAGTCATACACAAAGTGACAGGCTCTGAGACATTGTATGGAATTGCCAAAAAATACAATGTCACCATCAAGGAGATTATGGAGTGGAACGATAAGGAGGATTTTGTGATTAAGCAGGACGAGGAGCTGAAAATAATATTAAAATGAAACAACTTTTTATATCTTTCGCCCCCATTTGGTTTGAGGTATAAAAACAATTAATAAAATAAGTATTATTGTGTTTTATTATATTAACCTTATTTTTTACTTTTCGATTACTAAAAAATTAAATCAGTTTAATCTGTATACAAATGTCAGAGAATAGTGTTATTGATTTGGTAATGTTGGTTGACGATAATGACACAGACAATTTTATTAGTCGCAGAATTATTGAGATCACCAATTTTGCTAAAAATGTAGAAATAAAAAATTCCGGTAAGGGGGCATTGGAGTATTTAGATGAAAACAAGGAAATTCCGGAAAAGCTTCCAGACATTATCTTTCTGGACATCAACATGCCTATCGTTGATGGATTTGTATTCCTGTACGAATTTGAGAAATTTAGTGATTTGGTAAAAGAAAAATGCAAAGTCATTATTTTATCAAGTTCCGATAACAAGCGCGACATTGATAAGATTGTCAATAATGAAAATGTGATTAAATTTATCACAAAGCCGCTCACGGAAGTGGCGTTGGAAGAAATTAAAGCCTTGGTCTAAAGGCTTTTTTTTTGCCTTAAAAGTCGGGGTCAAGGTCCAGACGCGACTGTAGGTCTCTTAATTTTGGGTATTTTTCGGCCAGGTATTCAAACTTCTCCCTGTTGGTATAGCGGAGTTCCTTTTCTTCAACCTTCCGGATATTGATTTCCAATGTAATGTAATTGTTCTTGAGGGCAGTGCGCAGATAAGTGAGGAGGTCTTGTTTCAGGTTTTCAATGGCCACCTGTTGAAATTTATTGGCAATCGTCAGCCGAATTTGTTCTTCCGCGATGAGTTCAAGATCTCCCTTTAATGCATTGTAGTCAGAATCCTTTCCTTCATTTTTTACTTTTTGTGCAAAGTCATCCCATGCTTTTTTAAATCCTTCCAGATCAAAGGCTTCCCGTTCGTTGCTGGCGACTTCCTGCTTTTCAGGGGTGTTTTCTTTTTCTTCCAGCTTTTGCTTAATCGTGCCAAGCGTAGGAAGGGCAGGGGTCTTTTTAATGTTTTTGATTTTCGCTTGCGAAAATTGCCCGGAGAGATTTTCCGTGGAAGCAGTTTGTTTCGGAGTTTCCTTGGGTTTTTTTTCTACCTGGCTAGCTACACTTTTTTTTTTAGCCCCTCCATAGAAAAGTTATCGGCAAAGCGAATGGCGTTGTTCAGGTGGGCCATTTTTACCAGTGTTAGTTCCACCAGAAGGCGCTGGTTCTTGCTTGCCTTGTATTGAATGTCGCACTGATTGCCAATATTCAGTGATGAAAGCAGGAAGGAAGAGCTGGCTGTTTTGGCCTGCTCCAAATATTTGGTTTTTACATTTTGGGAAGTTTGCAGTAGTTCCACCGTCGCTGAATCCTTGCTTACCAGCAGGTTTCGGAAGTGTTCATTTAAGCCATTAATGAAATTGTGGCCATCAAAACCCTTGCTTAATATCTCATCATAGGTGACCAACACCTCGCTGTGATTTCCGGCGATCAGGGCATCAGTTATTTTAAAATAGTAATCGTAATCCAGCACATGGAGATTGTCGATGACCGTCTTGTAGGTCAGCTTGTTGCCCTTCGAATAGGTGACGATCAAGTCGAAAATCGATAAAGCATCCCTTAACGCACCATCGGCCTTTTGCGAGATCAGGTGCAGGGCTTCATCCTCCGCATCAATCCCTTCCTTTTCAGCAATGATTTTTAAATGATCCGCAATGTCCTGATTCTGGATACGGTTAAAATCAAAAATCTGGCATCTGGACAAAATGGTTGGAATTACCTTATGCTTTTCCGTGGTTGCCAGAATGAATATAGCGTAAGAAGGAGGCTCCTCCAGCGTCTTAAGAAAGGCATTAAACGCCTGGTTAGACAGCATGTGAACCTCGTCAATGATGTACACCTTGTATTTGCCAAACTGGGGCGGATAGCGCACCTGGTCGATGAGATTTCTGATGTCATCGACCGAGTTGTTTGACGCGGCATCAAGTTCGTAAATATTGAGGGGATTGGTGTTTTCGCTACCGGAAGAATCAAAATTGTTGATCATCTTCGCCACGATCCGCGCACAGGTAGTTTTTCCCACGCCTCGTGGCCCACAAAAAAGCAGTGCCTGGGCGAGTTGCTCATTTTCTATGGCATTTTGCAGGGTAGTAGTAATGTGGCCCTGGCCGACTACTTCCTCAAATCCTTTTGGTCTGTACTTCCTTGCTGAAACAACAAAACTACCCATGGCTGCAAAGAAAAGAAACTATTTTGGAATATGGAAAATTAATTGACCATCGTGTAAAAATTCACCTTTGATGCCAGGCATTCAGTGGAGTCTTACAAGGCCTATCTTCTCACTTCGTTCATTCACATGCTCCGGATCTTCATGGGGTCTCAACACCAATTCGTTATTTTCCATCTGGAATTATGTGCCGTAAATTTGCTTTTCGCCATTCGAAACCAGGATCCGGTCATTCATATTGGCCATATCAGTTAGGCGGGAATTACCTCCTTTGGCTGATTCCTCCCGTAGGAGAAAAAATTTCCCCAAATAGAGTTATCACTGGCATGTTGAACAACAATAAATAATGTTTGATTGGCAATTTTCCTAACCTGATCCTTATCTAACGAGCCATATTCATTAATAATATCAATCACATATTCAAGGGAAACTGATTCGAATTTTTGAGTCACTTTGTTCAATGAATCCATTTACGGAGATCCGAAGGCATATTTTAGGCAGTAACAAATGCCGGTTCCTGTATGTTCACATTTTCGATATTGATTGCCTCTAATTTCCTTTTACTACTTTCAATTTCTGAGCAAAAGAGTAAATTGAAAACAGCAATGTAGAAAGTGACAAAAAATCTTCACTGTTAAAATTGTTGATTTACACGGGCACAGCCGACCACTTTTTATTCTTATCTCGCCAGCTAAAGTAATCTTTCACACACTTTTCACCGCTGGCAATTAAGGCGTCGATTTTTTCAGCAGGCAATTGGAAATCTGTTGTTTTCACATCCAGCGTATCGATAAAAATGGTTCTGTTCCAGTCGTTGCTATCCAGGTGTGATTTGTTGGCCATTTCCATCATGAAGTTTAGCAGCGCACCCGCATAGGTTTTTATGCCATTTATTTTTTCGGGGGGAGATGCCCAGTCACGTTTTGCATATTCAATAACATCTGTTGAGTCAAGGCGAAAGCCAAGCGTCTCATAGTTAAAGATGTGCTCGATGTTATCCTTTTTTGTCTCTTCCCCATTTTCAAAGTTCACCAGGTATCTCTTTTCGTCAAAGAGGTTGATCGGGAAATTGTAGGACACACCGCCATCCACGTAGAGGTCGGATTCGTAATTGAAAGCCGCAAAGTACAATGGGATAGACATGGACATTCGCACCGCCTCCTTAATGGCCAGGTTTTTATATCGCTCGGGCTCGTGGGAAAAAATTACCCTACGTTGTTGCTGTAAATTGGTGGAGGCGACGTACAGGTATTTAAATGATTTGGCATTCCCGCCTGTAATCTCTTCTTCCAGCTCACCGAAAGTGAAATCGGCTTTACCGGCCTTAGTTTTGATCAATTCACCCATCCAGTTTTTAAAAGCATCTCCCTTGTTCCAGCCAAAATTCTTTAATATCCGGGCGATGTTGATGGGTAAAAACCTGCTGTGGTCTTCAAAGGATGCGAAGTTCGTTTCGGCAATAATCCGGGAAACATCACCGGTGGAAAATCCCAAGGCCAGCAAGGTAGCGTTGATCGCCCCGGCGGAGGTGCCCGCTACTCGCATGAGGTCCTTTAAATATCCTGATTCTTGTAAAAGTTTTAGCGCTCCCCCGTAGGCGATGCCTTTTACCCCGCCTCCTTCAAAGACAAGGTTTCTAAATTTGTAATTCATAGCTGTTGGTTTTGTTGGTAATTTTTGGTGTTAAATAATTGATTAATTTAATGGAAATATTTTTAAATCCATTGAAACGGTAGTGTTTCTGGTGGGTATTGAAAAAAAAAGAAACCGACTCGACCTTCAGGAATCCCGATTTTTACTAGGGATGTCGGGAATCTCTGATCGTTAATCTTGGTTTCCATCCAAAAAAGGTTTTTGTGCACCTGGATTACAACCGAACTTCATTACTAACGTATTTCGTCTTATCTTTGCAGGCCTTTTCGATCTTTGACATATGGGGCTGACTGGAATTGACAGTAGGTGCGGTTAGCGTATTTGCATGCAGGGTGGAGAGTGTACACGCTTGATCAATTCACTCGAACTATAATTGGCGAATCTAATTACGCCATGGCTGCCTAATCTTTAGCGTAAAGCAAAGATGACGGGCTTAAACGGTTGAGACTCCAGCGAGTTTCCCGGGCCACATCCCGCTGGTCTTCGTTCTGCCGGACCGGATCTTGGGGTGTCGAATGTGCGGAACTAGTCTGAGGTTTGCTATTGGCCAAAGGCGAAACCCTAAAGATAGCTTTGATTTATTGTCGGCGGTTGCCTGCCAGCAGTTTTTCGAGATCCAACTGGCAACTAAGCATGTAGAAAATGCGATGATTCCCTATCTGGACGCGGGTTCGACTCCCGCCAGCTCCACAAAATAGTTTGGAACCAGCCTATGAAGTAGGCAATGAACCTCCAACTCGGGTTCCTGCTGATATGTTTGGTTTTTTGTTGTTGAATGAACAAATGAATAGGCATTTCTATCGGCAATACACCTCAATGAATGACTCATAGCCAATTTGTTAAATATCAATAGTCATTGTTTTTGGTATTAAGACCTTTTCACACGCATTTTTTGAAGTAGAACGTATTTCAATTTAGTATTTTAATGCATTTTGCATCATTTTTTACTATCTTTTGCATAAAAATACTAAAATGAAAGGTGTCGCAGATTACATTGATAAGTGCTTGACCTATGAGCAGTATGCATTTTCCTGGGATGAATTAAAAAGTGAAGTTTCTAAAACAGATGTCGCCTTGCGGCACGAGATCGACCGACTTTCCACGAAGAAAGAGATTGTTACGCTTCGCCAAGGATTTTATTTAATTCTGCCTCCGCGTTACAGGCAATACGAAAGGCTTCCTTTAGAACTTTACGTAGAGAGACTCTTTAGCTATATAGAAAAACCCTATTACATCGCGTTTTTTTCGGCAGCGGCCTTGCATGGGGCAAGTCACCAACAGGTCCAACAAAGTTATCTCATGACAAAAATACCGAACATAAGAGACATTAAGAAAGGGAATAACTACCTAAGAGTTTCAGCCACCAGTAATTGGCCGGAGAAGAATATCTTAAAAAGAAAGTCAGATGCCGGCTTGTTCAATGTTTCATCTCCTGCTTTAACCGCCATTGATTTGATCCACTATCAATCCAAAATGGGTGGTCTGAATAGGGTTCTCGCAATTCTGGATGAGTTGACTGAGGCTATCACCCTCCAAGATATAAAAGATTTGATTCAATGGTACCCGCATATAAGCTCCATCCAGAGGTTAGGCTTCCTCTTTCAAGAACTACAAACTGATCAAATACTTTTGGATCCATTGCAAGAATACTTCAGTGAAAAGAAGTTTTTCCCGGTATTGTTAAGCCCTCAAAAAGATGAAAAGCCAGGTAAAGCGAATAATCCCTGGAAAGTAGATATGAATATAGAATTAGATAGTGATTTATGATTTCCAAACCGTACATAGCAAAATGGAAAGACCACGCTCCCTGGACTACCAACGAACAGGTAGAACAAGATTTAATCATTTGCAGGGCACTAGTAGCACTCTTCTCAGATGAATTCCTAAGTGAAAACTTGGCCTTTCGTGGAGGCACGGCTTTGCACAAGCTTTACCTAAACCCAGCCCCTCGATACTCAGAAGACATTGACCTTGTACAAATCAACGAAGGGCCGATCAAACCCATTTTGCAGCGAATAGGCGAAGTCATTACCTTCTTTGAGGAGGACAGAGTGGTAAAAGTGAAGGCCAACAATAATACCCTATCGTACCGATTTAATTCAGAATATTCCCCTGACATACGATTGAGAATAAAAATTGAAATCAATTGCCGGGAGCATTTCAATTTACTTGGATGGAATTCATTTCCATTCTCTGTAGAGAGTACATGGTTTACCGGAAATTGCGATATTACCACCTATCATCTGGACGAACTTTTAGGGACGAAGCTAAGGGCATTGTACCAACGCAGTAAAGGAAGAGATTTGTTTGACCTCTATTATGCCGATCAGCACGCAAAGCTTGATTATGACAGGATTATTCACTGCTATAATGAGTACATGAAGTTTGTGGTTGGCAAGCCGCCCACTCAAAAGGAATTCTTACTCAATATGGAGCAAAAGAAAAGGTCGACACAGTTTTCGGGAGACATGACGGGACTTTTGAAGCCGAATCTGCAATATGACCAAGAGGAGGCTTTTGAGTGGTTGTTTGAAGGCTTGGCATCAAAATTATAATTATAGACCAGAATGGAAAAGATTATAAAAGATCTCATTAATGACATTCTAAAGTATAAACCAGCCAACCAAGGTATGCTTACAGTAGCAGAGGTATGTTCACACAATGTAAATGGAATTATCAGCAATCGGGATATTAATACTGCTCTTCTCTCAAAGAATCATATCAAGTTCATAAAACCTTCTCATATCAATGTTCCAGTAAAAACAGGAAGTACTAGGAATGGTAAAGCAAAATTCTACCTGTATTTGTCTGAGCAAAATGGGCTTAATGAAGTTGATCCTTTAGCCATATCTTGGAGTCAGAATAATCATATCACTTTACAACCCAGTCCTCAATACTTACAATTCTACAGACTTACCTCCCGTATTGATGATTCAAAAATTTATTGGGATGATCTTTCAAGACCATTTAAAACAGTAGTAGAAAATTCACCAACATCACATTATCAGTACCCATCATATGATATTCATGGCTATGTGAGAATGCATCAAGACTATCTTGAAGATTATGCTATCAGAAAAAATAAAGTGGTGGTTCAAGTTTTTCAAGAAATAAGATGGGTAAATGTATCTAAAGACTTAGAAGTATTACTTGCAGAGGGATATTACATTTTTGAAAATGATAACTTAGAAATAAGGTTGTCTCGACATGATTCTGAAAAAGATCAAGCACGACTAGAAGTCAACGGATATCGCATTTTGATTGATCCTAAAAAAACAAGGAAGAAAAAGTCAGACCTGATAGGTGATACCTGGCCAGGTATTGATCAAAGAGTCAAATACTATGGTATGCACTTCAAACCGGATGTTCAATATGTTTACGTTTTGGATGAGGTTTTGAAAAAATATGAAGACCGTGATGACATTTTTGAGGTAGATATTGAGTATGGTTCTGCTCATTATGGCAACCAATGGGCAGTTACTCATTGCAAAAGAGAGGGGCGAAATGCTATCAAAGTAGACTTGAAAAAGCTTTACGAAGGAACACCCTATGAAGAAGTCCAGCATTGGAAAAGCTTCGCGATACGTAAAGAAGAAGTTGATTATACAGACGTCAGCATCACAGAAAAGAGCCAAAGGCTCGTGAGAAAATATATGCTTTTTGCACGCATGCTTTCGGACTTGTTAAGTAGAATAGTATCGTTTGATATTGTTCCTGAATCATTGGTTTCATATGACCAATCTTCTCTGGATAATTATACTATTTATGGCCTAGAAGTTGTAAAGCCGATAACACATCATATCAACTATAATGATTTTTCTCGCTATGATTTTCTCATAAGGTGTAAAAATATAGCCCGTGTTATTAATGAAGGTTTTGATGGTGGGAGAAAGACATTAACAAAGATAATCAAGTCTATTAATGCAAATGAAATTGCAAGATCGGACTGGGGAAGCTTAAAGATGCTTGACTTAATCTTAAACTACTTAAAAGTTTCTTGTGATGAATTCTTACATCCTAAAGATGATAATGAAACAATTATTCAGGTACTGAAGGAAAATGGGTTGATACAAATAATTCCTACTCTTTTTGCTTTGAATGATCTTCGACAATTAGACGCTCATAAAAAGAATAATTTCCATGATGAATTCCAGTCTAATCTGAAAAAGTTTGAGATACATATAAATTCCATTGGGAATAATTATTCCGAAGCTATCAACATTGTTTACGATAAACTGATAGATACTTTCATTGATCTAAATAATGATTTAAACCGATGGTATGATTTTAAATAATTCCACTATGTGAAATGCTTGACTCCCTCACTTCCATATTAAAAGTCCGGTCACTGGTAGATTCAGCAGTAACCCTAAAACTACTGCGAGCAAGAAATCTGCCGTTGATCGTTACATTCCTGTATCGTGAATATAAAGTTAATGAACAAATCTCTGTGCCTTATCAATTTTTGGTCCAGAGACTGGCGGATTTTCTGGAAGAAATTGAATATCAGGATGAAGACGATGAAATCAAGTCAGATCGTCTGGTTTTGGCTTTTGATGAGAAAGCTAAGTTGTACATTGATCGTTGGATAGACGCTCACTACCTACGGAATGTAATGGATGACACTAATAAAGAACCATTGGTGTTCCTGTCCAAACATGTTGAAAAAGTGTTTCAGATTTTTGAGTTTTTGAAAGAAAGGGAATTTGTAGGAACAGAATCCAAGTTCAAGGATATTTTCATAAAGCTGAAAGACATAATAGAGAATGCCAATCCAGATAAAGAAAAGAGACTTTCTGAACTAGAAAGAAGGAAAAGAGCAATTGAGGAAGAAATCCGAAAGATAAAGATTGATGGTTATGTAAGTACTTACGAAGATTATCAAATCAAGTCCCGCTATGATGAGATAAGCCGACTGGCCAATGAGTTAATTGGAGATTTTAAGGAAGTTGAAGATAATTTTAAAGAAATCACCCGAAGGATTTATGAACGGCAACAACAGGCTGATTTGTCTAAAGGAAAACTTTTGGCAGAAACATTTGATGCGCTGTATGAGCTGAAAAATACGGATCAGGGAAAAAGCTTTTACGCGTTTTGGCAATTTATGCTCGATGATGTAAGCCAGTTGGATTTTCAACAACTAACCAGAGAGGTATATTATGTACTGGAAGATCGGGGGATTGAAGTTTCATCGCGTTCGCTTCGCAAGTTAAAAATGTTACTTCATCTCGCTGCCAGAAAAGTTTTAGATAAGAATGGAGTACTTGCTGATAAGCTCAGCCGGGAAATAGTTGCTAAAGATCAGTTGGAGTCTCGCAAAGCGAGAGAGTTAATGTACGGCATCCGTCAACTGGCCATACAGTTAGTCAATCATTCACCATCCAGGGAATTCTACCTTGAGCTACAAGGGAATCCGAATATTTATTTTCCACTGGAAAGAAAACTCGGTGAAAAGCCTGAAATGAATTTATTTACCGTAAATGCGGAACAGGCAAAGCTTGAACTAGAGGACTTGGAAGACTTGTCCAGAATTTACAATGCTGATCTGATTGATAAGCAACAATTGTTGACCAATATTCATGATTTACTTCAATCCAGGTCTCAAATATCCCTTCGGCAAGTGATCGAAGCAAAAGGCCTCACCAAAGGATTGGCCGAACTATTGGCTTATGTCACTTTGGTGAACACCAACAATAGATTTTTCTTTAATGATTCAGTTCGGGAAATAATCTCATTTAATACTACAACTGGAAAATACCTCGATCTTCCTCAAATCATTTTTACAAAATAAATACATATGGAATATCAAAACCGAAATATTGCCCCTTATGCCAAATCAGCTGTAAAGCTATTGCAGGGACCTGTTTTTGAAGACCAGCAGGATATCTGGAATGAAACAGTGCAATACCAAGTAGAACTCACCCTATATTTTGAAAAAATTGCCCTGGATCTGGTTATTGATAAAAGAGATGGGTATGCTTACCTCAAGCAAATTGAATTGGATGAATCCGGTAGCACAATAGGACTTATTAGAAGAATGCCTTTGACTTACGATCTCACACTGGTTTGTGTGTTATTGAGAGAATGGCTGCTGGAATTTGAATCAAACGATCTTGAAACCGCCAATTTATATATTACACCCAAGCAATTCCGAGACCGTATAGAAATGTTCTTTAAAGAGAAAACCAACGAGTTAAAGTTCATTAAAGAACTTAACCGGCATTTAGATCAATGTGTGGAAATGGGCTTTTTAAAGTTGGTACATAAAGATGGAATAAATCCAGACGAATACCGATATGAGGTAAAGCGTATCATCAAAGCCAGAATTACACCTGGCGAACTATTACAGTTTAAACAACAGTTGGAAGATGAACTTAAGTCTTTTTAGTACAAAACCCAGCGAATCTGGTTTCCGACTTCATACATATGAGGTGTGGAATTGGGGAACCTTCGATGAAAAGGTATGGTCTATAGAGCCGGGAGGCGAGACTTCCTTATTAACTGGTGTAAATGCTTCAGGTAAAACTACACTTGTAGACGGTTTGCTCACATTGCTCGTTCCGGAGAAAAGAATGCGTTTTTACAATCAGACTGCCGGCTCAAAAGGCGAACGGACGGAGGATAGCTATGTAATTGGAGAATATGGGGAAACGGAAAACGCAGACACAAAAACCCGAGAAATTAAAAAGTTAAGGACAGATAAATCAAAAGCCCAGTCTGTGCTGCTGGCTGTATTTCAAAATGAATCTCTATTCATTACCCTTGCGCAGGCTCGCTGGTTTTCCGGTAGTGAACTGAAACGAAGCTTTGTTTTGGCTTATAAAAAGCTAACCATCATAGATGATTTCATGCCCTTTGACAACAACGGCGAATGGAAAAAGAGACTTAAACGCAGATACCCAAAACAAGGTATCAAAGAAATCCTCCAATTCACAGATAGCCCTGGCGAATATGGTCGATTGATGCGTAAAGTGTTTGGCTTGCGGTCAGAAAAAGGACATACTCTTTTTAGCCAGACCATTGGCCTTAAAGTTTTAGGTAATCTGGATGAGTTCGTACGTCTTCAAATGCTGGAAGAGCGAGATGCCGAAACCGAATTTCAGAAGATAAAAACCTACTTTAAGACACTCAATGATGCTCACCGTGCTATCGAAAAAGCCCATAAACAGATAGAATTGCTATCTCCTATCAGGGATAAGGCACAAAACCTTTCGGTTTTAAAAGCAGATCTGATCCATCAGGAAAGTTTCCAGCAGACTGCACCACTTTGGTTTGCAGAAAAACAGAAAGGATTGATTTTAGGCTATAATGAAGAGCAAAATGCAAGGCTGGAATCCTTATCGCAAAACATTGCAGAGTACTCCAGTGAAATTGACGAATTATCCAACCGGGAACGAGATCTCGATATCCAAATTAAGAGTGACAAAGTTGGTTCGCAAATCAGTACACTGGAAAGAAGAAATAAAGAACTAGACGAATCCAGGCAAGAGCGTGAGGATGAACTCAAAACCTATAATCAATTGGCTGAGAACCTCGAATTTCAGCCCAACCCACAATCCAAAGAGCTTTTTGATGAACAAAGAAAGGCAGCGGTAGAAAAAAAGAAGAAAACAGGTGAGGTATTGGAACAGAATGAAAATGAACTGGATCAACTAAAAATCGATAAATACAACTTAGACAAAGAGTTCAATGCTCTTTCAGATCAACTCAGCGTTCTTCGTACTCAAAAAAATAATATCACGGGGCACCCGGCCCGTATTCGAAATGAAATTCTTGATGCAGTTGGTGCTACAGAAAAAGAAATCCCCTTTATTGGCGAACTGGTGAAAGTTGGGGAAGATGCCCGGGAATGGGAACCTGCTATTGAACGTTTGCTTCATAATTTCGCCCTCAGACTGATCGTACCGGAAGAATATTACCAGCAAGTAAACCGGTATGTCAAGGAAAACGATCTAAGAGGGAGGATTATCTATCATCGGTTCAATAAAAAAGAAGTTGCTCCGCAGATATTTCAGCAGCAAGATGAGAATGAACTGATTCACAAGTTAGCCTTTAAACCTTCGGCCTATTCTGAATGGATCAAAAACGAGATCAGTACTAAATTCAATTATTTGTGTGTCGAGGATTTGGAAACATTTCGATTAGCAAACAAAGCTGTTACCAAAGAAGGACTTGTCAAGAATGCAAACCGACATGAAAAGGATGACCGGCCTGAAATTAAAAATCGCCAGAAATATGTACTGGGTTGGGATAACAAAGAGAAAATAGCAGTACTGAAAGAAGAAGCTCATCAACTTGATCAGAAAATTAAGGAGTTAGAGAATAGGCTTAAATACTTAAAAAATCATCAATCTAGGATTCGAAACGAAGAACAAGACCTGGCTCAATTCATTGCCTTTAAATCACATAGAAAAATCGATTGGTGGTCAATAGCAGCTCAAATCCAAGAAAATAAACAAAGAATTGAGGAGCTTGAAAAAACCAATGACAGAGTGAATACGCTCAAAAAACAGCGTGAGGAGATTCTTCAACAAATCAAGTCTAAACAGGAAAAGGAGAAACTCCTCGAAAAGGAAATCAATATCATTGAATCAAATCTGAATATACAGCGACAAAAGCTAAGAGAGGCTGAAGATGTCATCAATAGGTATTCATTTCACGATTCCAACGAAAAGCTGGAAGCTTTTGGAGAGCATTTTATGAATGACTATGAATGTGATATTGATTCCATAGAAAAGATTCAAAGCAAAGTTCAAGGAGAAATCAATGCAGCTATTGAGCAGTTTAGGGATAACATTCGCAAGGAAGAAAGTGCAGCGGAAAGCCTTATGCGAGTTTTCAAAAATCCAGATAAAGAAATTGCAGAGAAATTCATGGATTGGAATTCCGATACACATCGGTTAAGTGAAAGTGCAGAATTTATAGGGGAGTATGTAGCATTACTTGACAAAATCGAAAAGGAGGAATTGGCAGAGTACAAACAACGATTCAAAAAATACCTGAATGAAGAAATGATTACTAAAATGTCTGATTTTCAAACCTGGCTGGAACAGCAGGAAGAAGATATTGAGGAGAATATTGAAACTTTGAATAAATCGTTGGAAAAAATAAGCTTTAAGAGTAATCCACCAACCTTTATCAAACTGCATGTGGAAAAAGATTATTCACCGAAAGTGAAAGAGTTCAGGTCAAGGTTAAATGAGTGGAAGCCCAACGTTGTTGAGTTCGAAAGGACAAAAGACGATCGAATTCTCGAAGACAGTTTCAATAAGATCAAAGCCCTCTTGGATGACTTGACAGCCGACGAACATCATAGAAGAGAAGTCTTGGACGTGAGAAATTGGCTAAAATTCAAAGCAGTTGAACATCATCAGGAAGATCCGGCGAAGATCTTCCGCAGTTACACGGGCACTGCCAAACTCTCTGGTGGCGAAGGCGCTCAACTGACTTATACCATTTTGGGGTCTGCCATCGCCTACCAATTCGGTATACATAGCGAAGGACTAAACACAAACTCATTTCGATTTATTTGTGTGGATGAAGCTTTTAGCAAACAGGATGATGAAAAAGCACGGTTCCTTATGGAATTATGTAAGCAGCTGCACTTGCAGGTAATGGTGGTGTCTCCTGCTAAAGCAGAAGAGGTAGCTATTGTTGAGCCCTACATTGCCCGGGTACATTTTGTCCAAAGGAAGGATAATCGTCATTCGGTCGTTTATGATATGCCTATTAAGCAATTGCAAGAACACCGGGAAGAGTATTTACAATCCGCAGTATAGATCCATGATAACAGTAGCTGAAATACAGAAAAAGTCTGAAAGAAAATATGAAGAAGTGCTACGAGATTCATTGAACGGTGAGAGCTGTTTTCCTCTGGAGATAAGGTCCAATAAGGTGCTTTCTAAAGATTTCATTCAAATGAGTAAGGAAATTGCTGAAGTGCTAGGTGGGTCAAAGGATAGAAAAGGTTTTGGCTACTCGGTAGTTTCAGAAACGATAAAAACCCGACAGCATGGAATTCAAGATATTCCAAAGTCAATAGTTTATGAAACATTAGACGATTATTTAAAATTCATAAAAAAAGAAAAAGAGTTTCGTCTGATGATAGAAAATTACAGCTTCATCAAGTCTGAACTCCCCCAACTTGAACCATGGTTGAAGGAAAACCCCAAAGCCATCATCAATAATGCGAATATCTGGCACGGCCTGGTTAAAGTTTGTCAATGGTTTCTCCTTAATTTCGAACCAAATAAGTACTATATCAGAGAATTGCCCATTGCCGTTCACACAAAGTTTATTGAAGAAAATAAAGGAGTCTTAAGGGTTTTATTGGATGAGTTGGTTCCAGGTCTGGTGAATACCTCTGAAAACAACTTTGAAAGGCGATTTTGCCTGAAATATGATCAGCCTCTTATCAGGTTTCGGTCATTGGATAAAACTTGTTGGATTGAAGGTAGCTATGATGATATGACCGTCCCTTTAGAACAGTTTATGTTAACCGAGCTAAAATGTTTACGAGTATTCATTATTGAAAACAAAATGAACTTTCTATCCTTTCCTGAAGTACCTCACTCATTAGCCATTTGGGGAAAAGGTTTTGCTATTGAATCTCTGAAAAATATTCAATGGTTAAAGAACAAACAGATTTTCTATTGGAGCGATTTAGATGTTCAGGGATTTCAAATGCTTTCTCAATTGCGTTCTTATTTCCCCCAAACCGAATCATTGTTTATGGGGAATGAAATTTTGGATTTATTTAAGGAGTTCATTGGAAAAGGCAAGGAAACCAAAATGGAATCTCTTATGTATCTCCAAAATGAAGAATCGGACGTATATGATTATCTATTTCAAAACAACCTTCGTTTGGAACAAGAAAGGCTTTCTCAAGCCTTTATAGTCGAAAAATTACGTCGAATGTTCTATGATAGTTCTTCTAACTTTCATTTAAAGCAAAAGCTCTAACAATAATACTTCCTGTTTTAATAAACCTTAAGGTCATAAACTTCTGGCTAACTTGATACCTAACCATCGATTTACTGACATGGGACTACGGCATCTTGAAGGTGTTTGACAATTCGTCTTCCAACTCCAAAAAGAGTTTGGATCAAACAACGAATTTCTCCTTATCAAACTCCTTTTGATATGTTTGGTTTTTGAGTTATTGACTGAAGAAAAAGGCACATATTTCTTTCAACAAAACACCTTGATAAATGACTGATACGCAGACCATGCAAAGCCTTAAAATCAAGCTAACACAACCGTCAGGATGGAAATGTTCACACTTCGACGATAAATTCAGAGGGTAAACAAAAAGACAGATAAATCGAACCCATATTTACCTAGCTGGAGTTAGCTCAAACCACCTCGATCTGTCCTTTCCTCCTACGCATATTTTCCGAAGACCATTGGCGGATTCTACCGGTATCCCCCTGTGTTTATGAATTATTCATTCCAAGGCTTCGTCACTGGAATGTTGGGCCACATTTCAAAATGAATTCCTTACATTTATTTATAATTTATACACTATCAAAACATTTGTAAAAGAATGGTGAATAGGATTTCGTTCATTGTCGTCATTAGCGCGATTTTACTTTTTATGATAGCCTCATGCGGGAAAAAGGAAGGTGCAAAATATAAAATTGGTTTCTCCCAATGTGTCACTGACGACGCATGGCGGCAGCAAATGCATGAGGAGATGAGGAGGGAGTTGTCTTACCATCCTAATCTCGAATTGACAATTCTTGATGCTAAAAGCAACAACGAGCTTCAGGTTCAGCAGATCAATCAGCTTATTGAAAGCGGGATTGATCTGTTAATTGTTTCGCCTAATGAAGCGGAACCTATCACGCCAGCGGTTGAAAAGGCGTTCCAAAGCGGAATTCCGGTTATTGTTATTGACCGGAGAACGTCGTCGGATCTGTATTCAGCTTATATCGGAGCGGATAATTATACTATTGGTAAAACAGCAGGGAGCTATATCAAGAACCTTGATGTAGAAAACCTCAAAATTGCCGAGGTATGGGGGCTGCAAGGATCCACTCCTGCAGTCAATCGTCACCAGGGAATGGTTGAAGGGATTAAAGATTCTACGGCAAACATCATTCCGGTTCACGCCGATTGGACGAAGTCAGATGCGGAAAGAAAATTCAGAAAAACATTGGTACAGCATCGCGATATCAATGTCGTCTTTGCTCATAACGATTCCATGGCACTGGGGTCTTACTTAGTGGCCAAAGAAATGGGAATGGAGGGTGACATGATGTTTTTTGGGGTTGACGCCCTCCCGGGTGACAGCCTGGGTGTGGATCTTGTTAACAAGGGAATTCTCAAGGCGACTTTTGTATATCCCACAGGCGGTGGTGACGCCATCGACATCGCCAATAAGATCCTGAAAGGTCAGTCATTCATCAAGGAAAACTTTCTTCCTACCACAGTAGTCGATTCGACCAATGTGAGGATCGTTCAAATGCAGAATGAAGAGATTATTGCCAATCAAAAAGCTATCGCACTGCAGCAGGAGAGAATTAATGAACAGGTTCGCATTTACAGGAATCAACGCATCTTGCTGTTTATATTGTCGATAAGCCTGACAGCCAGTTTATTGCTTGCAGCATATGCCATATATACTTTATCGGAGAAGCAAAAGATCAACCGGGACCTGGAGAAAAAGAATGTGAAGATTCAACAGCAAAAGGAAGAAATTGAACTTTTTGCCAGCAAATATGAGGAAGCTGCCAAGGCTAAGTTTCAGTTTTTCACCAATATTTCACATGAATTCCGTACACCCTTGTCCCTGATCTTGGGTCCGGTTGACCACCTTTTGAGCCAGGATAAATTTAAACACGACAAAAGTAGCAGTGAAGAGTTGCAACTGGTCAAAAAAAACGCCTATCGACTGCTGAGGCTGATCAATCAACTCATGGACTTCAGAAAGATTGAAAATAATAAAATGAAACTCCGCGTATCGGAAAACAATATCGTTGCTTACTTACATGAAATTAAACAATCTTTTGATCACGTAGCGGAAGAAAAAAAGGTACACTACAAGTTCAATCATGACAAGGACTACATTCCGGTATTTTTTGACGTTTCCCTGTTTGATAAGACTATTTTCAATTTGCTTTCCAATGCCTTTAAGTTTACACGGAAACAAGGTTATATTCATCTTACTCTAAAGGAAGCGCTGGAGGAGGTGATCATTACGATTGAAGACAATGGAAAAGGTATGGATGAACACCACCTTCAGCATGTATTTGACAGGTTCTACCAGGGCGAAGAAAAGCTGACATTGGGAACAGGCCTCGGGCTTTCCCTGACCAATGAAATCGTCAACCTCCATCATGGAAGCATCCATGTCGAAAGTGAAATAAACCATGGAACGAAGTTTATCATTAGACTCAAGAAAGGAAAGGATCATTTTTCGGATGATGAATTGTCAGATAATCAGACCTTTGATTTTATTCAGGAAGAAAGTAAAGTTTTCACAGAAGAGTTAGTGAAAATAAACGATCGGGTGATCGAACAGGAAATAGAAGAGAGCGATAAACCATCGATTGTATTGATTGAGGATAATCCCGACGTTGTCAATTTGCTGGAAAAAGCATTGTCAGACAGGTATCAGGTATTTAGCTATGCTGATGGTGAAAGCGGAACCAATGGCGCTCTCGAAAAGCTTCCGAATGTAGTCATAAGCGATGTGATGATGCCGGGGGAAGATGGAATCGCTATAACCAGGAAATTGAAAGCGGATTACCGCACCTCCCATATTCCCATCATTTTGCTGACAGCAAAATCACAGGAAGAACACAAAGTGACGGGTTTAAAATCAGGAGCAGATGCCTACATCACCAAGCCGTTCAACATGGAGGTATTGTATGAAAATATTTCCTCACTGATCAAAAACAGGGAAATACTTAAGTCCCGCTTTCAAAATGCGGAAATCAAATCGGAGGAAAACAGCTATTCGTCGGATAGCCTGGAAGAAAAATTCTTGAAGAAGTTTAAATCCTTCGTCGAGGACAACCTGGCGACCCCTGAATTTGGTGTGAAGGATATTTGCTATGAGTTGGGGTTTTCCCGAGTACAATTATACCGAAAAGTAAAAGCCTTACTGGGAACGAGCGTGCAGGACTATATTAACGACCTGCGCTTAAAAAAAGCAAAGGATCTCATTCAAAACAGCGATTTAAACATTTCGGAAATTGCCTACGAATCAGGTTTTTCTTCACCAGGCTATTTTAGTACCGCATTTCGAAACAAATACAATATCTCACCCACAGAATTTAAAGCTTCCGTTAGGTTATAAACCATTTGATTTAAATCTAAATTTCGTTATTTCGAGTTACATTGACTTTGCAAAAAAGGTAAAAGTTGAGGTAATCTAATTGACCGGAGCCATCGTCTCGGTGGGTGTCTGACGGTTTCTACATCAGTGCATCAATTGGGCACAGCCTCCAACCGTCTGAGGCCGTTCGCCCTTAGCTCTAATACTTTTTAAGCGGTCCCTTGTTTTATCCATGCTCATGAAAGCACTCAACCATATGCTTTCCTTTCAACGTGACGAAGTGGATTAAAATTGATGTAACAAAATCAAAAGTTTGTAACAAAATCAAAATTGTCGGAAAGACACTTTTAGTATATTTTTCTCGAAATACCCACCTTTTTATCGATTTTTCAATTACAGTAGGATATCCCACACGATTTTTGAAGCTTTAGAAACAAGAGCCAATCACGAGCATTTTTCAAGAGACTAAATTTGAATCATCCAAAAATTTAAAAGATGAATTCAAAAATAGTTCTTTGGTCGATTACTGTAGCGTTAGGTGGATTTCTGTTTGGGTTTGATACTGCTGTAATTTCTGGCGCTGAAAAATATATCCAGAGTGTCTGGGAGCTTAATGTTTTCGAACATGGGTTAACAGTTTCCATTGCTCTAATAGGAACTGTCCTGGGCGCCTTGATTGGCGGGATACCTTCCGATGCTGTCGGGCGAAAGAAAACACTATTCTGGATTGCGGTTTTGTACTTGATCTCAGCAATAGGCTCGGCGCTGGCGACAGATTGGTATTTGTTTTTATTTTTCCGGTTTATAGGAGGGGTAGGCGTTGGGGCTTCTTCCGTGGCCGCTCCCATGTATATATCAGAGATATCACCTGCCGACAACCGCGGGAAGCTGGTAGCCTTATTTCAATTTAACATCGTTTTCGGGATCCTCATAGCATACCTGTCCAATTACCTGATTGACGGGGTGGTGGACGATGCATGGAGGTGGATGCTTGGCGTGGAAGCCTTCCCGGCGGTGGCTTTCCTGATCTTGATATTATTTATTCCTGAAAGTCCCAGGTGGTTGATCATTAAGATGAATGATGTTGCCGAGGCGAAAAAAGTGCTTACCGTCATCGATAGCGACCATGTAGACCAATTAATTCAAAATATTAAATCAAGCCGGCATGAAAACGTCAGCGAAAGAAGTTTGTTTTCCTCCAGCCAGTATCGATTACCTATTATGCTCGCCGTTTTATTTGCGGTATTTAACCAGGTTTCCGGGATCAATGCCATTATATACTACGCTCCCCGGATATTTGAAATGACCGGATTGGGAACCAGCTCAGCGCTGCTTTCCACCTCCGGCATTGGTTTGATCAACTTTATTTTCACGCTGGTCGCATTGAGATTTATAGATAACGTAGGCCGCAAAAAGCTCATGCTGATCGGTTCCATTGGATTGATTATCACACTAGCATTAGTTTCCAAGGCCTTTTATCTACAGGAATTTGCGGGATATACCGTGCCGATACTCCTGTTCCTTTACATCGCCTTTTTTGCTTTTTCGCAGGGCGCTGTGATCTGGGTGTTTATTTCGGAAATCTTCCCCAACCAGGTAAGGGCCAGCGGACAAGCATTGGGCAGTTTTACCCATTGGATCATGGCCGCCATTATCGCCTTTTCCTTTCCTTTTTTTTCTGAAAAACTGGGAGGTGGAAATACCTTCCTGATTTTCACGATCATGATGGTCTTGCAACTGGTGTTTGTGTTGAAAATAATGCCCGAAACTAAAGGAAAATCCTTGGAACAAATTGAATTGTTGGAAAAAGAAATAACTAACCATGAACTCATCTAATAACATAACTGTTACCTGTTTCGGTGAAATCCTGTGGGATTTGCTCCCTTCCCGAAAACAACCCGGTGGTGCTCCGATGAATGTTGCCATGCATTTAAAAAAATTGGGTGTGAACGCTGAGATGATCAGTAGAATTGGGAAGGATAAATTAGGGTTGGAGATGCTGGACTATCTGAAAAGCAATAAACTCAGAACCGATTTTATCCAGATCGACGAAAGCCACATGACGGGGATCGTTAAGGTCATCCTTGATGATTGGAGGAATGCTACATATAATATTGTTAAGCCCGTCGCCTGGGATTTTATAGAGCTTGATGACAGGGCAATTAGCCTGGTTAAAAAATCTGATTATTTCGTTTTTGGCAGCCTGGTAGCGAGAAACCAGACATCGAATGATACGCTGCTGGATCTAATTAAATACGCTCGCAAAAAGGTTTTTGATATTAACCTGAGGAAACCTCACTACAATAAGGAAAAGATCGCTCAATTATTGGCGCTCGCTGATATTGTAAAGCTCAATGAGGACGAAGCGGCGATGTTAAAAGAGTGGTTTGGGGAGAGTGGTGATGCTCTCGATGTAGTATGTAAAAAAATTAAAGAAGAGTTTTCCATCGAAACGATGATTGTCACAATGGGTCACAAAGGAGCCTTGGTCTACGATAAGGATGAAGTATTTATGAATGCAGGCTTTAAGGTAATAACCCAGGATACCATTGGGGCAGGAGATTCATTTCTTGCTGCTTTTCTGGCAAAGTATTTTGAAAAAAAGACCATTCCGGAATGTCTCGAATACGCTTGTGGCACAGGAGCTTATGTGGCTACCTGTGTGGGCGCTAATCCTGACTATTCACAAGACGATATTTTAAAATTTATTAACGAACGAAAAAAATGGGAAGAGGTATTCGCCTGACGGTTTTGCTTTTGGCCTATCGAAGCGAAATGTTTTATAATACCAATTAATCAAGGACCTTGTTCGATGGGGAATAGCTGCAGAAACATTAAATGCTTACCTGGACAAAGAAAAGACGAGGAGGGATTTCCTAAATGCCGCTCAATTTACCGCAGGCAGGGACGAATATTATCCAATCCCCCAAAGGGAGATTGATTTTACCAATGGTTTGTACAAACAAAATGTTGGCTATTAAATAAAAGGTTAACAACACTTGTGATTCATAGTTATTTTATAGATTGTGAGATGCCCGTCAGTTCGGGCGTCTCTTTTATCTTGGCAAAGAATACTTCCTTAACACCATGAGAAGATGGTCAATTAACATAGATATGAAACGACTCAATTTAGGGCTTGGATTGCTCATTATAATCTTAGGCTGCAATAGCCAGACAAAAAAAGAAAATGTATCTATCGAGCCTGATGTGGCAGGTATAGATGTCAGCGAACCCCATCGTCCACAGTTTCATTTTTCTCCGGACAGTGCCTGGATGAACGACCCCAACGGCATGGTGTTTCATGATGGTGTCTATCATTTGTTTTACCAATATTACCCGGACAGCACGGTTTGGGGACCCATGCACTGGGGGCATGCGGTGAGTGAAAACTTAGTGGATTGGGAACATAAGCCAATTGCCTTGTATCCCGACGGAGAGAATTATATTTTTTCGGGCAGTGCTGTTGTTGATAAAGATAATACTTCCGGTTTAGGAACGCCTGAAAATCCACCATTGGTAGCTATTTTTACTATTCATGATATGGAAGCTGAGCGGGCAGGAGAAGTGATTGATGAAACCCAGGGCATAGCATTTAGCCTGGATGGAGGCGAAAGTTGGGCTAAGTATGAAGGTAATCCGGTTTTGGAAAACCCGGGTATTGGTGATTTTCGTGATCCAAAGGTTAGTTGGCATCAAGCCAGTTCCAGATGGGTAATGGCACTCGCGGTAAAAGATCATATTCGCTTTTACGGCTCTCAGAATTTAATTGACTGGGAATTGCTGAGCGAATTTGGCAAGGATGTCGGGGCCCACGGCGGCGTTTGGGAGTGCCCGGACCTATTTGAACTTCCTGTGGAAAATTCTGACGAAACCAGGTGGGTGTTATTTGTAAGCATCAATCCGGGAGGGCCCAATAAAGGTTCGGCCACACAGTATTTTGTAGGCGACTTTGACGGCACGACTTTTACTCCCGATAATGTTGATGTCAAGTGGATAGACTTTGGCCCGGATGATTACGCCGGGGTGACTTGGTCAAACACATCGGAAAAGATATTCCTTGGAT
>JBNLGG010000028.1:0-50279 GCA_050305935.1 Cyclobacteriaceae bacterium | reverse complement strand
CCTTTGCCGGAAGTTGACTTTGTTACCGAAGGAAACTGTGAGCATACCGATGTTCTGTTTACTAATCTATCCACCTCTCCGAATGACCCCATCAATGCCTTTCAATGGTCTATGGATAATAGCATTGTTTCTTACAATGAGAATTTTAGTTCCAATGGGATTCCGGCGGGAAATCATAGTGTCAAACTAATGGTTACTACGCAAAGGAATTGTTTCAACAGCCGGATGAAAACATTGACGATTAATCCTGCTCCAACTTCAAAATTTACCGCTTTCCCAGCATATGGTGCACCACCGATGGAGGTGGACTTTGAAAATGAGTCGAAAAATGCCACGAGTTACCTGTGGGATTTTAGCGAGAACAATGAGGATGAAAGCACTGATATCAATGTAGGTTACACCTATCAGCAGATTGGTACTGAAGTACCTAAATTAATTGCTTATAATGAATTTAATTGCACAGACACTAGCCAATTGAATATATCAATTGTCAATCCTGTCCTGGAAGCGGCGATCCAGAGCATTACGCCTTCGGTTGTGGATGATCAAATCAGGTTTGTGGTGCGAATTATCAATAACGGCACGATTGTCCTCACTGATCCGCAAATAAAAATCAATTTTGGTAGTCTTTTTAATACCTTCGAAACCATACCGTATTCGCTTTTACCGGGAGAGGTTTATGCCTATCAAATGAGTTTTCAAATATCCAGTATGCCTTCAAAGGCGCTTTCGAATATTTGCATGGAGTTGTTGACGGATGGATATGGCATGGAAGAATCGAATTACCGGGACAATCTGGATTGCATTTCTTTCACGGACGAATTAAATGTAATTACACCCTACCCAAATCCGGTGGTTGATAAAATCAACGTCCCGGTGATGATCCCAGAAAGGAGTGATGTTATCGTCCAGCTAGTGGCCGCAGACGGAAACCTGATCCGTGAAATTAAGTATTCCAATTTACCCCGGGGACTCAACTTGGTGGAGCTGGACATGAGTACCTATTCTTCCGGCACTTATTACATTCGGATCGATGCCGCCGGTAGCTCGACTACCGAGAAGATTGTGCTTAAATAGGTGAATCCAAAAAGAGGCATATTATGTAAATCAAAAATTGAATTTTTTACATAAAAAATCCTCCACCACCCCCGGCGATTTTCGTTGGTGAATAAACACACTGGTATTCTCAAAACTTTTAAAAACAATCCTATATTTTTATAAAATATTATTCATTCATAATAACTTGCAACAAAATATAATTTTGACAACATCATGAACAACCATAAACTGGATTCTCTGGATCGCAGAATTCTATCCATCCTTCAGGCACAAGGCCGCATCACCAATGCCAAACTTTCAGAGGAAATAGGCTTATCGCCAGCACCCACTCTTGAAAGGGTCAAAAAGTTGGAGCAGCTTGGAATTATCGTCAGCTACCACGCCAAACTTGATAATGCGAAGATTGGCCTGGGGGTAACCACTTTTGTTATCGTTTCATTAAATGGTCATAACAAAGCTAAGTTCGAAGGATTTATTGATGCTATCAAGAACATTGAGGAAGTGATAGAATGTCACCATATTACGGGGGCTGGTGATTTTATTTTAAAAGTAATTTCAAAGGACATTCAGTCGTATCAGAAATTGATGCTTGAAAAGGTGAGCGAAATTAAAGAGGTTGACAATATGCAGTCAATGGTTGTACTTTCGACCTACAAAGACAGCAAAATACTGCCTGTCAATTAAAGTGAATTGCTATGACCAAAACCAGTACCCTGATTCTTGATAAAAAAAAGGTTTTTCAAATTGTCAAAAGGATAGCCTATGAAATTTATGAGAAAAACCATCAAGAAAAGAAATTGATTATAGCTGGAATCCCGGAATCGGGCTATATGCTGGCGGAATACCTGATGAAGGAACTCAAGGAGATATCCCCGATTGAATTGTACCTGGTTAAGGTAAATGTGAATAAAAAAGATCCTGCATCAAACGAAGTGACCATCGATTGCGACAAAAAATTATTGAGGAAGACTGCCCTCATACTGGTGGATGATGTGCTTAATACCGGACGCACTTTCTTATATGCGCTGAAGCCAATCATTGATGCCGACGTAAAAAAAGTACAGACTGTAGCTTTAGTCGACCGGGGCCACAGCCTGTTTCCTATTTCATCAGATTTTACGGGATATGAACTATCCACGACCCTTAAGGAACATGTGGAAGTGGTATTGAAAAAGGGAAGTGAGGGGGTATATTTATATTAGTTGGGATGTTAGATTTTTGATTGCGGAATTGGTAAACCAGTCTAAATAATTTAATACAGTAATGACTAATCAGGAATTAGAAAATAGAACGAAAAATTTTTCCTTAAGAATAATTACATTAGTCAATCAATTACCTAATACAAGAGCGGGAAATACAATTGCAAACCAAATAATAAGATCTGGTACTTCTGTAGCAGCTAATTATCGTGCTGCATGCAGAGCTAGGAGCGCACGGGATTTTATATCAAAAATTACAATTGTAGAGGAAGAATGTGATGAAACTCAATTTTGGCTTGAATTAATTGATGAGGCCAATCTTTTGAAAGATCAAGAAGTTCTTGAATTAATTAAAGAAGCAGATGAGCTAACTGCTATATTTACCGCATCGGGAAAGACTGCCAAGAAAAACAATCCGAAATAATCAGTCCGAAATCCAAATGAAGAATGAAGCTTATTGTCCAGAAAATCATTCTCCCCTCATTGGAGGGAAGTTGTTTATATATGACTATTCCAGCATAATAAAATTTAGGTGAGCACAAGTCCGAATTCCAAAATCTAAAATCCGAAATTAAAACGATGTCCACACAATTTGCCCAAATCAAAAGAGTAACCACCCACCAGCTTCAGGAGATGAAAAACAATGGGGTAAAAATTAGTATGCTGACAGCATATGATTATTCCATGGCCAGGCTAATTGATGCGGCAAATGTCGATATCATATTAGTTGGGGATTCAGCCTCTAACGTAATGGCTGGCAATGAGACTACCCTTCCCATTACGCTGGATCAGATGATCTACCATGCTACATCTGTGATTAAAGCGGTAAAAAGGGCATTGGTTGTTGTGGATATACCTTTTGGATCGTATCAGGGAAATTCATCGGAAGCGCTTCGATCAGCCATTCGAATCATGAAGGAATCCGGTGCCCACGCCGTAAAAATGGAGGGTGGGAAGGAAATCAGGGAATCTGTTGAAAGGATTCTTAGTGCAGGAGTACCTGTGATGGGTCACTTGGGGCTGACGCCACAGTCCATTTACAAGTTTGGCACCTATTCGGTTCGGGCAAAGGAAGAGGAGGAGGCGGAGAAGCTAATCGCTGATGCCGTTGCCCTGGAATCATACGGTTGCTTCGGTATCGTGCTAGAAAAAATTCCATCCGAATTAAGCAAAAAAGTATCGGAGGCCATCAAAATCCCAACGATTGGAATTGGCGCAGGGCCTTACGCCGACGGGCAGGTCTTGGTAATGCATGATATGTTAGGTATAAATAAAGAGTTTAATCCACGTTTTCTTAGAAGATATGCCGATCTGGAGACAATTATTACGGAAGCGGTATCCAATTATGTAAAAGACATTAAAAGCAGGGATTTTCCTTCGAAAGAAGAGAGCTATTAATGAAAAAAGTACTGATACTTGCACCCTATCCCCTGGGTGAAGCGCCTTCCCAGCGATTCCGTTTTGAACATTACCTTCCCCATTTTCACACGCAGGGTTATCAATACAGATTTCAGTCATTTTGGACGAAGAAAGCTTGGGATATCCTGTATGCCAAAGGAAAGTTCCCGCTCAAGGTTCTATATCTTTCTCTCGGCTTTTTCCGCAGATTTTACACTTTATTGAATTGCCACCGTTTTGAATTTGTTTTTATACATAGGGAAGTGGCGCCCCTGGGGCCACCGGTCTTTGAGTTTATCATTGCAAAAATTTTTCGACGGAAAATTATTTACGATTTCGATGATGCCATTTGGCTGCCAAATACCTCAGAAGCAAATAAAATTTCTTCGTTCCTCAAGTTTCATTATAAAGTGGCCTATATCTGTCAAATAAGTTGGCGGGTGAGTGTGGGTAATGATTATTTAAAAGAATATGCTTTAAAATTCAATAGCAATGTCATTTTAAATCCAACGGTAGTTGATACCGAGAAACGTCATAACCGGATAAAAACACATGACAACAATCACCCGCTGACGATCGGGTGGACAGGAACCCACTCAACTGCGAGGTATCTTAAAACCATAGAAAAAGCGTTAGTGAAACTCCAAAAGGAAGTTGCCTTCACTTTTTCTGTAATCTCTAACCAACCACCGTGCCTGGAGGAAATAAATTGCCAGTTTATTCCCTGGAGGAAAGAAAGTGAAATAGAACAGTTGTTGACATTTGATATAGGAATAATGCCCCTGGAAGATGAAATCTGGGAGGAGGGAAAGTGTGGATTTAAAATTATTCAGTATTTGTCGTTGGGAATTCCTGCGGTGGCAAGCCCGGTGGGGGTGAATAAAAATATTATCGCAGACAATGAAAACGGGTTTTTGGTCGAGTCGGATGATGAATGGCTTGAAGTGCTCAAAAAGCTGCTTTTGAATCCGGAATTAAGGCAAAAATTAGGGAAAAAAGGAAGGGATTGGGTCGCCGAAAACTATAGTGTATTACGTAATGAAGCTTTGTATTTTTCTAGTTTTGAATAATACAGGATAATAAATAAGCCTGAAACAAAAAAGGGGATCATTGGGATTTTATACCTTACCAGAGATCCGAAATTGTAGGTTGTCACACCCACCGCAAAGGCAAACATAATGGAGAAGACAAAACAAAAAATGACAATTGGCTTCGAAGTAATCGCAGAAAAAAAATGACGCAATCCCGCCTTGTACATCACATAAAAAGTCAGGAATAACATTGCCAAACTTTCAAGGGCGGAAAGCAACATGACAATATTATGGGATTCCCAAATGTAGGGCCTGTAAAGTGTTACCCAAACTGCCAGGGGAAACTTGCGCACCATACCAGCAGGACTGTAGTCAAAATCGCCCAGTGTGTAAGCAGATCCACCTTCACGCTCACTTACATAATGTATCCATTCCGCAGTGCTCTGAGCGGTATATGACAGTGTTTCCAGGTTATACCTGGGATCTGTTTCACTCACCTTGACCACTGCGAAATATCCAAGACTAATCGCTATCGTAATCACGAAAGGCGCAAACATAAGCCTGATGATTATATTTTTTATTCTTTTAACGGAGCTATGAAATATCCAGAACAACGCAGCGGGAAGCAGGCATAGCAAAATATATATCTTGACTACGGCTAACACATAAATTGCCAATAGGAGTATAATGGTATTTAATATAACCCCTTTTTTTAAAAAAAAGACCTGGTAAATTCCGTAAGTCACCCATCCCACCGCTGCCAGGGTGATACTGTCTTTCAAAATTCCGGAACCCCAGAAAAACAACGAAGGAATAAAAAATATTGCCAAAGCAAAGTAAAAATGGTATTGGGGAAATTGCCTGTAAAACACCAAAAACAATGCCCACATTCCGGAAAAGCTGACAACCGCGAACAATACTGCTGTGGCAGAATAAGTGTGAAGTGTCAGTATGTCAAAAATTCCGGCAATCCTTACGATAAAATAGGAAGCAGAATCACCATATGTGTAAATCCTCGACGCATATTGGAAGGTGTCCGGGCTGTACTCCTTTCCTGCCAAAATTAACTTTACTGCCAGGGCCGGATTATCTAAAAATGCTTCCCAAATGTATCTACTTCCCAGGTTAAAATAGGTAAAGGTATCACCCCCGCCATAGTAGAATTGATAAATGAGCCCCAGGGCAATTGCTCCAAAAATTTTAAGGGAAAGGCCGGGAATAAAGTATTTGGAAATGACCGGATCAGATAGCCGGGACCGGAAATAGAAGGCCATGGCAAACACAATGGTAAGTAATACCGGTGTTATAAGCAGATCCTTTACCTCCATCAGATATTTTTCAGGTATTCACGGGCTTCTTTATGGGCTGGGTGTTTCCTCTTTGCATATTTTTTAACCAGTTTCAGATATTCCTTTGCCTGCTTTTTGTCCCCCTGCCGGTCGCTTATCCTTGCCAGCCCAATCAAGGAATATAAATAATACCCGGTTTCGTACGCTTCTATCTCTTCGCCAAACTTTACCGTCATTAGATAGTATTTTTTAGCCTCTTCATCATCACGATTGCTTTCGCTGATACTTCCTAAAAAATAGGCTGCCCACCGGCCACTGTTTTGTTCATACCCCATCATGCCCGAATCAATTTTGTGGAGAATGTCCTCACAAACGTATTTTGCCATTACTCTTTGACCCGTGCTGTGGAGCATGCGGGCATAGTGACGATGGAAGTAAGCATTATCCGGAAAGGTGTTGTGGAGGTATTCAGCTATAACCAATGCGCCCCGGTAATCCCTTTCTTCGCTAAAAAGAATTCGCATCAACCAAAACTGAGCTTCTGTGCGTGTATAAAAAGCATTATGTGCCACCTCCGTCAATTGATCAAGACCCAGTTCCTTATCTCCTTTATCAAACCATACCATAAATGGCTTTAGTTGTGGATAATTCTCCCGGATCCACACTGAGAAGTAGTTGTAAAGGCCATCACCAAACATCAACTCGGGGCTCAGATCATCTCTTTTTCGACAATCTTCCAGGTAGTTTAATGACTTATTTCCATACGTAGCGGCCCTAAGCCAATTGCTCCTGTCAGAATGAAGCCGCGCTTTAAAACCATATGCCGCAGATAAAAAGAAAGCCGCCTCCACCTTTGTGCTGTCCACCTTATACATATTTTCGGCTACCATGATTGATGAGTCCATGTAGCTAAGGAAAATTTCATCGTATATTTCTATTTCGGGATTTGGCATAATTTTCCACCACTCGTTTAATCCCAGTAAAAAATAAGGCAAAGGGTGATTGGCGTATTTTTCCTTTAGCCGTTTAAATTGAAAGGACGCTCGCTGGAATTTAAAATTGTACATGTCATTGATGGCATTAGTTGCCTCAATTTGAACAGAAAGATCACTGATGAGCAGGTAGTCGCTTGCCTCTTTTTCTTCACCTCCGTCATTTTGCGCACTCAGACTTTGATTCACTCCAAATGCAACCAACAACAACGAAGTTAGAATTAACCTGACCCTGATAAACTGATTTCTCATGCACGAAGCCTTTGAATAAAGATGCGTTTTAGATTAGTAATCTTGTTTCATGCAGTACAATAAAGGTGTATAAAAAGATGCTTCCCCAATGTCTCTAGTCACTGATTCCATCAACGAAAAATTATTTTGTTTGATACCTCACTGAGAATCAGATTTTTCAAATTTAACAATAATCTTAATAGTTTAAGTAAGGAAAGTCATTTTTACACCGTTTTTTACTCTAAAAAAGCGAATATTTCAATGAGTTTTTATACCTCCTCTGAGCCATTAAAAATATATTTACTATTTTCGGCGATTAATAATTTTTCCAATGAATAACTATCAGAAAATTAACAATATAACCGGTTGGATTATTTTCATTGCGGCTACGATTGTCTATTGGTTGACCGTAGAAATGACGGCTAGTTACTGGGATTGCGGCGAGTTTATTGCCGTCTCCTATAAACTGGAAGTTCCCCACCCACCAGGCGCACCATTTTTCTTGTTGATAGGGCGGATGTTTTCCTTTCTCGCCATGGGTGATGTGACCAAAGTTGCTTATTGGATTAATATCGCTTCAGTACTTTCAAGTGGGTTTACCATTCTTTTTCTTTTTTGGTCAATAACTATGCTTGGCAAAAAGATTTTTTCAATAAAAAAAGGAGAGGAAACCCCGGCTCAGACATTGATGCTAATTGGGGGTGGTGTTGTTGGTTCGTTGGCATACACATTTTCTGATTCATTCTGGTTTTCTGCCGTTGAGGCCGAAGTTTATGCTATGTCGTCCTTTTTTACTGCATTTGTTTTTTGGGCAATCTTAAAATGGGAAGAAAAATATGATGAAGACCATAGCCTTGCCAATAAATGGATCATACTGATTTGTTATATGATGGGCCTCTCGATAGGGGTTCACCTTTTAAACCTGGTGACAATCCCAGCCCTGGGTCTGATCTATTATTTCAAAAAATATCAGCCCACCAGAAACGGCATCATTGCGACCATTGTCATAAGCGGGGCAATATTAATATTGGTTAACAACATTATTATTCCTGGCCTTCCTTCGATAGCCGGGTCATTTGAAATATTTTTGGTAAACAGCCTGGGAATGCCATTTGGTTCCGGGGTAGTTTTCTTCGGAGTATTATTCATAGGGGCGCTCGTTTATGGCATCTATTATGCGCAGAAAAAGGGGAAGGAAATACTAAACATGGCGCTTCTCGGCCTGACATTCATTTTAATAGGATATTCTTCCTACACGCTGGTAGTTATCCGCTCCAATTATAACCCTCCTATTGACGAGAATAATCCTGAGAACATTATTTCATTCGTGTCTTATTTGAAACGTGAACAGTATGGATCGCGTCCGCTGCTGTTTGGTCAGTATTTTGATGCGGAAATAGTAGACCAGGAGCAAGGTGCACCAATCTATGTGAAGGGCAAGGAGAAATATGAAATTGTCGACCACAAAGTAGAGTACATATATGATCCGGCCAGATCGACCATTCTACCGCGTGCCTATAGTTCCGACGGCAACCATATTGCAAACTACCGTAATTGGATGGGCATTGGAGAGAATGAGACGCCTAATTTTATTGATAACCTCACTTTTATGTTCAAATATCAATTGGGACACATGTATTTCCGCTACTTCATGTGGAATTTTGCCGGGAGGGAAAGTGACTATGAGGGAGCCGATTGGATATCGCCATTAGCAGCCAGCGAGGATTTACCTGAATTATTGGAAATTAATAAGGGGAGGAATAATTACTTTATGCTACCGTTTATCCTCGGCCTTATTGGGTTGTTCTTCCATCTGAAAAAAGACCAAAAAAGCTTTGCCGTAGTAGCCTTGTTGTTTTTCTTGACAGGTGCTGCGCTGGTGCTATACCTAAATTCACCACCGGTAGAACCCAGGGAAAGAGATTATATTTATGTGGGATCATTTTATGTGTTTGCCATGTGGATTGGCTTTGGAATGATGGCAATCGCTAACTTCCTGGGCGAAAAAATGAAAAATCTCAAAACTGCATCGGTTATTTCTTTTGCAGTTTGTATGCTGGTTCCCACCATTATGGCAGCGGAAAACTGGGACGATCACGATCGTTCCAATCGATACTTTTCAGTTGATTCGGCAAAGAATTATTTGAATTCCTGTGCGCCCAACGCCATATTGTTTACAGGTGGCGATAATGACACATTCCCCCTTTGGTATGCCCAGGAGGTGGAAGGTGTAAGAACGGATGTCAGGGTAATTGTTTTAAGCTACTTTAACACCGACTGGTACATCGAGCAAATGGAAAGGGATGCTTATGAATCGAAACCACTTCCATTTTCACTGACAAAAGAGCAATATTACCAAGGCGGGCCAAATGACATCCTGCCTTTCGTGGAGAATCCTCGCATCAAAGGCTCCATGATCAATTTGAAGCAATACCTTAACCTGATCAAGGAAGACCATCAAGCGATCAAGGTGAAGTCAAGGTTTGGTGAATACAACAGTATTCCGTCAAAATCGCTCTTCCTGAATATTGATACGGCCGCCGTCAAAAAGATGGGCTTCATTCCTGACGATAAACTACGGTACCTTACTGACAGGATGACTTTCACTATGAAGCGAAGTAGCATGGAGAAAAATACACTGATGCTGCTGGATATTATTGCCAATAACAATTGGGAACGCCCTATTTATTTTAACCATACTTCCTTGAACGGTATTGGTGTAAACCTTAACCAACACGTCGTTCAGGAAGGAAACTGTTTCCGGTTGATGCCGATTGTCAATCCTAATGTTCGGGCTGAGTTTATCAATGAGGATGTCATGTTTGAAAACGTGATGGAGAAGTTTGCATTTAGGGAAATGAATAATCCGAACGTCTATTACAATGAGTATTATCGCAACTTTGCTTTGAACCATCGATCCACCTTTAATAGTCTGGCAGTAGGGCTCATCAACAGTGGCGACCGGGAAAGGGCACGAGAGGTAATACTAAGGAGCATCGAGGTAATGCCTGATGAGGCAATTCCATTCGACTACACCAATGCCCAATCGATTGGGGTGTTATTTGAGTTGGGAGAAAAAGAAAAAGCGATTGAGTTGGCAGAATTACTGGGAAGGAGATCAGACGAATTCCTGAATTATATTGAAGAGTACAACAAATCCTACCCGGACGAACGGCAAAAGCATGTGGTCATACTAAATGACCTGGCAAGGACGATGAAGCAATATGGGGAAGACGACCTGGCGGTAAAGTATAGTGAGTTGTTTAAATACCACTATCAAAATATGTAATTGAAGCATAGATCAAAATAAAGCCCCGGTGGAATTTCTCCCGGGGTTTTTTATTTTATATTGAATCCAAAAAAAGAAGAACAATGAGATCTTTGACCATATTGACATTATCAATTATATCCATTTCAAATGCCGTTGCACAAGACGTAGGATTGTCTTTTTCCTATTTTTTTCCCAAGAATGGAGACTTCTCAGTTCCGGTCACGCCTTTGTCGGTCCGTGGGATTGGCTTTGATTTTACGTCATTTTCCGGAATTGAGACCGGGGTTTCTTTCTATCGAATGTCAGGGATGAATGTGAAAGAATTACCATTTGAATCCGACAAAGCGCTGGTGGGTCCATTCTTTTCACTCTTTGTTCCCCTGGAACTGGTACTTTTTGCTGAGGGCAGGAGAAGCACCTTTAAGCTAAAAGGTGGCGGTTTTGCATTTTACAATTTTGACACGAGGCTAAATGAAGGCAACATCGACCGGGCGCTGAGGGATGAAATGGGTTGGCTGGTGGTGAATTCCGACTTTCAGGCGGATAACAATATTGGCTTTGGGTATTTGTTCGGCGGAGAAATAGTCTACTATATCAATAAGAAATTAGGACTAAATGCTGAAGTGCAATACCTCATAGGTGAATCGAAATTGAATATGCGGGGAACATATTCGGGAGTGCCTTCTGAGAATGATGGCTACCTGACGGCGGAAGTTTCCTTTCCCGAGTCCAGGCTCGATTTCACCGGTTTTGAAATTTCACTGGGAGCCATATTCACTCCTTAGTTTTTTCACTAGACTGCTTTGCCACGATGGCAATTCCTTCATCAAAAGAATGTGGTTTAAAACCAAAAGAATTTATTGCTTTGTCGATAACAAAACCCGTTTTAGGAGGCCTTTTTGCCGGTTGGGAGAATGTGGAAGCGTCAACTT
This sequence comes from Cyclobacteriaceae bacterium, assembly GCA_050305935.1. Taxonomy (GTDB): domain Bacteria; phylum Bacteroidota; class Bacteroidia; order Cytophagales; family Cyclobacteriaceae; genus CAJXNP01. The sequence goes on along the minus strand of JBNLGG010000028.1, from coordinate 38,877 downwards.
CCTCAATGAGCGATTCGTCCAGGTGAAAGTAATTGGCAGTTTTAATGGCCATTTCGTAAGGTGTTAAGAAATCTTTTCCGGATAGGTGAAAAATCCCCTGATGTTGGCCATTTACTATTTGAAAACATCCTTTTGCTAGGTCTTCGGCCAACGTGGGTGTTCTCCATTGATCATTGACCACTTTTATTTTTCTCCGTTCTTCCAGGCTTTTTTTTACCCATAAAATAATATTGGAGCGACTCATATCCTGAGCAATGCCATACACCAGCACTGTCCTGGCTATTGCCCACTTTAAAGGGCTACTCTTGACAATTTCCTCCGCAACCAGTTTACTTTTTCCATAGTGACTGATTGGATTTGGACGATCTTCCTCACGGTAAGGTCCATCGGTGCCATCAAAGATAAAGTCTGTTGATAGGTGAAGGAAAAAAGCATCGATTTTTTCACTTGCCTTTACCAGGGTTTCTACGGCAGTCACATTCAGGCACCAACAAAGGTCCCTATTGAGCTCGCAATCATCTACCTGTGTAAGGGCTGCCGTATGTATCACAGCATCTGGTAGATGTTTATGAAAGATGGCGTCGATCTGTAGTGGATCGGTGATATCCATGCTTTCATAGATAACTTGTGGTGAAATGTCCCTGATCCGATTATCTCCTTTGCCAGTAGCTATCACAGAGATGGAAGGCTGGTTCTGGAGGAAAAGGATCAGTTTTTGTCCAAGTAAGCCATTCGATCCGGTGATCAGTATCTTCATTTGCCTTCCGATTAATAAGGCTTACCGCCAAACTTCTTATTCCACTCTTTCTTGGTGATTTTTTCATAAGATAGGGTCATAGTTGTGGAGCTTTCAGGCATGCCTGCCCGGTCTACTTTTAACGCTGCTATTTTGTCAACAACGTCCATGCCTTCTACCACGCGTCCAAAGACAGTATAGCCACCATCGAGATGAGGTGCTCCACCGATTGATTTGTAGACATCTACGCGCCAGCCTTCCATCGGCGTAGTAAAGCTGGTGCCAAACCGTTCTTCCATAATTGGAACCAATGAGACCATTTTTTTAATAAAAACATCATTTCCCTGAGTTCGATAAATGGAATCTAATTCGACTAACAAATTTTCATAGCCTGGTACTTCGGCCAGATTTTTCAGGTAGAAATTGACTTTTTTCATGTCCATCGTCAATTCTGCTTCTGAAAATACTTTTCCCTGGACGATATAGAATTGCGACCCATTTGACCTTTTTTCTGGGTTGACCTCATCGCCCATTCTCGCCGCAGCTATTGCGCCACGGCAGTGAATTAATGTGTCAACAAATTCTGCCGGGATGGTATAATTGATCGCATTTTCCTGGCTGGTTTTAGCATTAATATCCCCACCCTGGATCATAAATCCTTGAATAATACGGTGAAAATTGGTGCTATCGTATTTACCCGCAGTGGCCAGTTTGATGAAATTTTCCTTATGCTCCGGAGTTTGATCGTACAGCACTAATTTAATGTTGCCATAGTCAGTATGAATAGTGAAGATATAATCCTGGTCCTGTGATTTGCATGATCCGAGCGTAATCAAAATTGTGAAGAACCACAACGTTTTTTTCATGGTTTTGTTTTTTAGATTTATTTAATGTAGGTGGGACTTAATTTTTTCGAGGATTTCTTGTCCACCATTTTCCAAAATTTCCATTGCCAGCGCTTGCCCACTTTTTTTAGGGTCGTCCGGAACAGTGAAGGTTTTCTGTCTTCTCACTATTTGCTTTCCATCGAGACTCAATATTCCTGCGTTTAATTCGATTTTCTCGTCAACATAGGAAGCAAGGGCAAATGCAGGAATACTGCATCCCCCCTCCAGTTCTTTTAGAAATGCTCTTTCGGCCAAAAGAAGGTTTTCAGTAGCTGAATGATTCAAAGCCTGTCTTATTTTGTTGGAAAGATCAGTTTCTAATTCCTGGCTGGCTTCAATAGCCAGTGAACCCTGGCCTACAGCGGGAGTGAATTGATTAATGGGCAATTCACGGACGATCATATCGGTATATCCCATTCTTAAAACGCCGGCATAAGCCAATAATAAGGCGTCACACTGGCCTTCCTCCATTTTCCTTATCCTGGTTTGTAGATTTCCCCGTATTTCCCTGGTAGTGATATTGCCGTAATAATGGCGGAGCATAGCTATTCTCCGGGTAGAGGATGTGCCAAGAATCAGATCTTGGTCATTGAGGTCAATTTCTTTTTTGTGACTAATAATCACGTCATTCACCTTTTCCCTCTCCGTAAAGGCAATAATCTGCAATCTTTCAGGCAGACTTGACGGTAGGTCTTTAGCGCTGTGGACAGCAATATGAATGGAGCCATTGTACAATTGATCCTCTAACTCTTCGGTAAAAACGCCTTTGCTGCCAATTTTTGCTATCGAAACGTCAAGTACTTTGTCGCCCTTTGTTTCTATGATTTTTATTTCAGGTACCAGCCCTTTCCTACGCAATAAATCAGCGACATGCTCTGCCTGCCAAAGGGCCAGTTTACTACCGCGTGTGCCAACAATTACTTTTTTCATTTAGCTTTTTATGATTGCATTGATTTTCAAGGAAGAGTCCAGAAAAGCAATTTTTGGGTTAATATTTCGCTCAAGGTGATATAAGAACGTATTTAACTCTTCGTAAATTTTTTCAATTTTTTCGCTGTTCCCCAGCGCCTTTACCCCAAAATTTTTAACAAACTCATTCTCATGTTCATTTGTCACTTTTTGAAGTGAATCGAGGTTGAGTTGAGCAATAAGTGATTCGCGAAGCATGTTGATGCCATACTGAATCAGGCTTTTTTGCGCGGTTTTACTCATTCCCGCAAACTGATCTGTCCATTTTGTGAGGACATCATATTTTTTAGTGAAGCAAATACGCATCCAATCCCTGAAAACCGTGTGAGTATCTTCCTCCAGATCGGTTAGCAGCTTAACGGCAAGGTTTAAATTTCCTGAAGCAACGGAAGCAATTTGCCTTGCTTTAGCGGCGTCTGTTGTGGGCGAAACTTCCTGAATCCTACTCCCTACCTCCTCATCCGTGAAGGGTCGAATACTAAACACCTGTGTCCGCGACAAGATGGTAGTCAATAGTTTTTCATGATCATTACATACCAGGATAAAAATGGTATTTTCTGGTGGTTCTTCCAGGATTTTCAAAATACCATTGGCCGCCGAAGGGTGAAAATATTCGGCCATCCAGATCACCATGATTTTATATTTTCCTTCGAATGATTTTAAGCTGAGGTTTTTTATGATTTGGCGGCTTTCTTCTTTGGAAATATTGAGTTGTTTATTCTCACCGCCAAAATAATTACTCCAATCTTCCTCGTTTCCGTAGGGGCTGTCGGTTAGAAATTTTCTCCATTCAGTAAGGAAGCTTTGAGAGATACCTTCTTTTTTTTCTATCGGGCTTACCGGAAAAACAAAATGGATGTCCGGGTGAATGAATTTATTAGCTTTAGAACAGGAAGGGCAAGTTCCACAAGCATCATCCAACGGGTTTTCGCAGTTTAAATACGTGGAAAAGGCAAGGGCCAGGCTTAGGTTTGCGGAACCTGGTTTCCCTAAAAATAACTGAGCATGTGCGACATGGTTATTTTTTACTGAGTCAATCAGTTTGTTTTTAGTCTCCTCTAGTCCGGGTATGTCTGAAAATCTCATTTATTTTCCCAGGTTCTGTGTTTTGCTGACAAGTTATAAACGTGTTCCAGGATTTCCTTTTCAGTTTCGTCAAGAATTTTTTCACGTCGTGCCATTACGATTTCTGTCATCTCCAGAAATTTATCAAAACGAAATGTAGAATATCCTTTTGCCCCTCCCCAGGCAAAGGAGGGAATGAAATTTCTTGGGAAACCTTCCCCAAAAACATTGGCTCCAACACCGACCACAGTTGCCGTATTAAACATAGTATTAATTCCACATTTGGCATGGTCTCCCATCATCAACCCGCAAAACTGTAAACCTGTATTTTCAAAGCGTTCAGTGTTGTAATCCCATAGTTTTACTTTTGCGTAATTGTTTTTTAAGTTGGACGTGTTAGTATCAGCGCCGATATTGCACCATTCGCCTATTACGGAATTACCAAGAAACCCATCATGTGATTTATTGCTATAACCCTGGATGATTGTATTGCTGATTTCACCTCCCACTTTACTAAAGGGCCCAATTGTGTTATCACCGATCAATTTTGCTCCCATGTTTACCACTGAGTTTTCACCCAGGGCAAATGGCCCCCTGATCATCGCGCCTTCTTTGACTTCTGAGTTTTTGCCGAGGTAAATGGGGCCGTTTTCAGCATTGAGAATGGCCGCCCTGACTTTGGCACCCTCTTCTACAAAAATATTGTCTGGATTGTAAGTGATTGTATGAGGATCGCCCAATACGTGATTCGCAATATTTAATAGATCGATGTCGGATTTTATTTGCTGGCCATTATTGCGAAAAATATCCCACGGCCTCTTGATGATAAGCAGGTCCTGTTCGGCTTGAAGGCTCTTCAGAGTTTTGACAAATAATGGAAGAGTCGAAAACCCCGGGGCGTTTTTTGTCCGGAATGCTAAAAGGTCATCACCCTGATGTAAGGCTGTTTCGAGTGGAATTTCTAAAATTTTTTCAATGATATTCTTATCGGGACACAATCCACCATTGATAAACAGGTTATCCTGTTCCAATACTGTGGGGTATTTTTTGCCGAGATAATCTTCAGTAAGCCAGGAAATTTTTGATCCCAACCAGTGCTCCCATTTTTCTGATATTTTTAAAATTCCAATTCTAAGATCGGAAATGGGTTTTGTAAAGGTGAGTGGAAGTAGGTGAATTCTTGTTTGCGCCTGATCGAAGAGTATGATTGCCATGGTGCAAAAATAAAAAAGTCTCCATCTTCCGTAATTCAGATGGAGACTTTTTTATATAAAGAGTGTTATATTATCTTTTATAACGCTTGTTAAATTTCTCAACGCGTCCGGCAGTATCCACAAAAATTTTCTTACCAGTATAAAATGGGTGCGAAGCTGACGATACCTCTATCTTTATCATAGGATACTCCTTTCCATCTTCCCATTTGATATTCTCATCTGAAGTCATAGTAGACTTTGTAAGAAATTTGTAGTCGCTTTGTGTATCGTAAAATACTACCTCTCTGTATTGCGGATGAATGTCCTTTTTCATTGTATTAATCTTTTAAAACCTGGCCCTTAAAAAAGGACTGCAAATGTATTAATAAAAAAAATTATATACAAACGATTACCTTTAGTCTTCTGTGAATATTAACAAAACAAGAATAAATTTGACTTTTTATAGAAAATCAATTGCACTTTAGAGAGATAAAATTTACCTTTGTAAAGGTGAAGCTAGGCATCATGAAACATTTGAAACACATTTTTTTATCATTCATCATTGTTTATCAAGCTTTTGCATCGGAGGATCCCAGAGAACTCTTTAAATTCGCAAAATTCAAGTTTGATAAATCAGAATATACCGAAGCCCTTGACTATTTAAACCAAACAATTTCCATTGACCCCAAGTATTCAAATGCCTTATTGTTACGAGCGGAAGTTTATTACAACCTTGAAAAATTTCAATTGACCGTGGAAGATGTTGACAGAGCGCTTGCTATTGATACTACCTATAACTCTTTTCTTAACAAGTATATCATTTTAAAGGCCAAGGCCTACATAGCACTAAACGAATACGTAAGGGCCGAAAATGTATTCAACAGGCTGCTGTCTCAGGACGATTACAATGCTGAAGCCCACTATGAATTTGCCAATCTTCAATTCATTCAGCACAAACCGGTCGATGCCATTTTATCTGTCACCAAATCAATTAAAATAGAACCTAAAAACGGCACATATTATGCCGCCAGGGCGTATTTCACGGAAAAGGCATATACGGTATTCCCGGGAGATAAGAATTATCAAAAAATAAATGAAGATTATAATCTGGCGATCTACTTTGAGCCCGACAACTATGAACTTTACAAGATGAGAAGTGAGTTCAAAAGAAAAATGGGTCAAGAGATAGACGCGCTTACTGATTATAATAAAATGATCGAAATTTCTCCCAGCCAGAATTATGCATATACAGAGCGGGGTGTATTAAAAATGCATAAGGAAAACTACACAGGGGCAATATCAGATTTTAACTCTTCTTTAGAAATTGATCCACAAAATGCCACGGGTTTTAAATACAGGGGGCTATGTTACCACAACATGCGAAAGTATTACGACGCATACCAGGATTTCACAAAGTCCATAGACATATTGAACGGATCGGGGAATAACGAGGAAACTATTAAAAACCAGATTGCACAAACTTACCTGATGAGAGGCCATTCTTTGTATGCCATGGGAAAAGGAAGTGAGGCTTGCGTGGATTTTCTAAAAGCCCTGGATCTTGGAGAACGAAAAGGCCTGAATTATTTCCGTAAATATTGCCGATATTAATACATTTCTCCTCCGATATCTAAAGTAATTCTATCTTTGGGTTTTTATCCAAATGAATTATGAAGAGATATCTTCCTTTATTTGCCTGCGTTTTTGCTGCACTTGAAACACTAGGTCAGTCAGCTAATGCTCCTCTTAATCAGGACTATTACCATTTGCTGGACAGGTATGAAATTCTGGATGGTAAGTTTTCCTCCCAATTTCACACATTCGCCAAACCTTATCAAAGAAAAGCTATTGCGGCTTATGCGGATGAATTGCTTCAGGACAGTGTAAAATGGAACTATATTGATCGGTTTAACCTCCTTTATCTGGCAAATGACAATTGGGAATACAGCGATTTTGAAGATAATAGAAGTAAGAAACCAATATTTAAATCTTTCTATAAGAATAAGTCTGACCTGTACTATGTCGACGAGAAGGATTTTGACCTACATGTAAACCCCGTTTTTTATTTCAGTGGAGGAAAGGAAAATGCTTCCGACATTGTCACGTATCGAAATACACGCGGTGTGGACGTTCGTGGGAACATAGCAAAAAGGCTTGGCTTTTACACATTTATTGCGACTACCCAGACAGCGGAACCACTGTATTTCAGAAATAGGGTAGAGACCAATGGAGTAATTCCCTATGAAGGGTTTTGGAAGGAGTTTCATACTGACGGTTATGACTATTTTACAGGCCGGGGCTATATTTCCTTTGATTTTGTAAAAGACTATGTAAACGCGCAGTTTGGTTTTGATAAGAATACATTCGGAAATGGCCAGCGAAGCTTGTTTTTGTCAGACTTCAGCAATGGCTACACCTTTTTAAAATTTAACACAAAAATCTGGAGGATCAACTACACCAATATATTTGCACAAGGCATTGCTCAGCACTATTTCTATTCGGGAGGTTCCTCGGGGACACAGAGCTACCCGAAGAAGTTTATTGCAACACACCACCTGAGTATCAATGTCACAGACAACATAAACATTGGCTTGTTTGAAGCCGTGGTATCAGGTGATTCCACCCAAAAATTTAACATTAGTTATCTGAATCCGATCATTTTTTACCGATCATTGGAGCATCAATTTGGGAGTGTAGATAATGCAATGGTTGGTTTTGACTATAAAATTAATTTTGCACGGCATTTTTCCATCTACGGCCAACTCCTGCTAGATGAGTTTAAACTTGACGAAATTACCTCTGGCAATGGCTGGTGGGCCAATAAGTGGGGAGTACAAACAGGCCTTAAGTACATCAATGTCTTCGGTATCAGAAACCTGGATGGGCAAATAGAATACAATGTCGGCAGACCACATCTATACCAGCATCAGGATATTTACACAAGTTTTGCACACTACAATATGCCGCTAGGGCATATCCAAGGTGGGAATTTCAAAGAATTTATCGGAATATTAAGGTTTCAGCCAACCAAAAAACTGAACTTGATTGCCCAATTAAGTCTATCCAGCTATGGTGAGGATGAGGATGCTGCTACGAATTGGGGTAAGGAAGTAATAAAAAGCTATACCACCAGGGAGCTGGAATATGGAAATGTAATTGGGCAGGGCGTAGCTACTTCATTGATGTATGGCCAATTCACCGCATCATACCAGATCAAACACAATATATTTGTTGATTTGTCAGCTGTGTATAGAAACCTCGATAGCCAACTGGACGAGAGGGACGCTAATACTACGTATTTTTCTGGCAGCTTCCGGTGGAACATTCCCAGGAAAGTACATGACTTTTAAGCTATTGCCCGTATAGCTTTTAATATCAGTCGAATATTGCTTCTTTTGCCAATTATTATTCCAAATTAGATGAGTCCGTACCTTCGAGTATTAAATTATTCCAGACCATATAGAAATTATTTACCGGTTTACATTCCGGCCACTTTGATTTCCATCCTATTTAGTCTCGTCAATTATGTGTTGCTTATCCCGCTTCTGGAAATCATTTTTAACCAAAAATCTGCAGCAGAAATTGAGGCCTTCAAGGTCAAGCCAATCTTTGAGCTAACTGCCGAATACTTTAACCAATTATTCAATTATTATTTGTACCAATCTGTAGAGTATTTTGGGAAGTTTGGGTCTCTAATATTTGTGTGCTTGATCATTTTAGCTTCGGTGTTGATATCCAATGTGTTCCGGTATGTGGCAGCACTTGTCCTGGCTAAAATGCGCATTAAGACCATTACCAATATGCGCCTGGATGTTTTTGGGAATATTAACAGGATGCACATAGGTTATTTCTCTGATACGAGAAAAGGCGATGTGATGTCACGCATGTCAAATGATATCACGGAAGTTGAATACTCCGTGCAATTGGCCTTGAAAACGCTATTCAGGGATCCGGCCACGATAATCATTTATTTTGGATTTTTGTTTTATATGTCCTATCAATTGTCGCTTTTCACGCTGATACTTTTGCCCATCTCAGGTGCGATCATAGCTGGCATTACCAAGAGGCTTAAAAAAACAGCCCTGTCAAATCAGGAAACACTTGGCAGGCTGCTAAATATCATTGATGAGACCCTGTCTGGAATGAGGGTAATACAAGCTTTCAATGCCTCCAATTATATAAAAAAAATATTCGGTAAGGAAGTGGATTTTTATGCCAAGATCAATTATTCTTTTGCCAAACGATTTGAACTGGCAGGACCTATTTCTGAATTTTTGGGGGTACTTTCCGTGGTCGGAATCGTGCTCTTTGGAGGAAGCCTGGTTTTAACGAAGGAGTTATTAGACCCAGCAGAGTTTTTTACTTACCTGGCAGTTTTCACTCAGGTGCTACAGCCAGCCAAGAATATTTCAAGGGCTGCGACCAGTATTCAAAGAGGGATCGCCTCCTCTGAGAGGATTTTCAAAATCACTGATGCAAAGCCACAAATTTACAATAGTGATCATGCGAAAGAACTTAATGATTTTGAGCATGAAATTGCATTTAAAAATGTTTCATTCAGATATGACAAAGAGCTAGTCTTAAGGGACATAAATGTTACAATTCCAAAAGGTAAGACCATAGCGCTCGTTGGGCCGTCCGGTGGTGGAAAGTCTACCATGGCCGATCTCGTTCCCAGGTTTTACGACCCGGTAGCTGGGGAAATATGCATTGATGGTGTCTCCCTAAAAGACCTGAAGTTAGAATCTGTCAGGAAACACATGGGAATCGTCACCCAGGAATCCATTCTGTTTAATGACACGGTGCATAACAATATTGCTTTCGGGTTGGACGATGTGAGTGAAGAAATGGTCATTCAGGCTGCGAAAATTGCCAATGCGCACGACTTCATCATGCAGATGGATAACCAGTACCAAACCATAATCGGTGAGCGGGGTTCAAAATTGTCAGGGGGACAGCGCCAGAGAATTTCCATTGCAAGGGCCGTATTGAAAAACCCCCCCATCCTGATTTTGGACGAGGCGACTTCAGCCCTTGACACCCAATCGGAAAAACTTGTTCAGGAAGCCTTGTTTAACCTAATGAAAAACCGGACGAGCATCGTCATTGCCCACAGGCTCAGCACCATTCAGCATGCAGACAAGATTCTCGTCATTAATGAAGGCCAAATCATCGAACAGGGCACGCATGAAGAATTAATTGAAAAAGAAGGCTTTTATTTTAAACTTACAGACATGCAAAGCTTTTAGGGGAGAAAAATGTAGGGTCATCAATTAAACCGAAGTTGTTAAACACAGGAATTATATCAGGTAAAGTCATCCGAATCACTAAAATTATATTCTATATCATTTTATTTTCTTATCTGGTGGGTTCTATTTACATTAGTTTTTCTTATGATAAGCTAGTTATTAAAGTCGGAATCTTTACTTTTTTTCTGTTCCTAAAAAAATGGGCGATCACCGGAATACTACTTTTAGTTTTGCTTTGGACAATTGAAAACCTCCATATCTACATTTTGAAAAAGAGAATAAAGGAAATCGAAAGGGAAAATAATTGGCAAAAGAATGTATAAGAACGAAATACAGAGGCAGCTCACCGAGGCAAAAAATGTGCTTGAGTCATTTATGGCCGATGAAAAAAAGTTGGCTAACATTGAAGGTGCGGCCCGGGAAATAGCAAAAAGTATTAAAAAAGGTGGAAAGGTCTTTTCGTGTGGGAACGGAGGATCTCATTGCGACGCAATGCATTTTGCGGAGGAAATGACGGGAAACTTTAGGGAGCAAAGGCAGGCCCTTCCAGCCATTGCGATTTCAGACCCAAGTCATATTTCGTGTGTCAGCAATGATTTTGGTTTTGACTCGATTTTCAGTCGGTACATAGAAGGACTTGGCAACAAAGGGGATATTCTATTGGCAATTAGTTGCAGTGGCAACTCAAAGAATATTTTGAAAGCAGCAAAAACTTCAAAGCTAAAAGGAATTAAAGTCATTGCCCTGACAGGAAAAAACGGGGGCGAACTGGGGGAATTAGCTGATATTCATTTAAATGTTCCTTACCAGGGATATGCGGATAGAATTCAGGAAATACATATAAAAATCATTCATATTCTTATTTTTTTAATAGAAAAATTTTTAGCGTAAATGCTTGCTAAAACCTATGGAAGTGCTGTCTATGGAATTGATGCGACGACGATTACCATTGAGGTTACGGTCATTTCAGGCACAAAAGTATTTATTGTAGGATTGCCGGACAATGCGGTTAAAGAGAGTCAGCAACGGGTAGAGTCTGCGATCAAGCAGAACGGCTACCTGATGCCCCGCCATAAAACGGTGATAAACCTTGCGCCTGCTGATATCAGGAAGGAAGGTTCATCCTATGACCTCCCCATTGCCCTTGGGATGCTCAAAGCAAGTGAGCAAATATTAGCGCCGGATTTGGACAAATATGTGGTGATGGGCGAATTGTCCCTGGACGGAATATTGCGACCTATCAAAGGGGTGTTGCCAATAGCGATCGAAGCGCGAAAGAGGGGTTTTAAAGGTTTTGTTTTACCAAAGGAAAATGCTTCGGAAGCAGCCATTGTCAATGACCTCGAAATCATAGGAGTAGAAACCTTTCAGGAGGCAATCGATTTTTTTGAAGGTAATTTGGATGTCCAACCTTTGGTAGTCGATACAAGAGATGTTTTTTACCACAACCTTGAAGGCGAAGAATTTGATTTCGCGGATGTTCAGGGTCAGGAGAATATTAAAAGAGCCTTGGAAATCGCTGCAGCAGGCGGCCACAACATTATCATGATCGGTCCACCCGGCGCCGGGAAGACGATGCTGGCGAAACGACTGCCAGGGATATTGCCACCGCTTACCCTTCACGAAGCCCTGGAAACCACAAAAATCCATTCTGTAGCGGGAAAACTAGGATCCAATACCAGTCTGATTTCACAACGGCCTTTCAGGGCTCCCCACCATACCATCTCTGATGTCGCACTGGTAGGAGGTGGGGGAATACCGCAACCTGGAGAAATATCATTGGCACATAACGGGATTCTTTTTCTCGACGAGTTACCAGAATTTAAGAGGACGGTTTTGGAAGTAATGAGGCAGCCCCTGGAAGAGCGTTATGTCAATATATCCCGGGCAAAAGCGTCGGTAAAATTTCCTGCCAACTTTATGCTGATAGCTAGCATGAACCCAAGTCCCTCAGGTGAATTCTTTAGTGAAAATGGAAATAATTCGGATTCAGCAGGTGACGTCAAAAGATACCTGAGAAAGATCAGCGGCCCGCTTTTGGATCGAATTGATATTCATATCGAAGTGACACCGGTATCCTTTGATCAAATGACCTCACAACGGAAAAACGAGACCAGTAAAGAAATTCGCCTTCGGGTAATCAAAGGCCAGGGAAATGCAGCAACACCGGTTCAGCGACAAAGAAAATATTTACAACAACGCTATGATGCCGTCGCAGATGGTGAAAAAGTTGTGTCCCATAAATGAAGCAGGTAAGACACTTCTAAAAACAGCTATGGAGAAGCTAGGGCTTTCTGCCAGGGCATACGACCGGATATTGAAAGTCTCCAGGACAATCGCAGATCTAGCGGAGAGCGAAGATATTAAAATAGAACATTTGGCAGAAGCCATTCAGTATAGATCATTGGATAGGGAGGGTTGGCTGGTATAGCCCGCCAAATTTTTTATAGGAAAACACATACCGCCTACGTTATTTTGATTGGGTATTCTAAATAAAATCACCACCTTTGATTATACTGAGTAAGGATATTAAGGTAGGCTTATGAGGATAGTTTTACTCAATTTTTTACTTATTGCCCTGATCCATCTTTCTTTTACAGCCTTTGGTCAAAAAGAAAAAAGGGAATATTTTACAAAAAAAATAGAAACAACTCCACCAAAAATAAATGGTCTTGAAGATGACCCCTCGTGGGAATTGGTAGAATGGGGTGGAGATTTCATACAGCGAATCCCGGAGGACAGTGCGGCACCCTCCCACCCCACCTTATTTAAAATTCTCTATGATGATAAAAATCTCTACGTCTTGATAAGGGCGTTCGATGATAATCCTGATAAAATAGTTAAGCGCATGTCGAGACGGGATGGCTTTGAAGGCGATTGGGTTGAAATCAACATTGATAGCCGGGAAGACCAGCGGACAGCTTTTTCATTTACCGCCTCGGTTTCCGGAGTGAAGGGAGACGAATATGTGTCCAACGACGGAAGTGATTGGGATTCAACCTGGGATCCAATTTGGTATTTAGGTACAAGTATTGATGACAAAGGCTGGATAGCGGAATTTAGGATTCCTTTAAGCCAGCTTCGGTTTGCCAACAAGGAGGAGCAGAACTGGGGGATACAGGTACAGCGCCGATTTTTTAGAAACAGCGAGCAATCTTTGTGGCAGTATTTTTCGAGAAAGGAAACAGGCTGGGTCAGGCATTTTGGGATTTTGAGAGGGATTAAAGGAATCAAGCCTCAAAAGCAATTGGAAATCATGCCATATGTAGTTGGAAAATATGAAACAAGTGAAGCTGAAGAAGGGAACCCTTTCAATGATGGGAGTAGATTTTCAGGTAATGTTGGGGTTGACGGGAAGGTCGGGCTTACAAGCGAGATAACTTTAGACTTCACTATCAACCCCGATTTTGGACAGGTGGAGGCAGATCCTTCCCAGATCAACCTCACAGCATATAGGTTGTTTTTTAATGAACGACGACCATTTTTTATCGAAGGAAAAGATTTATTTGATTTTCGCCCTACAGAGTCCTGGTCAGGTGGATCCTTTAATCTAAACCGGCTTTTTTACTCGCGAAACGTGGGAAGACCTCCACGTTACTACCCGGATTTGATGGACAATGAATATGCTGATGTTCCCGAAGAAACGGCTATCCTCACTGCGGTTAAGATTACAGGTAAAAACAGAAATGGATTTTCATGGGGTATTTCCGAGTCCCTGACTGCCAATGAATATGCCACCATAGACCGCGACGGAGAAAGAAGAAAAGAGAAGGTGGAACCTTTAACCAATTACCTGATCGGTAGGATGCAGAGGGAATATAACAAGGGCAATACGGTCATTGGCGGGATGTTCACCTCGACACACCGCAGCATTGACGAGCCACAATTGGAATTTCTTAGAAAGTCGGCCTATTCCGGTGGCCTGGATTTGATACATTACTGGAAGGATAGAAACTATTACCTATTTGCCAAAGGATCCTACAGCAATGTGCAGGGCTCCCCGGCGTCGATCCTGAAGACCCAAACGGCTGCGGAACGATTTTTCCAGCGGCCGGACAATCACCACGAACACGTCGATTCTACCAGAACCTCCCTGGAGGGTTGGACATCCAATATCATGATCGGTAAGAATTATGGAAAAATAAGGGGTCAAACAGGGATTATCACCAGAAGTCCGGGGTATGAAGTCAATGATGCCGGATTTTTAATCAATACCGACCAAATCAACCACTGGACCTGGATCGGCTACCGTACACTCGAACCTAAAGGAATATTCCGGCAATTTAGTCTGGATGGACATGGATACTTGCATTGGGATTTTGGAGGGGTGAATATTTACAAGGGGTTGAATTTCAATTCCCATTCTAAATTTAAAAACTTTTGGGAGTTGAGTTTGGAATATGTTAGGAATGGGTCAAACATTTCAAATGCAGATCTACGGGGCGGTCCCGCCATTAGGTACCCCGGGAGCAATCAATATTTCTATTGGCTATCTACTGATCGGCGAAAGAAGCTGATACTGGAGTTTAGCCAGGAATTCGAGCATGGCGATCAAAACCTGGGCAACTCAATCGAGACATCTGTGGAAATCAACTACCAGCCCATTAACGCCCTATTTCTTAGTCTTGAACCCGGATACTATACCAATTTAAATACCATGCAGTATGTTACAACCAGGGAGGCAGGTGGTGAACCAAGGTACGTTGTTGGCGAAATTGATCAAAAAACATGGGTATTGTCGGCGCGGGCAAACTTTATCATCACGCCCAATATGTCGCTACAGTTCTGGGGCCAGCCATTTATGTCTTCGGGGAAGTACAGAAATTTCAAAAAGATTACAGATCCAAAAAACAATGCATTCGAAGACCGATACTATCTTTATGCTAATGAAATATCCTATAACAAGCAAGATGAGCTGTACTCCATAGATGAAAACGGTGATAACACAGCGGAATTTTCTTTCTACAACCCAGATTTTAATTTTGTCCAATTCAGATCTAATCTCGTTTTCCGTTGGGAGTATATTCCAGGGTCTGAATTTTATGTCGTCTGGACACAGGAACGGACAAATAACCTAACTGTCAATACTGACCGTTCTTTTTCTCAAATGAAAGACGGGCTGAAAAACACATTTCCTGACAATGTTTTTCTGATAAAATACACCTACCGATTCAGGCGATAGCACAAAATTTTTTCTTAGGAGACAAATTTTAAACCACAGATATTCAATCTTTTATGCTATAAACATTGTCTTACATTCGCCTTCCCTGAAATTTTTTTGATTTTTTTTGCACTATGCGGTTACTTTATTTGACTATTCCAGCATATATGTTTGAAAAATTAAATATTATATTTGTATTATTATATTTTTTTAGACTGTTACAATTAAATTTTTGCGAGTGTGGTAGATAGTAACTAAGTTTTTGGTTTAGTTAGTTTGTGTTTCATTTTGTGTGTGTTTCAAGGTCGCCCAACTGTGGCGACCTTCTTTTTTAATGCATATTATTTTTTACTTTTGGTTCACAATTCATTTTGTTATGCCAGGTAAAAAACTACTTCCCTTCCTTTTCTTCATTTTTCTCTACTCCTGTACGAAAACAAAAAATGAGCAGTCCACTGGATCAATTGAAGGCGAATACGTTGAGGTTTCCTATGCGAAGGGATTCAGCATTTTAAAAACGCAAAATGGAGCGACCGTCAGTTTTTTTTCGGCTTTTCGGGATTCGGAGGATACACTCGTTTATCAATTTACCCGAACGGACGATGTCAACTTAGCCAGAGGTGCAAGGGTAATCAAATATCCCATTAACAGTCTTGCCTTGATGGCGAGCACCTATGCTGCCTTTTTGGAAGAGTTAGATAAAATCTCCATCGTAAAAGCAGTTTCGAACAGATCGTATTTTTTTAATAGATCGGTTCAAAAAGGAATTGACGAAAATAGGATCATTGAGGTAGGATATGGGCAAAATATTGATTTTGAAAAAGTAACCGTGCTGAACCCACAGTTGGTATTGATTTCGGGGATGTCAAGTTCAGAGTTTGATCATTACTCAAAATTAGTTGCCACCGGAATTGAGATTCTACCCTTTTCGGAATGGAGGGAGGATCACCCTCTGGGACGCGCCGAATGGATAAAAGTATTTGGGGCCATTACCGGGAAGCTGGAAGAGGCAATTAAAATTTTTGAGGAGGTGGAAAAAAGGTATCACAATTCAAAGAAGTCGGTAGAGCAGGTCACAGAAAAACCAAAAGTAATTGTAAATGCACCCTACAAAGATATTTGGTGGCTGCCTGGTGGAAAAAGTTATATGAGCATTCTTATTCAGGATGCTAAGGCAGATTATCCATGGAAGGAGGACGAAAATATGGGAGGTATCCAATCAGATTTAGAAGCTGTGTTTTACCAGGCAGGGAATTCGGATTTTTGGATTAACCCAAGCGGATTCACTTCTCTGGAAGATTTGGCTACCCTTGACCCAAGGTTTAAAGAATTTAATGCGTTTAAAGTGGGACAGGTATTTAATAATACACTTCGGGTGGGCCCGGAGGGTGGGAACGACTATTTTGAATCCGGCATCGTCAGGCCAGACCTCGTTTTAGAGGATTTAATAGAGATTTTTCATCCTGAAATTAATTCCGAGCGCAATTTCTATTTTTACGAAAAACTGAAATAAGTCTTGAGCAGTACACCAATTGTCAGGTCCGGTAAACATGCGATTCTTTTTATTGCTTTTTTGCTTCTGCTACTGCTTCTTTTCGGCCTGGATGTGGCTATAGGGAGTGTGTATATTCCGCTAGCAAAAGTTGTTGAGTCATTAAAAGAAGGGAGTGATTCAACCTATGGCAAAATATTGTTCCTGTTTAGATTGCCAAAAGCGTTTACAGCCATTTTTGCAGGGGGGGCTCTTTCTCTTTGTGGATTGATGATGCAAAATTTATTCAGAAATCCCTTAGCGGGTCCTTCCGTTCTAGGAATAACTTCTGGAGCGAGCATTGGTGTAGCGGCGGTGCTTTTGACATCGGGTTTCTCGGCTACAAACTACATTATAAACCAAATTGATCTTGATTTTGGCATTTTAATTTTTGTTGCCTCCAGCGCAGGAGCCGCATCAATCATGTTTCTGATACTTTTTGTTGCCAGCAAAATTCAGGACAATATAGTATTACTTTTAGTCGGAATTATGATCGGAAATATAGCGCTATCGGTGATCAGCATCTGGCAATATTTTGCGCGGCCAGATCAAATTCAGGATTTTCTTTTCTGGACCCTGGGAAGCCTCAGTGGTGTGAATGATCAAAAATTGTTCTTACTAGGCGCGGTGGTGATTTTAGTATCGGTTTTAATATTTTTGATTTCCAATCAATTGAACCTGCTATTGACAGGTCGTAATTATGCGTTGAGTATGGGCCTTAACTATCGATCAACGAGGTTTTTTATCATTATTTTTAGCTCACTATTGACCGGCGTAATTACTGGTTTTTGCGGGCCAATTGGATTTGTGGGAATTGCCGTTCCGCATTTGGCCAGATCGATTTTTAATACTTCCAACCATCGGCTTTTGATTCCGGCATGTTTTCTAATCGGAGGATCATTGCTTTTGTTTTGCGATATAATTGCACATCTACCGGCAAGCCAATATGTGTTGCCAATCAACGCAGTCACAGCGCTGATAGGATCCCCGATTGTAATATGGGTTATTGTCAAAAATCGAAATTTGCATTCTTCTTTTTGATATGCTGGAAATTAAGGATTTACATATCGGGTATGAAAAAAAGGAAGTGGCCGGACCGATCAATGAGCGATTAAAGCCGGGAGAGTTGGTTTGTTTATTAGGACCAAATGGAACTGGTAAATCTACTCTTGTTAAGACAATTTCGGGATTGCTAAATCCTTTAAGAGGGAGTATTGAATTTAATCTCCAGTCTATTTTTCGGTTACCCAGCGCGGAAAAATCTAAGATACTTAGCGTGGTACTTACCGATCCAATTGTGGTTGGTAATTTGACGGTGCATGAGATTGTAGAATTTGGGAGGTACCCTTATAAAAACTGGTGGGGGAAAAGCACAGCAGAAGATGATGAAGTAGTGCGAAGGGCAATTGCCGATACAGGAATTCTACATTTGAGCGAGCGGAATATTGGAGAATTAAGCGATGGTGAGAAGCAAAAAGTCATGATCTCCCGGGCGCTTGCACAGGATACAGATTTCATCATCTTGGATGAACCTACCTCACATCTAGATCTTCCCAGCAAAATCGAAATAATGTCCTTGCTAAAACAATTAGTTCAGAAATGGAATAAGTCAATCCTGCTTTCTACCCATGATTTAAGCCTCGCTATTCAAACGGCTGACAGGTTTTGGTTAATAGATAAAAAGGGGTCTTTTTTTTCCGGGATAAATGAAGAATTGATTTTAAACGGACAACTCAACACCTGCTTTAATCTAAAAGATTCCACTTACAGTTTTTCTACGGGTAAATTGACGCTACCGGAAATTTATCAAAAATCCATTCAGATTAAAGGCACCGGAAACAGCCTCAAATGGACAAAACATGCGATAGAGCGAATTGGATTTTCAATAAAAAAGGGGGGAGAAATAGAAGTTGTAGTGGAAAATGACGGAAGGTGGTCGATCAATTATGCATCTGACCACCTTGTAGCTTCTAATTTTGGGGAGCTAATTAATACCTTAACTTCTATTGAACGATCCTAAGTTTTTGTCCTTTTTTGACTTTAGGTTTCTTAAGGTCATTTTCCCGCATAATTGCATTTACAGTTATACCAAACTCCCTGGCAATGTCTTCGATCGATTCTCCCTTTTTTACGGTATAAATTCTGGTCAATGAAGCTTTTGACGACTCATTTACACCAATAACCATGGTACTGGAACCTCTTTGTTCCTCAATTGGCTCCACTTCCTCCATTTCTTTGTTTTGGTTTGTGCTGGTTGTTGTCTCAGAGGTATTGACCACTTCCACGGGTGTTTCATTTTCCTGATAGATTAATTCATCGGAAGATTCCAGCATAAAATCCCGATCCAGCGTTGCTGTCTTCTTGACCCGGATCGGTTGATAGGCATACAGAGCGGTATTTTCCAGCCCATTTAAAGCCATCATTTCCTCCACAGTCATGTCATTTGCCTTGGATAAACTATAAAGAGTATTTCCTGGCTGGATGAAGTAGGTTGTGTATTCAGATCGAAATACATTGGGGGAATTAAGGATGCTGATTTCCAATTTTCGGTTAGTCAAGCCTTGAAACGAGCTAGTGCCTGATCCATCATAATTTGAGGAGTATGCTCCAACTGAAATTTTATAATCTGGCACTCCTTTGTTAACAAGATAACTTTTTGTGGTATTCGCCCGAAGTGTGCTTAGCTGAATGTTTTGGGGCTCGTTGGCTTTTTCATAGCTGTAGGATTCTAATGCTAGCGAGATTTCCGGGTTACGTAGATAGATTTCGTAGAGTTCATTTAATGCTTCCTTTGCTTCTTTTCTGATAGCATATTCGCCGGGGTCAAAGAAAATGGACTCATATGTCAGCTTTGTTCCGGTGATCACTAATTCCGGATCTGACGTAACTACTGTGGAGGCAGGTACCCTTTGTTTTTCATTGTAAGCTAAATTATTATTGAATGCATATCCTGGGGTAGCATATGCCAAGGCGACATCAAATACCTGATCGTGATCTTTGAGTAACTGGGCTACATCTTTGATCATGGTCACTTCATTGTCAGAAAAAGTCTTGTATCGGGCCCAGTCGGAATTGTTGAAGCGAATAAAGTCTTCCTCATCGACTCCAATTCCTCTTCTTACAATTGTTCTTGCTACCTGGTCCCTTTTTGCTGGAGAAAGGGAAGCGAGATATTGTAAGTCCCTTTCCTGGATATTTGCAAACTCCTTGTCCTTGTTCCAGGATCTAAAGTAGAGCCGCAGGCGATCAATCGCATCTTTTTCCGCCTGAGACAAGGTGTAATAAAAGTCCTTGTCAATTCTGCTCAAACCAGGATTGAGTGTATATTTTTCGTTGACCAGCCTAATCGCCACTATTCTGTCTACCCTCTTTTTGTCAACAAACGACAAATTCTGGTAAAATTCCACTGAATTGTTTACACCAAGATAGCTCGTAAAAGCCTCGTCTTTGGTTTGGCTTTGTTGACCTTCCTTACTAGTGAAGCTTCTTTCCGGATTTTGAACTTCAACTGTTTTTGTTTCCTTTACAGTAACTTCTTCAGAGATATTTTCTTGAAAGACACTTACTGCCAACTTTGGTTCTTCCTCTGGGACCACCTTTTCTTCAGGAACATCCGAGTCTTCGGTGTTCACTTCCGCGACCACTTCTTCTTTTTCGTCAAATGCCTGAATTTTACTCCCATCCGATTCTTCTTCCACTTCGGCGATTGGAGCGGCAGTCTTGAAAGTCGGTGTTGGCATTTCTTCTTTTTGGGTGGTCTGCCTGGCCAGGGGATTGAAATCACCTTTTAAATCATCAATGACTGCTAGTGAAAGCCGGAAGAGCTTCCGCTTATTTTGGGTGGTCAACAAATTGTAACGGGCAATATCTTCTTCGCTTAAATTCAGCGCAAGAGCCTTTTCATTTTCAAAATATGCGGCTGCGATCCTATCAACAAAAAACCGGTCACCTTTGCTCAACGACGCTAGCAGTATTTTATCGTCATTTATAATGGACGATATTTTCTTATCGGTGAGTTCTGCATATGATACCTGTGCCTGTTTCTCGATTTCTGTTCTTTCAATTGTATTTAAATTTGCAAAACTTTTGTATTCGTCGCCAATGAATTTTGGGTTTAATTGATAAATCTTTGAACTGAAGAGAATTGAGTAGAGCTGATCCATCGTCTCCTGGGTGGTTTCTTCGACGACTTCTACCTTTTGAATTTGTTCTTCAAATAGGTAGATATCGTATCCTCCGATTCCACCCTCACGATTGGAAGCAAGATATCCCTGTTGATTGTAAATTTTGAAATGTTGGTCATTCATTGATGAATTAAATGGCTGACCAAGGTTGTGGATCGTGCGATTTCCATTTAAACCTTCCACGTAGAAAACATCCAAAAGCCCGAACCCGGGATGCCCGTCAGAAGAAAAGTAGAAGGTACCATTCCCATTTTCGAATGGCGCTACTTCATCAAATGGGGTGTTTACTGGTTCTCCCAGATTTACGGGGATCGTCCAAAATCCCTGGTTATTCCTGATAGAAAACCAAAGATCCATTCCACCAATTCCTCCCCTTTTATTTGAAGAAAAGAATAGCGTGTCGCCAGACAAGAAGGGATCCTTGTATTCAAACCCGGAGGGAAATGCGTTTTGGGGTAGCGGAACGGCTTTTAGCCAAATGCCATCCACATTTCTTGACCACATTAACCGGCAATTTCTCCCTGAATTATCGCATTGCGTGAAAAAGTAGTTTTGAAGAGGGTCATCAAAAGTGCCCGACCCCTCAAATTCGGCACTGTTTAAAAAGTCAAACTCATCACCGTCATCCACTTTCATCCAGAGTTGAGAGTATGCGTATTTCACATTCTCGGCAGATTTTTTTTGATCCGAGGATATCCTGGATACCACAACTTTTTTATTAACGGGAAGCAGGCTGACGGCAAACTCATCTCTTGCGGTATTTAGTTGTTCACCAGCATTTTTAAAATTAAAGTCCGTGGCGGGCGGGGTACTACTTTCCGCTAAAGAAATACCATCCAGCTCAATTTCAGCTTTTAATTTTGTGTTATTATCCGATGAATTAGAAATATATATTTCCAAAAGAGGCTTAGCCTCATCGTATTCATCAAGCGCTTTATAGGTGAGACCAAGCCAGTAACTTACCTCAATATTTCGATATTCTGCCTTGTTTTTAAGGGCCAACAGGAGATCTTTGGCTATGGAATATTCTCCAAACATGTAATAACTCTTTCCTAGTACGAATAGAGCATCGTAATAATTCGGTTCATCAGTAAGTATACCTTTACATGTTTTAATGGATTCACTATATGATCCATCCTGAAAAGATTTTTCTGCTTCCGATAATAATTTCTTCGATTTGCTGCTTTGTGCAAAAACTCCCGTTGATAAAAAAATAAGTAAAAATATTGCACAAAAACTACCCAGAATAGTTTTCATAAACAATGTGGTTTAATAATTAATGTGTACTGACGAAAAATGACGACTAATATGTAAAATTAGAATTTTATTAATAAAAACAAAGTAATTTCCTTACATATTGAAAATGTCATAAATTAATTACCAGGTGATTGTCAATTTGGCAAAACATGCTGTTATAATTCGTTCTTCAATTGCAATTAATTTAAAACAAATCGGTATGTCTTCACACCACGTCGTCAAGGAAAACCAGGAAGGTTCATTGGTAATTCTGGAAACCGACTCCATTGAATTCCCTGTGCTTGAGTCTTTTTTAGAATGGAGCCCAATTATTATTGCCGGAAGGGGAGCATTCAAGGTGTTGACCAGTCGTGGTATAAAAGTCGATGCAGTCATTTGCTCGAGTGAAGCCATGGACGAACTGACAGATGAAATTAGTTACCAGTATCCTATCGATGTCATTCAACTAGAAAAAGATGATACTACCATCGACATGAGTCTTGACTATTTAATGAAGAGAAAAAGTGATGTTGTTAATGTTTTTACCTGGCTGGACCTACCAGAGATGTTTCAAATTCAGCCAAGGTATTCGGATCTTAAAATAAATATCATCATTAAAAATCATTCATATTATATCCCAGGGAAGAGGAGATTTGAAAAGTGGCTACCCATCAGCGCGGAAATAATAGTGTTGGCAAAGGTGTCCGGCCAATATTTTGACATAGTTTTTCCAGACCATCACCGTGAAAAAATTAAGGTTGACCACCTTCATAGAATTATCTCTCATGTAGAGGGAAAATTTCAAATTTCATCAGAAGATGATTTTGTCCTCGGGGAGGTTATCTCCTAGAAGCCCTTACCATTCGATCTTTTCCCTGCAGGTCCTTTAAAATATGGATTTTTTGGAATCCATAGGAGGATAGCATCTCGGCAATTTCAGGTCCGAATTTTTCGTGAATTTCAAAAAAAAGCAAACCATCCTGTGATAAAAACTGCGATGCCAGTTGCGCTATTTTATCATAGAAAAGCAGAGGTTGGTCGTTGGGAACAAAAAGGGCCTTGTGGGGCTCAAACTGAAGAACATTCAGACTCATTTTCTCTGCGTCAGAATGGAGGACATAGGGGGGATTACTGACGATGACATCATATGTTTCGTCGAGTTGCTGTTGTTCCAATATGTCTACCTCAATGAAATTGACCTGGGCATTCAGTGCTTCAGCATTGTGTCTTGCCACCTCCAGCGCTCGCCTATCTACGTCGATAGCATCAACCTGAGCATCCGGGACAAGCCTGAAAAGCGAGATGGCAATGCAGCCGGAACCCGTGCCAATATCCAGCATTTTTTTACTTTTTCCGCATCCGCTCACAATTAGATTCACCAATTCCTCGGTTTCAGGTCTGGGAATCAATACGTGTTTGTTCACAAAAAATTCAAATCCGTGGAAGTGGCATTTGCCTGTTATATATTGAACAGGTTCATTTTCCATCAACCTTTTAATGGCATCTTGAATTTTTTCGGTTTCAGGCTTTGTTAGCTGGAGGGATTTGTTGATGAGCAGATCCGACGCCCGCAGGTGTAACAAATCAAGCAACAATGTCCTGGAAATGTTATTTGCTTCCTGCATGTCATAAAGGTTTGCTAATTGTTTTGCTATATATTTGTGGAGGGATTTAGCTTCTTCGAAAAATTGAGCGCTCATTCGGAAATTATAATATTGGCGGACAAAGATACAATTTTTATGGAGCGGGCGCTTGAGCTTGCTGTGAATGGTCTTGGCACTACCAGCCCAAACCCGATGGTAGGGTGTGTTATTGTCTACGAAGACAAAATTATTGGCGAAGGATGGCACATGCAATACGGTGGTGCCCATGCGGAAGTAAATGCGATAGATAGTCTCAGCGATAAATCTTTATTGCCAGGTTCTACGGTGTATGTAACCCTGGAGCCCTGCAGCCATCACGGGTTGACCCCTCCGTGTAGCGAACTGCTAATTTCTTCTGGTGTAAAGAAAGTAGTGATCTGCAATGTGGATCCAAACCCCATCGTCAAGGGCAATGGCATCAGAAAACTAGTAAACAGTGGAATTGAGGTAGCCACAGGTGTTTTATCTGATGAGGGAGAGGCTTTAAACAAGCGATTTTTCACTTATCACAATCATAGCCGACCGTACATCATTTTAAAATGGGCCGAAACAGCAGACGGTTTCGTCGCTCGGGAAAACTTCGATTCAAAATGGATTTCCAATGAATATTCCAGGCAACTAGTTCACCAATGGCGTGCGCAGGAAGATGCGATTCTGGTGGGAAAAAAT
Source organism: Cyclobacteriaceae bacterium (assembly GCA_050305935.1). Taxonomy (GTDB): domain Bacteria; phylum Bacteroidota; class Bacteroidia; order Cytophagales; family Cyclobacteriaceae; genus CAJXNP01. The sequence continues at coordinate 14,354 of JBNLGG010000028.1, read as the reverse complement.
ACCGTGTTGCATGATAACCCATCCCTTACTGTTCGGGATGCTGTCGGAAAACACCCGACTAGAATTGTTTTGGATCATCATCTTGAATTACCCATAAAGGCGAATGTTTTTGACGGTTCTGTTCCCACGGTTTGCTATAACCTCACGAAAAACCAGGCGGAGGCGAATCTTGATTTTGTTGCCTTGAATGAGGAGAATTTTCCGGAGCTGGTATTGAACGATCTTTATAAAAGGAAAATCTTGTCCCTCATCATAGAAGGCGGAAGCAAAACACTTCAATCATTTATTGACCTGGGTTTTTGGGACGAGGCCAGGGTTTTTAAGTCAAACTCAACTTTCAAAAAAGGAATAGAGGCCCCGGTATTGAAGCAGGCTACTTTGTTATCAAGCGAAAATATTATTGGGGATCAGTTATTTATTTATCAAAAGAACAATGGCTGAAGAATTACACATCGCCTCAACGGAAGACAAGCGCAAAAAATACGAAATACTGCTTCCCCAGGCGAAAGCATTAATTGAAAGTGAGGAAAATCTGATCGCTAACCTGGCCAATATTTCGGCAGCTATTCAGCAAACTTTTTCATTTTTATGGGTTGGTTTTTACCTGGTGGATGAGGCAGAGTTAGTGTTGGGGCCATTTCAGGGGCCAATTGCCTGCACCAGGATTAAGTTTGGCAAAGGTGTATGCGGAACGTCATGGAAGGAAAGAAAGACAATTGTTGTAGATGATGTTGACAGTTTTCCGGGACACATAGCTTGCAGTTCACTTTCGAGGTCTGAGATTGTCGTACCGGTTTTTGATAAGGAAGAGGTCAGATTGATACTGGACGTGGATAGTGAAAAAATTTGTGGATTTGATGAAATTGATAGAGAATACCTTGAGAATATTTCAGAATTGTTAACAAAAAAGCACTTTTCTTAGTGAATTGTATTTATTTGACCCTCGTATTGATTTAATACCCTGATTGCTGTTTATTGTAGCCTTTATTATTACAATTATGTCATTAACACTTCATTCCGAATTTGGTACTCCAAAGACAGTTATAACCCATCGTCCCGGCCCTGAAATTGAGCGCTTGTCGCCTTACAATACGGCTGAACTCCTATTTGAAGATGTGCCTTACCTCGAAGTAATGCAAAAGGAGCACGATGAGTTTACTAATCTCATTCGGGAAACGACCGGAGCGAATGTATATCGTCTCCATGACCTTTTAGTGGAAGTGCTAATCAACGACAGGATCCTGACCGATATATTTAAGATCGAGTTTGGTAAACATGGACTTGAGAAACACATTGGTGACATCATTTTCAGATATTCCACATCGGAATGTGCGAGCATATTGATTGCCGGAATAAAAGTGAAGGAGCTGAAGAATAAATTCACCTGCCCTGAGCTCGAAAAAATGAATCCCTCAGATTATCTGATACAGCCATGTCCAAATCAGTATTTTATGAGGGATCCTGCCGCCGTCATTCAAAATGGAGTAATCTGTAGTCAGATGAAATATTCCAGCAGGCAGAGGGAATCTAACCTCATTAAGCTGATTTTTGAAAACCATAAAAGCTTTAAAGATGGCTTCGTGCAGATATACCCTACCGCAGATATGAAAGGCAATATTCCATCGATCGAAGGTGGAGATGTCATCGTACTTTCAAAAAAGTCATTGGCAATAGGATCTTCCGAACGAACAGATACAGAGGCGATCCAATTGGTAGCAAAGCAAGTGCTGAAGGACGAATCGGTGGAAAGGGTATATGAAGTCGACCTGCCGCCGAGGCGCAATTTCATGCATTTAGATACAGTATTTACCATTATCGATGAAAACCTGGTAGTTACTTACCCTGATGCAATGGATTCTGTGCTTCGTACAAATGTCTATCGAAAGAATGGGGAGGATGGTGATGGCAATGTAATTCTCCACAAGGAAGTAATAAATAGATCTATCACCGACGTCCTGAAAGAAGAAATAAAATACCTGGAGGTTATTCAAACAGGCGCTGGAAATCCTGATTTTTCCTCGAGGGAACAATGGTATGATGGCGCAAATGTCTTTGCCATCGGGCCGAGAAGGGTAATTTCTTACAACAGGAATAAATTCACTAACCGTGCATTACGGGAAGCGGGTGTAGAAGTGGTGGAGACCAGTAGCTCGGAATTATCCCGGGGACTGGGTGGGCCGAGATGTATGACACTGCCATTGGAAAGACAAGTATATTAAAACTCTACGAAATAGTATTTCCTTTTTGTAGAACCCGGTTTATAGCCACAAAGTAGCAGCACATTATCGCTCAGCCATGCACAGTAATTTTTGTTGATGTCAATTTTGTCATCAATGAAACCCTGCCTGGAAATGGTGTTGCCATTTTCAAGATCAATATTAAAATAAAACAGGCTGCTACCTTTAGCAGATTCCTTCATCACCAATTGAAGCTCATTATCTTTTTTTAAGTTGGCCAGATAAGACAATGTCAAACCGTGTCCCATTGAACTCTGAGTTTTTTGAATCGCTTTTTTCCAATTAATCATTCCCTCTGAGCCGATATTGACCAGTAGGATATCTTCGGAATTATAATAAAACTCCTCGGGGTCCTTCCATTTCATGCCAAAGTTTAAGCCTTTTTCCAACTCGTGGTAAGTCGAAGGCAGTTCTTGCATTTCAAATATCAGGGTAAAATTGCCATTGGTGTCTTTGATGATTTCCTGTAAATCAGTGTTGATTAGCTTGTCAGGGGTGGAAATATATTTTTTCTTTTGATTTTCAGATGTAAATACGCTTCCCTGATACGTTTCGCTGATAAAACTTTGATCTATATCAAATGTATTTGAAGTTAAGTGGGATTTAAGCACAACATTGTACGATGACACATTTATACCCACAAGTTCTCCCTCGATGTTAGCAGCTGTTACGACCATGTAGGTGCTTTCACTCTGCTTTAATATTCGCATAGCGGAAAAACTGTCGGCTGGTCTCTTAAAACTGAAATTGGAACTTAGCTTTACAGCCGATGTGTTTTGTTTTAAATAATAGGCATCGATAGTATAACTGCCCGGATCACCTACCGCAACAAATACTTCCCCGGAGTCATTCAGATATGGCTTAAGATTCTTTCCCCGAGCAACATCCAAATGCAGATTGTGAGAGCGGATTTTATCCAGTACAGTGGTGGAGTAGACATCAAAGATTATATCTGCGGATTGTTCTGGATTGAAACTATACACCAGGAAGTGCGACCTTGATTCGGAAAATTTTAGCTGAATGTCGGCGTCCTTTTCACTCGATTCAAAAATCACTTTTGAGGCAGTTCGCACTAATTCCCCGGTTTCAATGTTGAATCCGCGGATTTCCACGGTGGCCTTTCCGTCATTGGTCCAATACCTGAACACAAGTGCCTCGTCATTTAATTTAATGAGTGCAGGAAAACCTCCTTCCTTACCAAAATCCAATACTTGGGACCATTTGTCGATAAAATATTCATCAAATCTTGAGAACCTGAACACTCCCTTTTGGTATTCTCCAAGCAGAAGAAAATCATTTGATGAAATGCCATCCACCAAAGAAACTTCATAGGGGGCAAATGTCTTATTGTAATCAAAATCGCCTTCGCTGAATATTTTTTGCGAAAACAAAGGAGCCGAAAAAAACAAAAGGGCTACGACAATGAGAGTCTTTCTCATGAGATTGTGGTATAATAAAAATTACATACTAAAAAATACCTCCGCTTCAAAAACCTCCCAACCGGTTAATCAATTTAAATGTATGTTTTCCTGATGGTCGACCGGAATGCTAAAGTTCATCCCGTACATTTTGACTTTGATCTTTCCCTTGAAATGTAGAAGTTTTGATTGCCTGGTGCTTTTAAAAAGTGCCAGTGCTTCGTTAAGGTCTATGTTTTTAAAAGGGATATTAGCCTCCACGGGAACCGTAAATTCGCTGAGCGGGGCTAATTCCATTTCGTAATCCCGTTCGATGTTGGTGAGGAAATTCCCATCGACATTCACATCAATATTGACATGCTTTAACGTAATCTTCTTATCGTTTGGATTATAAAAATTGGCATCGCAATTAAAATCAGCGCTGGTAAATCCGTTTAGTGAAATATTTATGTTTTCAATGTTTTTTAAATCCGGCGCCATCGGTTTTTCACATGCTGAAAATGTGAGTATCACCAATACAAATAAAACAAACGTCCCCTTTCTCATTCCTTCAAAGTTAATGTACCAATATCTGCATCCTGTGTGCGTCCAGTTTTAGCAAAGTAAATAACAAAATGGTAAAGCCCCAAAGCGATGATCCCCCATAAGAGATGAAAGGCAAAGGAATACCAATAACCGGAAAATATCCAATAGTCATACCAATATTTACCATAAAATGGAAGAAAAATATACCACCAACTGTATATCCATAGATCCTGGCAAACTTCGATTTCTGACGCTCGGCAAGATTTATTATTCTTATCATCAAAAAAATAAACAAACTAATCAATACCAGACTGCCTAACCATCCTGATTCTTCCCCTATGGTGCAAAAAATAAAATCGGTGGTTTGCTCCGGTACAAAATCAAGCTGAGTGTAATAGCCTTCCAGGTATCCTTTTCCAGCGAATCCACCGCTGCCGATGGCCGTTTTGCTATTGATCACATTGTAGCCATAGCCTCTGGGATCTGAATCGGGGTCTATCAGCGCTTTGATCCGGTTTTGTTGGTGTGGTTTAAGAACATCTGTGATCACGTAATCCACCGCAAAGATGACAGAAATGACCATCACTCCACCAACTATAGCCAGCAGAATGTTCTTCCAGTTTTTTTTCTTAATAAAGAAAATGATGATGGAAATTACCCCTATCACTGAAAAAACCAGGATAATTTTTGTCACAAACAGGGTAAGGATAAATATCACCGCCATTGCAATACCGACAATTATTAAAAGCGGGTTCAATCCTTCCCGATATAACGGAACCACAAATGCTGCAAAAACGAGGGCAGTTCCCGTGTCTCCCTGGAGGACTATAAGGATCATGGGCAACCCTATGATGGCCCCTATTCCGGCGGCATTTCTAAACCGGTCTAACTTAAAATTGACAACTGACATAAATCTGGCTAGCGCCAAGGCAGTTCCCCATTTTGCGAATTCCGAGGGCTGTATCTTGAAAAAACCTAATTCAAACCAGGATTTTGAACCGGCTACTTCCCTCCCGAATACAAGCACAAATACAAGGAGCAACACCAGCAAACCATAAAAGATATAGGCAAGTGATTCAAAGGTTCTGAAATCAATTGAAAAAATGGCAACAGTGATTAGCAAACAGCTAACAATTCTCAAAAATTGCTTGCCGCTGTTAATGGATAAGTCAAATATGGTTCTCCCACTTTCTGCATCATAGTTAGTAGAATAGATGGAAAGCCACCCGATCAAAACCAGCGCGAGATAGATCAGAACAGTAATCCAATCAATATTCTGAAATATGCCTTTATCTTCTCTCATTAGTAAATAAAATCACCTTTAAGTGCGTAATCTTCTATCCAATGTCTTTTTATTTCTCCCGTAAGATATTTTTCAATCATCAAGCCAGCCACTGAGGCAGCGGCTCTGGCTCCCTGACCGGCGTTTTGAACGTAGACAAAAATGGCAATTTTCGGGTTCTCTTTTGGAGCAAAAGCAATAAAAACCGAATGGTCTTCGCCATGGGGGTTTTGAGAAGTTCCGGTTTTACCACAAACAGGTATGCCGTCAATCCGCGCCCTGATTCCTGTGCCCTGGTTTACCACACTTTCCATGGCGTCTATCACCGTTTTGAAGTGAGTGGAGTCGACCCCTGTCTCGTGTTTTACCTGGTATTTGGGCAGTGGCCTTCCCAAAGAGTCTATTTCCTTGATGATGTGCGGGGCATAGTAATATCCTCTATTTGCGATGGCAGCGGCCATATTGGCCATTTGTAGTGGGCTGATCAATAATTCCCCCTGTCCGATGCTGATGGAGTTGATAGTTGACCATTTCCATCGGTTTTCACCATAAATCCTGTTGTATAGTTCAGGTGTGGGAATAGTACCACCTTTTTCATTTGGAATATCTATCCCAAGTGTATCTCCCAATCCGAATCTCCTCAGGTATCCGTTCCATTTTTCGAGACCGATCCTGGAATCAATAAATGTATTCTCTGACAGGTTTCTGTTTATAATCCTCCTGAAGACGATGTAAAAATAATTGTTGGATGATTTTTGAATCCCTTTAAACACATCGTAGTACCCCGGAGGAGCATGGTCCCCTACCAGTGCACCCGAACAATAAATCTGCTCGTTTGGTGTGATCACACCTTCCTGTAAAGCGATAAGCGCCTGCAAGGGCTTAAAAGTGGAACCTGGCGGATAAACGGAAGACACTGACCTGTTAAACAAAGGGGTCAGGGAGTCCTGGGTTAGCTCCAAAAATTTCTTACCAAAACTCCTTCCGCTTAGGGCGGCAGGATCATAACTTGGGCTGGAGATGATGCTTAGTATTTCACCAGTTGCCGGTTCAATGGCCACGGCCGCGCCTGCCTTTCCTTTCAACAGCATTTCGCCGTACCTCTGTAGGTCCATGTCGATGGTGCTGATCAGGTTTTTTCCGGGAACCGATGCGGTGTCAAGTTTTCCATTTTTGTACGGGCCCTTTACCACGCCAATGGCGTTGAACATCTTAAACTGCACGCCTTGCTTGCCGCGAAGTATTTTTTCATATGATCTTTCCAAGCCACTGATACCAATGTAGTCTCCGGATTTATAGTAGTTTGTAGTGTCCCTGTTCAGGTCTTGCTGGCTAACCTCACCAATATAGCCAAGCGCATTGGCAAGGCTTTGATGACCATACCCTCTTATCATCCTTGGTTGTGCAAAAAAACCTGGAAAATCAATGAGTCTGTCCTGGAATTGTGCAAATTGTTCCTGAGACACCATTTTAATCAGCACCTGTGGCAGATGGCTTTTGTAACCTCTGTCCTTCTGCATTCTAATTACCTCTTTGTCAAATTCTTCCCTGCTGATTCCGATCAATTCGCAGAAAAGGGCAGTGTCCTGAATTTCCGCTTCACGTGGTACAACCATGATATCGAACACCGGTCGGTTGAATACCAATAACTCCTTGCCTGTCCGGTCTGAAATCAACCCACGATAGGCATACTCCGTGACCGCCCGCATGACATTATCTTCTGCGGCCAGCTTGTATGAATCGTCTGTAATTTGGATGGCAAACAGCTTGGCGAGGTATACTATTCCTACCAGGATAAAGACAATTTGGACAGTATACTTTCGGTTCTCCTTCATGGTTTCACTCTAATTCTGTCCAGGCTTATGAATAAAACTATTTGACTATGAATTGATCCTTTTGTTGGTAACATCATCCTATCAAGCAACTTACATGATTCGCTCCTTCTTGTAAAAAAGGTATTGATACAATGCTAAAATAGTAAAAGTTAAAACGGAAGAGGAAATGATTTTCAGCAACTTGGAGAAGAAGTAATAAAAGTTTCCTGATTCTGTAAAAAACAACACAAAATGGTGGAAGAAAATCAAAGGAAAAATGAAGCTGATAAACCATCGAAAGCCTAATGTTTTCACGTTTGGGAAGGTGACGTTTTCATATCCTCCTCGTGGCGTGTTGATGCTTTGCCAATAAGGTCTCAGAAATGTCAGGCCAACGCATGCGGCCGCATGTACCCCCAGGGTATCATCAAATATATCGATCACCAGGCCAGTTGCAAAACCAATCAAAATGTACAACAGGCGATTTATCTCAAATGGAGCAAACAGCAAAATCCCCACATAGAAAAAAGCAAAGGCCGTATTAAACAGAATGAAATTGTTAAATACCAATATTTGCAATGAAACAAATAGCACAAACCATATGGTGCCCGATATATAATTTCCGCTATTCATCTTTTAGAGCTTCCAATTCATCTTTTTCCTTGAGGGCGTCATTGTTTATCACATACACATAAGACAGACTATAGAAATCGCTGGCTAACGCCATTTTAATGGTATAAAAAGAAGCATTTTCGCTTAATGTAACCTCCTCTACCACTCCAATAAGAATGTTTTCCGGAAATATAGAATTAAATCCTGATGTCAGGACGGAGTCACCCTGACTGATCTTAACATGCCGTGGTACGTACAATACACTGGCAAAATAGGGATCCTTTCCATTCCAATTGACCGTACACAGGGTTTCTTTGTTTTTTAGTTGGGCCGACACAAATACCTTGTTGTTGAGCAAGGAATAGGCCGTGGAAAAATTATTTGAGACAGAACGAACAATCCCAACTACTCCGTTCGGCCCTATTACACCCATGCCCCGTTTGATGCCCTGCTTTTCACCTTTATTCAGTGTAAAGTGATTATGCGTATGGTTTACCGAGTTGTTAATGACTTTGGCTGCCAGGAAATCGTAGCCGATATTTACGTCGGGAATTTTAGTGGAATCTATCTGCCTGCTGACGATTATGGTTTGTGAACGTTCAAAGTACCTCTCCCGTAACCGGGCATTTTCGTCTGCCAGGGCAGTATTTATTTTTTTTAATTGAAAGTAGTCTGTAAACCCGTCTTTGGTTTTGTAAATACCTCCAGCCAATTGATTGGAACTGTGGAAAAAAGAAGCGCTGTGATAGGGGTTTGAACTGACCATTAACCAATAACATACCAATTCCAGAAATAGAAAAATTAGAAACGCCCTATACCGGTATATAAGTTGGAATAGCCTGTTCATTCATCCATTAGGTCATTAGTACTGCTTTCATTTTATTCAAATTCTGCAGCGCAAATCCGGTGCCTCTTACTACCGCTCTCAATGGATCCTCGGCAATATGAAGTGGCAGTTTGGTTTTTAATGCGAGACGTTTATCAAGGCCTCTGAGGAGCGCCCCGCCACCGGTGAGGTGGATACCATTTTCGTAGATGTCAGCGGAAAGCTCCGGAGGTGAGATCTCTAATGCTTTGAGGACAGCCTCTTCAATTTTAGACACTGATTTGTCAATGGCAAACGCAATTTCTGAGTATGATATTTTGATAACTTTTGGAATACCTGTCATTAGATCCCGCCCCCTTATTTCAAAATCATCCGGTGGGTTGTCAAGCTCGGTCAACGCTGACCCAACTTCGATCTTAACTTTTTCGGCGGTTCTTTCACCTATTAATAAGTTATGTTGCCTTCGCATATAGTCCAGGATGTCCTTGTTAAAGGTATCTCCCGCTACTCGAATGGATTGGTCACACACGATTCCCGAAAGGGCAATTACAGCAATTTCCGTTGTACCACCCCCTATATCTACCACCATGGATCCAATTGGCCGATCTATGTCGATGCCTATTCCTAAAGCAGCAGCAATTGGCTCATGGATCATATAGACTTCTTTGGCTCCGGCATGCTCTGCTGAGTCTCTTACAGCCCTTTTTTCCACTTCTGTAATACCGGATGGGATGCAGATTACCATTCGGTGCGATTTCGGAAATAATCGCCGACTGGTATCAATCATTTTGATCATACCTCTGATCATCTGTTCGGCAGCATGAAAGTCAGCGATCACCCCATCCTTTAGTGGCCTGATAGTACGGATATTTTCGTGCGTTTTTTCATGCATTTGCATAGCTTCCCTGCCGATGGCCAATACCTTATTGGTGTTCTTATCAATAGCAATAATAGAAGGCTCGTCTACAACGATTTTTCCATTTGCTATAATAAGTGTATTGGCGGTGCCAAGGTCTATGGCAATGTCATTGGTAAAAAAATCAAATAACCCCATGTTAAAATGTTACTGTTTACGGATGTGGAGATTTACGATTTAGAAAGATACAAATTAGACGATAAAATCTTTATTTAACTAATTTATTTTTAGTGTTTAAAATGGCGTGTTCCTGTAAAAACCATGGCCATATCGTGCTTATTGCAATAATCAATGGAATCACTGTCTTTAATGGAACCACCCGGCTGTATGACGGCTTTTATTCCAGCTGAGTCAGCTATCTCCACGCAATCCGGGAATGGGAAGAAAGCGTCAGAAGCCATCACCGCTCCCTTAAGATCCATTTTAAATGAATTTGCTTTTTCGATGGCTTGTTTTAGCGCATCTACCCTTGACGTCTGCCCTACACCACTTGCCAGTAACTGCCCGTCTTTTGCCAACACGATGGTATTTGATTTAGTGTGTTTACAAACTTTGCTCGCAAATACCAGCGCTTTATTTTGGTCCTCAGAGCTTGCCTTTTTGGTCACCACCTGGAATTTTTCAATGGTATCTGTTACTAAATCCCGGTCTTGTTCGATCACACCATTCAAGAGGCTTTTAAATTGTTTTTTTGCTGTAAGGGCAATCTTTTGAATAAGCAGTATTCTATTTTTCTTTTGCTTCAATACAGCGAGTGCTTCTTCTGAAAACGATGGGGCAACCAATATTTCGAAAAACAGGCTGTGCATCTCATCGGCGGCCTCTTTATCGACTTCCTGATTGGTAATCAGTACTCCTCCAAACGCCGATATCGTGTCTGCTGCGAAGGCTTTTTGATAGGCTTCTTTCACGGATGATCCAGTCGCGCACCCGCAGGCATTGGTATGCTTAAGTATGGCGAAAGCTGTTTCGCCCGGGAATTCTTCGATTAAGTTAACCGCTGCATCAATGTCCACCAGGTTATTGTAAGAAAGCTCTTTACCATTTAATTGATCAAACATCTCAGCCAGTTCGCCATAAAAAACGCCTTTTTGGTGGGGGTTCTCCCCGTAGCGCAGTACATTTCCTTTATTGATGCTGTTTTTAAACACATTGATGTCTTCTTCCGCATTCATGTAGTTGAATATCGCTGTGTCGTAATGGGAAGAAATATGAAAAGCGTAGGCAGCAAATTTCTTTCGTTCCTCCATCGTTGTACTGCCATTGTTTTCCTTGAGGATTGATTCCACTTCCTGGTATTGGCTCATGGACGAAACCACGAGTACGTCCTTATAGTTTTTAGCTGCTGCTCTTATAAGTGAAATCCCACCGATATCAATTTTTTCAATAATGTCCTGATGTGACGCACTCGAAGCGACCGTGGCTTCAAACGGATAAAGGTCAACGATCACCAGGTCAATTTCCGGGATGGAATATTCTTCCATTTGCGCCCGGTCATCCGACAATTCTCTTCTACCAAGAATGCCGCCAAATACCTTAGGATGAAGTGTTTTGACCCTGCCGCCAAGTATGGAAGGATAATCGGTCAGCTCTTCCACAGGTGTAACGCTGACACCCTGGCCTTCTATAAATTTCTGAGTGCCACCTGTTGAATAAATGGTAACTCCGTTTTTATGAAGAATATCAATAATGGGCTCCAGGTTATCCTTATAAAAAACAGAAATTAAGGCAGATTTTATTTTTTTGACGGACATGTTGCGAATTTTAAAATGGAAGGTGCAAAACTATGGTTTTAGCTATAATTATACAATTTGATCAGTGAATTAAATCGTCAGATTTTCAGCGAAAAAGAATTGCTGAAAAACAAGGATTCCGAATCATCTCGTTAGGCAAGTATGGACTAATTCAAAAACTTGATGCACTTGGGCGCAGGGAAATTCTCAGTTTCGTAAGCGAATTTTAACAAGCCTGTTTCTTCATCGATATGAAAAAGCACCAGGTTGTCTGAATGTTCATTGGCGATGATGAGAAATTTTCCGGTGGGATCAATAGTAAATGCGCGTGGCCATTGACCGAGACAGCTTTCTGTTTTTATGAGCGTTAATTGACCCGTTTTTTGGTCGATGGAAAAGATCGATATGCTGTCATGGCCGCGGTTGGAGGCGTAAAGAAATTTCCCATCTGGCGAAACAGCCACATCTGCCAGGTAGTTGCTTTCTTCAAAGGGTTTTGTAAGGGAAGAAATGGTCTGGATTTCTTTTAATTCGTTGGTCTTTTTCGAGAACGAAAATGCTGTTACCGTAGAATTTAATTCATTCACTACATAGCCAAACTGATAATTTGGATGTAAAGCAAAATGCCTTGGTCCAGCACCTCCCGCTACGCTGCCGAATGGATTGTCGGTAACTTTCAGGTGTCCATTGTCACGAAGTTTATATACCATGATTCTATCCAATCCCAGATCGGGCACAAAAATATAGTTGCCCTTGGGATAATAGATCGACATGTGGGGATGAGGCTCTCCCTGACGATCTTTATCGGGTCCAGCTCCGTTGTGTTCAATATTTTCAACGATTTCAAAAATTCGCCCTTCCGGGTCGAGGGAGGCAACGGTTATGTTTCCGCTGGAATAATGCGCGACCACGGCAAAATAATTGTCACTTATTGAGATATAGCAAGGGTCTTTCCCCCCGGAAGCTTCCTCGTCAAGGTATTGGAGCTCACCTGTTTCTTGATTTATTGAAAAGGACGTAATCAATCCTTCATCTGTATCGTCATCCATTGCGACACTTAGTAAAAACTTGTTGTTAGGCGAAATAGCCAGATAATCAGAATTGGTTTCGGAATCAAACTCATGAACCTTGGATATTTTACTGCTCAGATAATCCAGGCGGTAAAGAGCTATACCATTAGGATGGCCCCTATCATAAGAGGATACATAGAAATACTGAGACGCAACCTGGGAAAGGGAAGGCAGGGACAACATAGCCAAAAGAAAGATTATTACTACATGTTTCATTTGTATATTATTTGTCTAAAAACCGAATGCATTGCGGTCCGGGGAATTGATTATTTTCGGATACAGGGGTTAATTCCCCGGTTTGATCATCCATTGCGAACACAACAATATTTCCGGAGTTTTTATTGGCAACCAAAAGAAATTTACCAGTCGGGTCCATTCTAAATGCTCTTGGCCAATCGCCTCCACAGCTCACGGTTTTAACTAAGCTAACAGCCCCGGATTCTTCATTAATTTTTAGAATGGCTATGCTGTTATGGCCCCTATTTGTAGCATATACAAATTTCCCGTTGGGGGACACCAGAATATCTGCCGACTTATTGAAATCACTAAAATCAGGAGGTAAAATGGAGACCGTATTAATTTTTTCAAATTCTTCTTTTTCAAAATCAGCTTTAAAGGAAGTAACCGAGTTGCTCAATTCATTCAACACAAAGCCATATTGATAGGAAGGATGGAACGCAATGTGGCGGGGGCCCGATCCAGCAGGAACCTCCAAATAGGGCTGCAACGCCGGGGAAAGATTTCCGTCATCGGACAGGTTATAGATCATTATCTTATCGGTTCCCAGATCCGGCACCAGCACAAGGGAACTATTGGGCACCTGAATGATCATGTGTGGGTGGGGGGACTCCTGGCGCTCTTTGTTGATGCTGCTTCCATGATGGTAAACATTTGAAACGACATCGCCAATAAAGCCTTCTTCAGACACTGAAAATGTGACGGCATTTCCTTGGGAATAATTAGCAACCATCAGGTAATCTCCATTGTCAGATTGTGATACATAGCAGGGGCCCCTTCCGGGAATTTCTTTGGAACTGATAAATTCCAGCTCCTTTCCGCCATCAATAATATAAAACGAGGTAATCTCCCCCTGGCTTTTTCCGGGAAAATGGTCGATAGTGAAGAGATAATTTCCATTCCTGCTAATGCCCAGGTAAGATGAACTCGCCACCTGGTCAAATTCTTTTACAAAAGTTATTTGCCCGTTTGTCAAATCCATTGAAAACAAAGCGAGCCCTGCAGGATGTTCCTTGGATTGTGAGGAAGCGAAGAAGTGTGTCAATTCCTGAGTATAGGCAAAGGAGTTACCCATTGTGATCGATATGATTAAGGGAATGAAATGCTTTAGCATGGATATTGGAATATTATCATTCCAATATTAGAAAAAAATTCCTTTACCTGTTTTTAAATTTGATCTCTGGCAGGAGGCTTTCCCCCTGCCACCATAGAAATGGTTTGCTCACATTTTAGAAAGTCAAATGAATTGGAGAGACGGAACTAATTATAATTCTTGAAATGAGGATAATTGGGGCAGGGAAGGAATTTATCCTTTCTTCTCACCTTGTGTGGATTTAGTCCTTCGAATCTGTAGACAATGGAAATCTCGTGCGAACCCCCGGAATTTCCCGCTATCTCAGAAATCGACAAGTCATAGCTATACCCAACTTCCAGGTATTTCAGATTCAGTCCCAGCATAACAATAATTGCATCCTGGTTGGCTTTGTTATTGTAATTTTTCTGGAGCGGAATGCCTCTGTACCAGAGTCCAACTAATATTGGGTCATACACCATGTTCACACCAAGATCAAGTTGCTGGAATTCTCCTTGTTTGAAATAGACAAAAGATGGAGATATGGAACTCAGTTTCATGGCTGCCAACGGATGTAATTTGAGCGGAATATTAATACCTCCGTGCACAGAC